>NZ_JAALJH010000004.1 GCF_011064615.1 Aquisphaera insulae | reverse complement strand
TCGTTCACGAAGAGCTGAGCGAACACGAAGAGCGGCACGGCTGCGAAAATCGAATAGGCGGCGATGAGACTGAGCAATTCCCCTCCCCTCCTTCTCCATCGAGCCGACTCGCGCAAGTTCACTCTACCTTCGCGAGCGTCCCGACTGCCAACCATTCGCCGAGATGCTCATCGCGGCGCAGCCTGCTCAGACCTGCGCCATCCCGCCGTCCACGAACAGCTCGATCCCGGTGACGAAGCTGCCGTCGTCGGAGGCCAGGAACACGGCCGCCTTGGCGATCTCGTCCGGGTCGCCGATGCGGCCGAGCGGGACCTGGCTGGCCAGGCCGGCCTTGAACTGGTCGGCCGCCTCCTTCGAGCCGACCACGCCATCGACGCCCGGCGTGTCGATCGGCCCGGGGCTGATCGCGTTGACGCGGATCTTCCGATCCTTCAGGTCCGTCGTCCAGCTCCGGGCGAACGACCGCACCGCCGCCTTCGTCGCGCTGTAGACGCTGAACGCCGGCATCCCCGTGATCGAGACGATCGAGGCATTGAGGATGATCGACCCGCCGTCGGCGAAGAGCGGCAGCGCCTTCTGCACGGTGAACAGCAGCCCCTTCACGTTGATGCCGAAGATCCGGTCGAAGTGCTCCTCCGTGATCTCGCCGAGCTTCGCGAACTCCGCGATCCCCGCGTTGGCGAAGAGCACGTCGATCCGCCCGTGCTTCTCCCTGACCGTCGCGTAGAGCCGATCCAGGTCGTCGAGCCTCGCGACGTCTCCCTGCACGCCGATCGCGCCACGGCCGATCTCCGCGACCGCCCGGTCGAGCTCCTCCTTCCTCCGGCCCGTGATCACGACACGCGCCCCCTCGGCCGCGAACCGCCTGGCCGTCGCCAGGCCGATCCCGCTGTTCCCCCCCGTGACCACCGCGACCTTTCCGTCGAGCTTGCCCATCGATCCGCCTCCCCCGGGACTGTTGATCTCTCTCACCGGGCGGTATTATGGAGGAAGCTATCGACAAGGCAAGTACCAACCTTTTCGTAAGTATCATCCGAGAATCGAGGTCCGATCATGGCGAGGCGAAGGCCGCTGACTGGCTGTGGCCTGGAGGCGGCGCTGGCGGTGGTGGGGGGGAAGTGGAAGCCGATCGTGCTCTGGAACCTGGCCGGTACGCCGCGACGTTTCGGGGAGCTGCGGCGGCTGGTGGAGGGGATCAGCGAGAAGATGCTGATCCAGCAGCTCCGCGAGATGGAGGCCGACGGCATCGTCTCGCGGACGGATTTCCGCGAGATCCCGCCGCGGGTCGAGTACGCCCTGACGGAGTTCGGAGTCTCCCTGGCGGAGGCCCTCCGCCCGCTCTGCGAGTGGGGCACCGCTCACGTCGCCCGGATCGAGGCGAGGCGGGCGGAGGTGGTATCGGCGCGATGACGCTTGCGGCGCGACGCAGGATCGCGCACCGGGCCCTGGCCTGGGCCGCCGTCCTGGGCTTCTGGGTGATCGTCTCTCGGGACAATCATCCGACCCTTGGGCTGAACGTCCTCGCCAGCCTGCTCCTGGTGATCACCTTCGCCGCGGCCGTCCATATCAACCACCGCGCCTTGATCCCGCGGTACTGGGTGACCCGCCGGTATGTCGCCTACGGCGGGATGCTCCTGCTGGCCATGGGCCTCCTCGCCCTCGCCTGCACGGCGGCCATCCACGTCCTGTATGACGCCCTCAGGGGGCCCGATCCGGCCCGATTCGGCTTCCTCGCGAACCTGGGGATGGAGTTCGCGCTGGTGGCGTTCCATGTCCTGGCGGCGAGGGTAGTTCGATGGCTGTGGGGGGGACTTGCCGGGTCCGTTCGATTGCCGAAATACCACAGGCCCTTGCGAAGCGAATGAGCTCAAGAGACGTGTTGCCACGGATTGGACCGGCACCGGCAGCCGAGTTGGTCCGGAGGTGACGGGTGTAGTCGCGGGATGTACTCTCTCAAGGCAACGGGCGTCATGGTGACGAAGAGAGATAGTTTAGTCGAGGCAAAAAACATTGACGTGATCATGACTTGTTTGTCCCCGCGCCGGCCGTCCATCGGACCCTCATGAGTTGCGGCGGGTGTGTACACGCCGGGACCATCAGCTCGCGGGCGGCGGTTCGTCCCTGAGATACTGCCGGTGCAAGCTGAGGAGGGGCTCTTCATCTCCATTGTCGGCGCTCTTGAGGGCCTCGATGTACTCCCCCCGTATCGGGCTCGTCGTGCCCTCCATGGCAGGCCAGGCGATGTCCGCGAGTCCGTGAAGGTGTAGCCAGATGTTCGTCAGCATCCGCGCCCAGCGACCATTCCCGTTGAGGAAGGGATGAATCGCGACGGCTCGATGATGGAGCCGTGTCGCCTGGATCATCAGGTCGATCCCTTCCGTCTCCCAGAATCTGAGGTCCTCGAAGAGATCGTGAAGCCGCTGCGGGACCTGGAGCCAGGGGGCCCCGAGGTTGAGATCGCGGGAGCGAAACAGCCCGGCCCAGTCCCACACATCGCCGAACATCTCGCGATGGAGGGCCTTGGACCACTCCAGGTCGAAGGGGGCGAGCTCTTCAGACAGGTCGCCTCCGAAATACTTGAGGAGAGCCTTGCGGATATTCCGAGCTTCCTCGAAGTTGAGCTGCGCCCGGGTGGTAAGGCCGAAGATCTTCAGCCCAGAGGCATCATCGATCGGGGTTTCCCCTGGAAGAGAGTCACCGAAGATGACCTTGATCCGATCGACCATGGGCTAGCGATCCAAGCTCAGAAGCTCGCGGGCAGACTCCTTGGTCAATGCCCAAAGCGCCTTCTTGTCGAGGCCTTGTCCTTCCAGGGCCATCGTTCCTTGAAGCATGCTCGTCAGCCTCCGCGCCTTCACGAGGGCGCGGCGACGACGCTGCCACAAGCTCTCGGCATGGACGCTCTGAGGAGACATGGTTGCACCTCTGAAGCCTCTTGCTTCCCCTGAGGTCCGTCGATCGGAGATGGCCGGTCTTCGCTGCTTCGATCGAATTCCAGGGACGAGCCTGACCGGAAACCTCTGCATTCTCGGGAAGCGGTGAATTCTGGCATTCAATCTACGCCAAATTCTAGGCCCCATGCCCTGTTGCGCCAAGCGGATAGCAGACGCCCAACCCCCGCGGGTCAGGGCCACCGGGCCGCCCGCATCTCATCCGTGATATCGGCGCCATCCGTGGTAGAATACCCCCTTCGGTCCTTCGTCCCGCGGGCAACGGCCGGGCGGTTGACGCAACGGGGCGGGATCACGCAGCGGTCGCTCGGTTCGCGGTGAATCGGGTTCCACGCGCAAGAGGGAGTTTGTACTTTGATGAATACCAGTGCACGCGGCGGGCGCTCGCGGGGGCGGGGCCCGATCCTGGTCGTGGGGCTGAGCCTCCTCTCGGGCCTGGTCGGCATCTCCGCATCCGCCCCGGCCGGCGAGTTCAAGATCGGCGAGCGGACGCTCAAGGTGCCGGACGGGTTCGTGGCGGAGCTGGTCGCGGGGCCGCCGGTCACGGACCGGCCGATCACGGTCGCCTTCGACGAGGCCGGGGCGCTTTACGTCGCCGACTCCTCCGGCTCGAACGATCCCGTCCAGAAGCAGCTCGTGGAACGGACCCATCGGATCGTCAAGCTGCAGGACAAGGACGGCGACGGCCGGTATGAGACCCGGACCGTCTTCGCCGACCGGATGATGTTCCCCGAGGGGACGCTCTGGCACGACGGCTCGCTCTTCGTCGCCGCGCCGCCGAGCATCTGGAAGCTCACCGACACGGACGGGGACGGCGTGGCGGACCGTCGCGAGGAGTGGCTGCACCGGACGCTCACCGGCTGCGCCAACGACCTGCACGGGCCGTATCTCGGGCCTGACGGCCGCATCTACTGGTGCAAGGGGGCCTTCGCCGAGCAGAGGATCGATCGGCCCGGCAAGGCACCTTACGCCTCGAAGGCGTCCCACATCTTCCGCGCCCGGCCCGACGGCTCGGAGATCGAGCCGGTGATGACCGGCGGCATGGACAACCCCGTGGACGTGACCTTCACGCCCGGCGGCGACCGGATCTTCACCTGCACCTTCCTGCAACAGCCCGGCGGGGGCAAGCGCGACGGCCTGATCCACGCCATCTACGGCGGCATCTACGGCAAGGTCCACTCCCCGATCTTCGAGCCGGGCCACAGGTGGACCGGGCCCGAGGTGATGCCCGTGCTCCTGCACATGGGGCCGGCCGCGCCCGCCGGCCTGAATCGTCACGAGTCCGATGCGCTCGGGCCGGAGTATCGCGACAACCTCTTCGCCTGCTACTTCAACCTCCACAAGGTCAGCCGGCACGTCCTCAAGCCGGAAGGCTCGACGTTCACGGCCACCGAGGAGCCGTTCGTCACCAGCCCGGACGTGGACTTCCACCCGACCGACGTCGTCGAGGACGCCGACGGCAGCCTCGTCGTCGTGGACACCGGCGGCTGGTACAAGCTCTGCTGCCCGAGCTCGCAGATCCAGAAGCCCGACGTCCTGGGCGCCGTCTACCGCGTCCGCCGCAAGGACGCCCCGCGCGTGGCCGATCCGCGCGGCCTGGCGATCGACTGGAAGGGGCTCTCCCCCGACGACCTGGCGAAGCTCCTGGGCGACCCGCGCCCGGCCGTCCAGCATCGGGCGATCGAGGCCCTCGGCAAGCGCGGCGAGGCGGCGATCCTGGCGCTCGCTCCCCACAACGTCACGTCGCCGCTCGGCCGCCGCAATGCCGTCTGGACGGCGGCGCGGATCGAGGCCCCGGTCGCGAGGTCATTCGTCCGGTCGGCGATCGAGGATCCCGATCCCGACACGGCCCGGGCGGCGATCCAGGTCGCCAGCCTTCACCGCGACCGGGATGCCGTCGCCCTGCTCGTGGCGAAGCTCGGCCAGCCCTCGGCCCACGGCCGCCGTGCCGCGGCCGAGGCGCTGGGGCGGATCGGCGATCCATCGGCGGTGCCCGCGCTCCTGCAAGGGCTGGCCGACAAGACGGACCGTCAGCTCGAGCATGCCCTGATCTACGCCGCGATCGAGATCGGCGACCGCGACGCCGCCGCGAAAGCGGTCCAATCGCCCAACCCGGCCGTCCGCCGCGGGGCGATCATCGCCCTGGATCAGATGGAAGGCGGCTCGCTCGACCCTCGCGAGGTCGCCGGCCTGCTGACCTCGACCGATCCGCCGCTCCGCGAGGCGGCGTCGTGGATCCTGGGCCGGCATCCCGAGTGGGGCGGCGCCCTCGCCGGCTCCTGCCGCGAGCGGCTGGCGAAGGGGCCGGCCGGCGTCGCCGACGGGGCCGAGCTGGAACGGCTGCTCGCCCGCTTCGCCGGCTCGGCGGAGATCCAGGCCCTGCTCGCCGAGGTGCTCGCCGACGCGACGGCCCCGGCGGGGTCCCGCCTGATCGCCGCGCGCGCCATGGCCCGCGCGGGCCTCAAGGACGCGCCCGGTTCGTGGATCGCGTCGCTGACGAAGGCGCTCGCAACGAGGGGCGAGAAGCCCGAGGCTCTGGAGCTCACCCGCCAGGGCGTGGCGACCGCCGCGGCGCTGGCGACTTCCGCGGACCGGGGCAAGCCACTCATCCCCGTCCTGACCGCGATCGGCCGCGACGGCAGGGCCGATGAGGCGCTCCGGCTGGCGGCCCTGGCCGCGGTCCCGGGGGGCGTGAGGCCGCTCGACGACGCCTTGCTGGGCTTCCTCGTCGAGCACCTGGACCGCGATCAGCCATCGGCGATCCGGGGTTCGGCCGCGGCGGCCATCGCGGCGGCCGGGCTCTCCGCGGCCCAGCTCAAGGACCTCACCGCCGCGTTCCGGACGGCCGGGCCGCTCGAGGTCGATCGCCTGCTGACGGCCTTCGAGCAATCGACGGACGAGGCGGTCGGCCTGGGGCTGGTCAAGGCCCTGGGCGAGTCGCCGTCGCTCTCGAGCCTGCGGGCCGAGTTGATCAAGCAGCATCTCGCGAAGTACGGGGCCCCGGTCCAGGCCGCCGCCGAGGCGGTCTACGCCAAGCTCAACGCCGACGCCGCCAAACAGCGGGCGCGGGTCGACGACCTTTGCACCAAGCTCGCCGGCGGCGACGTGCGCAAGGGGCAGGCCGTCTTCCTCAGCGAGAAGGCCTCCTGCTTCACCTGCCACGCGATCGGCTATCGCGGCGGCGACGTCGGGCCGGACCTGACCAAGATCGGCGAGATTCGGACCGAGCGGGACCTCCTGGAGGCGATCGTCTTCCCGAGCGCCAGCCTCGTCCGCAGCTTCGAGCCGATCGTCGTGGCCACGTCCGACGGCAAGGTCACGAGCGGCCTGCTCAAGCGTGAGACCTCCGATGAGCTCTTCCTGGTCACGGGCGTGAACCAGGAGGCGCGGATCGCCCGATCCGACGTGGAGGAGATCCGCCCGGGGACCGTCTCGGTCATGCCGGCCGGCCTGGATCAGCAGCTCACCGAACGAGACCTGGCGGACCTGGTGGCCTTCCTCAAGGCGTGCCGGTGAGCACGCGCTCATGGGGCTGCCTCGGTTCGCCCATCCGGCGGCCGGGGCCGCCTCCGGTAGCCACGTGCTCCGCCTCCTCGACCCCGTGCCAATGCGCCTCCGTGGTTCGCTCATTCCCGGCATCGCGTTTGCCCTATCTTTGGGCCGTGGCGACGAGCCAGGGCCTTCGAGGCCGGCCTCTCCGGGCCTCGCGGCGATGGATGATCGAGGGCAGCAGGCCAATGCCAGGGATTTCAGCCGCGGGGTCGGCCCAAGACCGCGCCTCGCTATCGAGCCGGTTGCGTGAACATTTCGGATTCCACGAGTTCCGACGCGGCCAGGAGCAGGTGGTCCGCTCGGCGCTCGAGGGGCGGGACACGCTGGTGCTCATGCCCACGGGCTCCGGCAAGAGCCTCTGCTACCAGCTCCCGGCGCTGGAGATGGAGGGGGCCACGGTCGTCGTCAGCCCGCTGATCGCCCTCATGAAGGACCAGGCCCAGGCACTCCGCGCCCGGGGGTTCGCCGCCCTCGTGATCAACAGCTCGCTCTCGGCTGCGGAGCGGGCTGCGGCGGAGGCGGCGATCGCCGGGGGCTTCCCCGCGTTCCTCTTCACGACTCCGGAACAGCTCGCGGTCCCGGAGTTCCGGGCCTTGCTACGCCGCACGCGGGTCGACCTTTTCGTCGTGGACGAGGCCCACTGCGTCAGCCAGTGGGGGCATGATTTCCGCCCCGAATACCTGGCGCTCGGCGACGCGATCGAGGACCTTGGCCGGCCGACCGTGCTGGCCCTCACCGCGACCGCGACCCGCGACGTGGCCGAGGACATCCTGCGTCAGCTCCGAATCCCTGACGCCCGCGTCGTCCACACGGGCTTCGACCGGCCGAACCTGCACCTCGCCGTGACCCGGGCCCGCGACGAGCGCGAGAGGCTTGATCGCGTGTCCGAGGTCGTGGTGCGGTGTGCGCGGTCCGGGCTCGGCGGCGGGATCATCTATGCGGCGACCGTGAAGGCCGTGGGCGAGATCGCCGACCGGCTCCGCGAGGACGGACTCCCCGCGGCGACCTACCACGGGCGGATGAGGGCCGCCGATCGCGCCGCCAGCCAGGACGCGTTCATGAGCGGCGAGCTCCCGGTGATGGTGGCCACGAACGCATTCGGCCTGGGGATCGACAAGCCGGACATCCGCTTCGTCATCCACGCCCACCTGCCCGGGACGCTCGAGGCCTACTACCAGGAAATCGGCCGCGCGGGCCGCGATGGCGAGCCCGCCCTCTGCGAGCTCGTCTACGTGGAGGACGACCAGAAGCTCCACCGTTTCTTCCAGGCCGGCCGTCATCCATCGGCGGAGGACCTGGTCAACGCCCATCACGCCCTCAGGCGACTGAGCGAGACCCCGCCGACGCTGTCCGAATTGCAGGCGATCTCGCCGCTGCCGCCCACGCGACTCAAGGCCACGCTCAACCTCTTCCGGACCCGTCGCGTAGTGAAGGAGGACCTCGCCGGCCGCTTCCTCCTGCTCGAGCCGGAGCTCACCGCCTGCGAGCTCGGGCGGATCGCGCGCGAGTGTGAGGATCGCGAGCACCGCGAGCAGCTCAAGCTCCGCAGGATCCTCGAGCTGGCCGAGCGGCGGGGATGTCGCTGGCAGTACGTCCTCGACGACTTCGAACCGGATACGACCCATGCCCTGTGCGGCCGTTGCGACAACTGCACCGGGGGCCGGGGCTGGCCGGAGGCCACGCTGCGGAAGGCGTCGTGACGACACGCCATCGCGGGTCCCCGCTCAGTTCGGCTTCGAGCCCGGCAGGTCGGCCGGCTCGACGGCCTTGTTGTAATGGACGCTCAGCGACTCGCGGAGCTTGCCCACGTTGCGGGTCATCTCGCCATAACGTGTATCCCTGGCGTCGACCCGCTTGCCGCGCGCGGTGGCGTCGGCGTCGCGGCTGCGCCCGTCGACGTCCCCCTCGTCGGCCGGCGGCTGCGCGTCTCCGGGCCAGGCCGCCTTGAAGCTGACGCTGATCGTCCCGATGGTCGAGGACGAGGGGAGGAGCCTGGCCGCGGCGCTTCGGGCGTACTCGGAGACGTGGAAGGCGTCGGACCGCTCATTGGTGATGTGCCAGCCGGGGATGACGCCCTCCTTGCCCTTCGGGACGATGACGACCTCGTAGCCTTTGGTCTCGCTGAAGGCGAACATCGTCAGGCCGTCGATCGCGAGCGTGACCGCCAGGTCGTGATCGGCCCGGTTGGTCACCTTCACGGCGTAGACTTCGCCTCGATGAATGTTGACGAACGCCAGGCCGTCCTTGCCGATCGTGGCGGCCCGGGGCCGGTACGACTGGAGGTCGAGCGGCCCCTCGCCGGGGTCCGGCCCGACCAGGATCTCGATCGAGTAGGGGCTCCCCGAGCGGGCCGAGATCCGGGTGCTGTCGAGGTGGGGCGGCTTGACCGCGTCGAGGGCGTCATTGAGGGCCTTCTCACGCTCCTCCGGCTTCGCCTTCGGGGGTGCGATCAGGGTGATGCCGGTGAGGGAGGTGAAGGTCGTCAGGTCGAAGACCCCGCGGGAGGCGAGTTCCAGGATCGGCTCGCCCTGGCGATCCTCGATGTGCGCCTTGATCATGAGCGCGGTCAGCTTCGTGGCCTTGTCGGTGATGTCCCGGAATTCGCCGGAGACGATCAGGTCGGCCTTGCTCGTGGTCTGGACGCCCCTCTTCTGGAGCTGCTCCATCAGCGACCTGGCGATGGCCGGCCCGCCGGTCGCGCCGTGGCGTGCGACGTCCCCCCTGGCGACGAACTCGCCGACCTGGACCGCGTTGCCTCGGTCCCTGACGGCTCCGTGAACCTGCCTGGCCAGCTCGGCCATCTCCGCCTCGAGCGGGCCCGCCGCGACGGCCCAGGAGCTGGCCGCGAATGACAGGGCCGCCGACAGCAGGAAGGCCCGGCTTGACCACCTTCGATCATTCGAGCTTGTTCGCGACTTCACTGCCCTTTCCCTCCGATTTCGATCGATCGGGCCGAATCCAGGCCACTCCGCCGGCATGGACGATCAATACCTCCGCTGTGGGGTGCCGCGACGGATCTGGAGATTGACCTCGTGGAAAATGGAGAGGGTCCGATCCTTGAGCGAGTCCCATTCGGAGCGTTTGAGCGTGCCGCCGTCGGTCAGGACGCCCAGGCCGAGCTTGCCGAGCGCGGGATTGTCGCGGATCCGGTCGAGCAGGCCCTTCGAGTCCGCCATGCCGAGCTCGGCCGCGACGGCGTCGGCCCCCATGTCCTTCTGGTAGCGGCGGGCGATGGCCGTGATCGGCTCCGGGAAGTCGCGGACCGGCTTCCCCTCATCCGCGCCGACCCGGAGGAGGGGCCCGGTCGCCTGCTCGGCCGCGGCCAGGAACAATGCCTCGTCGCCGGCGAGGATCTTGTCCCATTCCGCCTTCGCCGGGACGAGCCGCTCCACCTTCTCGCGGGCGGAGCCGGCCGCGGCGGTCCCCGCGCGGAGGCGGTCCTGGAAGCGGATGACGCCGTCGCGATGGCAGGCCATGCACGAGAGGCCGGCGACGATCAGGGTCGTGCCGGAGGTCCGCATCGAGTCGCCGACGACCTCGGCCGGGCCGCTGTCGATCCGGTCCCCCTTCGCGTCCACGAGCATGTATGCCTGGAGGCCGTTGGGAAGGCTGTAGATGATCTCGCCCCCGGCATGCTCGAAGGCCAGCCTCGGGTAGGGATTGTCCGCGAAGGCCGGGCCGAGCGGGTAGCGGAAGACGTTGCCCGTGCCGTCGGTGTTCCGGAAGTCGTAGCTCTTCCAGTAGTAGCCGCTGGCCAGATTGTGGCGATCGGCGAGCCGATTCTGGCTGGAGACGCCGCTCGTGGTGAACCCGGCCCGGCGGAGCTGGTCGCTGAGGAAATCGCGACGGACGTCGACGCCGAGCCGGGCCTCCAGCTTGTCGGCGGTCGCGGGGATATCGAGGATCGCCTGATAGAGCGCGGGGCGGGCCGCCGCGTCCAGGAACCAGTCGGCGCGGACGTCCGGCGGCCCGGCGTCCTCGCCGACGAGCTCCTCGAGCTCGATGGCCAGCGGGCGGAGCGGATCGCCGGAGGGGCGGTTGCGGTAGCTGAGGCCGTAAGGATACCGCTTGAGGATCTGGTCCCAGATCTCGCGGGCATCCCAGCCCAGCGCGGTCACGTCGATCGCCAGCACGGCCTGTTCCGGGCCCAGGGCCTCCGGCACCGCCATCTTGCGCCGGCTGCTCAGGCTGTTGAGGAGCTTGGAGATCCCCGCCCGCGCCAGCCGCAGTTCCTCGTCGGGGACGCCGGGGTTGTTGTGCAGGCTGGCCAGCGTGAAGTATCGCCAGCGAGGCCGCTCGGCCGGGTCGAGCCGCCGGAGGTGTCCGACGATCGTCCCCAGGATGTCGGCATCGCTCACCGGCTTGCGGCGGCCGTCGCGGGGGAAGGTGGCGCCGGATGCGATCCAGTCCCGGATCATCGCGCGCTCGGTGTCGTCCGGCAGCGGTCCGGACGGGGGCATGTCCCTGTCCTCGCCCAGCCGCTTCCACAGCTCCGAGTCCTCGGGCTTGCCCGGCGTGACGTACGGCTTCTGCCCTTCGCCCCGCTTGGCAACCAGGCCGTCCCGGTCGAGCACGTCATATCCGGGCACCTCGAACCGGACGCCGTGGCAGCGATGGCACTGCGCCTTGAGGAAGGCACGAGCCTTGACGGGCAGGTTGGGATCGGCCGCGGGCTTCGGAGCGGGCTTCGAGTCCGGCCCGGGAGTCACGCGTTGAGGCTCGGTCGATCCGCGCCCTCCCGTTTCCTCATGGTGAGGAGGCGAGCCGGGTTTCGCTTCCTCCTTCGCCATGACGAGATTCAGGGAAGGGGGCGGAGACGACGGGCTCTCGGCGGCCCCGGCCAACGGCTCAGGTGCCGGCCCACCCGCATCGGGCCTCGCCTGCTCGCGCTTGAGCGATGACCACCGGGTGGCGAGCGGGACGGCCAGGACCGCGAGGAGGCCGACGACCGCCAGCGCGGCCGCCAGGCCGATCGCCCGGCCCAGGCGGTGCCGCGGCGCCGGCTCATGGCCCTTCCAGTCGGCCGCGGCGACGGGGCGAGGATCGGGCGTCTCCTTGACGGCGGTCGAGACGGCGGCCGGATGAGTCGACGGCGGCTTTGGGCTCCAGGTCAGGTCGACACCCGGGGCGACGGTTGGCTCGGCAAGGTCTTCTTGCCTGCGCCGCCGGGCCCGATCGCGGTCCGCCCGCTCGAGGTCCCGGACGAACTCGCGGCAGCTTGGCCAGCGGTCATCGGGCTTCTTGGCGAGGGCGCGGGCGACGACGGCCCGCTCGCCGACCGGCAGGCCGAAGAGGTCCGGCTCGTCGCGGAGGTGGCCCAGCATCACGTCCGCGACCGGGCCTCGGAACGGAAGTTGGCCGGTCCGGAGCTGGACGTACGTGATGGCGAGCGAATACTGGTCGCTCCGGTTGCTGATCTTGCCCTCGAGCAGCTCGGGCGCCGCGTAGTGGGGCGTCATGCAGCCGGAATGATCCTCGAGGCCGTCCTTCACCACCTTGGCCAGTCCGAAGTCCGCCAGCCGCGTCGAGCCGCCCACCAGGAACACGTTGTGAGGCTTGATGTCGCGGTGCTGGATCCCCACGAGCGTGCCGTCCGCCGCTCGATGCCGGGGCTCATTCAGGAAGTCGATCGCGGCGGCCATCTCGCCCATGTAGCCGATCAGCTCATCCGGAGGCAGGCCGGAGAGGCCCTCGCGGCGACATTCCGTCAGGCGATCGGTCAGGCACTTGTCGCACAGCGGCATCGCCACGACCAGGCGATCGTCCACCTGGACGATGAACTGGATATCCAGGAGGTGGGGATGGCGGATGTCGCGGATGAAATCCAGCGAGCGCATCTCAGGCCGGGCGAGCGCCGAGCCGAGGCGGATGAACTTGAGTGCGACGCGGACGCCTCCCGGCGCGATCGCCTCCCAGGCCTCGCCCACGCCCCCCTCGCCGAGCTTTCGCACGAGGCGATACCCGGTGACGGGTTCGGCGTCAGCTTCGAGGCGGAGCGTCATGACGGCCTCCGGGGTGAACGTGTCGTCCCGCCTCTCGAGGATCGAGTCGTGGCCGCCCCGGCCGGCACGAGGCCCACTTCCAATCCCATAGGATCCGGGCGTGGCGCTCGGGCCGGATCGGGATCGTCCTCCTCCGGACCGCCGTTCTCAGGGTGCCTGACGAGTGCCGGGGCGATTCCTTCCCGAGACTCGACATTGTCCTATCTCCGCCGCCCGGATGTAACGGACGAATCGCGAATCCGTGTCTGCGCCCTCGGCGGTCCGGCTCCGCCGGGGCACGGACGTCCCCCCCCGGGATCGATCAGCGACGGCGGCGGTAGCCCGAAGCCATCCCGCCGGCCGGGGGGATCAGGGAGGTGCCGCGGCCCGGGCCACGCGGAAGCCCAGGTCGTAGCAGCGGTAATCGGGCTTGATGCCGACGCGGCGGGCGGACCGCGCGTACCGGGGCTCGTCGGCCCAGCTCCCGCCGCGGTACACCTTGCGAGACGCGTCCTTCGGCCCGACCGGATCGTCGGCGGGCGAATGCTTATGGGCGCGCGCGTCGTAGCCGTCCTGGCACCATTCCGAGACGTTCCCGTGCATGTCGTGGAGGCCACGGGCGTTCGCGCGGAACTTGCCGACGGGGGCGGTGAAGACGTAGCCGTCGGCGGCGGCGATGGTCGTCCAGTCGGGGAACTTCGACCTGGCGGTCCCATCGGCCACGTTCGCGACCGAGGCGAGCGCCTCCGGATCGGTGCCGCAGGAGAATCGCGAGGTCGTCCCGGCGCGGCAGGCATACTCCCACTCGGCCTCCGTCGGCAGCCGGTAGGTCGTCGCCTCCCGGGAGCCCAGCCATGTGCAGAAGGCCTCGGCGTCGTTCCAGGTCACATTCGTCACCGGATGATCGTCGGCCTGTGGGAAGCCGGGGCCGCGCCAGGAGTACCTGGGGTCGATTTCGAACTTCGCCTTCGACTCGTTCCAGCCCCGGCATCCCTTGCCGCCGCGCTCCGCCTCGGTGCGATAGCCGGTCGCCTCGACGAACCGTCGGAACTGGCCGACGGTGACCTCGGTCGTCCCCAGGAGGAAGGGCCGCGTGATCCGGACGCGGCGGCTCGGCTTCTCGTCGTCCTCCGCGTCCTCGTCGTCCGTCGAGCCCATCAGGAACTCGCCGGCCGGGATCGGCACGAGTTTCATCCCCAGGCTGTTGGAGATCGGGGCCGCGGCCTCGCCGCCGCGGCTCGGGCGGTCCCGGGTCGCGTCGGGTTCGGCCCGGCGGGCCAGGCGGACGACCGGGAGGAGGTCGCGGGTGGTGCCTCGCAGCTCGGGCATCTGCCGGACGCCGTTCTTCTCCCTGACGTAGTCCCGCACCCGGCGTCTGGCGTACTGCGCCAGCTCCTCGGGAGAGATCAGTGCGTCGCCGTCCAGGTCGGCCTCGCCCCCGAGGCCCTTGATCACGAAGTGGAAGAAGACCCCATGCTTCAGCTCCTCATATTCCTGGGCCTTCTCCCCTTCGGAGCAACTGAAGAAGGCCATCACCCCGCCCGGGGGCGGGACCACCTGCGGCCGGTTCAGGCTCTCGAGCTCGACCTCCGCCCTCGACCGCGAGTTCTTCGTCCGCGGGTCGTTGCGGCAGGCGTCGACCAGGAGCAGTTTGAGCCCGGCCTTGCAGGCTTCCAGCTCCTTGTAGACGTCGTCCAACGGGATCAGCGTCGAGCGGTCGGCGAGCTTCGCGTCCGCCGGGCAGAAGAAGTTGGACTTCTCCCCCGAGAACTGCACGCCGTGCCCGGCGAAGGCCACCACGACCGAGTCGGCCGGCTCAAGGTCCTGGAGGAGGAGCTTCAGCTCCTTGCGGATGTTGGCCGCCAGCGGCAGGAGCCGGGGCCGCGTGGCGCCCAGCGTCTGGGTCATCAGGACGACGTTCGTCGCGCTGTAGCCGCCGGCGCGGAGGGCTTCCGACAGGGCGGTCACGTCGTGCTCGGGATACGCCAGTTCGTGCAACTCGTTCGGGTCGTAGGCCCGGACCCCCACGAGCAGCGCGTACGCCTCTCCCGGCTTCGCCCGTCGCTGGGCCGGCGCCGGCGACGCGATAAGCGGGGCCAGGAAGAGTGCGGCGGCGATCCGGAGCAGACGTCGATCACGCATTCTGATCGCCTCGATCTCGGGGCGTCCGGGCCCGGTTATTCCGGGGCAAGGATAGAACGGCAATGTTGTCCCATTGTGTCGGGCGAGACAAGGACGGGTCGAAGTGCTTTTCGCGGCCGGGACGCCGCGGGCCGGATCTCGCTCCCGATTGCCTGCGGGCCGCGGGGTGAGTTAGTCTGAGTCGTGTCGATCCGCCCGGGGGCCTCGCGGGACCAACAAATCAAGCCGGAACCAGGACAATGCCATGCCCCTGACGTCGACCGGCCGCGCCGGAGCCCTCGCCGCGTTCTCGCTCTGCCTCGCCCTCAACGTCGCGATCCCGGCGGCCCCGGCCCGCGCGGACGACCTGAACCGCGCGCTGGGCAAGCTGGCGGAACGGATCAAGCAGGCGGTCGACGCCGAGGGCGAGGCGACGATCGTCCTCCGCTCGTTCACCGCCCCGGCAAACCTGGCGGTCAACGGCGCGCCCGGGATCCGCAAGGCGCTCGAGGGCGAGCTGAAGCGGCGGGACGTGCTCGTGAAGAACGGCTCGCGGCTCGAGGTCATGGGCGACTACGGACAGGCCGAGGAGCCCGCCCGGAAGACCGTCGTGGTACGGATCCACGGCCGCGTGGTCGACCGGGAAAGCGGCCGGTCGCTGGCCGATCAGAGCGTGGATGTCGACAACCTCACCTCGATCGCCGGCCTGGTCGGGGCCACGATGTCCGTCCCGATCGAGCCCGTCCAGGTGGATCGCGAGCGAGCGATCCGGCGGGGGCTCCAGAAGCCGACGGCCCACGTCGCCTCCGGCCGGATCTCGGCCGGCCCGAAGAGCCCCTTCGCGATCGAGGTCCTGGCCGGACCCTCCCGAGGCGGGGCGATCCGGCCTCGTCCGGCGAAGGTCGTGGACGGTCAGGCTTATCTGAGCATTCGCACCAGCGAGCGGTACGCGATCAAGCTGATCAACGACGCCCCGTTCGAGGTGGCCGCGACCCTGACCATCGACGGCCTGGGCCTCTTCACGTTCAGCGAGCATCCGGAATACAGCTACGTGATCATCCCCCCGCGTTCCAGCGGCGTGATCAGCGGATGGCACCGGACGAACGACCTGGCGGAGGAGTTCGTCGTGACCGAGTATCCCGGGAGCGCCGCGGCCGAGCGCTTGAACGTGCCATCCGCGGAACTCGGCATGATCACCGCATGCTTCGCCGCAGCCTGGCCGACGAACGGCAACCCGCCCCCCGACGAGGGGATGGAAGCCCGCTCCGTCCGGGCGACCGCGCGAGGGCCGATCACCGGGGCCGATCTCGCCGAGGTCGAGCGCAAGACGGGCCGCCTGCGGGCCGCGATCAGCGTCCGCTACACCAGGGACGATGATCCTGTCGCGGCGCCGGATCCGGGCAAGTGAGTGCGATCGAGGCGAGGGAGGCCGGGACGGCTCAGGGGGTGCCCAGGCGCGGGTCGAGCTGGGCCGCCCGGCGGAAGTCCTCCGCGGCCCCGGCCCTGTCTCCGGCCGTCTCGCGGGCGACGGCCCGATTGAAGTAGGCCTTGGCGTTTCCGGGGTCGATCTCGATCGCCCGCGCACAGGCCGCGATCGCCTCGGCCGCGCGATTCAGCCGGATGAGGATCGCCCCCTGCCCGACGTGGGCGACGGCGAGGTCCTTATTGATCTGGATCGCCCGCTCGTAGTCGGCCAGGGCGCCCTTGAGGTCGCCCTGGGCCCCGAGGGCGGTGGCCCGGCCGACGAAGCCCTGGGCGTCGGCGGGGTCGAGCCGGACGGCCTCGGCGTACTCCCGGATGGCCTGGGGCAGCCGCCCCTTCGCGTGATGGATCCGCGCCAGGCCGAGGTGCGCCCTCGCGGAATTCGGATCCGCCTGGATGGCCTTCGCGAAATCGCGCTCGGCCGCGGCGTCCTCGCCCCGCCGGCGCATGGCCTCGGCCCGATCGATGATCTCGACGGTCCCGCCGCCGGCCGATGCCCGCGGCCTGGACAGGGTCGCCACCACCCAGCCCTTGGCGGCCTCGTGGTCGCCCCGGAAGACCGGCGTCTGGATCGCCGAGAGCGCGTCCCGCGCGTGGGTCTTGGTCTCGCGGCGGACGAACGTCTCGAGCTCCTCGAGCGTGATCCGCCGGTCGCGGTCCAGGTCGGCGTCCCCGCTCCACGCCCGGATCACCTGGTTGAAGAAGATGCCGTGGCGGAGTACCGGGTCCTCGAAGCTCCGCTGCTCGCTGTTGCAGCTGAACAGCGCGGCGCTCCCCCTGGGCAGGGGGACGTCGGAGGGCAGGCGTGGGGGCTTCATCGTGACCCCCAGTCCGCGCGCGTTGTCGGCCTCGGGATCGTTGCGGCAGGCATCGACCAGGAGCAGCTTGAGCCCGGCCTGGGATTTCTCGATTTCCTCGCTGAAGGTCTTGATGCTGATGAGCGTCGCAGGGTCCTTGAGGTCGGCGTCCGCCGGCAGGAAGAAGCTCTCCCCGTCCCGGCCGATCTCCACCCCGTGTCCGGCCATCGCCACGACGAGCGAATCCTCGGGCTCGAGCGTCGCCAGCAGCAGGTGGATCTCCCTCAAGATGTTCTTGCCGGAGGGCCTGAAGCGGGGATTCGTCTGCCGGTCGTGCATCAGGACGATGTTCCTGGCCGGCACTCCGGCGTTGCGGAGCACCCCGCCGAACGCGATCACGTCGTCGGAGGCGAACCGGAGTGCCTTCACCTCATCCTTCCTCTCGTATTCCGAGACCCCGACCAGGAAGGCGTAGGTGTCGCCATGCAGCGGCGAAGCCGACCCGAGCATGGCGACCATGCCGAGCGTCGCCCAGATCATGCCGAGGCGTCGAGATCGTGACATGGGCTCAATTCCTCGGGAATCGTCACCCGGCGGGAGATTTCGGGCCTTCCGGGTCGGCCCGGACCGCGGATGCGCACCATACTTCCATTATAGGTATCCGCCGGACGATCCGGACTCCGAACCCGGTGAAGCGAGGAGCGGTCCAGGTTGCACAAGGCCGTCCGAGGGGAGACGGGACGAGGATAATACCCGGGGCGAAATGTCACGTGCCGGGAAATCGTCGCATTTTTTCAGGGGATTTGAAAAACGCGGATGATATCCTGGGGATCGGTCGCCTTCCGGCGTCCGTCCCACATCCCGAGCTGCCCCGGGGGCCAGACGAGCCCCGGAATCGAACCCTCTCGACACGGAGTGGATCGCCATGCGTGCGCCGAACCGGGCTGGCCTCGTGTCGTTCTCCATCCTGCTGATCGGCCGTCTCGCGAGCCCCGAGTCCGTCTTCGCCCAGTTCCGGATCGGCGGCGGCCAGCGCGGCCAGTCGAACTACCAGCAGGACGCGGCACCTGGCGTCGGCGGGCAGAGGGGCAACGGCGGGATGACCATCCCCGGTAACTTCCCGCTTCAAGGCCTCGGCGGGCGGATCATCCCCGGTAACGTCCCGCTTCAAGGGAATGGCGGGAAAGACAGGCAGCAGCCCCAGAGACAGCGCCCGGGGGAGGTATCGAACGGCCGTCGCGGACAGACCGACGGCAATCCGACGGTCACGAATCCCGGCCAGCCGATCCTGGGGCCGGACGGCAGGTGGCGCTACCCTGACGGCCAGCCCACCACGACCGGCAATACCCGGCCGGGTATGAACCCCGGCCAGCCGTTCCAGGCCACCGACGGGAACTGGTACTACCCCGACGGCCGCCCCTACGTCGCCGCCCAGCCGGCGGCGAACCCCGGCCAGCCGTTCCAGGCCACCGACGGGAACTGGTACTACCCCGACGGCCGCCCCTACGTCGCCGCCCAGTCGGCGGCGAACCCCGGCCAGCCGTTCCAGGCCACCGACGGGAACTGGTACTACCCCGACGGCCGTCCCTACGTCGCCGTCGCGGCGCCGACGACGCCCGCGCCGGCGGCGACCGCAGCGGCCTCGCCACGCCCGAACACCACGGGGCCGGCCACGCCGGCCGCCAACATCATCCCCGAGCAGGGACGCCCCGCGGCGATCGCGAGCAGCCCCGTCCGGACCCGCCTCCCTGCCGCCCGCCCCATGGTCCGCGAGGCGTTGGGACAGGAGCTGACTCGATCCCTCGAGGAGGGGATCGACCGCCTGGAGAACAACCTCCGCGTGGCCCTCTTCGGGGAGGCCGACGAGGCGGCCTTCCTCGCCATCTACAGGCGATCGTTCACCGAGGATACGCCCCAGTACCGCCTGGCTCGGAAGAACATCAAGTACCAGGACGCCGACGAGCTCCGCCAGGGGCTGATCATCGACCAGGTCGTCGACGCGGGGGCCCAGGTCTATCCCTCCAAGCTCGAGGTCAGCGCCCGCTTCGGCGCACTCAAGAAGGAGTTGCTCGCAGGGCAGTCGGCGGCCGATCTCGACCGCGCGTCGAAGGCGCTGTTCAGGTCCTACGATCAGGTCGCCCGGACTCCCGAATTCGTCGACCTGGGCGTGCCATCCCCCGATCAGGTCCGCGCCGAGGCCTCCCGGCTACGGAACCTCTCCGAGCTGCGGCAAAGGCTTGCCGAGGCCCGGAGCGCCGCGGAGACGGCGGTCACGATGGACAGGAACCTCTGGATCGTGTCCTACCCCGGCCTGCCCAGGGATAGCGTCCAGGCGATCGATCCTCGGGTCTGCCTCTGGGGCACGGGCGGTGGCGCGATCGATGTCCGGGAGGCTGGCCTTGCGGACCTGGGCGTCCCCCTCCTGAACCGCCTCGTCTCCCCGCTGCCCGAGGCTCCGAAGCCGCCCGCCCGCTCCGGGGCGTTGATCACCAACGACAGGGACGCTCCCGCCTCCGTCAATTACGTGACCGACGGCGTCTCCTACGAGCTGAAGCCCGGGGAGTCGCGAACCCATGATGTCACGGCCGAGTCCCGGATCACCTACGATCAGGGCAGGAGCCTTGGCGCCATCACCTACCAGTTGGCCCCGGGCACGTATCGGTTCTCGGTCGCGGATCGGGCCTGGCAATTGATGAAGCCGACGTTCACCGTGGTCATCGACAACTCGGCCAACGGCTGCGATTTCCAGTGCGACGTCGATGACCAGGCGAGGATCGTCCCCGCGCGCAAGACGCTGGAAGTGGCCGGCAATTACCCGATCTCGATCCGATTCGTCCGCGAGGAGGGCCAGCCGGCCTCCAGCAAGGTCGTTGAGGAGACGCGCCAGGTCACCGTCGGGGTGGCGCCGGGCTCGGCCGCGCTGGATCTGTATCCCGGGTCGAGCCAGGAACTCTGCGTCCGCCCCGTGGCCGCGGAGGCGATCGCCTCCCTGCCGCAGCCTGGGCCGGCCGCGTCATCCCCCGCGACGGCCGGCCGCCAGCCGCTCCTGCCCACGCTGGACGACCTGCAGTGAACCGTCGCAGGGCTCAGCGGGAATGCGGTGGGCTTCATGGCGAGAAATGCTTTGCGATCATCCGGCGGAGGAACGCCAGGGACTCGGCCATCTCCTCCATGCCGTTCATCCCGTCCTCGATGCTGACCCAGCCCTTGTAGTCGTGCTCGGCCAGGATGCTGAAGATCGCATCATAGTCGTTGAGCCCCTTGCCGGTCACGCCGTGCCGGAGGTTGGGTGAGTAGCCGAGGGTGCCGTCGCTCTGCCGGAGCTCCTCGATCGTCGTCCCCTCGGCGAGCGACCGGTCGCTCGCGTGCATGCTGACGACGCGATCGGCGACCAGGCGGAGGAGCTCGATCGGGTCGTCGCCGGCCACGATCGCGTTCGACGGGTCGTACTGGACGCCGAAGTGGGTCCGGTCCGGGATGGCGTCGAGCAGGGCGAGAAACACGTCCTGCTTCTGGGCGAACTCGGGATACTTCCAGAACCCGTCCTTGTAGTGGTTCTCCAGCCCCAGGATCACGTCGTGCTCGCGGGCAACGGGCAGGACTTCGTGGATGCACTCGACGACCCAGGCCAGCCCCTGCTCCCGGCCCACCTCGGGGTAGCGCTGGCCGGAGAGGACGCGGCAGACCGCCCCGGCGCCGCCGAGCCGCCGGGCGACGGCGACGAGTTGCGCCTCCCTCGCCACGGCTCGCTTCCTGCCGTCGGGGTCGGGGTTGGTGAAGTCCGGGGAGCAGCAGAGCATGGGCATGGCGAAGCCCGCATTTCGAATCGCCTCGCCGACCGAATCGATGTAGGCATCATCGAGGCTCTCGAAGAAGCCGTCATACATCTCCAGGCCATCCGCGTCGAGCGAACGGGCCATCTCGATCCAGTCGAAGACCGACATCGTCCGGTCCCCGGCGATCTGGTCGATGTAGCACTTGGGGAATGCGGCAAGCTTCAATGTCATGGCGCCCTCCGGAGTCCTCGCCCGCGACGACGGGCCGAGTCGTCGGTCGTGCACCGGTCGGTGCGTTTCGTGGAAGATTGAGCTCGTGGAAGCCGACTAGGATGACTCTGGGTCCATGGTATCATAGAGTCGTTGCCGCCTTGATGAGGCGGAGGGCGCACAGGCGGGCCTTCTCCTGCCCGAGGAAGATCAGCCTGCGAGAGTGGACGTGGGGCCCCCGCGAGCCTACATATTCCCTCGAGAGTAGGACCGGCACGAGTCGGCCGTCGCCTCGGATACCCGTCCGGGGGGCTGTCGATCGAAGGCCCGCTCGATGGGAACGGGGCGAGGCGCCCGCAAGACGCGAAAGGCAGGTCATGTCGAGAACTCCCGTCCGCACGGCGCTCGTCGGCTGCGGCAAGGTCGGTCGGATCCACGCTCAGGCCCTGCGATCGCTCGAGGACTCGGACTTCGTCGCGGCCTGCGACCCCGACCCGGCCCGGGCGGCGGCCTTCGGGGAGGAGTTCGGCGTCGCGCCGTTCGCCGACCTCCGCGAGCTGCTAAGGTCCAGCCGGGTCGAGGCCGTCTTCCTCTGCACGCCCCACCCGCAGCATGCGAAGCCGACGATCCTGGCCGCGGAGGCCGGCGCGCACGTCCTGGTGGAGAAGCCGATGGCCGCCTCGGTGGACGACTGCGACGACATGATCGCCGCGGCTCGTCGGGCCGGGGTGAAGCTCGGCGTCATCAGCCAGCGGCGGTGGTTCGAGCCTGTCCTGCGGATGAGGCGGGCGATCGACGCGGGCAAGGTGGGACGGCCGGTCCTCGGCGGCTTCACCATGTATAGCTGGCGCGACGAGGCTTACTACCGATCCGACCCGTGGCGAGGCCGCTGGGACACGGAGGGGGGCGGCGTGCTGATCAACCAGTCGCCCCACATGCTCGACCTGCTCCTCTGGCTGATGGGGGACATCGTCGCGGAGGTCTCCGCCTACTGGTCCAACCTGAACCACCCGTACGTCGAGGTCGAGGACACCGTCGTGGCCTCGCTCCGGTTCGCCCGCGGCGGGCTCGGGTCGATCGTCAGCAGCCTCTCCCAGAAGCCGGGCCTGCACACCAAGGTCCACATCCACGGCGAGACCGGCGCCTCGATCGGCGTGGAGACCGACCGTGGCCCCACGTTCATCGCCGGGATGACCCCGATCGCCGAGCCCCCTCGCAACGACGTCTGGACGATCCCCGGCGAGGAGGATGCGCTCGCTCGGTACGAGGCCGAGGACGTGGCGCAGTTCGCGGCCATCGACCCGATCCTCCATTATCACCGCCTCCAGATCGCGGACTTCCTCCGCGCGATCCTCGACGATCGCCCCCCCGCCGTCACCGCCGAGGAGGGGCGCCGCGTCGTCGCCCTGATCGATGCTATCTACCGATCCGGCCGCGAGGGGAAGCCGGTCCGTCCCCTGCGCGTCCCGGGGGGGAGGTAGGGTTGCCGGCCGCCGCCGCCGTAGCCTCGGGAGCAGGATGATGATCAACCCCGTCCTCTTCCTGAAGGCCCAGCCCCGCTTCTTCACCGCGGCGGCGGTCGGCGTGGTCCTCTGGTTCCTGCTGCCCCAGGGATGGAGGGTCTCGACGCGGCTGCTCGTGGCGTGGGACTGCGCCTCGGCGCTCTATCTCGTCCTGGCGACGGTCATGATGGCGCGATCGGGGATCGATCAGATCCGCCACCGCGCGGCGATGCAGGACGAGGGGCAGATCGCGATCCTCGTCCTGGTCGCCGTCTCGGCGCTCGTCAGCCTCGGGGGGACCATGGCGGAGATGGCCGCCGCGAAGTCGATGTCCGGCCGCGACGGCTGGCAGCACGTCGCGCTGGCGAGCCTCACGGTCCTGCTGTCCTGGGCGTTCGCCCACGCGATCTTCGCGATCCACTATGCACACGAGTACTACGCCGGGCCGGAAGACGACCCCGAGGGCGGCCTCGAATTCCCCGGCCATGAGGCGCCGGATTACTGGGACTTCATCTACTTCGCCTTCGTCATCGGCACCGCCTGCGCGACGGCCGACGTGGGCCTGACCTCCCGGACCATGAGGCGGATCGCCACCCTCCATTGCGCCTTCGCCTTCTTCTTCAACGCGACCATCCTGGCGCTGACCGTCAACGTGGGCGCCAGCTTCTTCTGACCGCCGCGGAAGAGAGCCGGCGTGAGGGCGTGGAGCAGCCGGGCGGCCCCGTGGTATGATGGGCCGGTCGCGGGGGGGCGGGGCTCGTTGGAGCGCATCGCATCCCGTCACGGCGGATTCTGCGCGATGCGTCGACGACAATCGGAATCACGAGGTCGCCTGCCACGACGATGATGGACAACTACGCGCTCTACTTCAACCTGGCCGGCCTGGCGTGCGTCCTGGTCGGAGGCATCGGGCTGGTCTTCCGGGCCTTCCGCAACTGGCGCAAGGGGCTAGCCCCGCTCGGGCTGATCGCCCTGGGGCTGGCGCTGATCACGTTCCCGGCGATCTATCGCTTGCTCATGCCCATCGACCTGGGGCCGCGGGAACGGATCGTGGACGGGGAGCGGCACATCACGATCACCGGCTGGGACCGCAAGGATTACGGCTGGCTCGGTTCGAAGCGGGACGTGGTCGTGCTCCAGATGGCCAACCCCGACGTGACCGACGCGACCTTGCAGGGGCTCCGCGGGATGGACCGCCTCAAGGAGCTGGACATCAGCAACACGGCCGTCACCGACGCCGGCCTCGACGTCCTCAAGGATCTCCCCGCGCTCGCCACCCTGAGGCTCAAGAACACGAAGGTGACCGATGGCGGCTTCAAGGGGGCGCTCGGCGGCAAGGAGTCGCTCATGCAACTGGACCTGAGCGGTACCGGCGTCGGCAAGGAGACGGTGGACGAATGGAAGAAGGCCAGGGCCGGCCGCCGGGCGCTCCGGTAGGCCCACTCAAGCTGTCCCGTGTCTCGCGTCCCATCTCGGTTCGACCCTGATCTCGGAGGAACGTGGCGATGCCTTCGCCCCTGGTGCTGGATCCGACGAAGCCCGGCGACCCGAGGAACGCGCTGTTCCTGGCCGAGGCGTGCAGCCTGGCCTACTTCGACGAGGCCGAGGCGGCCTCGGCCTTCCGCGACGAGCTCGGGCTGGAGGCCCGCCTGATCAGCGCGGACAACACGCAGGTCTACGTGGGCCAGAATGACGGGGCCATCGTGGTGGCCTTCCGCGGCTCCCAGGCGCCGACGACCCTGGACGGGCTGAAGGACTGGCTGCTCACGAACGCGAACAATTACCTGATCATCCCCGAGGGCCGGATCGGCACGGACTTCGCCGCGGCCGGCGTGGGCGCGCGGTTCCATCGCGGGTTCATGGGGGCCCTGGCGGAGATCTGGGATCCGCTCCTCGCGGCGGTGCAGGGGGCGGTGGATGCCAAGGAGCGGCCGCTCTGGGTGACCGGCCACAGCCTGGGCGGGGCGCTCGCCCTGATGGCGGCCTGGCGGCTCGAGCGGAGCTTCCTCTCGGTCCACGAGGTGGTCACGTTCGGGGCGCCGATGATCGGCAACCCGGCCGCCTCGAAGGCCTTCGAGGACCAGTTCGCCGGCCGGATCTTCCGGTACGTCAACCTCGAGGATCCGGTGCCGCTGCTGCCGTCGGTCAGCCTGATCGCCAATGCCTACTCGCACTGCCAGACCGAGGTGGAGCTGAAGGCCATGGCGGCGGCCGCCGCGGCGATCGAGACGCTCAAGCAGTCGGCCGGCTCGGCCGTGGACGGGCTGCTCCAGGCGACCCAGGTCGATCGCGTCTGGGAGGCCGTCGTCGGCCGGATCTCGGCCCACATGATCGGCCACTACCAGGAGCGGGTGAAGGCGAAATGCGGCGACGCCCCGGCGGACGAGAGCGCCAATCCCGGAGTAAGGACTTGATGCCTGACCGAGGGAATCGCGAACGACGTGACCACCCGCGTGAGCGGGTGGTTCGGACGGGCGTAGCCGCCAGCCTCCGGCGTGAGCCGGACCGGGCAAACCGACGATCGGGCGCCGGCAGTCTGGCACCATGAGCGACGAGGCTTGCGCCTCGCGGGTCTTTCAGGAAGGGCCGTGCCATCGGAGATTCGCATGCGTCCGACTTACATGACCACGCGATTGATCGAAGATCCGCGAGCCGTACGCCAATATGACCTCGGTGGCCACACGCATTACAGGCTGGATTATCACTTCGTCTGGCGAGTCCGGTTCAATCGAAAGGTGCTCGGACAGGTGCTTTCGCCGATTCTCGTCGACCTGATCGACTCGATATGCCTCAACAAGGGTGTCAAGTTGTTGGGGCTGGCCGTCGCCGCCGATCACGTCCATCTTTGTGCTCGGCTCCGCCCGGCGCACGCGCCCTCGCAGGTGATGCGTTGGATCAAGACGAATACCAGCAAGGAGTTGTTCGAACGCTTTCCCCATCTCGAGTCCCGCTTCGGGTCGAGGCGATTCTGGGGGCGAGGCTACCACGTCGAGACCCTGGGAGACCGGCCGGTCTTCGCCATCCTCGCGTACATCGGGAAGCAGGACGATCACCACGACCTTCGGGCCCTGGAAGCACACTTCGCGGAGGTCGACGAGTTCCTGACCACAGCAGCAATGCAACCCGACGACGGCCCGCGACCTGGTGCTGAGGGAGACGAATGGGATTGACATGCACCAGGCGAATGCCCGTCCGTTCGGATCGCACTGACGTGCGAGGCTGGGGGGCTGCGCCCCGTCCGAACCACGATCCGACGATCGTGGTCACGTCATGGGTCGGACCGATGGCCAACGACGTGACCACCCGCGTGAGCGGGTGGTTCGGACGGGCGAAGCCACCAGCTTCCGGCGTGAGCCGGACCACCAGGGGGCGAACATTGGCCGGCCCAGCGGATCGCACTGACGTGCGAGGCTGGGGGGCTGCGCCCCGTCCGAACCACGATCTGACGATCGTGGTCACTCGTGTGATCTTAGTTTGGTCCATGGATGATTCTCCTCGAAGGTGGCCTCCTGCGATGCGGGACGCTCCCTTGTGCCGCTCTCTGAAATCTCATCGAAAGACATCTCCATGAAGAACATGGACATCGAGAAGCTCGGCCAGTTCTACCTGGGCAACGAGTACGACCCGAAGCAGAAGGCGGCGACGGCCACGCCGATACTGTACGACTCCAAGCAGCTCACGACCCACGCGGTCTGCGTCGGGATGACGGGGAGCGGCAAGACGGGGCTCTGCATCTCGCTGCTGGAGGAGGCGGCGATCGACGGCATCCCCGTGATCGCGATCGACCCCAAGGGCGACCTCTCGGACCTGCTCCTCACCTTCCCGAAGCTCCGCGGCGAGGACTTCGCCCCCTGGGTCGACCCCGACGAGGCCGCGCGCAAGGGGGTCTCGAAGGAGGAGTACGCCGAGAAGGTCGCCGAGACCTGGCGCAAGGGCCTGGAGGCGACCGGCCAGGACGGCGGCCGGATCGAGCGGCTCCACGAGGCGGCCGACCTCGCCATCTACACGCCTGGCTCGGGCGCCGGCCTGCCCCTCACGGTTCTGCGCTCCTTCAACGCGCCGCCGAAGGCGCTGCTGAATAACGCGGAAGCTTATCGCGAGCGGTACGCCTCGGCGGCCTCCGGCCTGCTGGCGCTGCTCGGGGTCGAGGCGGATCCGATCTCGAGCCGCGAGCATATCCTCCTCTCCAACATCCTGGACGCGTCGTGGCGGGCGGGGCGCGACCTCGACATGTCGGCGCTGATCCACGAGGTCCAGCAGCCGCCGTTCGACAAGGTCGGGGTGATCGACCTGGAGACGTTCTACCCGGCCAAGGAGCGATTCGGCCTGGCGATGAAGCTCAACAACCTGCTCGCCTCGCCGGGCTTCGCCGCCTGGATGGAGGGGGATGCGCTCGACGTGGGCAGCCTGCTCTACACGAAGGAGGGGAAGCCGCGGCTGTCGATCCTCTCGATCTCGCACCTGGCGGATGCCGAGCGGATGTTCTTCGTGACGATCCTCCTGAACGAGGTGCTGGGCTGGATGCGGACCCAGCCGGGGACGTCCTCGCTGCGGGCGATCCTCTACATGGACGAGGTCTTCGGCTATTTCCCGCCGATCTCCAAGCCGCCGTCGAAGATGCCGATGCTCACCCTGCTGAAGCAGGCGCGGGCCTTCGGCCTGGGGATCGTCCTGGCCACGCAGAACCCCATGGACCTGGACTACAAGGGGCTCTCCAACACCGGGACCTGGTTCCTCGGCCGGCTCCAGACGAAGCGCGACAAGGACCGGGTGCTCGAGGGCCTGGAAGGGGCCTCGACCGCCGCCGGCCACGGCTTCGACCGCGACGCCATGGACAAGCTCCTCTCCGGCCTGGGCAACCGGATCTTCCTGATGAGCAACGTCCACGAGGACGCCCCGGTCGTCTTCCAGTCGCGGTGGGCGCTCTCGTACCTCCGCGGCCCGCTCACCCGCGATCAGATCCAGTCCCTGATGGAGCCGGTGAAGAAGGCGCGGGCGGAGCAGGGGGGGGCGAAGGCCAGGGTGCCGTCGACGCCCGCGCCCAGGGTGCAGGAATCGGCGCCGGAACGCGAGCCGGTCGAGGCGCCCCCGTCGCCGCCGACCTCGCGGGCGGAATCGTCGTCGGGATCGCGACCGGTCGTGCCGCCGGACGTGCCTCAGTTCTTCGTGCCGAGGCGGATGACGGCCTCCGTGGCGGCCGGCGTCGGCGGGGCGGTCCGGTATCGTCCGGGCATCCTGGGCGTCGCCCGGCTGCACTACGCCGACAAGAAGACGGGCATCGACGATTGGGAGACGCTGGGCCTGCTCCAGCTCGTCGGCGATGAGGTCCCGGCCGACCCGTGGGACGACGCGGAGGTCCACGCCGATCGCGTCCCGGAGCTCGACAAGTTTCCGGAGGCCGGCGCGAGCTTCGCGCCGCTGCCGTCGCCGCTGGCGCGGGCCAAATCGTACGGCGATTACACGAAGTCGCTGAAGAACTACCTCTATCGCGAGCGGAAGCTCACGATCTGGTCCTACCCGCCGCTCAAGGCCTTCTCGCGCGTGGGCGAGTCCGAGCGCGACTTCCGCCTGAGGCTCTCCCAGGGCTCGCGCGAGGCCCGCGACCAGGCCATCGAGAACCTGCGCACCAAGTACGCGGCCAAGCGGGCGAAGGTCCAGGCCGACGTCGAAAGGGCCCGCGATCGCCTCGACCGCGAGCAGGCGAAGGCGAGCCAGGCGAAGTGGGACGCCGCCGTCTCCATCGGCGGCTCGATCCTGGGCGCCTTCCTCGGCCGCAAGCCGATCAGCAAGACGAACGTGACCAAGGTGACGAAGGCCGCGAAGGACGCCGGCAAGGCCTATGAGACCGGCAGCGGCGTCGGCTCGGCCCAGGACCAACTCGACGCCGCGCTGACCGCTTTCACGGATCTCGAGGCCGAGTTCCGCGACGAGGTCGAGCACCTCGACGCCACCACCCGGCCGGAGACCCTCGCCCTCGAGACGATCGAGCTGACCCCCAAGAAGTCGGACATCACCGCGGAGCAGGTCGTCCTGGCGTGGACGCCGTGGACGACGGGCACCAAGGGCGAGCCACGGCCTGCCTATTGAGAGTCCGTTGATGTGATCAACGCGGAGCGTGCGGCGGGCGAAGCCCGGACGCACCCTCCGGCTGACCCTCAGGCCAGCGTCTCCAGGATGCAGGATCGGCCGCAATCGGCCTCGACGCGGCGGAGGATCTCGCGGGCCAGTGCCTCGGCGCCGTCGCCGCCGAGGTCGCCCTCGACGATGATCTCGATGCCCCCGGCGTCATTGCCGATCGAGACGGGGACGCCGTCGACCGTGATCCGGGCGCCCTGATGGGGGTCCAGGGACGCAGCCTGATAGGCGATGGTCTCCGGCATGATGGCCGCCACTTCGATGTAGGTGAAGATGTCCTCCGCCGGATCCCTGTCGGGGTGGATGGACCTCATCAGCTCGCGCATGAGGTCGGGTCGGTCTGAGAAGCTGAAACGCTTCCGTCGCGGCAATCGAATGGAGAAGTGTCGCCATCCCTTCGTGGTGAGTCGCTCCCAAATCGCGGCGTCCATGTGGTAGGCGTATTCGTCGAAGTTGCGACGGATCACCCGCTTGCTCGGATCGTCCGGCGCAGGAGCCTCAACCTCGCCGCCTCGGATGACGATCGCCCCGCGAGCAGGGTCAAACTCGGCCTCGTGCCCGAAGATCCAACCCGGGACCTCGCCCCGCGAGGACATGGGCTCGATGCGATAGCGGCTCACGTCCAGCGCGAAGACGGGGGTCGTCCCCGGATGCCGCTTGCCGTTGTACCCGACCCGCCCGATCAGGATCAGCCGGCCGCCGACGAGCGTGGCCGTGTGGAAATCCGTGGGCGGGAAGAGGTCCTCCGGATATCCGTAGATCTCGACCGATCCGCCCGGCCGGAGGATGACCACATCGTTGTAGATGCAGAAATCCGGGTCGTAGTAGTCCTTGTGTTTTTTGGTGATGTAGATCGTCCTCCCGTCCGCCAGTTCCGTCCGGGACATCCCCATGCGATCGAAGCACCAGATCGGGCCGACCGAGTAGTCGCCATCGAGGCCGAAATGGCACCGCACGTCGTAGGGCGTCCGCCACCGCCCGGCCCCGGGCGTCTCGATCTCCGCCTCCTCATCGGCCCGCGCCGCCTCCGCGTCGCGGACCATCCGCTCCCAGAACGCAAGCCGCATCCGCTCCGGGTTGGCGACGCCGAACCGGCGCGTCCGTTGAGCCTGGAAGGTGGAGCGGGTGACCTTCACGATGCGGCCCTCCTCGGCTCGTTCACCGGAACAGGATCCTCCGGACCAGCGGCAAGGGGATGCCCCCCTGGGCGACGAACGCGTCGTGGAAGTCGCGGAGGGTGCCCCCCTTCTTCGCCCGGTACTCGTCGCGGAGATGCTGGATCTCGATCTTGCCGAAGGTGTAATACAGGTAGGTCGGGTTATACGCCCCGCGGCGCGACTCCTCGAAGGCGTTGGCCGGCTCCTGGAAGCCCTTCTCCACCATGAACGCGGCGCCCTGCTCGACGGTCCAGCCCTCGGTGTGGAGCTTGATGCCGACGACGTAGCGGCAGTCGCGGAGCAGGGCCTCCTGGAGCTGGGCGAGGCGGATCTTCGGGTCGCCGCCGCCGAAGCCCTCGTCGACCATCATCTGCTCGCTGTAGTGGGCCCAGCCCTCCGCGTTGGTCCCGCAGGCGATCAGCTTGCGCGTCTTCGTCGGGTAGCGCGGGGCGTAGAGGAACTGGAGGTAGTGGCCGGGGTACGCCTCGTGGACGTTGATCATGGCGACGACCGGCGGGTTGTACAGGCGGAGGTGCTCCTCCGCGTGCTTCGCGTCCCAGTCCTTCTCCACGGGCGTGACGTAATAGAAAGCCTCGGTGGCCTTCTTCTCGTAGGGGCCGGGCGTGTCCATCGAGGCGAAGCTGCCGGAACGGGCATAGGGCGGCGTCTCCTCGATCTTCGGCCGGACCTCGGAGGGGATGGTGACGATCTTCTTCTCGATCAGGTAGCGGCGGGCGTCGTTGATGGATCGTCGGACGCTCGGGATCAGGTCCTCGGCCGTCGGATGATCGTTCGAGAGGAGCTTCATGACGTCCGCCGGCGAGCTGTTCGGGTCGATCTTGCGGGCGGTCTCGAGGAATGCGGCGTGGTCCTTGTCGAGCTGAGCCTCGCCCCGGGCCAGGAGCTCCGGCAGGGGGAGCTCGACCATCTCCTCGTACTTCAGCTTGGCCAGGAAGTGCTCGGTGCCGATCGCGTACTTGCCGGTGGAGCGGGGCTTCAGGTCGGACTCTAGCCACGCGGCGAAACCCTTGACCGCGGCGATGACCGCGGCGTTGGCCTTGGTGAATTCGCCCAGGAGGGCCGCGTCGGTTCCCGCGGCGTCCTTCGCCCACATCGTCACCGAGCCCTCGAAGAAGCCGACGGAACCCGTTGCCATCCGGATGGCCAGGTCGGTGAACTCCCTGGGCGGGTTGGTGAGGTTGGCCTTGGCGGCCTCGAAGACGGCGGGTATCGCCTTCTCGCGGGCGATCACGGCGCGGAGTCGCTCCGCCTTGGGGGCGAAGTCGCGCTTCATCAGGCCGTCGATCGCCCCGCCGGGGAGCCCGGCGTAGACCATCGGGTTGACCTCCCAGACCCGGAGCGTCTCCAGGTCCAGGAGCTCGCCGCGGGCCTGCCCCTCGATCGTCTCGGCGTCGATCTCGTCGTCGAACGAGAGCCCCCCCGCGCGGAGGGCCCGGAGCGCCTCGAGCTGGGCCTTGAGCTCGGCGATCCGGGCCAGGACCCTCGGCTTCGAGACGTCGTCGAGGGCGGTGTCGTACTCGTGGAGGCCGACGGAGGTGCCCTCGGTCGGATGGGCCGCGAACCGGGAGGCGAAGTATCCGTCCGCGAACTTCGCGAAGGGCGACGGCCCGTCGGCCGCGACGGCGGACGCCGGGATCAGGGCGATGATCAGAAGAAGGTTCATGAGTTCAATGGTCCTTGTCACGGGCGATGGGGGCGAGCCTGGCCCTGGTCATGCGGATGTAGTCGGCCGGAGCGAGCATGACCTGGAGCCCGCGGAGGCCGGCGGAGAGGACGATCAGGTCGAACAGCTCGGCGGTCTCGTCGAGCAGAACGGGATAATCCTTCTTGCAGCCGATCGCGGTGACGCCGCCGCGGATGTAGCCGGTGAGGGGCTCGACGTCCTTGAGGGGGACGGTGTCAACCTTCTTGTCGCCGGTCGCCTTCGCCAGGGCCTTGAGGTCGAGCTCGCAGTTGGCCGGGACGACGGCCAGGCAGACCCCGTGCTTCTCTCCGCGGGCGACGAGCGTCTTGAAGACCTGCTCCGGAGGCATGCCGACCTTCCTCGCCACCGACTCGGCCGAGAGGTCATCGGGGTCGACCTTGTAGGGCCTGAGCTCGAAGGGGATGCCGGCCGTCTCCAGCAGGCGGACGGCGTTGGTCTTGCTCACGGACACGATCCGACCTCCAGTCCGACCTCCGATACCGCTCCCCGAAGGTCTGCACCGCTCGCGGAGTCTCTCCCGAGCGTAGCGAAACAGCCCGGGGCCCGGAAGGTCGCGGGGTGGCGATCGCGGAAAATGGCCGCCGACTCGTCCGCCTGGCGTTCCAATCGCGATGTAGACGTGGAAATGGGAATTCAATCCGAGGGTACCGATAGACCGGGGTGGGCCATGCCGAGGATCAACCGAGAAAGCTCGAAGCACGAGACCAATTTCCGGACCAGCGACGGGAGCACCTGGGAGCCCTTCAAGAATGAGGAGCACATCAGGCTGGTGACCGCGGCGCTCCTGGAGATCGACAAGCAGGTCCTCGCCAGCAAGAAGACCCTGAAGAGCTGCAATGTCGCCTTCTCCAAGTTGCCGAAGGGTAGGGACTTCGGCGCCCTCTGGAAGGACCCGGGCATCTGGATCAGCTACAACTCCAACACGGAGGAGGGCCTCTTCGGGATCACGTACAAGAACGACATCTCGATCGCGAGCTATGTCTTCACGCTCAGGGAACCGGTCCGCTGGATCGCGGCGACGCTCATCCACGAGCTGGCGCACGTCAACGGAGCGCCCGGCACGACCGACAGCAAGGCCGCCGAGGAGACGCTCCCCCCCTGCGGCTTCGACGACAAGTACAACCCCGCGACCGTCGGCGCGCGGATGCGCCGGAGTCAGGTCCTCATGGCGTGAGAGCCGGAAGGGTGCAGCAAGCACTGGATCGGGGCAGGCGCGAGCCGGATGGACGGCGCACCGATCGCGGATCGTTGCGTACAGGCCGCGAGGTCGCGAGAATGGACGCGTCGCAGGTCACCCATGCTGTCGTTGCGAGGTCCGCTCCGCGAAGCCGCCATGACTTCACACCCTCGGAAGGTTCGCGCGTGTTTCTGTCTTCCCCTGGCCCTTTGCCTCCTCATCCCGGCGTGCTCGCCCGGGTCGCATCCCGCGCCGGCCCCCCATCGGCTGACGCAGGTCTCCGTGATCGACGCGCTGATGGTCGGGCGGTATGACGGCGTGATGCCGATCGCCGAGCTGCTCCGGCACGGCGACTTCGGGCTCGGGACGCTCGATCACCTCGACGGCGAGCTGATCATCGTGGACGGGAAGGCGTACCAGGTCCGGGGCGACGGCGTCGTCGAGGACGTCCCCGCCGCCCGGTCCACGCCGTTCGCCTCGGTCACGACCTTCGCGCCCCAGGGCGAGCGCGACTGCCCGAAGGCGGATCGCCTGGAAGAGCTGGAAGCCCGGCTCGACGGGGCGATGCCGCAGAAGAACCACTTCGTCGCCGTCCGGATCGACGGCCGGTTCGATTCGCTCACGATGCGGAGCGTGCCCCGCCAGGAGCCGCCCTATCGGCCGCTCGACGAGGTGGCGAAGGGCCAGTCGGTCTGGACGAGGACGGACCAGCAAGGGACGCTCATCGGCCTCCGCAGCCCGGCCTGGGCGGGCGGCCTGAACGTCCCCGGCTATCACTGGCATTTCCTCTCGGCCGACCGCAAGACCGGCGGCCACATCCTCGACGTCAAGGTCCGCGACGGCCGCGTCCGCCACGACGTCTGCGGCGAATGGTCGATCGTGCTCGATCCCTCCCCGGACTTCGATCAGGCCGACCTCGTGAAGGACCGGAGCAAGGAACTCCACCGCGTGGAGAGCTCGCGGGGTGCCGGGAGAGAGTGAGGCGACGCCCGTCTCATCGCGAGCCGCGTGCCCGCGCCGCCGCCGAGAGCCCGTTGCCGACCATGCCCCCCAGCGTCGCGGAGGAGGCGGCGACGAGCGCCGTGCCCCACCAGCCGAATCCTTGCCGGAGGCCGAGGCGCTCGGCCAGGAACGGCCCGACGGCCAGGCCCGCCACGATGCCCAGCCAGACGAACACGTCCCAGCCCTCCGGCGCCTCGCGGGCGCGGAGCCACGCGAAGGCCGCGATGATCCCGGATAGGAGGCCCAGCGGGGCGCCGCAGAAGAGCCCGCCCATGTACTGGCCGAATCCCGTCTGCCAGGGCTCCTGCCCGGGTCGGGCCATCATCCCGGCGAGGAAGACCAGGCCGAAGAAGCCGAGCATGGTCCCGAGGGACGCGGAGCCGACGATCAGCAAGCTGTCCCGGATGAATCGCACGACAACATCGCTCCCGTTCGAGGCATGATGACCCGGGCGCGATCATCGCCGGCCCGATGCTCCCGTGCAAGCGTCGCCCGCGTGGCGGCCGTGAACATCGGAGCGTACGAACGGAAATCCGCCGAAATCCCTCCCGCCCCGGCCCCGGCCCCGGCCACGCCGCGGTGGCGAGGGCTCGGCGGGCGGCCGCCATCTTGCCTTTGACCGGTCACGGCGTATGATCTTCCCGCAGCAGTTCGACCCTCTCCCGCGATCGGCCGCGTCGCTCCGCCGCGCTGACAGGAACTGGACAACGGGAGGCCACATCCGTGATCAAGCTCAACGTGAACGGCCAGGAACGCGCCGTGGAGGTCGCGGACGATACGCCCCTGCTGTGGGTCCTCCGCGAGACGCTCGGCCTGACCGGGACGAAGTTCGGCTGCGGCATGGCCGTCTGCGGCGCCTGCACCGTCCACCTCGACGGCGAGGCCGTCCGGTCCTGCGTCACGCCCGTGCGGCGGGCCGCCAACAAGAAGGTGGTGACGATCGAGGGCCTCGCCCCTGACCTGAGCCATCCGCTGCAGGCGGCCTGGATCGAGCAGGAAGTGCCCCAGTGCGGCTATTGCCAGTCGGGCCAGATCATGGCCGCCGCCGTGCTCCTGCGCGAGACCCCGAGGCCCACCGACGACGACATCGACGACGCCATGTCCGGCAACCTCTGCCGCTGCGGCACCTACCCGCGGATCCGCAAGGCGATCCACGCCGCGGCCGAGATGGCGGCGAAGGGGGCCGAGAAATGAGCGAGATCGTCAACGTCAGCCGACGGGACTTCCTCCGCACCGGCCTGCTCGCGGGGGGCGGCCTGGTGCTGGGCCTGCACTTGCCCTCGCTCGCCCCGGCGCGGCCGCCGGAGGCCAGGGAAGAGCCGTTCGCGCTCAACGCCTTCGTGCGGATCGGCCCCGACGACTCCGTGACCGTCCTCGTCAACCACTCGGAGATGGGGCAGGGGCCCTACACGAGCGTCCCGATGCTGGTCGCCGAGGAGCTCGACGCCGACTGGTCGAAGGTCCGATTCGCGGCGGCGCCGGTCGCGGCGGTCTATAACCACACCGTGTACGGCGTCCAGATGACCGGCGGCAGCACCAGCACCTGGACCGAGTGGGAGCGCGTGCGCAAGGCCGGGGCGGCCGCCCGGGCCATGCTCATCGCCGCGGCCGCCGCCGAATGGGGCGTCGAGCCGGCGACGTGCGGCACGGAGCCCGGCCGCGTGGTCCACGCCGCCTCGGGCCGCCGGATTCCTTACGGCAGGCTGGCGGAGAAGGCCGCCGACCTGAAACCGCCGGAGCATTTCGCCCTCAAGGATCCGAAGGATTTCCGGATCGTGGGCAGGTCGACCCATCGGCTCGACACCCCGGACAAGGTCAACGGCGGCGCCGTCTTCGGCCTGGACGTGCAGCTCCCGGGGATGCTGGTCGCCCTGGTCGCCCGCCCGCCGGTCCTGGGCGGCAAGGTCAAGTCCTTCAATGCCGACAGGGCCCGCGCCGTGCCCGGGGTCAGGCACGTCCTGCAGATCCCTCGCGGGATCGCCGTCGTCGCCGATGGTTTCTGGCCCGCGAAGAAGGGGCGAGAGGCGCTCGAGGTGGACTGGGACGATGGGCCGCTCTCCGGCCTCGACAGCCGGGCCCAGCTCGAACATTATGCCGAGCTGGCGAAGCAGCCCGGCGTGGCAGCGCGCAAGGTCGGCGACGCGGCCGAGGCGCTGAGGAAGGCGGACAGGACGTTCGAGGCCGAGTACGACCTGCCCTACCTGGCCCACGCGCCCATGGAGCCGCTCAACTGCGTCGCGGACGTGCGGGCCGATCGCTGCGAGGTCTGGGTCGGCACGCAGTTCCAGACGGGAGATCGCGACGCGGCGGCGCAGGAGTCCGGCCTCAAGCCGGAGCAGGTGACGCTGCACACCACCCTGCTCGGCGGGGGCTTCGGCCGACGGGCGGTGCTGGACGGCCACTTCGTCCGCGAGGCCGTGCAGATCTCCCGGGCCGTGGGGGCCCCGGTGAAGGTGATCTGGACCCGCGAGGATGACACCCGCGGCGGCTATTATCGCCCGCGGGCGTATCACGCCGTGCGGGCGGCGCTGGACGCGTCCGGGGCGCCCGCGGCCTGGGAGCACCACGTGGTCGTCCAGTCGTTCCTCGTCGGCACCCCCTTCGCAATGCTCATCAAGGACGGCGTCGACATGACGGCCGTGGAAGGGGCCGCGGACCTGCCGTACGCCATCCCGAACATCCGCGTGGACTGGCATCAGGCGCCGGAGGGCGTGCCGACCCAGTGGTGGCGGTCCGTCGGCCACTCGCACACGGCCTTCGTCGTCGAGACGCTGATCGACGAGCTGGCGCACGCGGCCGGCAAGGATCCCCTCGAGTTCCGCCGCGGCCTGCTCGGGGAGCACCCGCGGGTCCGGCGCGTGCTGGAGTTCGTCGCCGAGAAGGCGGGCTGGGGCCGGCCGACGCCGCCGGGCCGCGGCCGCGGCATCGCCGTGCACGAGTCGTTCGGGAGCTACGCCGCACACGTCGCGGAGGTCTCGGTCTCCGAGGCCGGCAAGGTGCGGGTCCACCGCGTCGTCGCCGCCATCGACTGCGGCCCGGTGGTGAACCCGGACACGATCCTCGCCCAGCTCGAGGGGGGGACGGCCTTCGGCCTGACCGCGGCACTCCACGGCGAGATCAGCTTCGAGAACGGGCGGGTGAAGCAGCGGAACTTCCACGACTATCCGCTGCTGCGGATGCACGAGATGCCCGTCGTCGAGCCGTACATCGTGCCCAGCACCGACAGGATGGGCGGCGTCGGCGAACCGGGCGTCCCGAGCGTGGCCCCGGCGCTGGCGAACGCGATCTTCGCGGCCTGCGGCAAGCGCCTGCGACGACTACCAATCCGGGCGGCCGACCTGAAGTCGGCCTAGGACCGAGCCGGCGAGTCATCCCGTGCGTCCCCGAGGAGCCCCATCATGACCGGCCTGCCGATCCGTCGCGTCCTCCTGCTCCTGGCCGTCGCGTCCGCGGCCGCCGTGGCCTTCGCCGCCCGCCGCGATGCGGCCGCCCTGGCGCGACCCGCCGAGAAGGACGACGCCGGGGCCCGCGCGGCGTTCCTCGACGTGTACAGGGTCCTGATGCACCCGCGCTGCATGAACTGCCACCCGTCCGGCGACGCCCCGCTCCAGGGGGATGACAGCCACGTGCATCTTCAGAACGTCAAACGCGGGGATGACGGCAAGGGGAAGTACGCGCTGAAATGTGCGAACTGCCACCAGGACACCAACCTCCGGGGCGAGAACCTGCCGCCGGGCAACCCGACGTGGCACCTGCCGCGCAAGGACCAGCCGCTCGTCTTCCAGGGGAAGAGCCCGCGCGAGCTGGCCGACCAGCTCAAGGACCCCGGTCGAAACGGCGGCAAGTCGCTGGAGCAACTGGTGGAGCATGTCAGCCACGACAAGCTCGTCCTGTGGGGGTGGGAACCCGGCGATGGCCGCACCAAGCCGCCGCTCCCGCACGACGAGTTCGCCCGGCGATTCCGCGACTGGGTGGAGAAGGGCGCCGCATCCCCGGAATGAACCGCGGCCGGCCTGCCCGTGCCAGAAGCTCCCCGAGGCCGGCATGCATCGACGGCATGGACGCGTCGTCGCCTCAGTCCGGGTCGTTGCGGAGCACGGCGGCCGTGGGCTGGGTGGCGACCTGGTAGACGGCCTTGATGGACTGCGGTTTGCCTTTCGGGGCCTTCACGCTCAGCTCGACGGGCACGTCCACGACGGGGCCGGTCTGTCGTGCTTCCCCGTCGAGAATCCTGTATTCGATCAGTGCCATCCCGCGGGCCTGCGCCGGGTCCACGAAGCGGAGGGGCGGATCCCGGCGCGAGAGCTCGGCGACCTTCCCGCCCGACCAGGCGTCCAGGGCGGTGCGGGTCAGGGCGAGGGCCTCATCGGAGGTCGGGGCGTAGCCGGTGCCCGTTTGCCCGCCGCATCCCGCGGCCGTGGCGAGTCCGAAGCCCAGGATGAGGGCCGCGGTGGTGCGGCCCCGAATCGATCTCGACATCGTCGCGGCCCCCGCGTAGTGCTTTGTCACAGCTTGATGTTCGGGTTGGCAGCAGGACAGGCAGGAATGCCTGTCCTCCGAAATCTCCAACACACCTGGCTTTAAACCCGGGGGGACAGACATTCCTGTCTGTCCTGCAACCCGAATTCCGAGTGTTGACCGAGCACTTAATACGCGTCGGCGCTGAGCACTTCGCCGCCGGCGACGGTGCCGAGGGCGCGCCAGGTGTAGCCGTCGATCGTGCTCTTCACGAACCGGACCGAGCCGTCGCCCATCAGGGCGTTGACGCCGCCGGGATGGAAGCTGCGGGCCGTCGCCGCGGCGAAGGTCGGCCTCCCGAGCTTCTCCCGGCTGCTCGTCAGGTCGACGTCGGCGTAGATCTTGCCGGGGCCGCCCGGGATCCGCTTGTTCGGCGGCCAGGCCGTGGTGATCCCGGTGTGGTGCGAGCCCGACTCGAACCACTGCGTGCGGCCCTCTTCGACGCGGAGGGCGCAGCCGCCGAGGTACTCCGGCGCGACCGTGTAGGGATCGGCGTTGGGCGCCGGGATGTTGTCCGGATCCTGGATGTTCGCCAGCGCCGGGCAGTCGCGATAGTAGGTGACGAATGCCTTGCCCTCGGACATCAGCAGGGTGTTGCTGAGGCCGTCCTGGAACTCCGCCCACCGCCGCGACATGTTCGGGCCGAACGCGGAACGCCCCCTCCGCGTGTTCCCGAGCCCGCCCCAGACGAACCAATCGCCCGTGACGAACCCGTAATTCGCGATCCCGTACCGCGTGCCGTCGGTGAGGTCGCGCGTGCTCGGCCGCACCTCGCTCGGGCAGACGAGGAACCCGATGAGCGCCGAGGAGACCGTCGTGTTGGGCGGCGTCTGCATGTCGACCGTGAAGTTGATCGTGTCGAAGAGCGGCCCCTGCTCGGCGAAGGGCATGATCCGGGCGTGCGCCCCGAAGCCATTGGACCACGTGACCACGCCCGCCGACGGGCCGGCGAGGACGACCTGCGGCGGCAGCGCGTTGATCGTCTGCTCGTAGTTGTGCAGCGCCAGCCCGAGCTGCTTCATGTTGTTGGTGCACTGGGCGCGTCTCGCCGCCTCCCGCGCCGACTGGACCGCCGGCAGCAGGAGCGCGATCAAGACCGCGATGATCGCGATGACCACCAGCAATTCGATGAGCGTGAAGGCGGGGCGTCTGGCCATGGGGCGAAGTCCTGTGGGGTTCGGTGCTCGGGATCGGAAGGGCCGGTCCCAAGCAAACGTGATACCACGGATTTCGCTGGCCGTAGGATCGGGCTGTCAAGAAACTTGCGCGATCCTTGTGGTCGCGTTCGACGCGATCGCCTGGCGAGGATTTCGCCGTCCGCGACGATTTCCTGTCCGCGCCGGCGCCTCGAACGCCGCAAGGGATAGGGGGGGAAGAGCCCGGAGCCAGGGGTGCCGACCGATGTCTCCAGGGGGATGCGCACCACGATGATTCGCCGTGAAACCAGCCAGCGTCCTTCTCAGCCTCCGTTCGCGGTTCGAAAGGAATGTCCGGCCGCATTTTGGGACCGGCCAGTCGAGCCAGGGCGGAGCGACCGCCACATGCTCCCGAAGTTGCATCGCGTGGTCGATGCCCGCATAATTGGTTCGCGAACATCAACGGTCTCAGCTCCTTGACGCCCGTTTCGGGCTCCCCGCGGCGTCCCCGGCCAACCTGAGAGGCTCCGCCATGAATGGGGATGATCTCAAGAAGCTCCATCAGGCCATCCTCGGCGCGTTCGACGAGGCCGGGCTTCGGCAGATTCTGAGGTTCCGCCTGGACCTGGACCTCGACCAGATCGTCGGCCCGGGCCCATTCTCGACGCGGGTCTTCAACCTCTTGCAGTATGCGATCCAACAGGGCTCGATGCCCGACCTCATCGCCGCGGTGGCGGCGGAGCGGCCGAGGCGGGACGATATCCAGGAGCTGTTCCGCACCTTCACGACCCAGCTTGCGACCAGGGCTGGCCAGCAACCGGGCGACGACAAGGTCGCCGCGGACTACGAAAGGGTCTTCCACGGCGAGCCCGCCATCGACGTGCAAAGGTCCGGCGCCAGTGAGGGCGTCGTCCCGGCCAGGGCGCCGGGCCTGGAGCGGACCATCCGCGCCGACCTCGGGTTCTTCGATGCGGCAATCTGGAGTCGAAACCTCCAGACGGCCCAGGGGCAGGTCTGCCGAGTCGAGCTGAACGGCCCGACACCGACCATGGGGACCGGGTTCCTCGTCGGCCCGGATCTCCTCCTGACGTGTTACCACGTCCTCGAGACCGTCATCCTCGGCAAGAGCCCGGCCTCGGCCGTCCGGTTCCTGTTCGACTACGCGAGGGAGGGGGCGGGAGGCGCGGCCGAGGGCATCCAGGTCGGGCTCTCCGGCGCGACGGGCGCGGGCAAGCCATGGCTGATCGGCAGCGCGCCGTACTCGGAAGGAGAGAAGAAAGGGAACCCGGACTCACCGCCGCCGGTCGCCGGCGAGTACGACTACGCGCTGGTGCGACTCGACCGCGAGATCGGCAACGAGGTGTTCCCCGTGACGCAGTCGCCGCGCGGCTGGGTGGAGGTGCCGCAGCAGCAGCCGGCCCTCGAGGGGCTGGCTTACCTGATGATCCTGCAGCATCCGAAGGGGCTGCCGCTGAAGCTGGCCATGGACACCGAGCCACGAGTCGAGCCGATGTTCGGCGGGCTGAGGGTGCGGTACGCGATCAACACCGAGGCGGGCTCATCCGGCTCGCCCGTCTTCGACAAGGACTGGCGGCTGGTCGCCCTGCACCACTACGGCGACCCGGAATGGGGGCATCCGAAATACAACCAGGGGATCCCGATCGGGCTCATCCGGACCGACCTGGCGTCCCGGGTCGGGTTGGTCCTCCCCGCCGCCGCTCCGAAGCCGCCGAAGCTCCTCGCGGCCTCGGAGGCCATCGAGGCCGTTTCGAAGGCCATCGAGGCGAACCCGTCGATCGGCCGGGATGAACTCGACGCCGTCGTCGTCAGCGCGATGCGGGCTCCGGCGGCGGCTCCAGGCCCTCTCCACCTCTCCCGGCCGGTCCGCGACGTGATCGACCGGAAGCTCGACGCCGCCGATCGCCAGCTCGCGGGGGACCTGGAGAAATCCGACGACCCGGTTCCGACCGCCGCTGATTCCAAGGGGCAACTCGCATCGGTCAACAAGCCCTGCAACATCCCGCTGCGATCGATCGGCAGGCGGTTCAAGGGCCGCGACCAATTCCTCGCCAACCTCCGCGCCCAGCTCGGCTCGCCGGACGTCACGGCGGCGGCCATCGTGACCACGTTGGCCTTGCATGGTCTGGGGGGCGTGGGCAAGACGCGGGCCGCGGTCGAGTACGCCTGGCGGCAGATCGACGACTACGCCGCGCTGCTCTTCGTGGCGTCGCCGGACGGGGCGGAGCTGAGGGCCAACCTGGCGGGCCTCGCCAAGGTCCTCGGGGTCTCGTCGGAGACGGCCCCGGCCGAGGAACGACTGTCGGCGGTGCTGGCGTGGCTGGAGGCCAACCGCGGCTGGCTTCTCATCCTGGATAACGTGGATACCGAGGAAGCGGCGAAGGAGGTCGAGAAGACCCTCCCACGCCTGAGGCAGGGTCATGTGTTGATCACCTCGCGGGTCGGCAACTTCAGCCCCGCGGTGGCGCCGCTGGAGATCGATGTACTGGATCAGTTGGATGGAGTGTCGTTCCTCCTGGAGCGGACCCCCAGGCGGCGGCAGCAGCCCGACGACCCCGACCGGGCGGCCGCGATCGCGGACGAGCTGGGGGGCCTGGCGCTGGCGCTGGAGCAGGCCGGGGCGTACATCGAGAAGAAGCGGCTGTCGTTGGCCGAGTACCTGCGGCAGTGGGAGGAGAAGCGCCGCGAGGTGCTCGCGTGGCACGACGAGCGGCTGATGGGCTATCCGGCGAGCGTGGCGGTGACGTGGGAGACGACCTTCGCGCAGCTCGCCGAGGCGGAGCGGCGGCTGCTCGACGTGCTGTCCTGGCTGGCCGCGGACCCTGTGCCGCTGTTCCTGATCGAGTCCGGGCCGCTGGTCGAGGCCCTGTCCGAGCCGCGCGAGGCGCTGGCGGGCCTGATGGGCTACTCGCTGGCGAGATACGATGCGACGGGAGAGGCGGTGCTGGTCCACCGCCTGGTCCAGGAGGTGACGCGGGGCCGCATCCCTAAGGCCGACCGCGAGGAGACGCTGGTGCTCGCACTCCTCGCGGTGAACGACGTCGCGCAGGACGACTCCGGCGATGTCCGCACATGGGACACCTGGGCACTCCTGGCTGCCCATGCGGATGTGGTTAGCCGACATGCGGACGAATATAAGATCGCAGAGCCGACGTCTAGGTTGATGCGCGATCTTGGCATGTATTTTTACAGACGTGGCAGGCACCTCGTGGCCGAATCGCTGATGAGGCGATCGCTGGTAATCATTGAGGCGAGGTACGGGCCCAACCACCCGCGCGTCGCCATCGGTCTCAATAACCTCGCGACGCTGCTGCAAGACACGGACCGTGTAGCCGAGGCCGAGCCGCTGATGAGGCGGGCGCTGGCGATCGACGAGGCGATCTACGGGCCCGACCACCCCCGCGTGGCCATCGGTCTCAACAATCTGGCGGCGCTGCTGCGAGACACGGACCGTATGGCCGAGGCCGAGCCGCTGATGAGGCGGGCGCTGGCGATCGACGAGGCGAGCCACAGACCTGACTACTCGCGCCTCTCCAAGGAGCTCAACAACTTGGCGGCGCTGCTGCGGAACACAAACCGCCTGGCCGAGGCCGAGCCGCTGATGAGGCGAGCGCTACAATTCGTTGTAAGAATCCAAGGGCGGACCGCCGACGAGCACCCGAGGCTTCGGACCGCAGTAGACAACTACATGAGCCTCCTAGAAGCCATGGGGAAGTCGCCTCAGGAGGTCGAGCAGCAGTTCCGCGCGGTGATCGAGGCCGTGTCTCGGGATGCTCCAAGCCCGGCGACCTGATCCGTGGGCTCGATGAGTCCGCGTTGCCCGGTAATCGGCGAGCCGGCTTTCGCCGACCCGGATTTCGGAAGTGGTCGGCCCCGATCTCGCGGTATCAATGAAACCCGCCGCCGATGAAGAACGTCTCGCCGGTCACCCAGGAGGAATCGTCGGAGGCGAGGTAGACGGCGGCCGGGGCGATGTCATCGGGCTGGCCGATCCGGCCGAGCGGGGTCTGGGCCTCGATCTGCTGCCGCCATTCGCTGTCGGGGATGCCCTGGGCGTGGGTGCCCTCGGTCTCGACCATGCCGGGGTTGATCGAGTTGACCCGGATCTTCCGCGGGCCGAGCTCCTGGGCCAGGGACCTCGTCACCGCGTCCACCGCGGCCTTGGTGGCGCTGTAGACCGACGCGGTCGGCGGGGCCGCCGTGGCGGCGACCGAGCTGATGTTGATGATGCTCCCCCCATCCGGCCCGAACTGCCTGGCCGCCTCCTGAGTCGCCAGGATCAGCCCCAGCACGTTCAGGTTGAACATCCCGTGGAAGTGCTCCGGCGTGATCTCGTCGAGCGCGGCGAACTGGTAGACCCCCGCGTTGTTGACCAGGATGTCGAGCTTGCCGAACGCTTCCTTCGACCTCGCGAAGAGCCGGCGGACCTCCGCCGGCTCGGCCAGGTTGGCCTGCACCGCGACCGCCTTGCCCCCCTTCGCCTCGATCTCCTTCACCGTGCGGTCCGCCCCCTCCTTGCTGGACGCGTAGTTCACCACCACCGACGCCCCCGCCGCCGCCAGGTGCCGCGCGATCGCCGCGCCAATCCCCTTGGACGCACCCGTCACGATCGCCACCCTGCCGTCGAGCTTGCCCATCGCATGGCCCTCCCCTTGATGAAAAACCGACCGAACGCGGACATCCTAGGCAGGGATTTCTTCGAGGCAAGTACTAACCTTATTGTAAGTACTCGGGGACGGAGCGAGCCGGAGGCGACAGCAATCCTCGCGTCGGTGCTCAGGGGAAGAGGCGATCCACGGCGATCCGCCAACCGGGGACGGCCGGCTCGGCGTCGGCTTCCTGGCCGGGGAGGTAGGTCGTCGGATGATCGCGATCCTCGGCGTGGTAGGCGTGGACGTGACGTGCGATCGGGTCGACGTCCCAGACGACGAGGGTGCCGGCGGCGAAGTCGTCGGGGCGGCCGCTCGGCAATGACTTCCCCATGATGACACCCCAGCAAGGCTGGACCTGCCGCTCCCTGGAATCGCCGAAGGAACTGGTCGGTCTCGGCGACCTCTTCTGCCGGGCCCACGATGAGCAAAAGCTCGTCCGGCGACGGACCGGAGATGGGTCGGAGGGGCCAGAACGATCTGCCATGGAGCATCGAGCAGATGAACGGCCGTCATCCGACAACTCGGGTGTATCGGCGACGTAAACGCCTCGACTCGGGATCAGTCATGGGCACGGCGGTGGCAGGGGCCTCTACCGAGATGGAAGGCGGATGAGGGGCGGTTCGCCCCTCTTGAGTCGAGTCGCGGAGCCCGAGCGTTTCGCAGATTCAGGTGGGGGGAGACCGTGGCGAGTCGTGTGAGGAGGTCGGCCCGAGGAGTCCGAGGTATCGCAGGGCAAGGGGCAACCTGCCGAGGAATGTGAGCCCAGCCGCTGCTAGCTCGTCGGCCAGTTCGGCATGAGGCTGTTCTGCAGAGCTCTTGTCTTTCCAGAAATCCGCGCTGTTTGTGCTCGTAAACAGGATCGGTTGGGGGTAATTCGCGGCGGTGAGGCGACGAGACAATTCGAGGTACGTCTCCAGGTGGATCGAGTCCTTGATCTGCGTATTGTGAGACGGCCTCTGCTTCCGCTTCACGCGCTGGAGCGCACGCAAGACACAGGCCGGATCCTCGCGGAGGACGGTGGAACCGCGGAGGAGCGACTCCGCCAGCTTGGTCAGGCGATCGACGAGGTCCGGGTCGTTCTAACTCGGTCGGAGGGTCGCCAGGGGGCGGCCCAGACGCTCCCAGGATCGATGGATCTCCGGAATCTGGTCGTCGGTCTTCCTGAGCCATTTCTCCAGCTCGTTGCGGACTTCCTCGCGACGCTGGAGCCATTCCCACACGACCAGCGATGTCACGATGAGCCGGAGTCGATCGGGCGTGTTGACCAGGATGTCGGAGAGTCGCCGAGTTACCTCGATGAGATCGACGCCCCCCCGGTTACCGGCGGTGATGACATCCAGAAACACGCAGGTATCCAGGCAAAGGAGCGGCTTCGGGGCAGCGATGAGCTCGGACGCGAGGGCCTCGATGCTCTTCATCGCTCCGCCCGCGCCTCGTCGTAGATGCTGAGCAAGGCGCGTCCCCGCTGATAGTCCTCGACGAGCCTTCGCCTCTCGGGTTCCTGCCAGCCCTGGCCTGCGAGCCAATCGGAGAGCATGGGTCCATCAACCACCGCATCATCCGCATGCGACGCGGCGACGAATTCGTTCCATCTCAGGATGTCGAGGGGATGCAAGGCGTTCTTGTTGGCGGCGTCGGAGAAGCCCGCCAGCCGGCTCATGGTCTCGACCGGCAGCAGATCCTCGAGCGACGGTCCACGTGGGGGATCGTAGAGAATCGGGCGAGCCTTGAGCCCTTGAGTCATCGGCCCGACGAATGTCTCCTCGAAGTCCTCCAGGATCGCGTTGTGCCGATCGATACTATAGGCTTGGCCGGCTCCGAGCGGGACGATCGACGATACGTAGATCTCGCCGGCCCCGCGGGGTTCCAGCCAGATGGCAAACTCCGGATCGTCCGGGCCCAGCTTCCTGGAGAAGCAGTAAGCACCAGCCCCGCGTGCCCTCAGTTTCCTCGCCCGAAACTCGAGGTCTTTGCGCCGGTCCCAGCCCGTGGGCGACCCGGATTCGATCCTCCGGTTCAATGCCTCCATCTCCGCGGCCGGCCCCTTGATGATCATCTCGAGGGGGGTGTCGGGGGCCCGCCGGTCGGGTCCCGACACCTGGGGCCCGCCGCCGATCTCGTCAAGGATTGCCTGGGCCCGCTTGATATCCGAATCCGGTCCGAGGTCGATGACCACGAAAGCCGGTCGGCCATCAAGGATCACGGCTTCCCCTTCCGATGCTACCGAGATGTGACCATCCCGGAGCGCCTTGACGACGGAGTCGACCCGATCCGCAGCGACGATGACATAGGGGCCGGCAGTCCCGTCAGTGGATACGACGAGCGGTGTTTCGGTGGAGCTGGTGCTCACGCAGCCCTCCTGGTCGTGCATGCAGCCGGGGAGACGTCCACAGACATCGGGACATGGAAGCTCACCCTCAATGATCCGTATCGCCATTCGGCCGACCGTGATTCTATCACGGACCGGGATCCCGGGGCAGGAGAAGAGCCCCCGAGAATCGACGCCTTCAACCGGATGCGACCCGCGGCTGGTTCACGAGGAAATGGACGAGATCGCGGGGCGTCCGGATGGACCCGTAGAAGGGGTTCTTCTCGTAGTCATCGAAAGATCGCCCGGCACGACGGGCCGTCTCGACGACCAGGTCTTCCAGGTCCTCGTCGTCGATGGAGAGGACCTTGTCGAAATCGTCGTCGGCGCGGAGCGACAGCACGCCGTGACGGAACCGGCAGCAGGGTTGGAGCCCCTCGAAGACGGCGCGGATCACCCAGGTGTCGATCGTCCGATAGTCGAACGACCGAGCGAATGTGCAGATCGATTCCCCGGGCCGCTCGGCCGCGAGCCGAGAGAGCCGGTCGTCGAGGATCCTTCCCATGGCGGTGAGGAAAAGCCCGGCGATCACGACGATGGCGGGGGCGATGATCAGGATGACCGGGCAGAGGAAGGCCAGTCCAGCGAAGATCACCGCGCAGGTGGTCGAGCAGCCGAGTGTTTCCTGCCAGGTCATCGGGGCCGATCGAGATGGCGGCATCATCCGGGAGGGTTTACGCATGAGATGATCCTTGAATCGAGGGACGACACGCCTCGCAGCACCGCCACTCGTGCTGGAGCCATCGGCACGGCCAGTCGTACTCGATCGAGTCGGCGATGCGGGCGGCGTAAGACAGAACGGCGACGGCCGCGACGGCCATCATCAGTCCTCGGGTCGATATCCGGGGGAATCGCATGGCTGCCGTGAGCCTTTCGCCCTGTGGGGCCGTTGGCCGTCGATGGCTCCACTTTAAGGCGAGCTAACCCGGAGCGGAGCGCCCAGGCCCGGCGATCCGATGTCGGCTTTTCCGCGCGATCGCGCGAAATCCGTTCGCTGGCGTGAAACCGACGGACCGTATTTGAGGATTATTAGGAGAGGGGGGCAATTGCGCGCGAAGCGCAGAGCCTCGACGCGGCTCCTTGGCAATCCGGTTTCGGGATCAGGAATGGGGTTCCGCCGGCCCGCGGGGAGACGACGCGGGCCGGCGGAAGATGGGAAAACCGGGCCCACGAACGAGGCGGTTTCATGGCGCAAGTCGTTAAATGGAATATGGTAACGTCGCGATGGGTTCGGTCGTCAAGGTGACGAGCGAACCCAAGCCGGGTCCGCCGGGGCGAGGGCTTATTCCTCCTCGGCCATGGTGACGCTGAGGGCGGCCTCGAGGCTGGTGAAGCCCTGGCGGACCTTGTCGATGGCGCAGTCGTAGAGCATCTTCATGCCCTCCTCGCGGGCGGCCTTGCGGAGCTGGTCCAGCGGGGTCCGCTTCTGGATGAGCTGGGTCAGCCGCGGGGTGATGCGGATGATCTCGAAGACGCCGACGCGGCCGCGGTAGCCCATCCGGCGGCACTGGAGGCAGCCCTTGGGGCGGTAGATCACGTCGCCGGGGGTCAGCCCGTGGCGCTCGGCGAGCTGGTCGTCGACCTCGTAGGGCTCCTTGCATTTCGGGCAGAGGCGGCGGACCAGCCGCTGGGCCTCGAGCACGCGGAGGGTGCACGACAGCAGGAACGGCTCGATGCCCATGTCCTGGAGGCGGGTCACGGCGGAGAGGGCGTCATTGGTGTGGATCGTCGAGAGCACGAAGTGGCCCGTGAGCGCGGCGCGGAGGCAGATCTCGGCGGTCTCCTGGTCGCGGACCTCGCCGACCATGATGATGTCCGGATCCTGCCGCAGGAAGGCCCGCAGGGCGGAGCTGAACGTCAGGCCGACCTGGCTCTTCACCTGGACCTGGTTCATCCCCTTGAACTTGTACTCGACCGGGTCCTCCACGGTGCAGATGTTGTGCCTCGGCTCGTTGAGGAGGTTGAGGCAGGCATAGAGCGTGGTGGACTTGCCGCTGCCGGTCGGGCCGGTCACCAGCGCCAGGCCGTGGGGGGAGCGGATCGACTCCATGAGGTCGATGGACTGGCGTTCGTCCAGGCCGAGGTTGGTCAGGTCGAGCGGGATCGCCGCCTTGTCGAGGATTCGCATGACCATCTTCTCGCCGTGGACGGTCGGCACGGTGTTGACGCGGAGGTCCACCCGCTTGTCGCCGGACTTCAGGCCGATCGCGCCGTCCTGGGGGATCCGCTTCTCGGCGATGTCCATCTTGGCCAGCACTTTGAGGCGGGAGAGGAGCATGACGAAGACCGACTTCGACGGCGAGGGGAGCTCGTGGAGGATGCCGTCGATCCGGAGCCGGAACTTGCTGCCGTCCTCGAAGGGCTCCATGTGGATGTCGCTGGCGCCGTTGCGGAGGGCCTGCTCCAGGAGCTGGTTGACCAGGCGGACGATCCGGCCGTTCTCGTCGTTGGGCGGGGGCGTGTCCAGGTTGAGGATGTTCTCGTCGCCCTCGGCCTCGCGGGGGCCGTCGTCGAGGAAGTCGCTGCCCCCCTCGCCGATGGCTTTGCTCTCGCGGTTGGCGCGGTAGAGGACCTCGAGATGCGCCTCCACCTGGGAGAGGGGGGCGATGAGCGGGTTGATCCGGAAGCCGGTCAGGAGCTGGAGCTCGTCGACGACCCCCATGGACTCGGGCGAGACGAAGGCGACGTCGAGGACATCCTCGCGGAGGCCGACCGGGCAGAGGTACTTGTCGGTGCAGAGCTTCTCCGGGAGGAGGCTGGCGAGCTCCTTGTCGATGGCCGAGGGGTCGGCGAGCTGGGGGGCGCGGGGGAGGAAGAGGTCGTCGGCATAGATGTCGGCGACCTCCCGGTCGGCGATGTGGCCGCCGCGGATCAGGGTGACTTCCGGCAGATGGCCCGGGCCGGCCTTCTCCACGATCTCGCCCAGGGTCTCGACGTGCTTGAGGTCGAACCGCTCGCTGCGAGAGAGGAGTTCCAGGATCAGGGGCTGGACGCCGGTGCTGTCGAGGGCGGTGCTCATGAAGGTCGTGCTCTACCTTGATCGGTTGCGATTCCCTACGGAGGAGCCCGGGGGCGATCGTCAGCGTCGCGGAGGCGCCGCTCCGGTCCGGGGCGGTCCGGGGCCGGCGCCGGGGATCACGGGGCCGCCGCGAGAGCCCGCGCGGGGGGCGGCCGCGCGGCCGCGGGGCGGCGCCGACGCGGCGCCGCGAGGGGCCGAGGCGGCGGCCGGGTTGGGGGCGGAGAGGTCCTCCGGATACCCGAGGGTGTAGCGGGTGCCGCCGGCGACGAGGACGACGTGGGCGGGCCCGACCTGGGCGACGGCGAGCGGCGTCTCCGCGTCGTCCGGGCCGTTGATCCGCTGGCCCTGGCGATAGAGCCGGCCGTTGATCGAGGCGAGCTGGGTGCGCCCCTGGACGAAGGTGGCGTTCAGCGTCAGGCCGCGGACCGTCGCCATCAGCGGGTCGGCGGCGCCGTCCGCGCCGGCCGGGCGTCCGTCGCCATTCTCCGGATCGACCCGGACCACCACGGTGAAGGGGTTGCGGCCCCGGTCCGGGATCGGCGCCTCGGCGACCGCACCGGCGGCCTTCGGCGGGGGGGCGGCGGGGGCCGCGGCCGGCGGCGAGAACGCGGGCGCCGGGGCGGCGGAGATCGCGTAGGCGGCATAGCCCATCGCGGCCATGATCAGGAGGGTCGGGGTCAGTCGCAGGAGGGCCCGACTGCTCATGATTTCACCCCCGATCCGGTCGCCGCGACCGTGGATGGGCCCGCGGCCGCCGGCTTGCCCGCGCCCGGCCTGTCCTTGCCCGGCGAGGCGTCGGCCAGGCTGAGCAGGTCGAGGGTGATGGCGAGCCGATCCGAGGACTTGGCCGGCTCGACCTTGAGCGCGTCGATGCGGAGCAGTCGGCGGTCGTTGTGGACCCAGGCGAGGAAGGCGTCCAGGTCCTCGTAGGATGCCTCCACCTGGAGGTGCAGGCCGATGGCCTGGAGGACGCCCAACTCCTTCACCTTCAGCGGCTTCAGGTCCACGAGCTTGACCGGGGAGCTGCGGACCTTGGCCATCACGTACTGGATCAGCTCGTTGGGGCCGGCCTGGGGGGGGACCTGGTCGTCGAAGGGGGCCAGCCGCTTGCGGAGGTCCTCGATCTGGGCGGCGGTGGCGGCCCGCTTCCGCTCGCCGTCGATCTGGCCCGAGGTCGCCGTCATCCGGTCGGTGGTCGGGGCGTAGAAGCCGAAATACCAGGTCGCCAGCAACGCCGCGGCCAGCGCGAAGCGGAGCCGCAGCGGGTCGCGGAGCTGCCCGAGGATGAGCCGCCCGGCGGATGATCCGGCGGGCTTCTCCGGCGAGGTCATCTGGGCCTGCCCTTTCCCGTCGCCTCGGCCCCGGGGAGGCAGACGACGCTGTACTGGGCCACCGCACCCTTGTCGTTGTTGAGCGAGCCGGTGCGGAGGCCGGAGACCTCGATGGTGGGGAAATGGCCGAGGATCGCCGGCTCGGCGCGGAGCTCGGAGATGAACCGGTCGATCTCGCCGGGCATCGAGCCGTCGGCGCCCAGGGGGGTCGCGAAGTTGACGATGAACTGCTTCTTGCCCTTGCCGAGGCCGCCCTTGCTGCCCAGGTCGGTCTCGTTGTCGCCGACGAGGGACGTGATGATGGTGGTGTCCGGCGTGTCCTCGGCGATGATCCGGAGCTGGGTCGACCAGTCGAGCCGGGACTGGCGGAAGGCCTCCAGGGTCTTGAGCCTCGTCTCCAGGAGCTTCTTCTCGGCGTCCAGCTTCGACTGGTCCTGGTCCTTCAGCCAGGTGAAGGCCGCGGCCTCGGCCCGGGCGGTTCGATACCGGGTGTCGACGTCCGCGGCGGCGGCGTGGAGGATCAGGGAGACGCCCGCGACCATGGCGCCCTGGAGGAGGACCTCGGCCCAGGGGAAGATGTCGCCGATCGGGACCGGCGGCTTGAACTCGCGGGCCAGGTTGTGCCCGTCGGCCTCGGTCAGCGGGTTGTTGAGGGCGACGCCCATGGCGGCCGAGGCGATGTCGTGGTCCGGCCCCGGGAGGCGGAGGAGCCGGGATCCGGTCCGCTTCCGGAACTTCTCCGGGTCGATCGCGAGCTCGAGGTCGGGCCGGCCGTGGAGATAGACGCGGTCGACCGGGGCGGCGATCTTGCTGTGCCGGCCGAGCATCCAGAGCGTGGAGTGGGCGGCCAGGACCGACGCCGTCTCGTCGCCGGGGGCGAGGTCGAAGCCGTGCCAGAAGAGGGGCTGGACGCCGACGGCCGCGATGCCGATGGCCCGCCGCTTGCCCAGGAGGAAGCGCATGGTCAGTTGCCGCCCGCGGGGCGCGGGGGCGACCGCCGCGGCGGCCCGCATCAGGCCGGCGGGCGAGGGCTCCAGGATGGCCAGCCGGGCCCCCATCTGGCCGAACATCTCCGCCAGGGCCGCGACCAGCGCCCGCGGACAGGCGCAGAGGCAGGCCAGCGGGTTCTTCCCGACGTCGAGCTTGATCAGGTCGAGGATCCGGTCCTCGGCCCTGAGGTTGGTCGACTGCACGGCCTCGAGGAAGAAGTTCTGGGGCGAGGAGAGGCGGTTGGAGGGGGTGATCGCCATGGCGGACTGGAAGACCCGAGACTCCGGCAGGGCGACCTGGACCCAGGGCCCGGGGTGTCTGGAGTGGGCCGGGGGGAGCCACGGCCGGAGCAGGTCGTGGACGGCGGCAGGGAGGGCGTCGCCCTCATACTCTCGGAGGTCGCGGACGACCTCGCGGCGGCCCCTCGGCGTGGTGGCCACGACGCTGAGGGCGACCTGCTGCTGGCCGATGACCAGGCCGATGGCGGGCCGATGTTGCAGCCAGTTGCGGGAGGCCAACGCGGTGCTCCAGGCTCGGCGGCCGGCCCGGGCTCGGCCCGGGCCTTCTCGGGATGGATTCGGGTGAAGCAGAAAGGGCGGGCGGATCCGATCCGTCCGCCCTGGCCGGGTGAGCCGGCGGTCCGGGGCGGCCGTCATGAGACGCCCGCTCCGGGGGAGTGCGACGAGACGACGGGGGGGGCGGATCAGGAGCCGCCGCCGCCGCTGCCGCCGCTGGAGTTGGCCGAGTTGTTGCTGATCGGATTGATGTCGCCCATCGTGCTGATGGTGGAGTTCGCGGTGTCATAGCCCTGGTCCGTGAAGGTCACGGTGTAGGCCCCGTAGCCCGCCGATGCGCCGGTGCGGGTGAGCGTGAGGGTCCAGGTGCTCTGGGTCGCCGTGATCGCGCCGACGGCGAAGTAGGCCGGGGCGGGATACTGGATGTCCAGCTTGGTGACGTCAGAGGAGTACTCGCCGTACTGGGCGAGATACCGCTCCTGGGACGACCGGACGGCCGCGAGGTAGGCGAAGGCTTCCGAGGCCTTCGACCGCTCCACCGACTTGAGGAAGCGGGGGACGCCGAAGGCGGCCAGCACGCCGATGATGACGATCACGACGGCGAGCTCGACCAGGGTGAAGCCCTTGCGAGCCTTGGGGTAGGGCAGACGATGGGTCATGGTGTCGCACTCTCCTTCTAGGACATCTTCACCCGGGGGACTTCCGCCGGGAACAGTGCAACCCTAGGTCACGCCGTGCGTCCGTCAAATCGAGGCGGGATCGAGGGGGATTGGGCCCGCGACGAGGACGCGCACGCCTCGCCCGCGGGCGTGGCCTAGAGTTGAGAGTGGGTGTCGACCGCGTGGATGCGCCGCCGCTAGGGAGCAGTTTTCCGACAGGTGGGATCGCCCCGGCCGGGGCGCGAGGAGGTCGCCTTGCCGTTCGATGAATGGGTCGTGGCACACGCCCGGGTCTCCAAGAAGCCGCACCGCGCCGCCAAGCTCGAGGACACGCTGGCCTTCTTCCACCAGCTCTCCACCCTGGTCGGCTCCGGGACGCCGCTCCTCCAGTCGCTCAAGATCGCCACGGCGCAGACCGAGAGCGTGAAGCTCCGGGCCATCCTCGAGCAGATCACCGCCAAGGTCGCCGCGGGCAGCACCTTCCACGCCTCGGCCGCGGCCTATCCGCAGGTCTTCGAATTCGCCTGGATCGAGGCGATCCGCACCGGCGAGGTGACCGGCAAGATGGCGATGGTCCTGGTCGAGCTGAACAAGCAGATCCGCGACTCCCGCGAGACCAAGCGGAAGGTCAAGGGTTCGCTCATGTATCCGTGCGTCCTGATCTGCGTGGCGGTGATCGCCGTCACGGTCATGCTCTGGATGGTCGTCCCCACCTTCGCCAAGATGTTCAACGACATGGGGGCCAAGCTGCCGGCGATCACCCAGTACGTGGTCGACGCCTCGAACGCGATCGTCGCCTACGGCCATTACGGGGTGATCACGATCGTCGTCGTGGCCGTCGCCTTCCGCAAGTTCATGAAGACCGAGGCCGGCCGCCGCTACGTCGGCGGCTGCCTGATGATCCTGCCGACGATCGGCGAGCTGATGGTGCAGATGGCGATGTACCGGTTCGCCTCCAACCTCTCCCTGCTGCTCAAGAGCGGGGTGCCGATGATGGAGACCATGAACACGATCAAGGGGATCTTCCAGAACGACCCCTTCTATCGCGACGCCCTCGAGCGGGTGGGCTCGCGGGTGGCCGCGGGCAAGTCGCTTTACCTCTCGCTGCAAGAGACGGGCATCTTCCTGCCCATGCTCACCAACATGGTGCAGGTGGGGGAGGAGTCCGGCCAGCTCGCCCTGGTCATGGAGCAGGTCGCCCCCTTCTACAAGGAAAAGATGGAGTCCATGATCCTCAAGGTGACCAAGATGCTGGAGCCCATCATCATCATGTTCATGGGCACCACGATCGCCGGCCTGATGCTGGCGATCTACATGCCGATGTTCGAGATGGCGGGGAACGTCAAGTGAGGCGCCCGGCGGCGGGGAGCCGCGATGAGGCCGTGGCCCGGGGCTCGGGCCGCCCCCGTGGCTATACCCTGGTCGAGTCCATGGTGGTGCTCGTCATCATGGGCATCCTGATGAGCATGGCCCTGCCCAGGTTCAGCCGGGCGCTCGAGTCGTCGCGGCTGGACGTCGCCGGGGCCAACCTCCGGGCGATCTGGACGGCCGAGCGGATCTACTGGCTGCGCAACCGCACCTACACGGCGGACCTGACCCAGCTCTCCGACCTGCTCGACCCGTCGATCAACATCGCGGCGCCATCCAGCCCGGACGCATACTACTATTACGGCGTCGCCGCGGCGGACCCGTCCTCGTTCGCGGTGACCGCGACGCGGATCAACAGCAGCTCCTGGACGGGCACCCTGACGATCACGCAGGACGGCAAGGTGTCCGGGACGCTCTCGCGAAGCGGCGAGCAGGACATCCGGGTCGGGTTCGAGTGAGACGAGTTGAGGCGGCGCGATGTGGAGAGTCGGTCCCAGCCATCCCGATCGGTGCGAGGCCACGCGGCGGTCGAGGCGGGCGTCGCTGCTGCTGGAGATGGAGATCGCCTTCGCGGTCCTGGGCGTCATGCTGGCCGGGCTCTGCCCGTACGTGATCACGCAGATCCGCCAGGCCCGATACCTCGAGCGGGAGCAGCCGTTGACCTCGGCGAATTCCAGCGTCTATCACGCGATCAAGCCGTACAGCATCACGTCCGTGACCATGCGCAAGAACCCGTTCGTGGAGGACGGCGGCCTGCAGACGGCCACGGCCGGCCCGCTGTTCTACTACCAGATCACCCCCTGGACCAACCGATGGACGCGGAAGCTCGCGGGGAGGGCCAGGATCACCCAGTGGGCCTACGACAGCCAGCACGAGGCGTGGGAGGCGAGCACCCAGGTCGTGCCGGCCACGAGCCCGGCGGCGGCGACCTTCACGCCCTCGTCGAGCACCCTGACCCTGTCGGCCTTCCGGCCCGACGCCTCCGTCGGCCGGAATGGCGTCTCGGCGGTCGTCGGCGCGAAGGGGGGGCCCTGACCCCGTGTGGACCGCCAGTCGCTGTCGCACGATCGGCCGGAGGCGGAAGGCGCGGGACCGCCGGGGGGGCTTCACGGTCGCGGAGATGGTCGTGGCGACCGTCCTGAGCGGGATCCTGGCGCTGCTCCTGGCCGGGGCCGTGGCGGCGTTCGCCAGGCCGGCCGCGGAGGTCGACGGCCGCACCAGGCTGGCCCTGGAGGCATCGCTGGCGGCGGAGGCGCTCTGCCGCGACCTGGGCGGCTATCTCACCCCCGACGGCGGCGGGTCGCGGGGGACGCTCGCCGACTGCCGGCTCACGGGGGCCCCGCCGACCGACGTGGGCGCCGCGCTGACGCTCACGTTCTCGGGCCTGGGAGAGGTGAGCCAGTACACCGTCACCTACCAGCAGGTCGGCACCGAGCTCGTCCGCAGCCAGACGCCCGGGACCGCCCCGGTGGCCGTCGCCCGGCACGTCGCCGGCTTCCTGGTCGAGCCGGGCGCCGGCGGCCCGAAGATCACCCTGACCTTCCAGTATCCCGATCCCCGGCCCGACCCGGCCGCGCCGGGCCGCGGGGCCGTCCCGAGCTTCCAGGGCGTGTACGTCTTCCAGGTGCAATGGCCGGACTGAGGTCGGACATGACATGAGGATCCTCCACGGTGCACATCGTCCTCGTCGCGGTTCCTCGCTGACGATCGTGCTGCTCTTCCTGGTCCTGCTCCTGAGCCTCTGGGCGGCCGTCTATCGGACCACGGCGAGCTTCCTCCGGGCCGAGTCCGCGCGGGTGCGGCGCGACGACCTGGACGCCGGCGAGCTCGACGCGATCGGCCTGGCGATCCTGTACCTGGACAGGACTCCGGCCATGCCCCGGGCGACGACGTCCTACGGGGTCACGGTCCAGGGCAAGGACTTCACCGTGACATTCACCCCGGGGTCGGGGGCGTCGGACTGGACCGTCTCCGCCGCGCCGGGGACCTGCTACACACCGCTCCCGCCCATCCCGCAGAACTGACCGGGCGGGCCCGCCGATCGTCAGCCCCGGCCGTCTCGCCCCGGCCGGCACAATCATTGAAGCCGGCGCCTCCGTCGCGACGAAACCAGGAGGGACCAACCCGCGCGAGGGCCGCCGATGGATTGGCGGCGCGGCGAGCGGGCATCCGAGCGATCGAGGCGGGGTGATGCGCCGGAACGTTGCCATTGCGGCTACCATGCTGATCGGGCTGACCCTGACCGTGAGCGGGTGCGCCCTCCCCGGCTGGTATCGCGCCGTGGGGAGCATCCCGGGGGTCGCCGCCAGCGACTACGCCTTCTACAACTTCTGCGGCGTCTCTTCCCAGGTCTTCCAGTTCCCGCTCCCGCAGGTCGAGAGCGCGGCGCTCGAGGCCCTCCGCGACCTGGGCTTCACGCACATCCACCCGGCCGAGCCCGAAGGGGACGAGGCGAAGGCCATGACCGCGAAAGCGCCGGACGGCCGTACCACGACGATCACCCTCACGCCCCAGAACGCCATGACGAACATGCGGATCACGTTCGGCCCGGCGCACATCGGCGACGAGGACCTGTCCCGCGACGTCCTGCGCCGCGTGGCCCTGAATTTCGGGACCCTGCCGCGAGACTACATGCCCATGGAGCCGACCCTGACCCGCCGGTCCAATCACCCGGCCCCGGTCCCGCCGCCGGTCGCCGGCGGAGAGCCCCCCATCACCCTGGAAGGGGAGGGACTTCGCCCGGGCCAGGATTCCGGCATCCTGCGGCCGGAGTTCACCGCGCCGGTCACCGGCGAGGGCTCGGGGATCATCCCCCCGCCGTTCGACCCGAACCGGCCCTATTACCCCGGCCAGGTGGTCAGTCCTTACGGCCCGAGCTACTTCGGCGGCGGCCAGTTCCCCCTCTAAACGCGTCGAGGGGGAAGGGCGAGGTCGCGGAAGCCAGGATCGCGGAAACCAAGGCAGGTCCGGCCGCCCCGTCGCAGGGCGGCCGGACCTTTGCGCGTGTCCTGGCCGTGCGCGTGCCTGGCCAGGTGCTTCAAGGGGTTTATCCTGACGCTTCGGCATAACCGGCAATTCTTCACGGACCATCATCATCGGAACAATGCTTAAGTTTGCCCTTCTGGGCCGCCGAATCTAGGGAGAGACGGGGCCGGGCGCTGCATATCTTGCCCGGTCCGCGGCCTGTCCTGCGACGTCGGCTTCCATCCAGGGGACCGGCCCGTTGGCATGCCGGCGAAACCTTGACTGCAATCGCGAGGGTTGTATCCCTTGAACCGGACAGCTTTTACGGGGATTGGGGCGGTGCTGGCGGGCTTCGGCCTTGTCCTGACGCCGTGCCTGGGTGCCGGGACACAAGCCGACGGCTCCGACCCGCCTGCCGCGGGGCCGGGCTCGGGACCGGCCTTGACGCTCCTGTCCGGTCCGGCCGTCCAGGACGGGCAGACTCCGCCCCCGCCGACTCCGGGGCTTGGGGGGGCTGCATCGACCGGGAAGGACCCGTTGCCGCCGGCCCTGCCGCTGTCACCCGCGGGCGGGCAGGGGCGGGGGAGTAGCCCGACATCGGCCCGGCCCGGGCCCGACGGCGGGAACAAGCTCGACGCCAAGGGCGGCAAGGCCGATGCCGCGATCCAGCCGCAGGAGGTCCGGTTCGAGGACAACGGGCTGGTCACCCTCCACACCAACGAGCTGGACGTCCGCCAGTTGCTGGAGCTCCTGAGCCGTCGCGGCGGCCTGAACATCCTGATCTCGCCCAAGGTCTCCGGCACGATCACGGCCAACTTCGAGAAGATCGCGCTCGAGGACCTGCTCAAGTCGGTCCTCAAGCTGGCGGACCTGGTCGAGAAGACCGAGGGGGACATCCGCTTCATCTACTCGCGGGAAGAGCTGAAGGACGATGCCGAGAACAAGAAGAAGGAGCGGATCATCACCAAGGTCTACCGCCTGAACTACGTCCGGGCGGACGAGCTGATGGTGATGCTCACCCCCTTCCTGAGCGAGGACGTCGGCCGCAAGCGGTTCGCGACCACCCCCAACTACCAGTTCGGCGTCAGCGAGGCCTCCACGCTGGCCACGGGCGGGAGCATGGGGACCGGGATGGGGGGGGCGGTCGGCGCGGGGGGGGTCGGCAGCGGTGCGGTGGTCAGCGGCGGCGCCGGGACGATCCAGCGCGGTACCCAGCCGGCGACGGGCGGTGCCTCGATGTCCGGCAACGACGTGCTGGTCATCCAGGATTACGAGTCCAACCTCAAGATCATCGACCAGATCGTGGCCCGGCTGGACATCCAGCCGGTGCAGGTGCTCATCGAGGCGGTCATCATCAGCGTGGAGCTGGACAAGGAGCAGCAGCTCGGCGTCAACTTCGCGGTCGTCGACAACCTGGGCCAGCAGCTCGGCGTGGTCGGCGCGGGGGCGGCCCTGAACGCCAACACCGGCTTCACCCCGGCGCAGGTGCTCACCGCCGCGGGCAAGATCGCCTCCGGGACGCCGGTGGACCCCGCGGGCTTCGCCTCCTCGACCAACGGGATCAAGTACGGATTCGTCTCCAACAACATCACCGGATTCATCCGGGCGCTCGAGACCGTCGGCAGCACCAAGGTCCTGGCCAGCCCGCGGGTCCTCGTGCTCAACAAGCAGCGGGCGGAAATCCAGCTCGGCTCGCGGCTGGGCTTCCGGACCCTCTCGCAGAACTTCACCAGCACGATCCAGCAGGTCCAGTTCCTGAACGTGGGCACGCTCCTGAGGCTGCGGCCGTTCGTCTCCAGCGACGGCATGGTCCGGCTGGAGATCCACCCGGAGCGGAGCCAGGGGGCGGTCGTGGATGACCTCCCGAGCGCGACCACGGCGGAGCTGACGACCAACGTGATGGTCCCCAACGGGGCGACGCTGGTGATCGGCGGCCTGATGGAAGACGAGGACGATTACCAGTCGCAGGGACTCCCCGGCCTCAGCCGGTGGCCGGTGGTGGGCCACCTCTTCGGGTTCAAGGACAAGCTGGACAAGCGGCGGGAACTGGTCGTCCTGCTGACGCCCCACATCTGGTCGCCGGAGTCGGCCGGCCAGGAGATGGCGGCGGCTTCGGCCCGCAAGCCGCAGGGGGCGGCCGCGGGGGCGTCGCCCCTTTCCGTCGCCGCCGCGGCGCCGCCTGCGGCCGCCCGGACCTCCTGGACGCGAGGGCGCCGCGCCGGGACGCCCGCCGGGGCCATCGGGGCCGCGGGCACGAGGGACCTGGCGATCACCGCCGCCGGCGCCGCGACGCCTCTCGCGGGGGGCCCGAAGCGGCCCGACCGGGGCGCCGCCGCCTCGCCGTCGGCCCCGGAGATGGAGTTGGCGCCCGCCCCGACGCCCGCGTCGCCATCGCCCGGGAACAAGCCCGGGCCGAGCCCCTCGTCCATGGAGAAGGCCTTCTTCTCCGGGACCATGCTCCTGCGAGCGGAGACGATCGACGCCTCGAAGGCCGAGCTCAAGGACACGCTCGAATCCTCCGATCAACCCCAGGCCCCGGCCGTCGCCGCGGCCCGAACGGGGCGGCCCTCGAAGCCGCCGAAGTCGGACACCGGCGTGGCGCGGGCCTCGATCGAGGCCCGCGAGGCACCTCGTCACGCCGGGTCGAACATCCCGGACCTGACGCCCGTCCCGTTCACGCCGGCCGCGACGGCCGCCGCTCCCGCTCCCGCCGCACCCGCCGCCGCCAGGCGGCATGTCGTCGCCGCGGGGGAGGATTTCGGCTCCCTCTCGGAACGATATTACGGCTCGTCCAACCTCGCCCGGCCCCTCTGGTGGGCCAACCGGTCCGCGGTCGCCTGGCCCGGGGCGTTGGGCGCCGGCACCCGCCTGGTGATCCCGCCCCGCGACCAGCTCCAGGACGTCCCCGCCGCTCGGCCCCCGGCGCGGCCACAGCCACAGCCACAGCCACAGTCCGGGTCCGCGCCGCGACCGGCCAGGCAGGCGACCCGCGATGCCGCGATCCAGCCGGCGACCTACGGCCCGGTATCGGCCGGCGTGCCGGCCGCCGCGCCGACCGCGGCCGCATCGACCCCGTCGCCGGCCGCCCCCGAGGCTGCTGAGGTCCTCCCGGCCGATGCCGGCCTCGTGATCCACGTCGTCCGTCGCCGGGAGACGCTCCGGAGCATCGCCCAGGATCGGCTCGGCGATCCGGGCCGCGGCGGCGAGATCGCCGCGCTCAACCAGGACATGCTCGCGGAGGCGGGCGGCGTGAACGTCGGGATGCGGCTGCTCCTGCCGGCCGATGCCCGGCCCCTCAGCCGTGCAGCAGGTGGAGCTGATAAGTGAGCAGGGCGACGTAAAGGGCCAGGACCAGCGGCAGCAGGTAGCCGACCCGGAAGCGAGTGCCCCAGAACGGCCAGTTCTTGAAGACGACCAGGAACGGTAGCCCCGCCGCGGTCAGGCAGTATTTCGCCATCAGGAAGGGGCCGTGGCCGTGCCCCAGGAAGTGCCGCATCACGGGGTTGATCTCCTCCCCGTTGCGGTCCAGCAGCTCGATCGTCAGCAGGCCGTCGATGAGGCTCAACGCCAGGATCGCCAGGGTGAAGGCCAGGGTGGTCGCGTCGAATCGATCCAGGAAGTAGGCCCCCACCCGATCCGGGGCCCGGCGGACTCGCCCGCGCCGGCCGAAGATCCGCAGGGCGTCGAGCGGCCCCGTCGGTCGCCTCCGCCGGTCGGGGATGTCGCGACGGAAAGGGGTGGCCGGGGCCTCGCCGGCTCCGGATCCGGCTCCGCAGGGTTCCGGTCGTCCGTAGGTCATGTTCGCGGTGGTTCCTCGTGGCCTGCATCGTGCATCGGCGATGGGTCCGTCCCCTCGCCCGGGGGCCGAGGTGTGGCCGCCACTCGAAAGTACCTCCGGGTGGGTCGTCCGGGACCCGTTGATGACCGGAAGCAACCGCCCCGATTCCGCGCGACAACATCGCCATCTCGGGGCATCAGACGATGAGCATCGCGTCGCCGTAGCTGAAGAACCGGTAGCGTCGCGCCACGGCCTCGCGGTAGGCCGCGCGGATCAGCTCGACGCCCGCCAGGGCGCTGACGAGGACCAGCAGGCTGCTCCGCGGGAGGTGGAAGTTCGTGATCAGGGCGTCGAGCCCCCGGAAGTTGTGCCCGGGGCGGATGAACAGGTCGGTCGGGCCGGAGAACGCCGCGATCGAGCCCCCGGCCGCGGCCGACTCCAGCGTCCTCGCCGAGGTCGTGCCCACCGCCACGACCCGCCCGCCGGCGGCCCGGCGGGCGTTGAGGGCAAGGGCGGCGTGGGCGGTCAGCTCCGCCCATTCGGCGTGCATCACGTGGTCATCGATCCGCTCCGCCTCCATCGGCCGGAACGTGCCGATGCCGACGTGCAGCGTCAGGTCGACCCACGAGATCCCCTTCGCGGCCAGGTCCCGGAAGACCCCCTCGCTGAAGTGGAGCCCGGCCGTCGGCGCCGCGACCGAGCCGGGACTCCGGGCGAAGACCGTCTGATACCGCTCGCGATCCTCCTCGCCCGCGCGGCCCTTGCGGATGTAGGGGGGCAGGGGGATCCGGCCATATCGATCGAGCAGCTCCAGCGTCGACGACGACGGCGTCGACGAGGGCATCGGCCGGACGACCCACCGGCCCTCGTCGCCGCGGGATTCGAGGCGCAGTCGGAGGCCGCGATCGCCGTCCTCGCCGATGACGACGCACTCGCCGGCCGCGGGCCGGCCGCGGGTGGTCGCCAGGATCTCCCAGCCGCCTCCCTCGATCTCGCGGAGGAAGAGCCCCTCCCACTTGCCGCCGGTCGCCTCGCGGCGGCCGATCAGCCGGGCCGGGACGACCCTCGTGCAGTTCCTCGCCAGGATGTCGCCACCGCCCAGCAGCGCCGGGAGCTCGTCGAACCGATGGTGCTCGATGCGGCCACCGTCGCGGCGGACGACCATCAGCCGGGAATGCTCGCGGGCCGCCGCCGGATGCTGGGCGATCAGCTCATCGGGCAGGTCGAAGTCGAACTCGGAGGCGAGCACGCGGGTGGCTCCGGGGGGGTGGGCTTGAGCGGAAGCAATCGCGAACGAGGCCCCCTTCACTCCCGGAACCAGGCTCGGCCCGATGGAGTCACCGGACGCCGTGGACTCGACGAGGATGGGCTGGCGCACGGAGGATCTGTCCCACAAGGCCGGGGGCTGAGGGAAACGGGGACTGGCTCCGAGTCTTCGAGGCGCCTGTCCCCCTTTCCCGGGCTCGTGGACCTCCCCGCTCGGGACCGGGCCCCATCCAGACTCGTCCCCAGGGAGGCCGACGATGAGCCAGGCTACCCCCGAGCCCCTCGCGGCGAAAGTGGAATCCTGCGGCGGGACCGCCTGCTCTCGTTCCACCACAGGCCGCCGCCGGGATCTTCTACCTGAGAACCAATCCGGTCGCGTCGGCCTCACTCCCGGCGCACCATCTCCGTCCACCCCAACGGATTTGCCCAGTACTCGAACACGTCCCAGCCGCCGCGGGCGGCGAAGGACCGCAGATGGGATCCGGAGGGCTTGATCCACGGATGGGGACGGGGGGAGGAATTGAGCCACAGATAAACACAGATGAACACCGATGGGGAGAGAGAGAGGGATCGGAGGGAAGGAATGGGGATGAGGAGAGGGAGGGGAAAGTAGAAAGGGGTGGGGCTGGGGGGATGAAGGGGCTGGGGTCGGAGTCGGATTTGGAGTTGGAGCGGGCCGGCGGAGAGTCGGGATCCCCTAACCTGAATTCGGGATTTGATTCCAAATCGAATCAGTGTTTATCGGTGTCCATCTCTGGCTCAATTCCTCCCCCCGTCCCCGTCCGTGCCATCCGCGCTATCCGTGGTAGAAACGCTTCCCTCTCGGGAGTTCGGGGCGGGGAGAAGAGCCCCGATCGATCGAAGCGTGATTCAAATCTCGAGCTCGCGGAGTCGCTCTCGGATCATGGCCTCGATGGCCTGGGCGGTCTGGCGGTAGACCTCCTGGTCGGAGCCGAAGGGGTCGGGGACGTCGCGGCCCTGTGGGTCAAGGAGCATGGCGTGGGGCGCCGCCTCGGGGACCACGTCGAGCAGGGCGTCCAGGTGGTCCATCGTCATGGCGAAGAGGTGGTCGGCCTGGCGGACCAGGTCGGCCGTGACCCGGCGGCTGCGATGCGACCCGAGGTTCCCGCCCAGCGACCGTAGGACTTCCACCGCCTGGCTCGTGGCCGGAGAGCCCCCGGCGGTGGCGACCCCCGCGGAAAGGACCACCATCCCCTTCTCTTCCAGTTGTTCCGCGTCGCAGGCATACCGGCGAGCGAGCAGAGACTTGCAGATCGCCTCGGCCATCGGGCTGCGGCAGGTGTTGCCGGTGCACACGAACAGGATGATCCGGGAGGACATCCGCACGAGCGTCCGTTCGTCGATGGCCCCCTGACGGAGGATGGACCAGCCCTGGCCGTCGACGCGGACGAGCGTGCTCTCCCGGCCCGACGGGATGGAACCCGAATCGACGACCAGGTCGAGCCCGCGGAGTCCGCGGAGGCCCGGAGAAGTCCCGGACGCGGCCTGACTCTCGGAGGCCTTGCCCATGGCCAGATGGCCGGGGATCAGCTCCAGGATGCCCCGCAGGAACGGCTCCGGAGAACAGGCGAGCGCGAGCTCCCCCGAAGGGGCGATCAGGTCCCGGGCCTCACTCGGCAGCCGGCCGGAGAGCCCCGCGTTTGCCGCCTCGGGAAGTTGCAGCACCAGAGGACCGGGCCAGAGCCTTTCGGCCAGTCGTCGACCGGCGGCGGGCATCGCGGGGGCCCAGTCGCGTGACTCCTCGGCCCCGCGCACCAGGACCGGCAGCGGCTCGTCCTCGGCCAGTCGGCAGAGGGATCGAAGCCGGCCCAGTCCCCCGGGGCTCAGGGTACTGGCCGCCAGGGCAGAGGCCGCCTCGGTCACGACGCCGAGCACACCGCCCTGGGCCAGGCAGGCGACCGACTGGTGAACGGCGTCGCGCGGATCGTCACACCGCGAAAGGTCAATCCACTGCGCCGGGGGGGAGGGCGTCGAGGAGGCTTCGATCATCGCTTGCCGGGGTCCTCGAGGAGTCCTGAGCGGGCCCGTTGCACGCCACGCATGAATGGCCCTTGCGGCGTCTCGCCGGCCGCCTGAGCATCATAGCCGAGGGTTCCGGGAGAGGAAATGAAATCGAGGGAGGGCGATGATTTGGCGCGGATACCATTCAGAAGAGGAGCGTCAGCCCTTCCAGCTCTCGGATCGCGGCATAGATGGAGCGAACCTGTTCCGCATTCTGAACCGTGATGTCGAGCGTGACGGCGAGATGCCGCCCCCCGGGCGTGCTCCGCACCGAGTGATCCAGCTCCGACGGCGCGGCGAGATGGCCCACGACGGCCTCGACGACCCGCCGCTCGAAATCGCCGGTACTTCGGCCGATGGCCTTGATCCGGTAGACGCCCGGGAACAGATGCGTCGACTCGAGCAGTTCCACCGAAGGGCGATGATCGACGTTTTCTTCCATGGGCCCCTCTTCCGCGAGATCCGCGGTCCTGTCGCGAGCTGGCGATTCACCAATTCATCTTAGGAGGCGGACCCAATCGGAGACAAATCGATGACGTCGTTTTTCGCTGTCGCCTCGGTTTCGCGGCCTCAACCCAACGAAAAAGGCCCCGGAGCCGAGAAGGGCCGGCGCCGGGGCATGCATCGGAATCGCCTGGTTGGTGGGGCTGAGGCGGGGAGCGTCGCCTGGACGATCCGCGCCGGGCATGACGGCCAGGTGGGGTCGCGTCCAACGGCGAGCGTACCGGTCGGTTACGCCTCAAAGCGATGGCGGGCATTACTTCTTGCGATGGCGGATCCGGCTGCGCATCCGACGCTTCTTCCGGCCGACCTTGCGGCGACCCTTTCCACGGCGACGACTGGCCATGCGTTCTCCTCGGGGCTTTCGAAAATCAGGACCTGCGGTTCCAGGTATCCGACGGCGTCACGATCAAGTCGGAGGGAAAACCTAAGATATAACCGACGCCCGGCTTGATCTCAAGGGATCCTGGTCGGGACCTCTTGCCCCGTTGTGGATTTGGCCGGGCCTTGCTGTCGCAAATGCACGGAACCGATTGCCGACGGATCCCGCGTCTCGATTCGATGACGCATCCGAGATGGGTTGCAGGACCGGCGGGACACGGACAGAAGGCCGGAAGAGGTTGGCGGCATTCGTGGGCGGTTGGTCCGGGCTCCTCGAAGAGGAGTTATCGGTCTGACGTGAGTCGGTTCTTCGTGAACGACCGGAGGAGATGGTAGGGGGTCCAGAACAACATCAGCATTCTCGGTCTCCTGAGTCGTCGGCGTGGCCGGGGTTGGCGGGCACGATCGCTCCAAACGATCGTTGAGCAAGTCGCGCGCCGCGGTTCCGCAACTTCCTGATCGCCGAATTCTATCAGACTTAAGAGTCTCTCTTATTAAGGCATTGCGGAAAAAACGGAGAAGAACACCGAGCGGGCGCTTTTCGCGCGGCTGCGCTCGGTGTTGCACGTTTCGCGGGCAATGTTTGCCTCGGGCCGAGGTAAATGCGGGCAGGATGAGGAGAAGGCGGGGGTGAGAGGCCCGAATGCCACGAGTGGGATAGAAGACTTATCGAGGTCGGGTCGGCCAGTCCACGCGGGAGAGGTCGGCCAGGGCCAGCAGGAGGGCCTGGGTTCCCTTTCGACCCAGGCCCTGGGCCTCGACGGCCCGGTAGAGCTGCTCGGCCAGGGCGAGGCCGGGGAGGGCGAGCTTCATCCGCCGCGACTCCGCCAGGGCGATGCCCATGTCCTTGAGGAAGTGCTCGACGAAGAAGCCCGGCTCGAAGTTCCCGGCGATCATCCGCGGGCCGAGGTTCGCCAGGCTCCATGAGCCCGCCGCGCCGCTGGAGACGCTCTCGAGCACGGTGTTCAGGTCGAGCCCGGCCTTATGCCCGTAGAGGAGGGCCTCGCAGACCCCGATCATCCCGGACGTGATCAGGATCTGGTTGACCATCTTGGTATGCTGGCCCGAACCGGCCTGGCCCTGGTAGACGATCACCTTCCCCATGGCCTCGAAGAGCGGCCGGAGGGCCTCGGCGACGGCCTTGTCGCCGCCGATCATGATCGACAGCCGCGCCTCGCGGGCGCCGATGTCGCCGCCGGAGACCGGCGCGTCCACGGCGTGAAGTCCCTTCGCCCTGGCCGCCCGTTCGATCTCGACGGCGAGCGCGGGCTCGCTCGTGGTCATGTCGACCACCACGGTCCCCGACTTCGCGGACTCCACGATCCCCTCGGCCCCCAGGATCACCTCGCGGACGTCGCGGGGGTAGCCCACGATCGTGAAGACGACGTCGGACGAACGGGCCACTTCGGCGACCGAGGAGGCGACGGAGGCCCCCTTCTCCGCCAGGCTTCGTGTCTTCTCCGCGGTCCGGTTGTAAACCGTGGCCGAATATCCCGTCGCGATCAGGTGGCCGCACATGGAGGAACCCATCACGCCCGTGCCGATCCAGCCGATACGGGTTTTGCCGGGGGCGAACGAGAGATCCATGGCTGTCTCCAAGATCAGTTGCGGGATGATGTTGCGTTGAGGAGACTTTGCCCGAGCCGGACTCCCGCCGCGGCCAGGACGTCTTGAGCCCGTGCGTCCCGGGCCATTACAATCTCTTCTCCTCGCCCGATTATACCGACCGCGAAGGAGCCTGCGAGACGCTCGCCATCCGCGGCGATCCCGCTTCAACCCTCCTTCGATCCCGACACCAGGGCCATCCATGCAAGAATCACTGATCCAGTCGTATCTCGGTCGCAAGTCGGTTGCGGAGGTCGCGCCGGGCTTCCTTGCGTATCTCGCCAATCTCCAGACGGTCGCCGCCGTCGCCCCCGATGTGGCGCGGACCGTCGTCCAGGAGCTCGCCGACCAGCGGCGGAACATCAAGTTCATCGCCAGCGAGAACTACTCGTCGCTGGCGACTCAGTGCGCCATGGGGAACCTGCTGACGGACAAGTACGCGGAGGGCATCCCCCATCACCGGTTCTACGCCGGCTGCGACAACGTGGATTCGGTGGAAGACCTGGCGAACGAGCGTGCCCGCCGGCTCTTCGGCGCCGCGCATGCTTACTCCCAGCCGCACAGCGGGGCCGACGCCAACCTCGTCGCCTTCTGGGCGATCCTCCGGGCGAAGGTCGAGCTGCCGGCGATGGCCAAGATCCTCGGCGCCGAGGATCCGGACAAGCTGGTGCCGGCCGACTGGACGAACATGCCGATCGCCCGCTGGAACGAGGTCCGCCACGCGCTGGGGAACCAGAGGCTCCTCGGGATGGACCTGGCCTCCGGCGGCCACCTCACGCACGGCTACCGGCTGAACGCCTCGGGCAAGATGTTCGAGGCCCACGGCTACACGGTGGACCGGGAGACGCTGCTCCTCGACTACGACGCGATCGAGAAGCAGGCCCTCGAGGTGAAGCCGCTGATCCTGCTGGCCGGCTTCAGCGCCTACCCGCGAAATATCAACTATCGCCGGATGCGCGAGATCGCGGACAAGGTCGGGGCGGTCCTGATGGTGGACATGGCCCACTTCTCCGGCCTGGTCGCCGGCAAGGTCCTCACGGGCGAGGAGAACCCGATCGCCTACGCCGACGTGGTGACGACCACGACGCACAAGACCCTGCGCGGGCCTCGCGGCGGGCTGGTCCTCTGCAACGAGGCGTTCAAGGAGCACGTGGACCGCGGCTGTCCGCTCGTCCTGGGCGGCCCCCTGCCCCACGTGATGGCCGCCAAGGCCGTGGCCTTCACCGAGGCCCTCCGGCCGGAGTTCTCCACCTATGCCGCGAAGATCGTCGAGAATGCGCGGGCGCTCGCGGAAGGCTTCCTCAAGCAGGGCCTCAAGGTCATCAGCGGCGGGACCGACAATCACCTCGTCCTGGTCGATGTCGGCTCCGCCCTGGGGATCACCGGTCGGCAGGCCGAGGAGGCCATCCGGCGGTGCGGGATCACCCTGAACCGGAACCCGATCCCGTTCGACCCGAACGGCCCGTGGTACACCAGCGGACTCCGATTCGGCACGCCGGCCGTCACCACCCTGGGCATGGGCCCCGCCGAGATGACTGAGGTCGCCTCCGTCGTCGCCGAGGTCCTCCGCGCCATCACCCCGGGCACCAGCAAGTCGGGCGGCCGCGACAAGGCGAAATACACGCTCGATGAGAATGTCGAGAAAGCTGCCCGTGCCCGGGTGACCGGCCTGCTCGACTCATACCCGGTCTACCCCGAGCTCGACCTGGCGTTCTTGCAGGAGCATTTCGGGGGGAAGTGAGCCGGGCGTCGAAGTCAACTATCCACCGGCGATGATATGAACGTCCCTTATAGGGTGTGTCAACGCTTCGCTTGACACACCCTACAATATCTGCGGACTCCCGTTTCTCTTGTCCTTCAGCCGCCTTTCCAACTCGTCATCGGGGGCACATTGAAGGAAGAGGTCGATCGCCTCGCGCAGGTTGTCCCTCGCCGCTTCGATGGAATCTGCCTGGCTCGCGATGTCAAGTTCGGGACAGTGAGCGACGAAGCCGTCCCCCTCGCGCGCGACGTTCATCGTGAGTCCTCGGTTCATCGATCGCCTCCTGTGCCGGCCATCGGCCTCGCATAGTCGTCCGAGTACCGCGTGATGTCGTCCTGCTGCCAGTTGCCGAAGGCCACCTCGAGGACCCGCACCGGCCTGTCGCCGCGGCAGGAGAGGCGGTGCGTGGCGTTGGCCGGGATCCAGACCTCGTCACCGGCCTGGCGGACGGACTCCTCGTCGCCGACCTGGACGACGGCCCCGTCGTCCAGGACGATCCAGAGCTCCGCGCGGCCGGTGTGGGACTGGAGGCTGAGTCGCTGGCCGGGGAGGACGGTCATCAGGCTGACGGTGCAGTCCTGATTGTTGGCATATTGCTTGAAGCTTCCCCAGGGGCGCTCGACGAAGGAGACGGGAGGCATCTCGGCCGGGATCGGTTTGATGACGTAGTCTGGCATGATGATTCGCTCACGGGATGAAGGACGCCCGATCCACCAGGGTGGGCTGTCCGCCGGACTCGACGACGAGGCCGCGGAAATTCCGCTCGGCGATGGCGCCGTAGTCGTGGCCGGCGCGGGCCGGGTAGACGCCCAGGTAGGTCAGCGGGACCGCGCCGACGTTCATCGTCCGATGGGCCGTATGGCCCGGGACGTAGACCGCCTCGTGTGGTCGAAGTCGGACCATGCGGCTCGCGCCGGTGGCCTCGTCCTCGAGGAGCATGACGCCCTCGCCGGAGAGGCCGAAGTAGAACTCGGCCGCGGGCCGCCAGGCGTGGAGGTGGCCCTTCGTCATGTGGTACTCGCGGCCGACCTTGCCGGGAACGATCAGCCCGATGCCGTAACCGAGGTCCCCCTCGCCGCGGGCCGGTTCCACGGCCGCGACCGAGTAGACCAGCGGGTTGCCGCGTTCGAGCGCGGACTCGTAGGCACGGACATCCGCGAAGCAGCCCCGGAGGTCCGCCAGGTGCCGGCGCACGGCCGGCTTGCCGTCGAGTGCCCCCGTGGACGGATCGTAGCGCGAGAGGATCTCGTCGATGGCGAGCATGGCGGATCAGGTCCTGACAGAAGCCTTCATCGTGGCGCATTCGAGGCCGACGGACGGGCCGTGGGGCCGGATCGTGTAAGGCCCCACGGCCGCGGGCACGATGAACGTCTCGGCGAAGCGGACGAGGAACGGCGAGAAGGCCCCCGCCGGGCTCTCCACGACGGCCTCCTCGCCCTGCACGAGGTTCAGCACGTTCACCCCGCCGCGAGTATCATGCGGGACGGTCCCGGTGAACCAGTGGCGGCGGGTCTCGATGAACTCGCGTTCGTGCAACCCGGTGCGCTCCTCGCGCCAGCCGTCGCCGCGGCCGACGGGCTCGATGCGATTGACGAGGTTCTCCCTCGTCCAGTCGGTCGTGCGGTCCCACTGGACGTTCGCGAGCCCGTGATCCAGGTGGACCGGCCGGGGCAGGCCGTCGAGGCCGAGCCGGCCCCAGTCCCACATCTTGAACGTGAAGATGTAGGGCGTCGCGCTGATCTCCAGCACCATGGACTCGGCTCCGCTGCAATGGACGGTCCCGGCGGGGATGAGGAAGTGATCGTGCTTCCGCGCCGGCCAGCGGTTGACGTACCGCTCCGCCGGGAACGGGGCTCCGCCTCCCTGGGCTTCGCGGAGGTCGCGAGCCATGGCCGCGCGGTCCACGCCGTCGCGGAGCCCGAGATAGACGCTCGCCTCGGGGCCGGCGTCGAGCATGTAGTAGCTCTCGTCCTGCGTGTAGTGCATGCCGAACTGCTGCTGGATGTACTCCGTGAGCGGGTGGACCTGGAACGAGAGGTTCCCGCCTCCCATCGTGTCCAGGAAGTCGAAGCGAATCGGGAACTCGTCGCCGAACCGAGCGTGGACAGCCTCTCCCAGGAGGGCCCGGGGCTGGTCGAATACCAGGTCGATCGAGGGGATTTCGAGCCGGACGTCGCCGAAGCCGAGCAGGAGGCTGTTCTCCTCCGGCACGCAATCGAAGCACCAGCCGTAGTTCGGCGCCGATCGATCGAGGTCGAAGGTCTCCTTCATCCACTGCCCGCCCCAGGGGGCGGGGTCGAAGAAAGGGACGACGCGGAACGGCCGCGTGACGGCCCGCCGCAATCCCCGGCGCACGGCCTCGCCCTCGGCGAGCTTCGGCTCCCGGGGGTTATTGGTGTCGAGGACGAAATCCCATCGGGCGATGAGCGGGCGCTTCCAGCGATCGGCCACGCGCCAGTCCACGAAGAAGGCCCGCTTGTATTGCAGGCCGGCGGCGAGCGTGCGGTTTTCGACGCCGAGATTGCTGGCCTCGTCGCGGCGGAATCGCATCTGCGCCTCCCAGCGGGCGAGATCCGCGTAGACCAGGACGTCCGGTTGGTGGATCAGCGTCGCGCCGCAGCCGACGATCACGATCAGGCCCTCCTCGACCCGATCGATCGCCTCGCGAGCCCGCCGCACGCGGTCGGCGTCGAAGAACTGCGGCAGCTTCAGGCCGCAGAAGAAGCCGAAGACGCGGTCGTCGCCGCCGAGGAACGGCGCGACCAAGTCGTCGACCTTCTGGGGCGAGAGCATGGCATCCGCCGATCGCAACACGAGGGCCGGCTCCAGCCGCGTCTCCAGCTCGCGTGCGAGATCGGCCTCGTGGACGCCCGGGTAGCATTCCACCGCCAGGACGGACCTGGCCGCGTGCCGCTTTGCCACGGCCTTCCGCAATCGATCCGCAATCGCGTCCCAGCCGGTCACGCACGCGTCCTCACCGTCCGGGACCGCGACGAAGGGGAACCTATCGTAAGTCGATCGTCTCATGGGTTCACATCCAGGGCCTGTTCGCGGAGCAGCCATTCCCCGGCCACGAGTGCGGCGTCATCGCCGAGCTGCGAGGCCGTCACCCGCACCTTGCCCCAGGGCGTGTGGGCGTGTCGTGCCACGAAATCGCGGATGGCGGGGAGGATGGTCTCCGCGCTCGCCATGATGCCGCCGCCCAGGATCAGGACGTCCGGATCGTACGCGTGGATCAGGTTCACCGCCAGCGAGGACCAGACGAGCAGGCTCTGATCGCGGATGGCCACCGCGCACGGGTCTCCGGCGGCGGCCTCGCGAAAGACGAGGTCGTACTCGAGTTTCGCGGCGTGACGGAGCGAGCTGCGGTCGAAGCCGGGAGCCTGCTCGGCGACGGATCGCAGCGTGGCCGTGGAGGCCTCGGCCTCGGCGCAGCCGACATTTCCGCAGCCGCAGGGCCTGCCGCCGTAACGGACCGTCAGGTGTCCGCCCAGGCAGCCGGCCTGCGCGTGCCGGCCGCGGAGGACGCGGCCCTCGATCACGACGCCCGTCCCGAGCCCGGTGCCGAAGGTGATCATGACGAGGTCGTCGCTGCCGCGGCCCGCGCCGTGACGCCACTCGCCGATGGCCGCCATCCGGGCGTCGTTCTCGAGCGCGAGGGGGAGCCCGAACTCGGACCGGGCCCAGGCCCGAAGGTCCAGCGAGGGCATGTCGCGGAACCGGCCGTATTCCGCCAGCAGCCTCCCCGAGGCCACATCCACGAGCGTCGCGATCGAGACGCTGATGCCCTCGCAATCGGCGATCGCAACGCCCAGCCTGGTCGACAGCCCGCGGAGCGCCGCGGCCAGGTCCGGAAGCCGCTCGGCGAGCCCTCGTTCCGATCGGGACGGGATCGAGTCGCGGTCGAGCACGCGGCCGTCGCGGACGAGGCCGAATTTGATCCGGGTCGCTCCGATGTCGCAGGCGAGGATGGTCATGGGCGGTATCCCCCGGCCTCGCGACGTTCCCACATCCGCTCGATTTCCTCGAGCGTCCGCCCCTTCGTCTCCGGGATCCAGCCGAGCACGAAGAGGAACGACGACAGGCTGACCGCCGCATAGATCCAGAACGTCCGGGCGGGGCCGATCGACGGGTTGTCGTGGAGCATGGGGAATGTCTGGGCCACGATGAAGCACGAGACCCAGATCGTCAGCGCCGCGAGCGACATGGCCCGCCCCCGCACCTTGTTGGGGAAGACCTCGGAGGCGAAGAGCCAGCCGATCGGCCCCATCGACATCGCGAACGCGGCGATGAACAGCATGATGCACGCCAGGAGCCCGTGGCCGTGCTGATGCGTCTGGAACATCCAGCCCACCAGCCCGAGCGCCACGGCCTGGACCGCGGTCCCCACCAGCAGGAGCGGACGACGCCCCGCGCGATCCACGAAGCCGATGGCGACGAACGTGAAGAGCAGGTTGACGAGTCCGACCCAGACCGAGGAGGTGAAGGCCGCATCCGCGTCGCCGCCGGCCGTGGCGAAGATCTTGGTGGAGTAGTACATCACGGCGTTGATCCCGCAGAACTGCGAGAAGGCCATGAGCAGCATCGCCAGCACGAGCGGCCTGCGGAAAGGGCCGGAGAGGAGCTCGGAGAAACGGCCTTCCTCTTGAGTCCCCGCCGCCCTGATGGCGGCCATCTCACGTCCGGCGTTCTCCGGTCCCCCCGCCCGTTCGAGGATGGCCCTCGCCTCGTCTTCTCGCCCGCGCTGGGCCAGCCATCGCGGGCTTTCCGGCACGGCGAGCAGGAGGCCGATGAAGGCGACCGCGGGGACGGCCTCCATCCCGAGCATCCAGCGCCAGCCGGTCGTCGTGTTCCAGGCCTCGTCGCCCAGGGCCTGGATCTGCCGGTTGATGAACAGGGTCAGGAAGATCCCCGAGACGATGCCGAGCTGGAAGAGCGTGCCGAGCCGCCCGCGATACCGCTCCGGGGCGATCTCCGCGATGTAGACCGGGCAGATCATCGACGACGCGCCGATGCCGAGGCCGCTGACGAAGCGAGCTGCCAGGAAGGGCTCGAAGCTCCGCGGGATCGCCGACAGGACGCCCGAGATGGCGTACAGGAAGGCGCAGACGAAGAGCATGGTCCGGCGGCCGAAGCGATCGCTCAGGATCCCGGCGAACATCGCGCCGGGGATGCAGCCGAGGATGGCGCTCGCACCGGCCAGTCCCTCCTGCGTGGGCGTCAGCCCCATGTGCACCTTGAGGTACGAGTTCGCGCCGTTGATCACGGCCGTGTCGTACCCGAACAGGAAGCCGCCGATCGCGGTCACGCCCGTGGCGAAGAGCACGTAGCGGGCCGCCGCCGCCCGATCGTGCGTCGGGAGGCTCGCGGAGGAAGGGCTGGTCATGTCTGCCTCATCGCAAGTCTGGTCCGGTCCGAGGCCGGCCGCGCGGGAGATTCGAGGCCGAATCGCCTCCGGACCATCCCCCATCTTAGCGGATCCCCGGCGGAATGCAGGGAGGTGCCGGCTCGACGCAAAGGAAGCCCGGGAATTACGATCGCGGCTGCGACCATGCCGACCGGCCCTCGAGGTTCTTCTGATGACACGCACCACCCGATCCCGCAGCCAACCGATCCGAGTCGCGGCCGTGATCGCCGCCGTCATGTTCGGCTCCGTCCCCTCGTCGGCCGCCGAGGTCTTCCTCCGTGCGAGCCAGCTGGGATATTCGCCGGGCGGCGTCAAGGTCGCGCTGGCATTCTCCGAGGCCGAATTGCCCCCGGTATTCGTCGTCACGCCGGAGGGTTCGGACGGACCCGCCTTCGAGGGCCGCGCGGCCGTCCTTCCGGGCGAGTCGTGGGGGCGGTTCACGTCGCACGCCGAGCTCGACTTCACCTCGCTGACGAAGCCCGGGCGTTACGTCCTCCGAATGGGGACGAGTCGCTCGCTCCCCTTCACGATCGCGCGGGAGCCACTCGCGGAGCTGCCCGACGCGCTCCTCGAGTTCATGAGGCAGCAGCGGTGCGGATACAATCCCTGGCTGAAGTCGAAGTGCCACCAGCTCGACGGGCGTACGGCCTACGGCCCGCGCGCGGCCGGGACCGAGATCGACGCCCGCGGCGGCTGGCATGACGCGGCGGACCTGCTCAAGTACCACATGACCTCGGGCAACGCGACGGCGCAGATGCTCGTCGCTTACCTGGAAGGGACGCGCCGTCGCGATCCGAGGTCCGCCGGGCTCGCGGATCGGGTGGACGCCCAGGGCGACCCCGGCGGCAACGGCGTGCCGGACCTCCTGGATGAGGCGCGGTGGGGGCTGGAGTGGATGCTGAAGCTCCATCCGGGGCCCGGCGAGCTTTATCACCAGGTCGCCGACGATCGCGATCACGCCGGGTTCCGGCTCCCCCAGGACGAGATCGCCGACTATGGCTGGGGAAAGGGAGGCGCCCGGGTCGTCTACTTCGCCGACGGTCGGCCCCAGGGCCTGGGCAAGTACCAGAGCAAATCGACGGGCGTGGCGAACATCGCCGGGCGTTACGCGGCGGCCATGGCCCTGGCGTATCAGGTCTGGAAGGACGACCCGCGCGAGCGAGCCTTCGCGGACCGCTGCCTGAAGGCCGGCCGGGAGGTCTATGCCATGGGCCGGGACCGCGAGGGCTCGCAGCAGGGCAATTCCTACGGCGCCCCGTACCGCTACGAGGAATCGACCTGGGCCGATGACATGGAATGGGGGGCGGCCGAGCTGCACCGCGCCACCGGCGAGGCCGGCTATCTGGGCGACGCGAAACGGTACGCCGCGCTCGCCGCGGCCGAGGGCTGGATGGGACTCGAGCGGGCCCCGCACTACGGCTTCTACCCGTTCATGAACCTGGGGCATTACCGGCTCCACGACCAGGTGGACGAGGAGTTTCGCAACCGCCTCGCGGGCTACTATCGCGTGGGGATCGAACGATGCGTGAAGGCCGGGCTCGGCAACCCGTACCGCGTGGGCGTGCCGTTCATCTGGTGCTCGAACAACCTGGTGGTGGCCCTCGTCACGCAGTGCGAGCTCTACGAGAGGATGTCCGGCGATGCGTCGTTCCGGGGACTGGCCGCGAGGAACCGCGACTGGCTGCTCGGCCGCAACCCGTGGGGATTCGCGATGTTCTCGGGCGTCGGCGGCAGGTCCCCGGGCGACGTTCACCTCCAGACGACGCGGCTCACCGGGCGGTCGGTCCGCGGGGCGCTCGTGGACGGCCCGGTCTACGAGCGGATCTTCCGGTCCCAGCTCGGCGTGTCGATCACCGAGCCCGACCCGCTGGGGCCCTTCCAGGATGCCCGGGCCGTCTATCACGACGATCTCAAGGACTACGTCACGAACGAGCCGACGATGGACGGCACGGCCTCGGCGATCTTGATGGCCATCCTCGGCGGTCGAGGGGGCTGACCCTCTGGACGACGAGCCCGTCAATCCTCGATGATCGGGGTGCCAGGAACGGACGCAGCGGCGTCCACGAAAACCGGAAGGCGGCAGCATGCTTGAGAGTCATCGTCGCGGGTTCCTCGCCCGAATTGGTGCCGCATGTCTCGCGGCGGACGCGTCGAAACGGCTGGTCCGGGCCGCCGAAATCGGAGCCGGTCGGCACCCGGACGAACTGGCCGAGGTCGAGGACTACTGGGCCGAGATCCGCCGCGCGTTCGACTCCGACCGCACGCTGATCAACTTCAATCACGGCGGCGTGGCCCCCGCGCCGATCGGGGTGCTGGAGGCGATGTTCCGCGACCTCCGGTTCTCGAACGTCGCGCCCGCCCACCAGATGTGGCAGGTCCTCGAGCCCCGGATCGAGTCCGTCCGACGCGAGCTGGCGCGAGAATTCGGCTGCGACCCGGAAGAGATGGCGATCACGCGGAATGCCTCGGAGTCGCTCGGAATCCTCATCAATGGACTCGACCTGAAGCGGGGCGACGAGGTCATCGTCTCGAACCAGAATTACCCGCGGATGCTCAACATGTGGGCCCAGCGGGCCCGCCGCGACGGCGTGGTCGTGAAGACGGTCTCCTTCGGCGGCCCGGCCCCGTCGCCCGAGAAGGTCATCGCCAGCTTCCGGGAGGCCATCACGCCGCGGACGAAGGTGGTCGAGATCACCCACGTCGTGAACCTGACCGGGAACATCCTCCCGGTCCACGCGGTCGTGGCCATGGCTCGCGAGCGTGGAATCCAGACGTTCGTGGACGGGGCCCATGCCTTCGCCCATTTCCCGTTCCGCCGCGACGACCTGGGCTGCGACTTCTACGCGACGAGCCTCCACAAGTGGCTCCTGGCCCCGATCGGCACCGGCTTCCTCTACGTCCGCAAGGAGATGATCCCCAAGGTCTGGCCCCTGCTGGCGGCGCCCGAGTCGCTGACCGGCGACATCCGCAAGTTCGAGGAGATCGGCACCCATCCGGCGGCCATCCACAACGCGATCGCCGGCTCGCTGGCGTTCCATCGATCGATCGGCGCGGACCGCAAGATCGCGAGGCTTCGCTACCTCCGATCCCGGTGGGCCACCCAGATCGCCGACGCCAATCCGAGGGCCCGGCTCCTCTCCCCGCAGGAGACCGAACGCGCCAGCGGCATCGGCCTCCTCCATGTCGAGGGCCTGAAGCCCGGCAAGCTGACGGAGTGGCTCTGGGAGAAAAGGCGCATCGTCACCGTCGCCATCACCCACGACGAGTTCGACGGCATCCGCGCCACGCCGAACGTGGATGCGTCGATTGAGGATGTGGATGTGTTCGCCGAGTCGGTGCTGAAGGCAATCAAGGCGATTGGGTGAGGTGATCTGATCGGGGCCCACGATCGAATGAGGGCAGGCCGACCGGGCTGGTGCTCCCGATGGAGGCATACCGATGGGGACGCAAGACGTGGGACGGGTGACGGCGGAAGTGAAGATTGAGAATCTCGAGGATCTTTGGGCCGTCGAGCAGAAGTTGAAATCCGCCGAGCAAGCCAGATCGATCACAATTCCCGATGCCCTCGTCGCCACGGGTGCAACGCTCCTCTCCCTGCCGACGAGGCTGATCAAGGAACTGGGGCTCAGCCCTGTCACCAGGAAGCGAATCCGGACAAGCACGGGAGTGGCCGAGGCCTCTCTTTACGAGGCAGTCCGGCTCACCATCCAGGGGCGCTCCTGCACGATGGACGTGCTGGAAGTCCCGGACGGTATTCCGGTCCTGATTGGCCAGTTGCCGCTGGCGCACCTGGATTTCGTCGTCGACCTCCGGAGCCGCACGCTGATCGGGAATCCGGCGCATGGCGGCGAGCATAGCTACGAGCTCTATTGAAAGGCGCACGCGGGCCACGCGGAAAGACGAGCCGCCCCGGATGGAACGGCTCGTCGAGGTGACGTCCGTCACTTCGCGGCGGGGCCGGCCTGAGCCTGGACCGGCCCCGGCGGATAGAAGTTCCGGAAGACGTTCTCGCGTTCCAGCGGCAGCTGGAAGCCGTCCGAGACGCGGGTCATGTAGAGGCCCCGGCAGAGCCACCAGAAGACCGACATCGCGCGTTCAGAGCCGAGGTCACTCTCCAGGGCGGCGTAATCCGCCGAGGTGAGCTGCCAGGGCGACTTGGCGAGCTTGCGGGCGTAGGCGTAGGCCCGCTGCTCGGCCGGCGGGAACGCGGACCAGTCGTCGCTCGCGAGCCGGCGGGTGCGGTCGGCGATCTCCGACTTGTCGAGCCCGCTCACTTCCATGAGCATCTCGCAGTGGCCCATGCAGTAGTTGCAGCGGATCGCCCGCGTCTCCACCCAGAAGAGGCTCTCCTCGAAGACACGGTCGGTGGGGGACTCGGCCCAGAGCGTCCTCGTCGCGTTGCTCCAGGGGAGCGCCAGCTCCGGGACGTATCCCAGGCACACGAGCGTCCAGACCACCTTGATCGGCCGGGCCGTCATGGCCGGCGGGAGCTTCTGCTTCACGTCGTCCCACTTCGGGATCGGCAGCCTGGTCGAGCGCCCGCGCTGGCGTTCGAGCCGGGACTGGAGCTCGTCGTAGGACAGCTCCGACCATTCGGGGTCGCGGTCCACGACCGTGTCGCCGTGATCCAGCAGCTTCGGCTTCTCGTTCCGGACCAGCGGCGGAGGGGTCATCTGGATGGACCCGGGCGCGAATTTCACGTCGACGGGAGCCAGGGGCCCGTTCGGCTCGAGCGGGAGGTTCAGCCCCAGGATGATGCGATCCTGGAAGTTGCCGTAGGCCCCGAGCAGCACCATCGAGGCGACTTTCTTGTCGCCGAACCGCTCGCGGAGCCGGGCGAACAGGTCGTCGCCGATCGTCGGCGCGGCGACGGTGAGCAGCCGCGCGAATTCAAGCGGCTCGCGGTCGGCCTCGGGCCAGGCCGCCGGATCTCCGGTGAGGGTCCGCAGGACGGCCTCGTCCGCGCCGGTGCGCTTCAGGTCGGCCAGGGCCGTGGCCTCGGAGTACGAGCAGTGATTGGCGTGGGCGATGACCCAGCGCATCTTCGCCCGCAGGGCCGGATCGAGGGGGCTCTTCGTCCGCTGGGCATGATCCAGCTCGAGCATCGCGGCCGTCGTGCGCGGCAACCTGGTCGCGACGGCGTGCGCCCAGGAGGGGAGAGGCTGGCCGCCGCCGGTGACGGCCGCCGGCAGGCGCTTCCAGGTCTCCTCGTCGATCCGACTCGCGACGGGGACCGCGGCGGGCGCCGCGGGCTTCTCCTGCGAGTAGTAGTCGAAGAACACGTTGTCACGCTCCAGGCTGAGCTGGAAGCCGTTGGAGACCCGGACCATGTAGTTGCACCGTGAGGCGTAGACGAGGACGTTGATGCCTCGCGCGAGGCCGAAGTCGCGGATCACCTGGCCGACGTCGTCCCGCGTGACCGACCCCGGATCGCCGGTCAGCTTGCGGGCGAACGCGAAGGCACGCTGTTCCTCGGGCGGGAAGCTCGACCAGTCGTCGCCCGCCAGCAGGCGGCTCCGCTCGGCGATCTGAGACCGGTCCAGGCCGGCGACCTCCCAGTTCATCTCGCAGTGGCCCATGCAGTAGGGGCAGTCGACCGTCTTCGTGACGACCCAGAAAAGGCCCTGGGAGAAGACCCGATCGAGCTTCCCGCGCGACTCTGCCCCGGCCGTACGCATCAGGGTTTCCCAGGCGGAGGCGAGCTCCGGCTGGTGGCCCAGGCAGACGAGCGTCCAGACGATCCGGACCGGCTTCTGGGGCGCACGGAAGTCGGCCGGCAGGCCGCGGACAACCTCGTCCCAGGTCGGGACCCGGACGCGAGTGGTCCGGTTCCGCTGCCGTTCGAGCTTCACCTGCAGGTCGTCGTAGCCGACGGCCGCCCACTTCGGGTCGTCCGGGACGATATCCCTGCCGGTCGGGCTGGCGAGCGCGGAGTTGCTCTTCGGGAATGCGAGCATCTGCCCCTGCAGACCGCCCGGGGCAAACTGTACGTCCTGTGGAGGCAACGGCCCGTCGGGCTCAACCGCGGTCCCCAGGCACGTCAGGAGCCGATCCTGAAAGTTCGAGTAGGCCAGCAGGAGGACCATCGCGACGACGTCCTTCTCTCCGTACGCCTTCACGAGCGCGGCGAACTCATCGTCCGTCACGGTTGAGGAGGCCACGGTCATCTTGCGGGCGAACCCCAGGGCCGCCCGCTCGGCGGGCGACCAGCCGGAGAGATCGCCGGTGCGAAGCGCCGAGGCGGCTTCATCCGAGAGGCCGGCGCGGCGGGCATCGGCCAGGGCGTAGGACTCGGCGTAGGCGCAGTGGTTTGCGTGGGCGGCCGTCCATCGCATGGCGGCGCGGAGCTTCGGGTCGAGCGGGCTCTTCGCCCGCTGGACGTAATCGACCCGCAGCATGGCCGCGGCGGTTCGGGGCATCTCGCGGGCGAGGCTCCGCGCCCAGGCGGGGAGGGCCTGGCCCGTGCCTGCGGTTGCCTCCGGCAGGGCTTTCCAGGCGTCCGCGTTCGAGAGCGGCGCGAGCGGCTCGTTCGCGCCGGCCGCGGCCATGGCCGGCGCGCCCAGGAGGATCGCCGCCAGGGGCGCAAGGAGTCGACGGTTCAACATGAGGTGGATCTCCCGGATGATCAGAACATGGATCGGAATACGGTCAGGATGGGGTCCGTGCCGACCTTGTAGTCGACCTCCTGGACCTTCTCCTTGCCGGAGTCGGACAGCGTCAGGGTGACGGTGAAGATGCGTTCGGCGCCGGAGGGCTTGCCGTCCCCCTTGACGGCGAACTTCTTCAAGGCCAGGCCCTTCTTCCACTGGGGATCCTCGACGAGGATCGAGGGGCTCCCTGCCTTGACGGCCTCAGGGGTCTTCCCCTCCGACCAGGCCGTGAGGGCCTGGTCCAGTGTTTGACGGGCCTTCTCCTGGGGCGCGACGGCCGGCGCCGAGGTGCCTTCGCAGCCGGCGAGGGCCGCGGCCAGTGTCAGCAAGACCATCCGACCGGCGGCACGGCGAGTGTCGACGTTATTCATGGGCGTATCTCCTGTCGCGAGGGGTTGGGCCGGGTCAATACTGGTCGGCCGAGACGACCTCGCCGCCGTTCATCGAGCCGATGGCCCGCCAGGTGTTGCGGTTGATCGTGTCCTTGACGAAGCGGACCGAGCCGTCGCACATCGCCACGTTCACCCCGCCGGGGTGGTTGCTCGAGACCGTCATCACGAGCCGCGCGGGGTAGAAGTAGCAGGACTTCTTGTTGGGCGTCGCGTTCGACTTGTAGATCGAGGTGTGGAGGAACCCGTCGATCCAGGGGGTGCCAGCGTTGGACTCGCCGTTGGTGGGGATGCTGGAATTGTCGGTGGCCTCGCAGTCCAGGAACGCCTGCTCCATGTTCGGGGGCCACGTGGAGCCGACGTAGACGTCGCGGCGGATCGTCGGGATGCCCTGGTTGAAGTCGCCGAACAACTTCTCCGAGGCGAGGGCCGTCCCGCTCGTCCCGTCGGTCACCTGGCTGAGGAGGATGGACCGCTCGGGGAAGAACGGACCGTTGGGCGCCGGCTGGTCCGTGTTCACCGAGCCGGTATCGGTCTCGCCGTAGGAATAGAGCGTGTTGGCCCCTTCGTTGAACCGATAGTTCGTCCCCGCCGTCCCGGACGGGACCTGCTGGCTCTCCGTCGGGCAGAGGAAAGAGCTGACCGTCGTGACCAGGACGGTCGTGTTCCCATCCTGCACGGGGATGGTCAGGTTGAAGTTGATCGAGTCATAGAGGGGCTTCTGCTCCATGAACGGCAGGAGCTGGGCGAAGCCGGAGTAGTTGTATCGCGACGTGATGTCGTACGGACGGGGAGGGCGCGTTCCGCGGCCGATCGGGAAGCGGCCGTGCGAGCTGAGGTAGTTATGCACGGCCAGCCCGAGCTGCTTCAGGTTGTTCGTGCACTGGGCACGCCTGGCCGCCTCGCGGGCCGACTGGACGGCCGGCAAGAGCAGCGCGATCAGGACGGCGATGATGGCGATGACGACGAGCAGCTCGATGAGCGTGAAACCGGCGCGCATGATCCGGGACTTCATGGTGAATCCTCTCGAGTACGGGGCGATGATGGATGTCGAAGGCTGACGAGGCGCGCACCCCGATCCGGTCGCGATCGTCGGATGCCCCGAGGATGCAGGACACCCCGGGACGGATCACGTCGCGAGCTGGCTCGATGCCGTGGATCAGTGGGCGCGTGGATGGACGGTCCCTCGTGCCCTGAACGCAGGGCACGGCGAGGACGAGTCAACGGTGTCGAGGAGGCGGCGTGGGAAGAGCGCCGCCGAGACTCGGGGTATCAGTCGGGGGCGCAGGCCTACAAGGCTCGCCCCGACGGTCAGGAGGCGGGGCAGGCCACGCGGGGAGGGTGGAAGATGGGATCGGCGAGGGGATTGGACCAGACGACTCGGTCGTCGGCACGGAGCGTGTCGCGAGCGAGCGCGGCCGGCTGGAGCGGAGGATGGACCGCCGCCCACTGGCTGAACCGGGGCGAGACGACCGAGGCCGGCACGATTGGCAAACCCGAGCGGCCCGAGCATGAGGGCCCATGGCATCGGCCCGGCGAGCCCTTCCTGGGCGAACGAGCCTCGGCGTCTTCATCGGGATCCACGATCGCTCCCAGGGCCTGTGTCTGCCGCAGGAACGCGAGCGGATCGTGGATTCCCGGGAGCTCGGCCGTGCCGTGAGAGCACCCCGCCCTCGCCTGATCCGGCGCGCACAGGACCACCGTCAGGAGGGCCAGGGCCGTCCCGATGAGGCGCGTCGACGTCCAGTTGGAGGGGCAAAACCTGGGCACCGGGGTGCGTCTCTCACACGAGGGAACGTGACGGCGAAGGTTGCCCGCTCCTCCCGATCAGGGACGTCGAGCTGGGCCTCCGGGCCGCTTGGGTGAGATAAGCTAAGCGAATCGACGGCCGGCGAACAAGTGGTCACCCCGCGGTTCTGGGAAGATTGGAAAAATTGAAAATTCAAGAATCGCGATCACTTCGCGGGCTCGACGACGATGACCTCGTGCACGGCGACGCCGGGGACGCTCAATCGGATGTGTCCGCTTTCATGCCGATATGGCAGTTCGACGCCGGAGGGCTCGAGCGTGACGCGGGCCGGTCGGGCTGGGACGCGGAGGACGACGTCCAGGGGGCCGACCGGGGGGATGGCATCGAAGACCGGCTCGGTCCGATGCGGGCCGGAGGCGTTCACCAGGTTGACGAGCAGCCGGCCCTGTTTTGTGGCGACGTGGACGTCCACCTCGGAGGCGGGGGAGCCGGTCACGACGGCGATCGGATCGGTGAAGAGCGACCGAGTGAGGGCGTCGAGGTAGGCGCGGGCCTTGCCGTTCGGCTCGTGGTTGTAAGCACGCCCCATGGGGAAGAAGGTCGCGGCGATCTTCCCCTTCCCGGACGAGGCGATGGCCCCGGCGGGGCGGCTCGCCGCCCTGTCGGTGTCGGTCGGGTGGAGCGTGCCGAACGGCTTCGCCCGGTGTCCCAGGATGAAACCTGGGGCGGTGCCTGGGAGGGCGGTGATGGAACCTTCGTGCTCCAGGTGGATGCCCCAGGGAGTCGCCGAGTCCGGCTTGACGTCCAGCGCGTCGGCGAAGAGCGCGGCGGACTCGGCGCCGACCAGCAGGAGGTTGCCGCCCCGTTTCACGTAGCCCTTCAGGTCGGCGATGAAGCTCGGGGCGAGGTATTCCCATTCGGGCACGACGATGAGCGGGTAGTCGTCCAGCCGGCCGGCGAGATGATGCTCGCCGAGGACCTCCACCGAGTGTCGAGACTCCAGGAGTGCCGCCAGGATTCCGCCCAGTCGCTCGTTGTCGCGGCTGAAGAGCTGATTCACGCCGTGATAGTGGGCCGGCGTGGAGAAGAGCAAGGCGATCTGGGGGACGGCCTGCGCGTGGTGGCAGAGAGATTGCCGGGCGCGACAGAAGGCGGCGACCTCGGCCATCACGGGCATGCGGTCGAGGTCCACGGATCCGTCGCGTCGCTGGACGAAATACGCCTGGAATCCCCCCCCAAGGGCCAGGATCACCGCGGCCTCGCGCTGGAGCTGGACCGCGGACTTGGTGTTGCGGCCCGGCGTGGTCGTCTTGCTGGGGATGGTGGTGAAGCTCCAGGCCATCAGGTCCCAGGGTATCCCCTGCCGGGCCAGATAGCGGCCCGAGAGCCGGGCGGAGTTCACGCTGTCCTGCGGCGAGAAGTCGCCCGACAGGAAGTCCACCGGGGCCGAGACGGGCTCGGGCATGTGATCGGTGAAGGCCCAGTTGGAGCAGATTTGGAAGCCCGGATTCGTGGCCTTCACGCCGGCCACGACGCGGCGGAGGTAATCGCGGTAGGCGTCGCGGTGGAAGTCCAGGAAAGGACGCCAGGCAGGATCGCCCGGGCCTTTCGGCAGGCTCGTGAAGCCGGTGGCCGCGCGGAACGCCCGCGCCGCGGCATCCCCGTAGTCGGGGACGGCGGACCAGCAGTCGCCGTCGATCCAGACCCCGTCCACGCCATAGGCGCCGGCGAGCTCGCGGAGCTGGGGGATCAGGAGCGAGTTGGCGTAAGGGCCGAATGGGGTCGTCGCGTTCGCGTCCTTCGATCCGTCGGCGTGGGTCGCGGCCCAGTCGGGATGCGCCTCCACGGCGTGCTGATCGTAGACGCCCGAGTAGTGCGTATAGAGGGCCACGCCCCGCCGCGCGGTGGCCTGGCGCCAGACCCGGAGCGGGTCGCCGACGAAGCCCGGGACGGGATTGCCGACCTTCGTCGGATAGCTCGTGTAGCCGGGATGTCCCTTGCAGTCGATCTGAAGGTAATCCGGCTTCACGAGGTCGATGATCCGGTTGACCATCGCGGGCGTGGTGTTCTTGCCGACCTCCTTGCAGTCGGGACCGGCGTGGAAGTCGAAGTGGATGCCGAGGAAGCTCTCCGATCGTCGAAGTCGGGGCGGGTCCGCGGCGCGGACGAGGGCGGGCGTCGTGAGCAGGACCAGGGCGAGCGCGATACGGCGTGGGGCGCGACGACGCCGGAGGAGGGGCGGGATCATTGGGAGTTCACCGGGGTGGGGAGGGAGGCGTGCCAGGGGAGGATGGAGATCCGCGGACCTGACCGTAGGATGCCGCGCCCGCCAGGCCGGGGCAAGTGGCTCGCGAGCCCTCCCGGTGTGAGGGCTTGCGACGGTCCCCGGCAGGGCGCTCGGCCACATCCCCTCACTTCGGTCCGATGCCCAACGACGAGATGTCCATCAGGTAGAGGCGGATCTTCCGCGTCCCCGGCTTCGCATCCCGGCCCGAGGAGAACGACAGGAGCTTGCCGTCCGGCGAGATCGCGGGGAAGCCGTCGAACGCCGGGTTGCTGGTGAGCTGACGCTCTTCACCGGTCCTGAGGTTGAGCAGGACGATCTCGAAGTTGCGCGGCGGCAGCAACTTGACGTAGGCCGCATGAATCCCGTCCGGAGCCGGGTAGGGCGCCCAGTGCGTCCCGGGCCCGGACGTGATCTGCTTCCAGTCCGAACCGTCTTCATTGAGCGTATAGACTTGCATGTCTCGTGAAGGCAGGTGCTCCTCGGACTTCTTCCAGGCCCGGGTGATGATGGTCTTGCTGTCCGGAAGGTAGACCGCACCCCCTTCCTGCAAGTCCGGCGAGAAGGTGATCTGCCGCTGGTCCGAGCCGTCGGGGTTCATCGTCCACAGGTCCATCTTGCCGCCGATCTGGCGGCCGAAGAGGATCTTGTGGCCGTCCGGGGCGTAGGTGACCTCCGCATCGTAGTCGCGGTTGTGCGTGAGGCGGGTCACGTTCCTGCCGTCGAGGTCGGAGAGGTAGAGCTCGGCGCCCTGCGGGTAATTCTTGGGGTCGGAGAAATTCCCGGGGGGGAGGTCCAGGTTGTCCCGCGTCGAGGTCCATACCAGGGCCTTGCCGTCGGGCCGGAAGAAGGAACAGGCATCGGCACCCCGGTCGTTGATCTTCCTGAGGTTCGAACCGTCGATGTTGATCGTGTAGACGTGGAACGCCGAGTCCCCGGGGAATTTCCCCTGGAAGATCAGGGCCTTGCCGTCGGGCGAGAAGTACGCTTCGCCGCCCTCCGCCACGCCCGGGACCTCCCGGACGGGTAGCTCCTGAGACGTGCTCGCGGGGGCTTGCGGACGCCCCTTCGGCTCGTCGAGGGCCGAACACGGCATCCCGAGCCCCACGGACGCCATCGCGGCGGCGAGGCTTGCGGCGAAACGCTTCATGGTATGCTCTCTCCTGGTGACAAAAATATGATGGATTGTCCCTGATGCTGTTGTAATAATCGAGGCGGGGTCGGGGATCCATCCCCTGCCCCGCCTCGCCTTCTGCGCCGCCGTCCGTGGCCTAGTATTGATCGGCGCTGATGACCTCGCCGCCGTTGATCGATCCGAGGGCCTGCCAGACCCCGACCTTGGTGCCGACGCCGGGGACCCAAACCGAGGCGTCCTTCGTCACGCCGACGGGATAGCCGGTCGCCGAATCGTAGGACCAGGTGTCGATCGTTTCCTTGATGAAACGGACCGAGCCGTCCACGAACGCCGCGTTGACTCCCCCGGGGTGGAAGCTGGATGCACCGTGGAGGAACGCGGTGCCCTGATCCTGCGGGCGGACGTTGCTTCGCTTCTGGGGGTTGACGGGCCAGTAGTGCGTGTAGCTCGAGTCGCCGAGATTCCCCCCGACCCACCAGCCTCGGTCATCGAAGGGGGAGTGCGAACCGCCCGTCGGGACGACGTTCGAGAGCAGGCCGTGCGCCAGCTCGCTGAACCCGATGGTGTTGCTCGTCCCGTCGGTGACCGCGGCGAGTCGCACCGGCGCCCTGGCGACGCCTTTCCGGCTCGTGAGGACGGCGCCGCCCGCCGTCCCGTACCCGTTGGGGACGAAGGGTCCGTTGAACTGGGCCAGGGCGGTAAGTCGATGGGCATTGTCGGCGACCGCTTCGCCGGTGCCCTGGGCCCCGGTGGACTTCCCGGTCCAGAAGCCCCAACTCGTGCGGTAGTTCGAAAAGGTGATGGGGTGGGGCAGGTTGTTGAAGAGTTCGTTCGGGGCGTAGACGGCGCGATATCCCTGAATCGACCCGTCGCTGGGGCACCAGAGGGTCGCGACTCCCGTCCCGTCGATCGTCGAATTCGTGTCACCGTAAAGCTGGACGCTCGTGTTGTACGCGTTCCAAAGCGGGCCCTGCTCGTAGTACGGCAGGAGGGCGACCAGGGGCCCGAAGCCGTCCCCGATGTCGGGCGATCCGAAGCCGTTGCAGGTGGCCCCCTGTTCGCAGAAGTTCCAGAACCAGGCCATGGGGAATGACGAGTTCGCGGACTCGTAATTCGCCAGGGCGAGGCCGAGCTGCTTCAGGTTGTTGACGCACTGGGCCCGACGGGCGGCCTCGCGGGCCGACTGCACGGCCGGGAGCAAGAGCGCGATCAGGACGGCGATGATCGCGATCACGACCAGGAGTTCGATCAGGGTGAAGCCTCGGCCCGTCCGGATTCGCGACGCGCTGCGGTGTGACATGTGAGCCTCCAGCCGTTAAGGGTGAATTCGGTAAGGTCTCTCGCTGCCGGCACAATCCCCCGGCGATCGCGTGCGGGATCAAGGGCCGGTCGTCCCTTTCTTCCCGGTGGGCTTGACCACGCCCTTCCCGGCCGACTTCTCCGCACCTTTCGGCACATCGCCGGCGCCGTCTCGGGGCGGCGTGACGATGGAGCCCCTCGGGGGCTGGCCGTCCCCGCTACCGCATCCGGGAAAACCCACGACGACGGCCACGACCACCGCGACGCATACCAGGCGTCGAGATCGGCCCATCATCATCCTCCTCACTCTCCGTCCCGAGTTCGTTGCCGCGAGACTCACTCTCCGAGTCTCCTCCGTTGATGCCCGGCCCCGTAGCCGTCACCCTTATTTCATACTAGTCATACAGGATTTATATGCATTGTCAACAAGACGCCCCGAGAATGTGGCCAACCTCGCTCGTATGTGCGCGGTTCGACCGCGACATGGTCCGAGGGCCCGGCGACGGCGGCGTCGGTATCCGGTCCCCTCTATCCAGGCCGGAAGGCCGGCACGTTGCAGCGTGCGGCGGCCTCGAGCAGACCCCGAGGGGATCGCCCACGAAGCCCGGCACGAGGTCGCGACGGGTCCTGATTCGCACCAGGTCGGGGAGCGGGTCGACGGGCCGATTCGTCCCGGAGGCATCTGGCGGCGGCGCCATCGTTCGTTAACCTGTTACGAGTTCAATAACACGCAGAACGACGCCAACCACATCCACTCAGTCTGGCGGAACATGCTCGGCGACTTCGCGATCCCGATCGCCGCCAAGTGAGTCGGGACGAAGCCCACGCCCCAACCAGCCGAGGCCGCACCGTGAGCCCCGCGAGCGATCCGAACCCCTTCCCGGAGATCCCCGAGCTGGCGCCGCTGGATGTCCAGCGACGGCTCCGGTCGGGCGAGCCGATGACGCTGCTGGACGTGCGCGAGCCGATGGAGAGGACCTTCTGCGCCATCGCCGTCCCCGCGACGGCCGGCGACCTGCACCTCCCGATGCGTCAGGTCCCCGCGCACCTCGAGATGCTGATCGCCGCGGCGGCGAAGGGTCCGTTGGTGATCTACTGCCACCACGGCGTGCGCTCCATGGCCATCGCCGAGTGGCTTACCGCGCGGGGCGTCGCGGGCGTCCATAACCTCAGGGGCGGCATCGACGCCTGGTCCCTGCAGGCCGACGCGGAGGTGCCCCGCTACGGTTGAACGGCCGCGGAGAGCACTTGTCGGGGTTTCACGCGCGCCCATCCAGCCACTACGACTTATCTCCGCCGTTACATTCCGCCGATAAGGAAAACTGATTCCGCGCGGCGTGTGCGCAGATCGGGGCGCGCCTGCAGGTTCTGGATGTCCGTGGAGTCACGGCCGATCGGAGAGGCATCCGGCCGAATTGCTTGCGCGGTGAGGAGTTCGGAATTCTCTTCACGGAGAGGTGTCCATCCGAGGCCAGGGTGCCGAACGCGCCTCGGATGGGAGGGTTCGGGCCGGAAAGGGCTCAGCGTGATGGGGCGTGCGGAACGAGTCAGCCCGATCCGCCAGGCGACGCGAGCGTTGCACTGGTTGGCGCTGGCGGCCGCGATCCCCACCGTCGCGTCGCAAGCCCAGACGACAACCCCGGGGCCTCCTGACTCCGCAGAGTCGACTCGGATCGAGCGGCTGGAGCGGATGATGTCGACGGTCGTCGAGGAGAATCGACGCCTCGCCGAGGAGGTCCGCACTCTCAAGGGGCAACTCGCCGCCCGCCCGCCGCAACCGCCCTCTCCCGCGCTCCCCGAGGCGATCCCGGCGGACAAGACGCCCGGGGTGGAGGCCCTGCGCCCGTCCCCCGGCTTCGCCCCCCCGGCGAGCGGGGTTGAGCTCGATCCGTCCCCCGCCTGGCAGGCCCTTCCCTGGACAACCGCCAGTCGTTACCGCGTCGACTACGAGAACGGATTCGCCATCCTCCCGGAGAATTTCGACGAGACCCCGTTCTCGCTCCGGATCAGGAGCCAGAACGTCTTCCGCTACGATGGGTTCTCCCGCGATGCGACCTACTGGACCGACAGCGCGGGCACTCGGAAGGTCATCGCCAACAACAACTTCTTCGGGATCCCCCGAGGCCGGATCATCTTCACGGGGAGGGTGCTCCTGCCGAAACTCTCCTACACGCTGAATATCGACTACAACTCGGTCACCAGCAACCCGATCGGCTTCCGTGCCTATGAGCTCGTCTACCGCTTCAGCCGAGCCTTCGAGCTGGGAGCGGGCCAGACGAAGGTGCCCGCGTCTCGCGAGTGGCAGGAGAGCGCGTTCGCCCCCCTGCAAGGGCCCGACCGCTCCATGGCGACCACCTTCTTCCGCCCCAGCTTGAGCCAGGGGATGTGGATCTTCGGGGAGCCCCTGGACGGTTGGCATTATCGCGCCATGGTGTCCAACGGCTTCAACACCCTGAACCTCCTCCCGAACCAGCTCAACAATCGGATGTGCTACACGGTGACGACCCTGTGGGAGCCGTGGGGAGCCTTCGGCGCCGGCTATTCCGACCTCCAGGACCACCGCGAGGCCGCGATCCGACTCGGCGGCAGCTACGCCTACGCGATCGGCCGCGGCGACCAGGCGGACAGCGATGCCGTCGAGAACTCGCCGCTCCGCCTCTCCGACGGAACGATCATCACCACGCCGGGGGCACTGGCGCCCGGAGTGACGCTCAACGCGTATGACGTCTCGCTGGGGACGATCGATTTCGCCTTCAAGCGCCGGGGACTCGGGTTGTCGACCGAGCTCTACTCCCAGGAGTTGCTCAAGTTCCGGGGGACCGGGGCGCTGCCGATCCACTCCACGCGAGCCTACGGTGGCGTGCTTCAGGGGGGGTACTTCGTGATCCCGCAACGTGGCGAGCTTTATGCCCGCACCTCCGCCGTGACGGGGGCCTTCGGCTCGGGTTGGGAGCTCGGCGGCGGCCTCAACTGGTTCTGCCTGCAGGGCCGCGACAACCTCCGCTACACGATCGACGCGACGTGGCTCGAGCATTCGCCGGCCGGCCAGAATCGGACCGGCTACAACGCCGGCCAGACGGGTCTCCTGTTCCGCACCCAGATGACGGTCGTCTACTGAGAACGTCCCGGCCGCGGATTGAGGGGCGTCGGCTCCGCCGGGCCGATCGGCCGACCAGGCCCTTGTGATCGTCCGCCCGCTCTGATACCAACCAGGTTGAAGTCAACCCGATGGGGCGAAGGAGAGGAGGCGGCGGATGAGGAACTGGACGCGGCGTGAGATCCTGGCGGCCTCGGCGTTGGGGACGGCGAGCCTGGCGGCGCGTCGGGGCCTCGCGGGCACGAGCGGGGACGATGAGGCGAGGCCGGCGAAGGCCCCGGCGAACGAATCGATCGTGCTCGGCTTCATCGGCGTCGGCGGCATGGGCTCCGGGCTGCTCAACATCTTCAAGGGATTCCCGGACGTCCGCGTCGGCGCGGTCTGCGACGTGTACGAGCCCAACGCCCTCCGGGCGCAGTCGGCGGCCGACGGCAAGCCCGAGGTGTACCACGACTTCCGCAAGCTGCTCGAGCGGAAGGACCTCGACGCCGTCGTGGTCGCCACGCCCGACCACTGGCATGCCATCCCGACGATCCACGCCTGCCAGGCCGGCAAGGACGTCTATTGCGAGAAACCGCTGACGCACACCGTCGCGGAGGGCCGGGCGGTGGTGAAGGCGGCGGCGAAGCACGGGCGGGTCACCCAGATGGGGAACCTGATCCACGCCGGCGAGAATTACCACCGCGTGGTCGAGATCGTCCAGTCCGGGGCACTCGGCACGATCAGCAAGGTGCGCGTCTGGATGGCCGCCGACCGCAGCGGCCTGGGCAAGCCCGCCGACGGCGACCCGCCGGCCGGCTGCGACTACGACTTCTGGCTGGGCCCCGCGCCCAAGCGGCCGTTCAACACGAATCGTTTCCTGTTCAACTGGCGATGGTTCTGGGACTACGGCGGCGGCCTCCTGACCGACTTCTGCTGCCACATCGTCGATCCCGTCCACTGGGCCATGGGCGTCGAGGCCCCGAGCACGATCGCCGCGACCGGCGGACGATTCGCCCTGGTGGACAACGGCGAGACGCCGGACACGCTCGAGGTCGTCTACGAGTACGAGAAGGACGGGAGGAACTTCCTCCTGGTCTGGAGCCACACCGACGCGAACACGCACGGCATCGAGGACATGGGCCAGGGCATCATGTTCCAGGGGACCGAGGCGACGCTCGTCACCAACTACAACACCCACAAGATCATCCCCGCCAAGGGCAAGGAGATCCCCGAGGTCCCGAAGTCGCTGCCGCGCTCCGTCGGCCATCATCGCGAGTGGCTGGACGCGATCAAGTCCCGCGCGAAATGCTCGTGCAACTTCGACTACGGCCACCGCCTCAGTTCCGTGGGCGCCCTGGGGAACATCTCGCTGCGGACCGGAGAGAAGCTGAAGTGGGACGCCGCCGCCGAGCAATTCACCAATCATCCCGAGGCGAATCGGCTCCTCACCAAGACGTTCCGGGCGCCATGGGCCCTGCCGGAGGTCTGATGGTTCAGTGCGTGTGCCCGTCGGCCTCCGTCGAGAGCGGACTTCATCGATCCAGACAACTACAGCGCAGGAGAGAAGAATGAGACTTCGCGACGTGATCCCGCTGGGCGTGGCCGCGTTGACCCTCGCCTCGGCCGCGGGCGCATGGGCGGGCGAGCCGAGGTGGAAGCAGCACGCCATCAACGGTCGGAGCGAGTTCGAGGCGGCCGGCGTCTTCGACGTGGACGGGGACGGCAAGCTCGACATCCTCTGCGGCGACACCTGGTACCAGGCACCCTCCTGGAAGCCCCACCACGTCCGGGACGTCGTCCGCCAGGGGACATACTACAACGATTTCGCGACCTTCCCGCTCGACGTCAACGGCGACGGCAAGACCGACTATCTCACGGTCTCCTACTTCGGCCGGGATGTCGCCTGGGTGGAGAATCCGGGCGTGTCCGGAAGCCCGTGGGCCTATCACCAGGTGGACGTCCCCGGTTCCTCGGAGACCGCCGCGATGGTGGACCTGAGCGGGGACGGCGTGCCCGACCTGCTGCCCAACACGGTGAACGTCGTCGTCTGGTACGAAGTGGTCCCCGCCCAGGGCTCCAAGGGGGTCTCGCTCAAGAAACACGACCTCGGCACCGCCGCGGCCGGACACGGAGTCGGCTCCGGCGACGTCAACGGCGACGGCCGTGTCGATCTGCTCACCCCGAAGGGCTGGTTCGAGGCGCCCGCGAAGCCGAGCAGCCAGACCTGGGCCTGGCATCCCGACTGGAACCTGGGGGCCACCGGAATCCAGATCCTCGCCCGCGACGTCGATGGCGACGGCCTGGCCGATCTCGTCTACGGCAACGGCCACGACTACGGGCTCTTCTGGATGAAGCAGGGCAAGAGCGGCGGCGGCGAGACCACCTGGACGAAGGGGACGATCGACGCCTCCGTCGCGTCCGTTCACCTTCTCCAGTGGGCGGACGTGGACGGCGACGGCCAGGCCAACGAGCTGATCAGCGGCAAGCGCGTCTACGCCCACGAGATCGAGCCGGGCGCCACCGACGGCTCCCTGATCGCCTGGTACGCCTTCGACCGCGGCACGAAAACCTGGATCCGACACGTCATCTTCCAGGGTGAACCCGCGAAGAACGCGCCCGAGAAGGCCGGCCAGCGACTCGCGCTCAAGGACTTCCCCGCCGGCACCGCCGGAACGGGACTTCAGGTCACGACCGTGGATATCGACGGCGACGGCGACCTCGACCTGGTCTGCCCGGGCAAGAGCGGGCTCTACCTGTTCGAGAACCTCGGGCCGAAGCCCTGAGCGGGGATGAGCGTTTCCCGCGAAAAAGGGTGGGGGTTGAGTCGCGGAGGTTACGGCTCGATCCCCAGTTCCCTCAATCTTGCCTCGAGGCGTCGCCGTTTCTCGGCCTCGTCCCTGGCCAGTTCGATCGCGGCGTCGCGTTGCTCGGCGATGGCGTCGCGTTGCTCGGCGATGGCGTCGCGTTCGCGAATCGCTTCTTCCTTTCCCGCCTGCGATTCATGGAATGACTCGAACGGAGTGCCGTTCGGCCTGCGGATGATCAGTGGGGAAGCCTGCGTGTCGAATCGGATGCCCAGACGCGGGCTCACCCACCCCGTTTCCGCGGACTGCTCCGCGAGTCGATCGCCCTCTCGAATCCATACCTCGAGCCTGTCCCGCGCGGGGTCGTAGACGTAGTACTCCTCAACGCCGAACCGTTCGTAGAATCGCCGCTTGCGCGTCATCTCGCCTGCGCGATTTCCCGGTGAGAGGATCTCGAAGACCACCTGGGGCGGGATCCCACCTTCGTCCCATTGAAGGTAGGAATACCGGTGCCCTTTCGGCCGGCCGATGGCGACCATGACATCCGGGGCTGCACGCGTGTTGGGGTCCCCTTCCACGGGATACCAGAACAGGTCCCCGGCGACGAAGACGTCCTGCCCATCCAGGTCGAGCTCGTCGAGATTTCCCTTGATGGTGACGATCCACTCGTACTGGATCGTATTGTCCGCCATGGGCTTACCGTCCGAATCCGGGTACTTGATCCAGGTCGGCGAGAGCGGAGGAATCGAAGGACTCATCGGACGTGTTCCCCGGAGGTGCCGGCCGTGAAACGAACGCGATCGCCCACGTCATCATTGTATACTTCTTCTCCGACCAGGGCGGAACGTGACTTCCCGGGATCCCCCGGTTCGGTCCTGGTGCGGGGTGGACGTTCAGCGCCCCTCCGGATTGCCACATCCCGCCGATCGGGATGGATCGCGAACAGGACGGACCTGTCGTCCCGGTACACTTCCCTCCAGGCCGGATCGCCACGTAGTCGTTCCGCGAGTCCGCGATCGGGCTTGATCCAGACCGCGGTGATTCGCTCGCGATCGCGGATGGTGTCCCACGCCGGTCCGCCGTAGAGCGCATCGGAGTACTCCACGATGGCGGGCTTGCCGTACAGCTCGAAGCGGTCGTCGATGTACGTCAGCCGCCGAGGAGTCGTCTCGGACTCGATGAGTCCCCCCCATTCGAGCTCGTGGAAGAGCCTGGCATTCAGGGGCTGGGCGTCGAGCTTCGGGAGCGCGGCGACGGGCCAGATGCCGTTGTCGAACGTCCCCAGCGGGACGCCGGCGGCGACCAGGACGAGGACCAGGAGGACGAGCGCGGGGATCCACGAGATCCTCGACGGCGCCGGCCGCCAGTAGTCGGCGAACTTGACCGGCAGCGCGTCGAGCATGGTGGCGAGCGGAAAGGCGGCGACGATTGCGAACAGGGGGACGTTCCGGACCGAGGTTAACGCTAGGTGCAGCCAGACCAGGACGTGAACGAGCTGATAGCGGTCCACCCGGCGGGAGACGAGCATCGGCAACGCAATCAGCGAGATCACCGCCAGCTCCATCGCCTGCACGTTCGGCTGGCCGAAGGGGACCGGCATGTACTCCTGGATGAGCGACGTGACCTCGCTGGTCACCAGCAACCTGGCCACGTGGCGATACAGGTTCATCCCATAGGGATTGAGCAGCGCCGCCGCGAGACACGCCGCAAATACGAGGGCGAACTTCGCCACGTTCATCCCGCGTTCCCGGTCCCAGGGCCCGGCCACCGCGTGGGCCAGGGTCGCCGTCCCGACGATCCCCGGCAGCGCCAGGAAGCCGCCGTGGATGTTCGCCAGCAGTGCCGTCAGCAGGGGCACCCAGGCGACGATCCATCCCCCCCTCTCATGCTGTACCTGGCAGATCCGGACCGTGGCCAGCACGAACGCGAAGGTGAACAGGTGAGGACGAATCAGGAAGTGGATGCAGCCGATGGTCATCGCACCGAGCGCCACGTAGACGGCGATCACGGGCGAGCTGCCGTCGCGAATCAGGAACTTCGCGAGCGCCGCGTAGATCCCCGCCAGGAGCAGCGCCGAGAGGGCGACGGCGGCCGGCCAGCCCCAGCGGGCGACGACCAGGGCGAGGCCCACGTCGAAGGCCCACGACTGGTCCACCCATGGGGCGCCCTGGCGCGTGAACGTGAGCGTGTCGCACCGCGGCAAGGCGCCTGCCGCGAGGATGTCCATGCCCAGCCGGTAATGCCACAGGGTCCCCGGATCGTTGAACAGGGCGATCCGGCCGCGGACCAGGATGACGAGCAGGACCAGCCCGAAGACGACCTCGGACGGGCCGGGCAGGAAACGGCGGGCGCGAACCACGCGGGCGCTCCTTTCGTGAGTCCGGGACGGGGCCTCCCCAGGGAAGCCTAGTTCACGGCGCCGGGAGTGAGATATACTGCACTGGCCTCCCCGCCGGACTCGTGACGTCCCCCCTGCCTCGCCACCATCCTCGAGGTCATCGTGAACGGCCCCCGCCCCGGCGTGAACCGTCGCAACCTCTTCCGCCTGCGATCGCCGGCCGAACCGGGCCCGTCCGCGCCCCGCAACGAGGAACAGGCCGAGGAATCCCCCGGCGCGGCGGACCTCGTCCGCGTGCATCGCCCGGCCATGGGGTCGTACTTCGAGGTCCGCCTGGGGGCGAGGCTCCCCGGCGCCGTCGACCTGGCGACCAGGGCCCTCGACCTCGTGGACGAGCTCGAGGCCCAATTGACGGTCTATCGCGAGGATTCCGAGGTCAGCCGGCTGAACGCGACGGCCCACCTCGGCCCCGTCCCGGTCGAGCCCGCGCTGTTCCGGCTGCTCGAGCAGGCCGTGAACCTGGGCCGGTTGACCGGCGGAGCGTACGACGTGACCGCCGGTGCCCTCTCCGAGGCCTGGGGATTCACCCGGGGGCCGAAGCGAGTCCCCGATCCGGTGTCGCTGGAACACGCCCGGGCGCGGACCGGCTGGCATCACCTGAGGCTCGATCCGGCCGCGTCCACGGTCGCCTTCGATCGCCCGGGGATCTGCATCAACCTCGGGAGCATCGGCAAGGGTTACGCGATCGACCGCGCCGTGGCCCTGATCCGCGACCACTGGCTTCCCACCTCCGCGATGGTCCACGGCGGCCAGTCCAGCCTCTTCGCGCTCGGCTCGCCCCCGGGGCGGTTCGGGGCCCGCTGGGAGGTCGCGCTCCGCAATCCGCGAGACCCGGAGCGTCCGCTCGGCGTCATCCGCCTCCGCAATCGCGGGCTCGGGACGTCCGGCGGGGCCTTCCAGAGCTTCGTCGCCGACGGCCAGGTGTTCGGGCACATCCTCGACCCGCGGACCGGCCGGCCGGCGATGGGGCCGGCCAGCGTCACCGTGCTGGCCCCGACCGCGGCCGAGGCCGACGCCCTCTCCACGGCTTTCTACTTGCTCGGCCCGGACGGGGCGCGGGAATACGTCGCGACCCGGCCGGACGTGGCCGCGATCTTCGTCCTGGAGGAGGCCCGCGAAGATCGACCCCGGATCCTGACGGCCGGCCTGAGGCCGGAGGATTTCCTCATCGACCCCGCTGCGGTAGACTTGATGACGACTTCATGAAGGCCAGGGCGGAAGGGTTGCGTCCCGGCCGCTGACCCGCCCCCCGCCATGCCCTGCAACGCAACCTCAGGACCGACTTCATGCCCACCTATACCATCCCCCCCTGGCTCCTCTCCAATCGCCATTATCCGGGCTTCCTCGCCGCCTTCTTCCTCGTCCTCCTGCGCGTCGCGATCGGCTGGCACTTCCTGGTGGAGGGGCTGGACAAGGCGGAGTCCGTCCGCCTGGCCAAGAAGCCGTTCTCCGCGGAGATCTACCTGCGGAACGCGGCCGGGCCGCTCGCTCCCGAGTTCCGCAAGATGCTGCCCGATGCGGACGGCCTCGCCCTCCTCGATCCGACGGCTCTGAAAGAGGCCTGGGCCGATCGCGTCTCGGCCCTGGTGAAGCACTACAACCTGGACGCCGACGATCAGGCGAAGGCGAAGCAACTGCTCGACAAGAGCCACGAATGGATCGACGTCTGGTTCAACGGCTACGACAACCGCGAGGCCCGCGAAAAATACCTCCACGAGCTGAAGCGGACGGAGGAGGTCGAGCGGAACCCGGAATCGCTCTCGTACGACCTGGAGCGGGCCTGGGACTCGCGCCGGAGCCTGGAGACGGACCGCCGGACGCTGACCGCCCCGATCGTCGCGCAGGGTGAGACCCTGGCGGCCGCCGTGACCGCCCTCGCCACGCCCGAGCAGGTGAAGGCGGCCGGCGACTTCGTGCCAGCCTGGACGTTCCTCGACGTCGCCAACAAGCTGACGACCTACGGCCTTTGCGCCATGGGGGTCTGCCTGATCCTCGGCTTTCTGACGCCGTTCGCGGCGGTCTGCGCCGCGGCCTTCCTGGCGATGATCTACCTGAGCATGCCGCCTCTGGCGAACTCTCCCCCCAATCCCAAAGCCGAAGGTCACTACTGGATCGTCAACAAGAACCTGGTCGAGCTGATCGCCTGCCTGGTGGTCGCCACCACCGCCAGCGGCCACTGGTTCGGCCTCGACGCCCTGGTCTTCGGCGGCCTTCGCCGCCGCCGCTGGGCCCGTTATGAGCGCCGCCTCGTCGAGAAATATGGCCTGGTGAACGAGGACGACGGCGACGGCGACGTCCGCCATTTCAAGTCGGCCGCCGTGGCCCGGTCCTGACCCGATCCCCGATCCAAGATCCCCCATGGAGCGAGCGATGACGAACCTGACCCCGGAGCAGCGGATCCTCGGACGAGAGAACGCGGATCGGGCCCTCGGCATGACCCGCCGCGACTTCCTGGCCGCCGCCGGCGCCGCCACCACGATGGGCGGCTTCTATTTCGGCTACAAGGGGCTGGGCGACAAGCCCCCCGTCAAGGCGGCCATCATCGGCACCGGCGACGAGGGTTGCCAGGCCATGATCCGGTTCCACAACCGCGACTACCTGAACTTCATCGGCTTCTGCGACATCCGCCCGTCCCAGCAGGAGCGGGCGAAGAAGGAGTTCACCGACCACAAGCAGTACTCGCCGGAGGACGTCAAGAAGCTGAAGCAGTATCCCTCCAAGAAGGAGATGCTCGAAGATCCGGACGTCGAGGTCGTCGTCATCGCCCTGCCCCTCTGGCTCCACGCCCCGGTGGCCATCGAGGCGATGAAGGCCGGCAAGCACGTCTTCACCGAGAAGCTGATGGCCCACTCCGTGGCCGAGTGCAAGGAGATGTGCCGCGTCGCTCGCCAGACCAACAGGCTCCTGGCCGTCGGCCACCAGCGGCACTACTCGGCGCTCTACGACAACGCCAACTTCCTGCTCCAGAACGGGGTCCTCGGCGACGTCCGCCACATCCGCGCCCTCTGGCACCGCAACAACGCGCAGCCGATGGTGGCCAAGGACAAGGACAACAACACGATCTACGACCCCAAGACCGGCCTCCCCGAATGGGTGAAGGACGACAAGGGAAACATCGTGTATCGAGATAGCTGGAAGAAGGCCATCCCCGACTCCGACAAGAATGTCGACTACGCCAAGTTCGGTTACAAGAGCCTCGAGGAGCTGATCCGGTGGCGGCTCTACAACCGGACGGGTGCGGGGCTGATGGCGGAGCTCGGCAGTCACCAGCTCGACGCCTGCTCGATCTTCCTGGGCAAGAAGCACCCGCTCGCGGTCACGGGCGTGGGCGGGACGATCTTCTACAAGGACGGACGCGAGGTGGACGACCACGTCTTCACGACGTATGAGTTCCCCTACGGCCAGGACGACAAGGACCGCGTGGTCGTCACGTATTCGTCGATCAACACCAACTCGTTCGACGGCTATGGCGAGATGGTGATGGGCTCTCGCGGGACGATGATCGTCTCGCAGGAGAAGGAGATCCTGCTCTACAAGGAGGCGGGCAACGCCACGCTCTCGCGGCAGACGAGCATCACGATGGAGACCGTCGGCAAGAAGCCCGCGCTCGAGACCAGCCCGAGCCTGGCCGGCCCGAGCGCGGCCACCGCGATCGGCGGCCTGGCCACGGCCGACCCCTCCCGCGGCTATCGCGAGGAGCTCGAGCACTTCGCCTACTGCGTCCGCAACGGCAACGCGTCGAACTACCACGACGACAAGGACCACCAGCCCCGCTGCCGCGGCGAGGTGGCCCTGGCCGACGCCGTCATCGCCCTGACCACCAACCTCGCCATGAAGCAGAACCGCCGGATCGAGTTCGACCCCGCCTGGTTCGACTTCAAGTCCGACAAGACGCCCGAAGGCGCGCCGGCGATCGCGGCCAAGACGAGCTAATCGCAGCCCCTGATCCCAGCCCAATCGACGGGGCGAGGCGTTCGCGTCTCGCCCCGTTCTCGTTTTGTGGATGCCGGCTCCGCACGGCGACCGCGCAGGCGAATGCCGCCTCTCACTCGCGGACGTCTTCCGAATCCCTCGGCGCGAGCCAGATGGTTCCCCAGCTGCGCTTCTGCCCGAAGTCCGTCATGCAACCGGCCACGGCGGAATCATCCGGGGCTATGCATATCATGTGGCCGTCGGCCTGGGAGCGGGGGATCGTCGTTCCGCGATCATGAAACCATTTCATGTGAATGGAAGTGCGCAGTGTCGCGATGTTGAATGTCTCGAGCGGATGATCGACCGCCGAGGGCCATATGGCGCAGCGACCGTCAGCCGAGATCTCCACAGTTTCGAAGCAGCTATCTCGATCCCGGATAATCTTGATGGGCTCGGCCGTTGTTCCGTCATGGAGCACCAGTTTGCCATCAACTCCGCTCGAAAACGCGGGGCCGACGTGAGGGGCGAACGTCAACACGCTGAGCGGGCCAGCATGACCCGATGCCGTTCTCCGAAGAAGGGTCCCGTCCGGAAGGTTCCAGAGCAGGATTGTGCCCCCGCCGCCTGCGGCCGCGAGCTTCGAACGATCCGGTGTAAAAGCGAGTCTGCTGATGGACGTCAAGGCGGGCTCAAGTCGCAACACGCGAGGATCGTGCTGGTCCAAGGCGAGCCATGCCGCATGCCCATCCATCGTAGCGAAGGCAAGTCGCGAACCGTCACTGGAAAACTGGAGGCAGGGGACGGTCGGGTCGGCGTTGGCCTCGAATGTGGTTAGGTCGGCCCCATCGACACCCTTGACGACGATGGTCCCGTCGGCCCGACTCCAGGCGATCCGGACCGCACCGGGCGAGAGCGTTTGCCCGATCGGAGATTCTCCCGGCGGGATCATAGCCAGCTCGAGCTGCATTTCCCCGGTCCCACGATCCCATGTACGGACGTAACCGTCGATGCTCAGGGTGACAACCGATCGGCTGTGGGCGGAGAAGGCCATCGCGGCGATCTGCGGCATCCCTTCGGAGAATGGTAGGATCCCGGTTCGCGGAGGAATCTCCCAGACCTTCACCGTGGAATCGTTACCCGCTGAGGCCAGAGTGTGGCCGTCGGGAGAAAAGGCGACATCCCAGACGCGCCCGTCATGGCCGAGCAGGAAACCCCTAACGCTTCCCTTTCCGACGTCGTGAAGGCCGATGGCGGATAGGGTCCCGGCTGACGCCAGGAGCGTCCCGTCGGGCGAGAATGCGGTCGATTCGACGTCGTGGGAATAGGCATAGAGAGGAGCACCCGGAGTCTGAATCCGCAAGATGCGCACCCCGCGACCCGCTCCGCCTGATGTCGCCAGTATGTCGCCGTTCCGCGACCGCGAGACGTTGCGGAAGGCCGTTTCTTTCTCCGCGTGAAGGAGCGGAAAAACCTCTCCCGTCGTCACGTTGAGTCGCAATAACCAGCGCGAGGTTGCGATCGCCACGGACTCTCCGTCCGACAGTGCGGCCATGCCCTCTACCCCTCCCTCGTAGACACGCCAGCGAGCGACTTCTCCCCCGCCGACGCACTCTCGGACAACGACCCAACCGTCGCGATCTCCGGAAATCAATCGTTGCCCGTCGGTTGAGAAAATCACGGCCACCGCCTTGGCGGGATGGGGCAGCCGTCCGAGCAGGTTCGCACCGTCCGAACACCGCCAGAGCGCGACGGAACCATCGTCGCTGGCCGTTGCGAGTTGCAGGCCGTCCGGAGAGAAAGCCACCCAGTTTACGTCGCTTTCGTGGCCCGTGATTGTCCTCCGCAGCGTTGCGGTCGCTGTGTCCCAGAGCCGCACACCGTCCTCACCGGCGGAGGCCAGGATCGACCCGTCGGGCGAGTAAGCGACCTTGTAGACGGGCCCGCGGTGTCCGGCCAGCGTGGCTCGCTCGTCGTGCAGACGGCGACGGGAGTGGAACCAGTCCAGCGATCTAAGGTCGGGCTCGCCGGTCCGCGGCTCTTGCTCCTTAACGAGCTGCCGGGCCTTCTGAATGTTCGAGGAATCATCGAGCCTTATAGGTAGGAAGGCCTCCACGGCGTTGAGGACGCTCACATAATGATTCGTCCGAGCGACGATATCCGGGGATTCCGGTTTCGCGGGGAGTGTCGTGGGGGCCGGTCCCTCCGCGGCCTCCCGCCTCGTCGAAACCCGGAAAGCCAGGACGACGGCGAGAGCGAACAGACCCGCCGCGCCCAACCATATTCGCCCTACGAGCCGTCGAGGAGTCCGGATGGGCTCTCCGTCCAGGAATCGGCGGAGGTCCGCGGCCAGCGCGGCCGCGTCGGGATACCGGTCCTCGGGTCGACGCCCGGTGGCGCCCCTGAGGATCCTCCTCAGGGATGGAGGGGCGGCGAGCATGCGTTCGCCCGCATCGGATCCGGCTTTCCCCTCCCTCGCTCCGCTGGCCCGACTGAGCAACTCGCCCAGGATCATCCCGAGGGCATACACGTCCGTCGAAGGTCCGACGCGCTCATGATCTCCCGATGCCTGCTCCGGCGCCATGTATCGTGGCGTTCCCAGGACGGCTCCCGTCTGGGTGATCTCGGCTCCGGCCTCCAGGAGCTTGGCGAGTCCGAAGTCCGTGACCCTGGGGCGAAAGCTCGGCCCGTCGCCTTCGAACTCCGAGGTTGCGACCGGCTCGAGCAGGATGTTCCGGGGCTTGAGGTCCCGATGAACGACGCCTCGCGAGTGGGCGTGGGCGACGGCCTCCGCCACCATGAGTACGAGGCCGGCCACCCATCGGGCGGACAGTGGGGGGCCATCCCGCGTGGCGAGCCAGTCCGCAAGAGTCAACCCTCGACAGAAGGCCGATGCGATGAAGCAGACCGGGCCGATCTCGCCAAGTTCGTGGACCGGGACGATCCCCGGATGGTCGAGCATCCCCGCGGCCTGGGCTTCCCTGAGGAATCGCCGACGAAGTTGAGGATCCTCCAGGAGTTCCGGGCGAGGCACCTTGAGCGCCACCTTGCGATTCAGGGTCGTGTCGCGCGCCAGGAAGACGACACCGTGACCGCCTCGGCCCAGTTCGCGGATGATCTCGAACTTTCCGAAGGTTCGAGCCGAGGGTTCACCCTGGCTCGGCTCAGGCCAGATCCGGTGCAGCAGGTCGACGCATTCGACCGCCCGGGTCAATCGCGCGAAATCGGACGGGTCGAGTTGGGTCGGCGGCTCTGCGGCCGTCTGTTCATCGGGCGGTCGAGGCCGCGCGTCATAGGCGGCGAGCATCGCCGCCAGCTCTTCGTCCTCCGTCCGCGATTCATCGCCAGGCTCGTCAATCGCCATGGTTCCGCGCCATGTCTCGAGACAGCCGATCGATAGCCCGGAACCAGTGCATCCGCGCCGCATCCGCAGACTTGCCGAGGATCTTGCCGATGTCGGCGAACGGCAGGTGCTCGTGATTGCGAAGTTCAATCACCCTGCGGTCCGCCTCCGGCAGCCGTTCCATCGCCGCGACCAGCGCCAGGACCTCTTCATTCCGACTCGCGCGAGTGCTCGGCGTCAATTCGTCGTCGGCGATCCCGGCCGCATGCTCCGGGCCGATCGGGACTTCTCTTCCGGCCTGTCGCTTCTGCTGCCGGAATCGTCGCCCAAGGTCGCGGAGGTTGTTGTGAAGGATACCGCGGAGCCACCGTTTCACCTCCTCGGACGAGCCACCGCGTAATGCCGTCCTTCCGTAATGGGCTTCGATAAGTGTCTCCTGCACCACGTCAGAAGGCCCGCACTTGCCTTTCAGGACGGGATCGAGCTCGCGTCCTGCGATCATGAGCAGGTAGGGGCGATAGCTTTCGAGCAAGTGGTCGGTGATCGAATCATGGGATGCCCGAATCAGCGACTCTGAATTATGGGCCATGAACCTCACCGTGCCAGTGGGGTCGCGACGATGCGGACTTTGATGATGTGGATTTCGCCGGTTGATCAGCAATCGTTGGTCCCGATTATCGTGAAACGAGACCGTTCGGTTCAAGCCAAAAATCCGCCTCAGAGGTGTCGGCTCAACTTTGAGGATTCCCAAGTTCGATGACCAAGCTCAAGTCAGGACTCGAGTTCCAGGGGCTTTAGATGTGGAGATGCTTCCCAATGCTCAGGCGATGCTCTTTCAGTTGCTTCCTGGCAGTCGTTGGTGTGTATTGCCAGGCGGATGCCCAAGCCGGATTCCTCGACCCAAACTCGTTCGCGTCGTTGGGGGCCTTCCCTTCCGCTCCAGGGGCCTACTCCTTCGACACGAATACATTCCTCGGAGCTCCACGACTCAACCTCTCGGGCGGAGGGTTTATTTCGGGCGTGTTTTCGAACGGCGTCGCGGTCTTCACTTTTGACTCGATTAACATTACTGCGGACATAACGGTTGCGATATCTGGCCACAATTCGGGGAATAACGCCGTTCCGCTCGCACTATTGTCTCGAAGCAACATTCTCATCGCGAGCAACCTAAATCTCGACGCCCAAGGGTCGTTCGCTGGCGCCGGAGGATACCTTGGGGCTGGCCAAGGGAGTATCAACCAACCTGGCAGCGGCCCTGGAGGTGGAAGTGCGCCGGGCGGCGGAGGGGGCTTCGGTGGGGCTGGCGGCAACTCCCCGAATGCTACCGGTGGCAAAGCATACGGAGACCTGGCTACGTTGCTTCAAGGAGGGAGTGGCGGCGCGAATGGCAACAACAGCGCGAGCATATACGGCGGTGGTGGTGGCGGTGCCATCGAAATCGGAGCGAACGGGAACATCGTAATCAAGTCTCAGATATCGGCCAGTGGTGCCGGGGGAACTGCGGACTACATCTCGGTTAGCGGAGGAGGAGGAAGCGGTGGGGGAATTCTCATTCACGGAAACTCAGTGAGCCTGGATGGACCGTCAGCTCAATTGCTCGCCAGAGGAGGTGACGGAGGCTCGATCAAGGCCCCCTTTACAGCCGGAGGTGGGGGCGGAGGGGGTGGCAGAATTCTCATCGCCACAGGTAACGGAGGGTTTCTTAACAAGGGAGGTCTACTTGACGTTTCGCCTGGCTCCGGTGGTTCCGGGAGCTTTGGGGCCGCCAATGGCTCGCAGGGTGGTAATGGAGAGATCAGACTCATTTCTTATGCTGTGCCAGAGCCGTCGGGTCTGCTCCTATTCTCTTCCGCTAGCGTTGGGTTGGCTGGCTTGGTTATCGTCCGCAAGTTCAGGCTCTTGTAATGGCCCCCGGAAATCGGACCACGCGGTAAGTTATCCTTGAGGGTGACTCATCGAGGGCGTACGTGGAACGATATTTCGAACACGGATACTCTCGACGGCCCCTATCGCGGGATTATCGAGCTGCCCCTCAATCCCGCGGCCATCCCGGAGCCGGTATCGATATTCACCCTGGCGATTGGGTCAGGCTTCGTCGGAGCCCTCCTGGTGGCTCGACATGGTGTGCGAGTGTCTCAGTGATCCTGACTTGTATGCGTTTCAGGGATCCAATCCCCGCCGTGCTCAGATTTCCATCACGATTGCCCGGGATCACGACGATCAATCGTGTTGGACCGAAGGCCTTGGCCGGTCGCGATCGACGCAGAGACCGGCCATGCGCCTCTCCGTCTCTCGACTTCCCTCGATCTTCCGAATCCTTCATTGCCCCCTTCTGAGTCGCAAGTCCTTTCCTCAACGCAACCAACGGCAAGAGCCGCCGGTCTCTTGGCCCCTGGTGGCTTTCATTCCGCCTCCTCAACTCCCGTCGTCGAAGCCGCCCATGGATCCGGGCACGAAACCTGCGATCATGGGGATGGGTTGTGTCGCGACCTGACGTCGGCCGTCACGGTGCGCCGGGATCGAGAGTCGCAATCCATGGGTTGCCCCCGCTCCGTCGGGTCGCCACGGAGCCATCCATTCGTAATGGACCGCGTCCTCGATCGGGCGGGCCACATACAGGCCGGTCGATCACCGGGAGAACGTGGACGAGGTCCGAGTCCGGACTGATGATTGGACCTGCTCCATGTCGACATCCACCAGCGCCTCGCAGCCCGCGACCTCCTCGAAGACGGCCACGTTGAAGCTACCCGGCGAGGAGATCGAGCTGCCGATCATCACCGGGACCGAGGACGAGCAGGCGATCGACATCCAAGCATTGCGGGACCAGTCGGGCTTCATCACGCTCGACCCGGGCTACAGCAACACGGGGGCCTGCGAGAGCAAGATCACCTTCATCGACGGCGAGAAGGGGATCCTCCGCTATCGCGGATATGACATCGAGGACCTGGCGGCGAAGAGCACGTTCGTCGAGACGGCGCTGTTGCTCATGTACGGCGAGCTGCCGGCCGGGGAGACGGTGACACGGTTCCGGGAGAAGCTGACCGACCAGCAGCTCCTGCACGAGAACATGCGGAACCACTTCGAGGGGTTCCCGCCCCACGGCCATCCGATGGCAATGCTGTCGGCGATGATCAACGCGTGCGGATGCTATCATCCCGAGCTGCTCGACCCCGACATGGACGACCAGAGCCTCTTTCATGCCGCGGCCATCCTGATGAGCAAGGTCTGCACGATCGCCGCGTTCGCGTACAAGATGACGTCGGGGCAGCGAGTCGAGTATCCGGACCCGTCGCTCTCCTATTGCCGCAACTTCCTCCACATGATGTTCTCGAAGCCCCACCGCCGCTACGAGCCCACGCCCCAGGTGGTGAAGGCGCTCAGCCGGTTCCTGATCCTCCACGCCGACCACGAGCAGAATTGCAGCACCTCGACCGTGCGGATGGTCGGCTCGTCGCGGGCGAACGTGTTCGCCTCGGTCTCGGCGGGCGTCTGTGCCCTCTGGGGGCCGCTCCACGGCGGCGCCAACATGGCCGTGATCGAGATGCTCGAGCAGATCCACAAGGGGGGCGAGAGCCCGAAGACCATCGTCGAGAAGGTCAAGCAGAAGAAGTTCCGGCTGATGGGCTTCGGCCACCGGGTCTACAAGAACTTCGACCCCCGGGCCAAGATCCTCGAGCAGACCGCCCGCGACCTGCTGGCCACCAAGTCCGAGCCCGACCCGCTCCTGGACATCGCCCACGAGCTCGCCGAGATCGCGCTCACGGATGATTACTTCCTCCAGCGGAAGCTCTACCCGAACGTCGACTTCTACTCGGGCATCATCCTCCGCGCGATCGGCATCCCCGTGAGCATGTTCACGGTGATGTTCTCGATCGGCCGGATCCCCGGCTGGATCGCCCACTGGTACGAGCTCTACCACGACCCCCAGCGGCGGATCTGCCGCCCCCGCCAGATCTACACCGGCCCTCGCCGTCGCGAGTTCGTCCCGGTGGACGAGCGGCGGACCGCCGCGCCGAAGGTGTGCTGACCGAGGGGCTCGGGTGGGCGACGTCGAGCGTGCGCCCACCCGGAGCCGGCTCCTCCAGGGAATGCCCTCATCCTTCGCCGACCACCAGCACCTCGAGCGTCCTCGGCCCGTGGACGCCCTCGACGCGGTGGAGCTCGATGTCCGACGTGGCCGACGGGCCGGAGATGAACGTGATCGGCCGGCCCGGCCGGGAAGCCGATTCGTGGAGCCGCGCGATGGCCTCAGGGACGAGCCCCACGACCTGGTCCTCTCGGATCACGCAGAGGTGGTAATCCGGGATCAGCGAGATCGCGCGGCGGCCCTCGCCCGGTCCGGAATCGAGGACGATCGTCCCGGTCTGGGCGATGCCGACGGCCGAGGCGGTCAGGACGCCATCGCTCTGCTCGAGATCGTCGTTCGTCAGGCCAGGCTCGCGGACCAGGGTCACGCCCGGCGGGGCCCAGCCGTCGGGCAGGTCGGCCGGGACGACCAGGCGCCTGATGCCGCGGGCGGAACAGGCCCCGGCGATGGCCGCCGGGAGGTCCGCCGACTTCACCCGATGGACCACGGCCTTGTAGTCGCGGACCCGTTCGATGAACAGCTCCAGCCGATCGGCCGCGGAGAGGTCATCGCTCGTCCGGTAGTCGCGATCGATGGGCACGTCCTCGGGCGTTTCCGACGAGGGCACGTCCTTGAGGGCGGCTCGTATGCGTTCGAGCATCGGCATGCGTGAGTCGCTCACGAATCGCCCCCTTTCGGCGAATCAGACTTCGGGGACGAGGGGGCTGCGGGCTTCTTCCTCGCCCGCCACCATTCGCGGAACGTCTGATCGGCCACGGGGAAGACGTCGCGGACGGTGGTCCAGCCGCCGAGCTGGCCGGGGAGGGACGTGATGACGCCCCCCTTGAGCATGAACCGCTGGCCGAACCGGCCCATCCGCTGGGCCCGCTCGAAGAGGCCGGGGCTGGCGAAGACGCGGCCCAGCGACTTCATGGCGATGCTCTCGCCCGAGGGCATCAGGTGGTTGTCCTGCTTGTGGCGGACGACCTCGCCGCGGAGGTGGAGGAGGACCTCGGGGATGTTGATCTTCACCGGGCAGACCTCGTAGCAGGCGCCGCAGAGCGAGGAAGCAAATGGCAGGGAGCTCGCGTTCTCCACCCCGACGAGCTGGGGCGTGAGGATGGCGCCGATCGGCCCGGGATAGACCGAGGTGTAGGCGTGGCCGCCGGTCCGCTCGTAGACGGGGCAGATGTTGAGGCAAGCCGAGCAGCGGATGCACTGCAAGGTCTGGCGGCCGGCCGCGTCGGCGAGGACCTTCGTCCGGCCGTTGTCGAGGAGGATCAGGTGGAATTCCTCCGGCCCGTCCCCAGGCGAGACTCCCGTCCAGAACGAGGTATAGGGATTCATCCGCTCGGCCGTGCTCGACCTCGGCAGGAGCTGGAGGAAGACCTCCAGGTCGCGCCAGGTGGGGATGGTCTTCTCGATCCCCATCACCGAGATCAGGACCTTCGGGAGGGTCAGGCACATCCGGCCGTTCCCCTCGGACTCGACGATGCAGATGGTCCCGGTCTCGGCCACGCCGAAGTTCGCGCCACTGACGGCGACCTTGGCGGTGAGGAACTTGCGGCGGAGGTGGGCGCGGGCGGCGGCGGCCAGGTCCTTCGGCTCGTCGGTCAGGTTCTCGGTGCCGGCGAGCCGCTTGCGGAACAGGGCCCGGATCTCGGACCGATTCTTGTGGATGGCCGGGACGAGGATGTGCGAGGACCGCTCGCCGGCGAGCTGGATGATCAGCTCGGCGAGGTCCGTCTCCGTGGCCTCGACGCCGATCTTCTCGAGCGCCTCGTTGAGGCCGATCTCGTCGGTCGTGAGGGACTTGATCTTCACGACCTCGCGGGCGCCGTGCCGGGCGACGAGGCCGCCGATGATCGCGTTCGCCTCGGCCGCGTCGGCCGCCCAGTGGACGACGCCCCCGGCGCGGGTGACGGACGCCTCGAGCTGGAGCAGGTACGTGTCCAGGTGCCGAAGCGTGCGGTCCTTGATGGCGCGGCCGGCCTCGCGGAGGTGTTCCCAGTCCGGCAGCTCCTCGACGACCTTGGCACGCTTGCGGCGGATGGTCGTGGTGGCCTTCCCCATGTTGCGGCGGAGCTGCACGTCTTCCAGGGAGAGCCGGGCGGCGGCCTGGAAGGGGATGCCCGGCTCGGTGGGGAGCGGGTCCATGTGCCGCGACATCAGCTCGGCGGTCGTCGTCGGGATCTTCGGCTTCATCGAGCGGCCCCCATTCCGTCCGTCGCGGCGGTGCCGATCGCGGCGGGCTCGGCCTCGTGGTGCTGGAGGATCTCGGCGATGTGGAGCGGCCGCACGCCGGTCCGCTCGCGGTGGAGGGCGCCGCCGATGTGCATCAGGCAGGAATTGTCGGCCGCGACGCAGTACTCGGCGTCGGTGTCCAGGACGCAGCGGACCTTGTCGGAGAGCATGGCGATCGACGTGTCCGCGTTCTTGACCGCGAAGGTGCCGCCGAACCCGCAGCATTCCTCCTGATTGGCGAGCTCCACGAAGTCGATCCCGCGGACATTCCGGAGCAGCCGCTGGGGGGCGTCGCCGATCCGGAGCATCCGCTGCGAGTGGCAGGTCGGATGGAACGTCACCCGATGCGGGAAGTAGGCGCCCACGTCCTCGACCTTCAGGACCCCGGTGAGGAAGGTGGTGAACTCGTGGACCCGGGGGATCAGGGCGTCGACCTCGCGGGCAAGCCCCTCGTCGCCGGCCAGGGCCGCGACCTTGGGGTACATCTCGTGGACCATGCCGACGCACGACGGCGACGGCGAGACCACGGCCTCGGCGTCGGCGAAGGTCTGCACGAAGTGGCGGACCAGCGGGATGGCCTCGCGCTGATAGCCGGTGTTGAAGTGCATCTGTCCGCAGCAGGTCTGCGCCATCGGGAAATCGACCTCGTGTCCGAGTCGTTCCAGGACGTTCACCACGGCGCGGCCGGTGCCGGGGAAGAGGGTGTCGTTGAAGCAGGCGATGAAGAGGGAAACTCGCATGGGTCTGTCGCTCGCACTCCCCGGCAATTCGGGCGGGCCGACGGCGGCTCGCCTCGACCTCAGCTCTCGACGCGCTCGGATTCGCGGCCGGCCTCCTGGACGCCCTTGGCGGCGATGGGCTCGACGCGGATCTTCCGGATCCGGGTCGGATCCGCCCGGGTGACCGTCAGGCGGTGGCCCTCGACGTCGACGGCGTCCCCGACCCGGGCCAACCGGCCCAGCAGGTCCAGGACCAGGCCCCCGGCGGTCTCCACGTCGGTCTCCGGCAGGGTCATCCCGACCTGCTCCGCCAGGACGTCCAGCGGGCAGGAGGCTTCCACCTCGAAGGTCCCGTCCTCGCCCGCGACGACCGGCGGAGACTCCCGGTCGAACTCGTCCTGGATCGGCCCGACCAGCTCCTCGAGCACGTTTTCCAGGGTGACCATCCCGACCATGCTGCCATACTCGTCCAGCAGCATCGCGAGGTGGACGCGGTTCTTCTGGAACTCGACGAGGAGCTGGTCGAGCCGGAGGGTGACGGGGAGGAAAGGGACCTTGCGGGCGAGCTGCTTGAGGTCGAGCCGGCCGTTCTGGGCCGTCCCCGCGCGGAAGACGTCCTTGACGTGGATGATGCCGATCACCCTGGTCAGGTCGTCCTCGCAGAGCGGGAACCGCGTATGGCCAGCCTGGCGGGCCAGCCGCAGGTTCTCCTCCAGCGGGCGGGCTAGGCTCAGGTAGACGATGTCGGTCCGAGGCACCATGACCCGCTTCGCGGTCTTCTCCTCGAGGTTGAGGACGTTCTCGATCATGATCCGTTCCTGGCGCGAGAGGTGCCCCCCCTCGGTGCTCTCCAGGAGGATGTGGCGGAGCTCCTCCTCCGTGTGCGTCAGCTCGTGGGAGCTCGCCCGGCCCAGGCCGAGGATCCGGAGCGTCAGATTGCTCGCCGTGTTCAGCAGCCAGATGACCGGCCAGAAGAGGTGAGCCAGCAGGACCAGCGGGGGGGCCGTGATCAGGGCAAGGGCCAGCGGCACCCGGATCGCCAGGGTCTTGGGGGCCTGCTCGCCCAGGGCCATGTGGAGGAAGGTCACCAGGCTGATCGCCGCCACCGGGACGATCCCCGCGGAGAGGCCCGGCATCAGGTGTTCCAGGTCCATCCCCATCCAGCCGAGGAGGACCTGGAATGGCCAGGCGGCTCGGCCCAACACCGTGCCAACGACCGGCAGTTCGCCGACGCGGTGGAAGATCGACTTCACGACCGGCTCGACCCAGCCCTCGATCGCCCGCCCCAGGGCCAGGCTCGCGACCGTGATCCCGATCTGCGACGCCGAGAGGTACAGGTCCAGCCTGTCGAGCGCCCGGCTCGTGATCCGGGCCGCCCAGCTCCCCTCCTCGACGAGCTGCTCGATCTGGCTGGTCCGGACCTTGACGAGCGCGAATTCCGCGGCGACGAAGTACGCGTTGATCAGGATCAGCCCGGCGATGATCAGGAAATGAGAGTAGTCCATCGTGGGACCGACGTCCCCTCCTCGCCTTGTGGATAGCCCCGGCCGAAAGCAACATCCTAATCGAAAGGAGGCGGGCTCGCACTCCCGGACCGGCCACGCATTCGGCGTGCCGGGCTCTCGCGACCCTGCACCGCCGCGTGTTTCCCGTCGTCACCAATCGCGGGCTTCCGGCTTGACGGCCCGGTCCTTCGGCTTTACGATGCAAAGTAATGGCCCTGTGATGGAATCGGCGGGAGGCATGCGGGGGGGAACCCTATGGAGTTGCGCGAGGCGCTCACGCAGATCACGGAAATCCGCCTCCAGATGGCCCGGACGGAGGTCTTCCGGGGATACCGGGCGATGCCCGCGGCCTTCTCCGGCCTGGTGGCCATCGGCGCGGGTTTCCTCCAGTCCGCGGCCCTGCCCGATCCGGCGCAGAACCTTTCCGCCTATCTTTGGCTCTGGGTCGGGGCCGCGGCGATCAGCGGCGCGTCGGCCGCCTTCGAGATGATCGTGAGGGCAAGGAACGCGGGCTCGCCGATGACTCGCGAGCTGACCCGCCTGGCGATCGAGCAGTTCTGCCCCTGCCTGGTGGCTGGCGGACTGCTGACGATCGTCATCGCCCGCACGGCGCCGGATTCGGGCTGGATCCTGCCGGGGCTCTGGCAGGTCCTGTACAGCCTGGGGATCTTCGCGTCCTGCCGGCTCCTGCCGCGGCCCACGGCCTGGGTGGCCGCGTTCTACCTCCTCTGCGGGCTCGCCGTCCTGGGACTCTGCCGGGGCGAGCTTGCCCTCAGCCCCTGGGCGATGGGCTTCCCCTTCGGGGCCGGCCAGCTCCTCGCCGCCGCCGTGCTCTACCGAACCCTGGAGCGCGATCATGCGTCGTAAGACGACCACCCCGCCCGCCGAGGAGCAGAACGGCCGCTTCGCCTACGAGGGCCTCGAGCGGATCTTCCACGAGAAGGCGAGGCTGGGCATCATGACCTCGCTCGTGACCAACCCTCGCGGCGTGATCTTCTCCGACCTCAAGGAATTCTGCCACCTCACCGACGGCAACCTCAGCCGCCACCTGGGGGTCCTCCACGAGGCCGGTTTCGTGGAAATCTGGAAGGGATTCCACAAGAACCGCCCCCAGACCCTCTGCCGCGTCACGGACGACGGCCGCCGTCGGTTCCTCGAGTACATCAGCGTCCTCGAGTCCGTCGTCCAGGATGCCCTCCAGGCCGCCGCCCGCCCCGCGACCGGCTCCGGCCTGACCGAGGGCTGGTCGCCCATCTAGACCGTGACCGTCCGGCCCTCCGCGGCCGGTGCCTTCACGTCTGTTTACTTTGTATCGCAAAGTTAACGAGGATTCCGAGCGGCCGTCGAACGGGAGGCGAACGATGCGAGTGATTCGGGCGGAGGTCCTGGGGATGTGTTTCGGGGTCCGCGACGCCTTGCGGGTGGTCGAGCGGATTGGCGACCCCGGCGGGGTGATCGTCCACGGCGAACTCGTGCACAACGAGGTCGTGCTCGGCGACATGGAGCGCCGGGGATTCGCGATCCGGAGGGAGGCGGAACGATCGACGGCAGAGCTGCCGCGGGGGCACCGCGTCCTGATCACGGCGCATGGGATTTCCGATCGAGAGAGGACGCGGCTCGAGGCGGCCGGAAACGAGCTACTCGACACGACCTGCCCGCTGGTGATCCGCGTCCACCTGGCGGCGAGGAACCTGCATGAGGAGGGATACCACGTCCTGGTGCTGGGCCGGAAGGGGCACGTCGAGGTCCGGGGCGTCGTGGAGGACCTGGAGCGGGTGGACGTGATCGAGGACGAGGCCGACGTCCGCGACTTCGGCCTCCCCAGGCTGGGGATCGTCTGTCAGACGACGACGCCGGAGAGCCGCGCGGCCGAGCTTCGCCGGCGGATCGCCGCGTGCAACCCGGACTCGGAGATCCGCTTCGTGGACACGGTCTGTCAGCCGACGAAGGATCATCAGCGGGCGCTTGAACGCCTGCTCGACCGCGTCGACGCGGTCGTGGTGGTCGGTGGTCGATCGTCGAACAACACGCGACAGCTCCTGGAGCTGTGCCATCTCCGCGGGAGACCGGCGCGGCTCGTGACGTCGGCGGACGAGCTGGACGAGGGCTGGCTCGCGGGATTCGCCTCCGTCGGGTTGACGGCCGGGACCTCGACGCTCGACCGGACCATTGACGAGGTTCATCGGGCACTGGTCCAGATCGGGACCCGGATGAACGGGCCGTTGCCCGCGGACTGCTGCCCGGCCGATCCCGGGCTTGTCCGCTCGGATGCCCTCGCCTGATTGGGGCATTCGGGGCGGGATCGGGCGACCGGTGGGGACTACCGAACCGGCCCGTGATTCGAGAGAATCGGGGCATGTCGACCGAACTCTGGCGTCCGTCCCTGGACCTGGCCCTCCATCGCAACCGGCAGTCGCCGCAGGCGCGGTTCGTCCAGCTTGCGACGGTGCGCGAGGATGGCCGGCCCGCCGTCCGGACGATCGTCTGGCGAGGGTTCCTGGAGGACGGGGCCCGGCTCATCTTCGCGACCGATTCCCGGGCGCGAAAATGGACGGAGATCGGGGCCTCGCCCTGGGGCGAAGCCTGCTGGTATTTCCACGTCACTCGCGAGCAATTCCGGCTCGGCGGTCCCCTCTCGGTCGTGGACGAGTCCACGACCGACCGGGAGCTGCTCGAGGTGCGGGTCGCCACCTGGCGGGAGATGTCCGCCGAGTCCCGCCTGACCTACACCTGGCCCGACCCCGGGCGCGCCCGGGTGCCGCTGGCACCGTTCCCCACCGTCCCGCCGGACCCGCTCGAGCCGCTCCCCCACTTCGGCCTCCTCGTGCTCGACGTGAGCGAGGTCGACCACCTGGAGCTCGTCGGCAATCCCCAGCATCGCTGGGAGTACAAGCGGGACGAATACGGGCGATGGTCGGCGGCGGAGATCAACCCCTGAGCCCTGCGTTCGGGCGGAAACTCAGGGCTTCTTCGATTCGCTCGGCGTCGCCGGTGCAGGCTGCGGCTTCTGGACGGCGTCGACGAATGCCTGCACGGCCACGCGGGCAATCTCGGCGTCCTGATCGCCCGAGTTGCCGCCCACGCCCACGGCGCCGATGACCTGGCCGTCAATCACGAGGGGGACGCCCCCCGGGAGCGTCGACAGGGTCCCCCCGCTGGCCTGGGCCGAGAGCTGGAGGCCCAGGTTCAGCAGCGGGTCCGGTTCCTTCGTGCCCGAGGGGATCGGCCCGGTGGCCGTCCGCAGGGTCGCCGCGCTGGTCGCCTTGGTGATCGACGTGTACGCGCTGACCGTCCGTGCTCCGTCCATGCGATCGAAGCTGAGGAGGTGGCCGCCGTCGTCCACGACCGCGACGTTGACCTTCAGGTTCATCTCGATCGCCTTCCCCTTGGCCGCGGCGATGATCAGCCGGGCTCCTTCGAGGGTCAGCCTGGTCTGGTTTCGGATCACGAGAGAGCTCGCGGCCTGGGGCGCACCCGTGGAGGCCTCGGCACGGTGCGGGTCGGCCCGGCCGGACGAAGGGACGGCGGCGGGCATCGCGGTCTCGGTCGGCGGGAAGCTCCCGGGCCGGGTGCTCTCGCCGGACGGCTCGGGCATCTCGCCCGGCGGGACCTTGCCGAGCTTCTTCGCCGCGGTCAGCTCGGCCTCGAGGGCCTCGATTCCCCGGCCGAGCCCTTCGTCGAAGCGTCGCTTCCTGAAGCTCTCGATGAAGGTTGCGCGGACCTTGTCGCGTGCCGGCCGGTTCAGTGCCTCGGCGTAACGAGTCGAGGGGAGGACCTCGAGCTTCATGTCCTTTCGGGCCACGAGGACGAAGATCCCCTGGGTCCCCGCGCGGCGGGCGAGGCGAGCGGCGACCTGGTCGATCTTCTCGCCATCGAGCGAGTCGATCGTCTGGATGAGCACGGGCGAGCCCGTCTGCTTCTCGATCCGTCCGAGCTCCGCCCGGGCCTGCTTCTCGGCGTCCTCCGAGAACATCCCCGCGCCGTCGCGGATGTCGGACGGGACCGTGGTCATCTCGGGAGGCGAGAGCCGCCGTGGCCCTCCTCCCTGGACCTCGGGCTCTCGAACCTGCGCGCCGGCCGGTCGCGACGATCCCATCCCGTGAAGGGCGGCCAGCACGAGGAGTGCGGAAAGGACTCGATCGGGGCGTATCTTCGCGAGGATCATCGTGGAGGCTCCCGTTTCCCGGCTGGGGGATTCGACGTCGACCGCGTCGAGCTATCCAGGCACAAATCGCGCCGCGATCTCAGCCGATCACGGCAACGGGCGGACGAGCAGGTCCTTGAAGTGGACCTCCATCGGTGCGCCGGCGTGGATCTGGACGGCGATCAGGCCGTCGCGGGCGATCTCGGCCTCCGGCTCGGTATAGGTGGCGGTGGTCGAGCCGTTGAGGTAGAGGGTCACGCGGTCTCCCATCGCGTAGACCACGTAGTGATTCCAGCCTTCCTTCTTGAGGGGCTTGAGGGCTTCCGGGGTCGCCTTCACCAGGGTCTTGTTCCGCCGCGACTCGTCGTAGAGCGAGCCCCAGTAGTCCTCGCCGATATCGGCCTGATAGCCCGACATCTCGGTGCCCGGGACGCGTACGCTGCGGAACTGGACGCCGCTGTTGCCCTTGCCGGCGACGAGGCGGAACCAGAGCGAGAGGATGAAATCCCCCTGGCGCTCGCGATGGGCGAGGAACTCGTTGTGATCGATGCCCGGCGACTTGCCCACGAGGATGCCGTCGTGCGCCGACCAGAGCGAGGAGTTCCCCTCCCAGCCCGTCGTGTCGGTGCCGCTGAACAGGGGCGCGAAGGTCGAGGCCTCGAGGACGGGGGGCTTGTTGTCGAGGGCCCGGAGCCAGTGGAGGATGATCGCCGCGTTGTAAGTCGTCCCCAGGCTGGGAGGGCCGCCGGGAGTCCCGGAGTAGCTGCCGTCGGCGTTGCGGCAGCGGGCGATGAAGCCGACGAGCTTCTCGACGTCGGGCTTCTCCTTGAGCATGTAGAGGGCCCGCATGATCCGGTAGCTGCTGCCGAGATCGGGCGGCCCGTCGTCCTTCGACCAGGCCCCCTCGGGTCGCTGGCCGGCCTTGAGCGCGGCGACGACAGCCTCCTTGCGGTCCAGCGGCAGGCGCATTCGAAGGATCGCCGCGGCCGCTCCGCCGGTGGCGAATGCCTTCGAGGAGCCCTCTCCGAACGAGCCGTCGGGCTGGCGCATCTGCTCGATGCGCTGGGACCACTTGGAGAAGTCCGGAGAATCCGCCTCGACGGCCTCGAGCCCGGCGATGGCCATCCGGACATCCTCGAAGCTCTTCGCCTGCTCGCCGAAGAAGGCGACGGCCTCCTCGACCAAGGCCTCGTCGACAATCTTCAACTCGACCGCCGCCATCAGGCCGATCGCGGTCACGACGACCTCGGGCTCGCCGCCCGGTGTCGCCGCGAACCCCTTGCCGGGGACGCGGCAGGCCTTGACGAACTTGATGCAGTCCGCCACGTCCGGGGCCGAGCCGCCGACAAACCCGAGCGTCCGGATCGCCGTGCTTGTCGCCCCGAGCGTCGAGGGCTGCCCCGGCGCCGGTGCGAATCCCCCGTCCGAATTCTGCTGGGCCGCGACGTAAGCCGCCGTTTGCGCGAAGTCCGCCGCGGACTGCCCGCGGGCCTCGATCCCCCAGGCCATCAGCCCCGCCAGCACGGCGGCCATCCCCCAGGCGTTGCGTCTCATCGCGATCCTCCTCCGCGGCTGCAAGTCGATGCCTTGCCCGATCCGGGCAGGCACATGACCCCAGTCTGCCAGGAGGGCTCGCGGAGGGCAATCGGCTCGATCAGGGCTTCTCGCCGCGGAGGCGAGCGCGGAATTCCTTCAGGTCCGCGCAGGTCACCGCCAGGCCATGCAAGGCCTCGAGTTGTTTTTCATCCTGAATTCCCGCGAGACCGGCACTCATCGACCGAGCCCGAGTACCGAAGCTTGTCACGAGAATGTCGGTGGTCATTCGGGCCACGACCTCGTTCTTCCATCTATCTGGAGCTTTCGGAGAATCGGCGAATCCATCATGGCTTCTCCCCGCCCGAGCAGTTGGAAGAGCCCCTCGTCATCATATCGCAGACCCGCCGGGCCTGAGAGGATGGGAGCCGCCTCGTACTGGATGAGCCACTTGCTGCTCCTGTGTGACTCGTGCACGTGATCGCCTCGCCGCGATCTTCGAGGTAACTGCTCTTTCGTCGCCACGGGCACGAGCGAGTCCAGCCTAACACGATCGTCCGCCGGCCGCAGCTTGCGACCCTCGGGTGGACGACGGAGAATGGCCGCGAGCGGTCCGGTCGGTCGTGGGCCGAGCTTCCTTGAGAGTCGCATGATCATGAATCCATCACGAGGCATCGGGCTGCCTGGGCTGAAGCTCCTCGTCAGGGCGGCGTTGCTGATGCTGACCGTATCGAGACCGAGAGCGAACGCAACCCCGCCCGACGCCTCGTCGAACCTGGTCCTTACGGCCCCGATCGCGACCTGGGACGAGGCGATCCCGCTCGGCAACGGCCTGCTGGGGGGCCTGCTCTGGGGCGACGGCCATCAGCTTCGGCTGTCGCTCGACCGCGGCGACCTCTGGGACCTTCGGACCGCTCCCCAGGTCCACGAGCCGGGGTTCACCTATGCGAACCTGCAGAAACTGGTCGCCGAGAAGAACGCCGCCGAGATCGCGCGACTCACCGATGCTCCGTACGACCATCCCACCCCCACGAAGATCCCGGCCGGCCGCCTCGAGATCGAGCTGGACTCGTCCCGGACCCTCGAACGATTCGAACTGGACCTGGCGGCCGCCGAGGGCCGTGCCGTGATGGGATCCGGTGGCGAGTGCCGGGCCTTCTTCAGCGCGGCGGCACCCGTCGCCCTGCTCCGAGTCGCGGGCGCGGAGCCGAAGGACATACGCCTCCGTGTGCCGGGAAGCGGACGCGGAGAAACGGGACCCAGCAGCCATGCGGTCTCGAAGCTCGGCTACCCTCCCGCGCGGACCGGCCGGGACGGCGGCACGCACTGGTTCGTGCAGGAGACGGCCGGCCCCCTAATCTACTGCGTCTGCGTCGGCAGCCGGAAACTCGACGGGGCGACGCTGCTGGCCGTCACGGTCACCTCGACGAAGGATGGACCCGATCCCCTGGCGATCGCCCGCCGCCGGGTCGCAGAGTCGCTCGAACGCGGTTACGAGGCGAGCTTCGCGCCACATGCGGAATGGTGGTCGCGCTTCTGGTCCCGGTCGAACGTCCGGATCCCCGAGCCCGAGATCCAGCGGCAGTACGACCTCGTCCGCTACTTCTACGGCGCTGCCTCGCGGCGCGGTGCTCCGCCCATGCCCCTGCAAGGGGTCTGGACGGCTGATGCCGGATCGCTGCCCCCCTGGAAGGGGGACTATCACAACGACCTGAACACCCAGATGAGCTACATGGGATATCAAGGCGCGGGCCATTTCGAGGAGGGCCTCAGCTTCCTCGACCTCAACGTGGAGCTGCTGCCGCGATATCGCAAGTTCGCCCGCGAGTTCTACGGGACGCCGGGCGCCAACGTCCCGGGCGTGATGTCGTTGACCGGCGACCCGTTGGCCGGCTGGTGCCAGTATTCGCTCTCGCCCACGATGGGACCCTGGGTCGCCCACCTGTTCTACCTTCACTGGCGCTACACGGCGGACGATGCCTTCCTGAAGTCGCGGGCCTATCCCTGGTGCCGCGAGATCGGGGAGAGCGTCCGGGCCCTCCTCAAGCCCGATGCCCAGGGCGTGCTGGTGCTGCCCCTCTCATCCTCTCCCGAGATCCACGACAACCGCCTCGAGGCCTGGCTTCGGCCGAACACGAACTTCGACATCGGCTGCCTGAAGATGCTCTTCCTCTCGCTCAGAGAGATGGCGGATGCCGCGGGCGAGCCCGCCGACGCCGCCAAATGGCGAGAGGCCGCGAGGGGACTCGGCGGCTGGCACGTCAACCCGGCGGGCGCGCTCAAGCTCGACGCCCGCGAGGACCTGACGACCAGCCATCGCCACCTTACCAACCTCATGGGGCTCTATCCCTTCAACCTGTTGACCATCGAGGGGAGCGAGGCCGATCGGCGTGTCATCAAGGCCAGCCTCGACCAATGGGATTCGCTCGGCACCAAGGAGTGGTGCGGGTACAGCTTCACCTGGATGTCCGCGCTGCGAGCCCGGACGGGCGATGGCGAGGCGGCCGTGCGGAACCTGGACATCTTCGTGAAGGCATTCCTGCTCCGGAACGGGTTCCACGCCAACGGCGACCAGACGAAGCAGGGCTTCAGCAACTTCACCTACCGGCCGTTCACGCTCGAGGGGAACATGCTCGCCGCCGCGGCCGTCCACGAGATGCTCCTTCAGAGCTGGAGCCCGACGCCCGGGATCCGCGATACGGAGGTCCTGCGAGTCTTCCCGGCCACGCCCTGGCGGTGGCACGACGCGTCCTTCGAGGACCTTCGAACCGAGGGGGGGCACCGCGTCTCGGCCCGGCGGGAGAACAACGCGACGACCTGGTTCCGCGTCGTCGCCGGCCCCCTGGGCACGATCCGGATCCGCGACAACTTCGGCGGCCGTGCCCCGAGCTGGAGCCGGCCGGGCGTCACCAAGGTCGGCGACAATTACGAGATCCCCCTGAAGTCCGGCGAGGCGATCGAGGCCCGGTTCGAGAAGCCGGAGCACGCCCCCGCCGCGCCCAGCAATGCCGCCCGGCCCGTCGATCGGTAGGAGTCCGCTCCATCCGTCGGCCGGGTGGGCTTCGGCCTTCTCCACCATCCGAGAGCGTGAATCATGGAGTCAAGAAAAGGATGTGATGGCCCGACCAGCCAGCCATTCGTCGCCTTGCTTGTCGGCCTGATCGTCTCGGCCATGGCTTTCGATATCGCCTATCGCGGCAATCGCGGCGTCTATCCCTATCGTTCCTACCTGGGGCAAACACAGGCCCAGATGGACCTGCTCGAACAGGCGATCGAGGCTCACCGCAAGGTGAGCGGCCACCTCCCTGCAAGTCTTGCCGAGCTGGACATCGTGAAGCGGAAGGAGCGGTTCGAGCTGGACTCGCAGGGCCGGCCACTGGGCGCGGGGCCGATCCCGTATCACTATCAGGCGGAGGGAGATCGTTACACCCTCTTCTGGCCGGGCAATGACGGCAGGCCCGGCGGCTACGGGCTGGATGCGGACGTCTACCCGAAGTCCACGGGACGACCCATCGATCCGATCACGTTCCGGCAGTTCGTATTCGATTTGCCGACTCGCGGGATACTTTGGTCGAGCGTTCTGGCGGGCGGATTCGCGGGCCTGGCGTGCCTTCAGGTCTCGCAGTCGCACCGAGGGATCGGGTTTGCGGTCTGGGTCGTCATCACTTCGGCCGCGGCCCTGTTGATGGCCTTGATCATGGCGGCAATCCATTACCCGAGCGGACACTGACGCCGTGCGATTCCGCTACCTCCGCGACCCGCTGTTCCTCGTCTGCCTGACGACCTATTTCATCAACCGATGGGTCTTCAAGGCGATCTTGGATTCAGGGTTTGTCCACGACCACCTCAACGACCTGATCTGCATCCCCTTCTGGGTGCCGATCATGGTCTGGATGGAGCGCCGGTTGGGAGTCCGTCGCCACGACGGCCCGCCGGACGTCCTCGAGATCGCCGCGCCGCTGGTGATCTGGTCGTGGGTCTTCGAGGTCGCCCTGCCCCGGACGACGCTCTTCTCCGCGTACTGCAAGGCCGACCATCAAGACGTGATGTACTACGCGCTGGGGGCATTCGGAGCGGTCGTCTTCTGGAGATGGTGGTATGGGGGCCGAGAGGCGGTGAAAAGCTCGCCCTTGATGGTATGACGGGCTCGTTCGGGATCTCTTGCGCGGTTGTGACGGCTCCTGTCCCCCAATCCATGGCCTCTCCCGACTCGGCAGGAGCCTCGTGCTCCCGAGGAGCCCCGATCCCGGCTCGGGATCCGAGTCGGCGCCGTCCGGCGACCGCGTCCTGGCCTGATTCCCGTCTTCTTTTCCTTGAGGAGCCTCAGGCCATCTCGGATGACCTCGCTCGCCGTCTGAATTGACCCGCTCCCGACCTTGTCGACGACGAACGGAACCGCTCTGGCCGAGGTCACATCCCTCATCGACGATCTCCACCACGGTTCTGGTCCCGGGCGTCCAGCAGGCGAGGCACCAGGTCATCCAGCTTCCCGCGGGCTTCGGTCGAATAGAGCCGGCCGTCGGCGTCGATCAGGAAATATGTGGGGATCATCGAGATGCCCCAGGACTCGGAGAAGGTGTCCGTGGACTTGCCCGTCCTGATGCTCTCGCCCCAGCCCATTCCCTGATGGTACTGCGGCCAAGGGATCTTCTTCTCGGCCAGGGTTCTCTTGAGATCCTCAAGGCCGTTCTCGTCTTCCGCATTGTCGAGGCTGACGCCCACGATCTCGAATCCGCGGTCATGGTAGCGGTCGTAGAGTTCGGTGAGGTTCGGGATCTCGCCGAGACAGGGTCCGCACCAGGTCGCCCAGAAGTCGATGAGCACGACCTTGCCGCGTAAGTCCCTCATCGAGACCCGTCGCCCCGAGATCACATCGGTGAATTCCAGCTCGAACGGCTGGCCGATTGCGTGGGCCTGCCGCCGTTCGCCATGGATGAGACGGCCCGAGAAGGAGTCGGGGAATTGGCTGGTCACCCGGTTCAAGATTACGTGTTTCCAGATCTCCATGCGTCCCGCATCGGCCAGGCAGAAGGCGCTCAGCGTTGCCAGGAGAATAGCCGCGATCCGGCGGACGGAATGAGGCTGGCCGTCTGGGGCGTCGGGCCCTCTCCGCCGCTCCAGGATCGCCAGCAGGCCGAGGGTCGTCGCCAGGCTCAGGGAGAGCAATAGCAGGGATTCGTGAAGACCTGGCATGTCCTGGAGGCACTTGCGGAATTCCATCTCGAAGAGCCCAGCCATCATCATGACCCGTTGCGTGCGCTGTGGGTCAATCGCCGCGTTGTAGACCTTCGCGGTGACCGCCGGAAGGCCCCCGGGGGCGAAAAGAGCGATCCCGATCGCGCTCGCGCAGGCCAGGCCGAGGAGCACCACCGTCGAACGCCACGCCAGCTTCAGGTTTCGCCGGTTGAGCAGGACCAGGCGAAGCACCAGCAGGCATGCGACGAGCCATCCCAGCCGGGCGTTCCGGGCGTAGTCGACCTGGAGGGCCGCTTGCCGAAGCAGGCTCGCCGCTCGAGGATCGCCCGGGACCTGGGCGGCGAATCGATCGGCGAGTGCCACGGCGGAGGTGCTGTCGATCGGACCGTCCTGATAGCGGATTGCGGCGTCGAAATACAGGGCCGACGCATGCAGGGCGGGGTTGCTAGTGGATCTCAGCTCCCTCGCGATCTCATCCCTTGCCAGGGAGTCGCGGCTGGAATATCTCAATGCGGCCCAGCGCTCCGGCAGGTATTTGCCGAGTCGCGGATCCTCGGGGAAGTGAGTGTACAGCTCTTCCGCAAGAGTCGCGAGCTTCTCCTGCAATTGTCGATAAACGCCCTCTCGACGCTCCAGCGCCAGATTCGCCATCTGCGGTGTTTTCCCCTCCGAGGCCCTGACCGTGGCGTCCAGCTCCGCGACGATCTCATCCGCCGGTCGATGTCCCGGTCGTTCGCCCGCGTCGGCGCTGGGGGAGGTTTGTTGAGTCGTGCCTTTCGTCGGGGCGGCCCCAGCGGACGATCCATCGTTCTCCTGAACAATCCGCGGCGGAGCGGACGACTGGCCCCGCACCGTCGTTACGGTGTACCCCGCCAGGCTCAAGGCCAGCACGACTGCGGCGGCCAGGCCGAGCCGGACGGCGGACACGGCGCGGGCGGTCTCGTTCATCAGCGATAGGGCTGCGGCCGAGACGATCCCGGTGGGCGAGGATCCGGCCGTGGCCAGCGCTGCCGCGGCCCGACTTGTCGAGGTGGCGAGGGCTTGCGGAACCGCGGCCCGGGCTGCGCCGATCTCGAAGTCACTCGCAAGTGCCCCGGCGCTCACGGCCAGCCCGCGGCGGACGAGCCGCTGGCGGAGCATGCCGCGGGCGCGAGTCAGCCGGCCGCTGACCGTGCCGACCGGGCAATGCAGCCGGGCCGCGGCCTCGGCCTGGGTCAGGCCCTCGAAATGGCAGAGGATCACGGGCGTCCGATACCGGAGCGGAAGGCTTGCCACTTCCTCATCAAGGATACCGAATCGTTCATCCCGATTCGAGGCGCCGGCCGGTGCTTCGGGGTCGTCGATCAGCGAGCAGGTCCGGCCCCTCTGCCGTTCGGCCCGGATTCGGGCTCGCGCCGCGACCTTGCGGGCGACGCCGTAGAGCCAGCGGCCGAGCGAGCCGTCCACGCGGACCGAGCCGGCCTTGCGGACCAGGATCAGGAATGTCGCCTGAAACGCGTCGTCGATGTCGGCCGGCGCGTTCAGGGCCCGGCGGCAGACCCCCAGGACCATCGGCCCGTGCCGCGCCACGATCGCTTCGAATGCGGCCTCGGCGGACGCCAACGCCTCGGCCGATTCCCGCTTCCGGAGGACGAATCGCTCCAGCAATTCCGCGTCCGAAACCCCCGCGGTCGCGCCCGGTCCAAAGAGCGCTTGCACCTGCCTCAGGACGTCCGGCGATCTCTCGGGCCTCATGGCATCAACCCCATCGTGCCTGCGTTTCTCTCTGATCTCCCATGCAGGCGAACGACGATTCCCTACAGGAAACCAAGAAAATCTCGCGGATTTCCCAGCCTGGGCCGCCAGGTCACTCCGCCTTGTGTCCATCGCGGTAGCGGGCGTCGGGGCAGGTCGCGAGCAGCACCGTGCCGGGAAGGACTATCACCAGCTTCCTGAGCCAACCGCGGGCCCGTCCGGCCTCCTCCCGGTCTGAGGAATCCGTGGGGATCGTGAGTGCGAGTCGCACCCGGATCGAAGGGTGAAGACCGGATCGTCGCCACGTGGACCGCGTCGCGCCGCACGATTTCTCAAAATTCCCGCCAACCATGAAACTCACGAGCGTTTTTTCGGGATCTTATTGAGTAGGCACGACGAGATTCCGCGCGCTCGATTCACGCCGAACCCGAAAGCGAACGTCCATGCGCCGGCAGGCTTCCCGACTGCATGACCGGACTTCCCGTCGCCTGGAGCAGGCCGTATCGATGCCCCGATCCGAGCCAGGACCGGGGACGAAACGCGACCCAGGCGCGCCATCAAAGCCAATTCGAGATTCGATGTCAAGACTTGATAGATGCATGACTTACGGCTGACGAATCAGTGAGGTTCGATGAACGATCAAAGCCAATCTCATCTTTCCGTCCGGCGCGCTTCGTTCGCGGTCGGGAACTGTGCCCGGGCCTTCCCGTTGCCTCGGGCCCCTGGTAGAGTCTTACGGACCTCTCCTCGGTCCGACGTCGCATGATCTCGCCCGCTCTCGACGCTCAACCACGATGGCCGCCCTCGCGGCCGGAGTCATACCCATGAAGCCATCCCCCGCACGAGCCGAGCCCTCTCGCGCCTCGTGGTTCCGCCCCGCGACTCTTCGGATTCGGCTGACGGCCGCCTTGGCGGCCTCCGCCATGATGCTGGCCGTGGCCATGATTGCAAGGGCGACGGCCGACGACGACCCGGCGGGGGGACGCGAGGGCTTCCCGACCGCCTATGCAATCCGGGACGCGAAGATCGTGGCGGCGCCCGGGAAGGTCCTCGATCCGGGCACGATCGTGGTCCGTCGCGGGACGATCGAAGCCGTCGGGCTGAGCAAGGAGACCCTCATCCCCGACGATGCGGAGGTGATCGAGGGCAAGGGGCTGGTGGTCTACCCGGGGTTCCTCGACCTGTACACCACGGCCGCCCAGAAGGCCGGCGTGGATCGGTCGGCCAGCGGCAAGGGGCGGCTCGTGGACCTGGCCGAGTCTCCGCTGGCCGCGACGCCCGGCGACAATCGGCGGGGGCTGACGCCGGAATTCGAGGTCGCGCCGGCCGTGGAGCTCGCCGATTCGGCCGCCCTGCCCTATCGCAAGCTCGGCTTCACGGACATCCTGGCGGCGCCCTCCGGTTCCATCGCCACCGGCCAGAGCGCGGTCGTCAGCCTGAGCGGCCTCCCGCGCCGGGAGGTGATCGTCAAGACGCCGGTCGCGCTCCACGTCCAGGTCTCTCCCCCCACCGACACGCCCGCCGGAGGAGGCCAGCCGGGTATGCCCTTCGGCCCGCAGCAGGGGCCGCGTCGCCGCCCCGGGGGCGAGCAGGGCGGCACCGAGAACCCCTATCCGCGGTCGCTCATGGGGGCGGTCGCCCACTTCCGTCAGGCGATGCTCGACGCCGATCGGCATCAACGGTTGATGGATCTCGATGCCTCCGGGCCGGGCGCCCCGTACGACCCGGCGCTGGTGGCACTCGGCCGGGCGGCCGGCCGGAAGCTGCCGGTCTGGTGGCAGGCGCAGACCCGAGATGAGATCCACCGGGCGCTCGACCTCGCCGCCGAGTTCGGCACCACGGCCGTCGTCGTCGGCGGCCGAGAGGCGCCCAAGGTCCTCGACCGGCTTAAGGCGGAACGGGTCCCCGTGGTCCTGACCCTTGACTTCCCCGAAGAGCCCAAGGTCCCGACCGAGGAGGAGTACCGCAAGAAGACGGCCGCCGAGCAGGACGAGCCTCTCCGGCTCCTGAATCATCGACACGAGCTCTGGAAGGAGCGCGTGGGCACGGCCGCGACGCTGGCAAAGGCCGGCATCCCGTTCGCGTTCAGCAGCGAGGGGATCGATCGCCTTGACCGCTTCGCCGCGCAGCTCCGGGCGCTCAAGAAGGAGGGGCTGACCGAGGATCAAATCCTCGCGGGGCTGACTAAGCAGGCGGCGGCCATCGCGGGCCTTGACGGCCGGCTCGGCACGCTCGAGCCGGGCAAGCTCGGACACCTCGTCGCGTTCTCGGCGCCGTTCCTGGACGAGAACGCCAAGGTCAAGCTCGCCCTGATCGACGGCCAGAAGCTCGAGGTCAAGGAGTCCGAGGCCCCGGCGGGCGGCGATCGCCCGGGCGGACCCGGCGGCCGTCGCGGTGGCCCGGGCGGACGCGGCCCGGGCGGCCCCGACCGCAAGGAGGTCAGCAAGAAGGCCGACGAGCCGAAGGCGAAGGACGCCGGCAAGAAGGCCGACGAGCCGAAGGCGAAGGACACCAAGAAGGACGAGGCGAAGCCGGCCGAGAAGCCCGCGCCCTTCGTGGACGTCGCCATCGAGACCGAGGCCGATCGGAAGCCGAAGACGAGGACCGGCGGCAACGTCCTGATCAAGGACGCGACGATCCTGACCGTCACCAAGGGGACGATCGCGAAGGGCTCCATCCTGGTGGAGAAGGGGAAGATCGCGGCCATCGGGCCGGACCTGCCCGCGAAGCCGGGCGTCGCCGTGATCGACGCCGCGGGGCTCGTCGCCATGCCGGGCATCATCGATACGCATTCGCACATGGCGATCCAGGGGGGCGTCAACGAGATGAGCCTCTCGGTCGTCCCGGAGGTCCGGGTCAAGGACGTGGTGATCGGCGACGACGCCACGATCTACCGGGCCCTCGCCGGCGGGACCACCCTGGCCCGGCTGCTGCACGGCTCGGCCAACACGATCGGCGGCCAGGACGCCGTGATCAAGCTCCGGTACGGCCAACCCGGCCGCGACCTGATCCTCCGCGACGCCCCCCAGGGGGTGAAGTTCGCCCTCGGTGAGAACGTCACGCGGTCCCGCGGCCGGTTCCCGAACACGCGGATGGGCGTGGAGTCGGTGCTCGAACGCGCCTTCGACGAGGCGAGGGCCTACCGCGCCGAATGGGCCCGTTACGAGGCGGACCGCAAGGCCGGCAAGAAGGTCGGCCCGCCTCCTCGCCAGGACCTGAGGCTCGAGGCCCTCGCCCGGATCCTCGAGGGATCGATCAAGATCCACAGCCACTGTTACCGGGCCGACGAGATCCTCATGCTCCTCCGCACGGCGGAGAAGTATGGCGTTCGGGTCCAGTCCCTCCAGCACGTCCTCGAGGGTTACAAGGTCGCGGCCGAGATTGCCGCCCATGGCGCCAGCAGCTCGACCTTCTCGGACTGGTGGGCCTACAAGATCGAGGCCTACGACGCGATCCCCCAGAACGCCGCCCTCCTGGCCCAGGCCGGCGCGGATGTCTGCATCAAGAGCGATAGCGAGGAGCTGATCCGGCATCTCAACCTCGAGGCCGCCAAGTCGGTCCGCTACGGCGGGATGAAGGAGCAGCAGGCACTCGCCATGGTCACGATCAACGCCGCTCGCCAGCTCGGCCTCGACGGCCGGCTGGGCTCGATCGAGGTCGGGAAGGATGCCGACATCGCCCTGTTCAACGCCCACCCGTTCGACGCCTTCTCCCGGTGTGAGCTCACGCTCGTCGACGGCGAGGTCTACTTCGAGCGTGCGGAGCCCGACGGCAAGCATGGCGCCCGTCCCGGCGACCATCGGGCGATGCCCCAGCCGGCGGATCCGGCCAGGGTGCCGGAGATCGCGCTGGCCGAGCAGCCGAAGGGGCTGGTCGCGCTCCGAGGGGCGAAGATCCATCCGGTCTCCGGCCCCGAGATCCCCGACGGCAACCTGATCATCGCCGACGGCAAGATCGCGGCCGTCGGCCCGGCGGCCTCCACGCCGATCCCGGCCGAGGCCCAGATCGTGGAGGTGAAGGGGATGGACGTCTGGCCCGGCATGGTGGACGCGGGGACCACGATCGGCCTCTCGGAGATCGGCAGCCTGACCGAGACCCAGGACTCCGCCGACGCGGGTCGGTTCGATCCGGAGCTGCGGGCGAGCTCGGCGCTCCGGGCCGACTCGGAGCACATCCCCGTCACCCGGATCGCGGGCGTGCTGTCGTCGTTCGTCGAGCCCGGGGGCGGCCTGATCGCGGGCCAGGGCTGCGTGATCAACCTCCGAGGCTGGGTGCCCCGGGAGCTCGTGGTGAAGGACGCCGTGGCGCTCTGCGTGAACATCCCGACCTATGTCCCGCCGCCGGCCGACGGCGCCCGCCGCCGACCCGGCATGGGCCAGCCCCCCGGCGAAGGCCCCGAGAACCAGGAGGATCCCCAGGCCCGGCGCAAGGAGCAGCTCGAGCTGATTCGCACCTGGTTCAAGCGGGCGGCGCGGTACGGCGATGCGGTCGCCGCCGCCCGGTCCAAAGGGACCACGCCTCCGCCCGTCGACATCCGGCTCGCCGCACTCGCCCCCTACGCGAAGGGAGAGGCGCTCGTGATCTTCTCTGCCGATCAGAGGATGGAGATCCTCGACGCCCTGGCCATCGCCAAGGACCTGAAGTTGAAGGCGGCGATCACCGGGGCCAACGAGGGATGGAAGGTGGCGAAGGAACTCAAGGCGTCCGGCATACCGGTCATCGTGGGGGGCGTGCTCAACGAGCTCCGCCACGAGCACGAACCCTATGATTCGGTCTACGCCAACCCGGCGAAGCTCCACGCCGCGGGGGTCAAGCTCGCGCTCAGTTGCCGGCGTGACGGCTCTCTGGCCGCCGCGGGGCCCAGGAACCTTCCTTTCGAGGCCGCGACCGCGGCCGCCTTCGGGCTCCCCGAGGACATCGCCGTCCGCTCGGTAACCCTGACCGCCGCTGAGGTCCTGGGCGTGGCCGATCAACTCGGATCGCTGGATCCGGGCAAGCGAGCGAACGTCGTCATCACGGCCGGCCACCTCCTGCAACCGACCACACGCGTCCTCGCCCTGTTCATCGACGGCCGCTTCGAGCCGATGGAAAGCCGGCACACTCGACTCTACGCGAGATACCAGGAGCGGCTGAAAGACGTGCAGGCGGGCAGAGCCCCGCTCGGACTCGAGAGATCGACGAACCCGAGTTCCGGCTCCGGCGGCACGCCGGCCGCACGCCCCACACCGCCGGCGCTCCGCTGAGGCCGACCCTCGCTGTCGGAACGAGCCGCACCTTGGGGGGCGACTGACCTCGCCCCCGCCCCTTTCCGTAAACAATCAGGCCGAGGTCATGGCGGCGACCGGCTCCGTCGCCGGGACGGGGACCAGACCGGCCGTCGTCCGGGGGCCGACCTCTTCGCGCCACGGGGAAACCTCGGGGCTGCGACCGAGCCATTGGCCCACGACCGAAGCGATCCTGTTCGGATGTTCCGTCATGCTGATGTACTCATCCACGCCCCCCCGGAACAGGTCCAACGCAGTCTGGTCGTCGTAGTGTTCGTCCGCGACCAGGACCGTGGCCGGCCTGGGGAGGATTGAATTCGACCAGAGGAGCTGGTCCATCTCATCGGCCCGGCGTCCGTCCGTCGACCTCGGCCAATCGACAGCGATCAGGTCGGGGGCGGTACAGTCGATCAGCTCGGCCCCCTCCGCAAGAGACCGAGCGATGACGAGCCGGGCGCCCGGGAAGCAGCGGACCTCGGCCCAGAATCGCGCGAGCCACCTCGCGTCATCGGACACGGCCAGGACCGTGAGATCTCTCATGGCGAAACTCCCTGTAGCGGATGGACCTCAAACCTTCCCTGTCGATCCACCGTCGTGGCAAGACCCGGCGGGGGCAACATCGCACCGAGCTGACCGTCATGACTTCATGAGTCAGCCTAGTAACCGGATTCTCTTCGAAGCCGCGACCCTTCAGTGGAGAGCATTGATAATCCGTAGCCAGAATAATCGATTCCCGCAATCTCAACTTGACACGCATTTGTCCTGCCCGGAGGACCTTGCCGCAGCCGCCAAGCGGCCTCGTTCGCTTAAGCGCCGTCCCGTTAGCGATTTCAACGCAGAAAAGCAATTTCGTGATGACGTGGGCTATCCCGATTCGGGACGACTCTTCACCGTTTCTATGTTGATTTTTCGCGACCTTGGATGAGTACCCTCGCCCGGTGATGGCTTCGACGTTCGCAAGGGGGGCTCGGTCCGTGGAGACATGAAGCGATGGTTCCTTGGCGACTTCAATCGGTGAATTGAGTCCGGTGGGGGCGGGCGGGCGGGCGGGTCGACTCTTGCGGATGATGCGGGGATCCGCGACCATCGGCACGACCTGGACCGTGGATTTCGATTTGGATGTGGGCCATGGAGACTTGCGTCCGGGTGGAACCCAGTCGGAATTGGGGGTGGTCGTGAGGCACGCGACGAGACCGACGTGGTTGCTGGGATGGACGGCCTGGCTCTTCCTGGTGTTACCGGCCCGGGCCGAGGACGGCGGTCGCGGGCTGGACGTCTACTTCATCGACGTGATGGGAGGCGCCGCCACCCTGATCGTCACGCCCGAGCGGGAGTCCGTGCTCATCGACTCCGGCTGGCCGGGGAACGAGGATCGCGATCCGAAGCGAATCGTCGCGGCTCTCAGGGCGGCCGGCTGCGAGCGACTCGACCACCTGGTGACGACCCACTGGCATGTCGACCATTTCGGCGGGGTCTCCGGGCTGAGCAAGCTCGTCGAGATCGGCCACTACTGGGACCGGGGCTTGCCCGAGGACCACGATCCCGCGATCGACTACCCGGAAGGGCCGTCGGAGAGAGACCCGCTCGGGGCCGCCTATCGCCGGGCCTCGATGGGCAAACGGACCGCCCTGAAGCCGGGGGACTCCCTGCCGCTTCGAGGCGAGACGAAGGCCGTGGTCCTTGCCGCGGGCGGCAGGGTTTTGCCCGCTGCTCCCGGTTCGGCGGCTAACCCGGCCTGCGCCGAGGCGCCTTCGCCGCAACCGACCGACAAGTCGGACAACGCGCGGAGCCTGGTCCTGCGGTTCAGGTTCGGGAAGTTCGACTTCCTCGATTGCGGCGACCTGACCTGGAACGTGGAGCAGGCGCTCGTCTGCCCGTCCGACCGGATCGGGCCGATCGATCTCTACCAGGTGACCCATCACGGGATGGACATCTCGAACAACCCCGCCCTGCTGAAGACGATCTCACCGACCGTGGCGATCATGAACAATGGGCCGAGGAAGGGAGGCTCCGCGGCGACGGTGGAACGACTCCGCGCGATCCCGACGATCCGCGCGGCCTACCAGCTCCACCGCAATGCCGGGACGAAGCCGGAGGAAAATGCACCGGCCGAGCTGATCGCCAATCGCGGCCAGGACGGGGGCGAGTTCATCCACGTCTCGGTACGCCCGGGCGGCGAGCGGTTCACGGTCCAGATCGGCGCCGCGGGCGCGACGCGCGAGTTCGAATCACGCTGACGACATCACCCGATCTCGGCCCGGAGCGGAGGGAACATCGACGATGCGACGAGGACTTGCATTCCTTGCCTGCGTGCTGATCGCCGGGGCGACCGGTGCGGCACCGGCGGCGGAGCCCGCCAAGGCCTCCGCCGCGCCGGCGGAAGGCCGGCCGATCTTCCCCTTCCCGATCCACCGGACGACGCTCGAGAATGGCCTGGGCGTCGTCTCGGTGCCCTTCGATTCGCCGGGGATCATCGCGTATTACACCGTGGTCCGCACCGGCTCGAGGAACGAGGTGGAGAAGGGCCTGTCCGGCTTCGCCCACTTCTTCGAACACATGATGTTCCGCGGGACCGAGAAATACCCGGCGGAGAAGTACAACGACGTCCTCAAGTCGTTGGGGGCGGATTCCAACGCGTTCACGACCGAGGACTGGACATGCTATCACATGACCGTTCCGGCCACGGCGCTGGCCACGGCCGTGGAGATCGAGGCCGATCGGTTCCGCAACCTGAAGTACGACCAGCCCTCCTTCCAGAAGGAGGCCCGGGCCGTGCTCGGCGAGTACAACAAGAGCGCCAGCTCCCCCTTCCTGAAGCTGGAAGAGGCCATGTCGGACACGGCCTTCACCCGGCATACGTACAAGCACACGACGATCGGATTCCTGGCCGACATCAAGGACATGCCCAATCAGTACGCCTACAGCAAGGTCTTCTTCGACCGCTGGTATCGGCCGGAGAACTGCACGATCGTCGTGGCGGGGGACGTGAAACACGACGCACTCCTGGCGCTGGTGAAGGCCGCCTACGGCTCCTGGGAGCGCGGCAAGGCGACGGTCGAGATCCCCGCGGAACCGCCCCAGGCGGAGCCCCGATCGGCGAAGCTGACCTGGCCGGTGCCCACGCTGCCGATCCTCTTCCTGGGATATCACATGCCGGCCGCCGACCCGCCGAGCCCGGACGTCCCCGCGCTCGGGGCGCTCGAGCAGGCGGTCTTCGGGGAGACGAGCCCCCTCTACCGAGACCTGGTGCTGAAGGAGCAGAAGGTCGTCACGCTGATGGCCGACTCGCAGGCCCGGCGGGATCCGGCGCTCTTCTCGATCCTGGCCCGCGTGCGGTCCTCCGACGACCTCCCGGCGGTGCGGTCGCGGATCGCCGGGGCGCTCAAGGCGGCGGCCGAGAGCCCCATCACCGGGGCCCGGCTCGATGCGGTCCAGTCTCACCTGCGCTACGCCTACGCCGGCTCGCTGAAGAGCCCGGACGCCGTGGCGCGGGCCGTCGGCGAGTCGATCGCGACGACCGGCCGGCCCGACGCCATGAACGACCTCTTTGCCGGCTACGAGCGGCTCACGCCCGCCGACCTCCAGCGCGTCGCGGCGAAGTACTTCGTCCCGACGAATGAGACGACGATCACCCTCGAGACGGAGAAGAAGCCATGACGCGGAGAAGCCGAATCGCCGCGGGGCTCTGCCTGGCCGGGCTCGCGGCCCTGGGCGCGGCCGCCCGTGCCGCCGGGCCGACGACGCGCGACGAGCCCGCGGCGGAGTCGCATTTCGTGCCCGCGCCCTCCAGCCCGCTGATGGCGTTTCGCCTCGTCGTGCACGTCGGCTCGAAGGACGACCCCGCGGGTAAGGAGGGGCTCGCGGCCCTCACGGCGGCGATGGTCGCCGAGGGGGGATCGAAGGCCCTCTCGCACGAGGAGATCCTGGAGAAGTTCTACCCGATGGCGGCCTCGCTGGACGGGGCCTGTCGCAAGGAGCTGACCGTCTTCCAGGGCACGATCCACGGGGACAACGCGAAGGCCTATGGGCCGATCGTCGGGGAGCTGATCGCCACGCCGAGGTTCGCGCCCGAGGATTTCGAGCGGCTCCGCAACGAAGCCCTCGATTACGTGACCAAGACCCTACGGGGCAACAACGACGAGGAGCTCGGCAAGTGGACGCTGCAATGCGACCTCTATGAAGGGCATCCCTACGGTCACCCCGATCTCGGGACGGTCGCGGGCCTCAGGTCGATCACGCTCGAGGACGTCAAGGAGTTTCATCGCAAGTATTACAACAAGAGCCGAATCTCCGTGGTCGCGGCCGGCGGCTCCGACGGCGCGGGGCTGGACGAGATCCGGCATCACCTCGATCGCCTCCGGGGCGAGCAGCCGGCGCCGACGGCCCTGCCCGTCCCGAAGTCACCGCAGGGCCTGGAGGTGACCATCGTCTCCAAGCCGGCGGAGGCGACGGCGATCTCGATCGGCTTCCCGATCGGCGTGACCCGGGCCGACGACGACTTCTACGCGCTCGCCGTCGCCAACTCCTTCCTGGGCGAGCACCGGACCTTCAACGGGAAGCTGATGCAGGATCTGCGGGGCAAGCGCGGGCTGAACTACGGGGACTACTCGTACATCGAGGACTTCATCCAGGAGGGGGGCAGCACCTTCCCCGTGCCGAATAACCCACGCCGGCAGCAGTACTTCTCCATGTGGGTCCGCCCGGTCCCGCGGGACAAGGCCGTCTTCGCGCTCCGCGCGGCGCTCTGGGAGCACCATCGGCTCGTCGAGAACGGGATGAGCCCGGCCGAGTTCGAGGCGACGAGATCATTCCTGCTGAACTACAGCAAGCTCTGGGTGCAGACGCTCTCGCGGCGGATCGGGTATCAGATCGACGGCGGATTCTACGGCAAGAAGGACCTCGTGACCGAGCTGGCGGAGCGGCTGCCGAAGCTCACCCTGGAGCAGGTCAACGCGGCCGTCCGCAGGCACCTGAAGCCCGCGGGAATGCGGATCGCCATCGTCGCCCAGAACGCCGAGGAGCTTCGCGACCTGCTGGTCGCGGGCACGCCGACGCCCATCGCCTACGACACGCAGGGGACCCCCGAGGAGATCCTGGGCGAGGACCGGACGATCGCCGCGTTCCCGCTCAAGGGCGTCAAGGTCCGGATCGTACCCGTGGACCAGATGTTCGAGAAGTGACGGACCGGTTTGTCCCGCGATCGTTCAAGCGGGGGCGCCCGCCGCGGCTCGTTTGCGGGGCTGCGGCTGGTGCTTCCAGCGGCGATGGAGCCAGAGATACTGGGAGGGATCCTGGCGGATCAGGCCCTCCAGGGCGGTCGTGTACCGCTGGGTGAGCAGGCGGGCGTCGTCGGCGGTTCCCTGGAACTCCTCGGGCTCGATGACGTCGGCGCAGCGGAGCTCGTACTTGAACCCCGGGCCGACGCGGCGGGCGACGCCGACGACCACCGGGGCCCGGTGCTCGATGGCGAGCAGCGCGATGGCCTTGTGCGTCGACGCGGGCCGGCCGAAGAACTCCACGAACAGCCCGCGCTGGCCGGCATCCTGGTCGGCCAGCATGGAGAGCGTCCGTCCGGACTGGAGCACCTCGAGGATCTGGTCGTATCCGCCGGACTTGGGGATGAGGCTCTGCCCCGTGCACTCGCGGAACGACTTCAGGTAAGCCTCCAGATAGGGATTGTCGAGCGTCCGGGCGACGGACGAGGTGGGGAAGCCGAAGAGCCCGAAGAGGTAGCCCGCGATCTCCCAGTTGCCGTAATGCCCGGTGAGCAGGATCAATGGCCCTCCGGTGATCAGCCGATCGAGGACCGGTTCGTGGCCGACCAGCCGGACGTGCTCTCGCCAGTTCGTGAGGTGCATCCGTCCGTAGGTATGGAGGATCTCCATGATCATCATGCAGAAATGACGATACACGCCGCGGACGATCTGATCTCTGCGGGTCTCGTCCAGGTCGTCGCCATAGGCGAGGCGGAGGTTCTCCAGGCCGACGACGCGATGTCGGACGTCGACCTTGTACATGATCCACGCGAGCAGCTCCGCGAGCCGATAGCAGACGCCGATCGGCAGGCAGCGGGCGGTGGTCACGACGGCTCGGACGGCCAGGTAGACGAGGTAGTCGAGCCAGGGGCGGTGTTTCTTGCGACGGGCCATGAGGTCACTCCGTTGACGACCGCATCATCCTGGTGATTCTCGCCGGTGCGACTTTCCCCCGGCATGGTTTGAAGGTTCGGGTCGACCGTCGCCTGTCAGTTCGGGTCGATGCCCAGTTCCCGGAGCTTGGCGGCGAGGAGCTCGGCGCGCCGGTCGGCGATCTCAGCTCGCCGGTCGGCGATCTCGGCGCGCCGGTCGGATTGTTCTTTCGCATCCGCGAGTTCGACGCTGGTCAGGAACCGCCTGCCGTCGGGCCCGAAGATCCTGAAGTACTCCGGAGCGGGGTGACATTCGAATCGGATATCCAGAAGGGGGCTCGTGAAGCCCTCCATCCGCGCGATGGGCTTGAGACCTCGCCCTTTCCTTTGCCATCCGGCGAGACGGCCGGTGTCGGGATCCAGGTCGTAGTACTCCCGGACACCGTGCCGGTCGTAGTAGTCGAATTTGGCGGCCATCTCGGCGTCGTCGTTGCTGGGAGAACGGACCTCGAAGACGACCTGAGGCGCGATGCCGCCTTCCTCCCATTGGCGATAGGAGCCGCGGTCTCCCTTGGGCCGGCCGAAGACGACCATGACGTCGGGCGCCGTGCGGGCCTGGTTGTTCCCCTTCTCCGCGTACCAGAAGAGGTCTCCGGCGATGAAGACGTCGTCCTTCTTGCGGTAGAGGATCTCGAGGTTCTCCTTGATGACGACGATCCACTTGAACTGGCGCGTGTTTTCCGCCATCGGCCGACCGTCGCTGTCGGGATAGACGACCTCGTTGAGCGGCTTCGGCAAGACGATCCTGCTCATGGCACCCTCGGCTCGCGGGAGGCTGGGCTCGATAAGCCCGTCCTCGTCGTCTCGATTCCAGTGTATCGGCTGCCGGCGATGCGTCCAGGGGAGGTTCGAGGTCGGGGCGGTGGGGGCAGCCGACGGGCCGACGGTCAGTCGTCAACCAATGGCAGGGCGATCGTGCGGCCTTCGCGGGCGGACTTGTAGACGGCGCGGATGATCTCCACGGACTTTCGCCCCTCGCGGCCATCCACCAGCGGGGCTCGGCCGTGGTCGATGGCGGCGAGAAAGTCAGCGAGCTGGTCCCGGTGGCCGGCGTGGTTGATGCCTCGGGGGTCGCTGGCGCCGGCCTTGTCGCCCGTGGCGCCGGCTATCGCCGCCAGGACCTCGTTGTCGCTGGGGACCTTCTCCTGGAACTCCCAGAGGGTGATGTCATCCTGCTCCACCCGGGCCGAGCCGCGATCGCCGTGGATCTCGGTCCGCTTGAGGAGCCCGGGATAGGCGCTCGTGGCCGCCTCGATGATCCCGAGGGCGCCGTTCCGGAACTGCACGGTCGCCACGGCCGTGTCCTCGACCTCGATCCGCTCGTGGGCCAGGGTCGCGGCCTGGGCGGCGATCGTGGCGACGTCGCCCATCAGCCAGAAGAGGAGATCGACGTTGTGGATCGCCTGATTCATCAGCGCCCCGCCGCCGTCCAGCGACCAGGTCCCGCGCCAGCCTCCGGAGTCGTAATACTCCTGGGTTCGCCACCACTTCACGTGAGTGTCGCCCAGGGTCAGGCGTCCGAAGCGGCCGAGGTCGATGGCCTCCTTGAGCCGGCGGTTGGCGGGCGAGAAACGAGAGGGGAAGATCGTGCAGAGTCGGACGCCCGCCGCATCGCAGGCGTCGATGATCGCGTCGCATCTGGGGAGTGTGATCTCCAGCGGCTTCTCGACGACGACGTGCTTGCCGGCGCGGGCGGCTCGGACGGCCGGCTCCATGTGGGCGCCGCTCGGCGTGCAAATGCAGACGACGTCCAGGCCCGGTGTCGCGAGCATGGCGTCCAGGTCGTCGAAGGTCTGACAGTGGCCGCCGGCCATCGCCGCGATCTTCTCCGCGTTCACCCGCGACCGGCTGTAGGCGGCGACCACGCGCGCGCCCGGCAAGTCGCAGATCGCGCGGGTGTGGAACTCCGCGATCATCCCGCAGCCGACGATCCCGAAGCCATGCTGGACCATGTATGCCTCCGCCTGCTCGCCGCCGGTCACTCCCACGATCCGGCGATCTCGGACCGGCCGGACACCCGAATTTGCCGATTCTAGGGCCACGTCCGCGACCGGGCAAGGTGGCCGGAACGTGAATCGCTGGATACGATAAGCTCGTATGCAGGGCCAATTTCCGGTAGCGAGAGTCGTCTCATGGATCGCATCACCCTCGGATCAGTCCTTTTCGCGGCCGTCGAGACGTTCGTCCTGTTGTGGTTCATCGGCATGCTCGCGAGTTGGGCCTGGGCGATCGGGAGGCTCTGGACGCGTCGACCGATCCTCGAGGATCGGAAGGAGCCCTTCCCTCGCCCCGCACCCTGGGGTTTTCTCAGCGTGGTGGCGGTTTGCCTGCTCTACGTCCTCCTCGGTTCGACCGTGAAACGAGTGTACGAGGGGTCGACCGACCCCGCGGCCGCGGCCGCGACGAAGGAGCCTTTTGGGGGCGTGGATGTGCTCGCGCCGGTGGCCATCGTGAGCGGCCTGACGGTCCTCCTGGCGCCGGTCCTGCTCCGGCTGACCTGCGGGGCGAACTGGTCCGACCTGGGGCTAGCCGGGAACGATTGGGGCCGCCAGGTGAGGCTCGGTATCGTCGGGGGCCTGATGGCGACTCCCGGCGTCCTGGCGATCCAGGCGCTGGCCGTCCGGATCTGGTCGCCCCAAAAGCATCCGGTTGAGGAGATGCTCATGGGCGAGCTGACCGTCGGGTCCGCGGCGCTCGCCCTGGTCTCCACCATGATCCTCGCTCCGATGGTCGAGGAGATCCTCTTTCGCGGAATCCTCCAGCGTTGGCTGATCAAGGTCTCGACCGCAGGCGGCCCCTCGAGCGAGATCGACGCGCGCCGGGACCCGATGGTCGACGACGCGGACGTACCCTCGCAAGGTCCCTGGGAACTCGAGGAGGCCGACGCCCCGGGCCTCCCTGCCGCGTCGGACGTCCCCCCCATTCCTGGGGAAACACTCGTGGAACCTGCGGACGTGAGCACGCCGCCCGCGGCGGCCGGCCCGGAGGATCGGGTGGGGATCTGGATGGGGATCGTCCTCACCTCGGTCGTCTTCGCCTCGCTGCACTGGCTGCAGTGGCCGGCGCCGATCGCGATCTTCCTGCTGTCGCTCGCCCTGGGGGTCGTCTATCAGAAGACGGGTCACCTCCTGACGGTGATCGCGATGCATGGAACGTTCAATGGCTTCAGCACCATGGTCATGTTGCTACAGGCTCTCCAGCCTCATGGAGCTCCTGCGCTCAAGGGGATTCCGAAAACGGCCTTTATTGGCTGTTTTTCCTGGGTGTGCGAATGGTTGTTGGGGATTTAAGGCTTATTATAAGATGATAAGGCATGGCCGGCGTCCGTGATACGGATGGCAGGACTGGGCTCGAGGGCCTCATTCGGGTTCCGTTCGGCGTTCGCCATTGCGGGGCTCGGGGACCCGGTCGGTTGCTCCAGGCGAGTGGGTCGTGAGGCCGCGGCTGTTGCAAGTCGTGCAATTCGCGGGCGGAGCCGCTTTTTTTCTAGACGACCCTGGGGAGGACTGATAGAGTTACCGGGGTAGAGGCGGGGCAACAAGAAAAAGCCGAATCACCGGGGTATGAGGGCGACTCCTCCGGTTATGCGGGGCTGGTTTCTTCGATTGATCCGTCAAACCGTGACGATCAGGGTCAACAATAGCGTGTCCCTTGTCCGATGTGATAGGGACATCACTGGTTTCCGAAGGCTTGACGGCCACTGCGAGGCGTGGCCAGGGACATAATCCTAGAGGTTTGTTCCGCAAGTGACTTCGAAGTCCGGTCGTCGTTGTACCTCCCGGGGCGCGTTGATCCCCGGTGGAGCTGATCGAAGCCAGGATGGCGCTGCCGGCGGGAATTCGGGTTCCTTTCCGGCTCGATGGATTGTGGAGCGTTGACCTATCCTCAAGAGGTCGCGTTTCTGCTCGTGGGAGTTCTTGTCGATGAGTGAACCGAAATCCAAGAAGAACGCACCTTTGCATGGCGGATTCGAATGGGCTGGGGCCGTGGCTCGGGTGCGTCGAGGGGGCAAGTCGACGCGTGCTGGCCGTCGCGCCGCGCTGCTGGGCATGCTGACGGCGAGCTACGCGAATTCCACCCGCGGTGGTCGGGCCAGTGAACGGTCGGGCTCTGACCGTTGAGTCGTTTTCCGAATGAACCTCGAACCTTGTCGATCTCCCCGCACCTCTCATTCCCTGGGGCTGGATCGAACCTGAGCGACCAAGAAATTCCGAACCCCTCCCGATCTCGGTCGAGGAGGCGGTTCGGTTTTTTTTCGCGCAATTCGATGATGAAATCCACGTGAAGATCGATCTGCTTTGAGGAGAAGGCCGTGAAGATTGGTGGTCCTCGGTCGGCGGGAACGTTCGTCGTCCTCCTCGCCGCCGTGCTCGCAGGCTGCGCCGGAGAGTCCCCCAATGAGCCTCCCGGCGTGGGTGCCGGGCCGGAAACCGGCCCTCCACCGCGGCCGGCCTCCCGGCTCCATGAGATCATGGTGAAGATCGGTGGTCGAGATCCTCAGGCCCTCCAGGGCTCTCTGGTCGCCGACCTCAAACAAGGTGAGCCGGCCTGGGATGCGATCCAGACGAAGGCCAAGGAATATGCACGGCTGGCCGGAGAGTCCGGTGGCCAGCAACCACCACGCGGCTCGAAAGAGTCCTGGGAGAAGTTGACCAAGACGTTCGCGGACGATGCCGCCGCGCTGGAGAAGGCCGCGCAGGCAAAGGACAGGGCGAACACCCAGGCTGCGCTCGACGCCCTCGGGAACTCGTGCATGGCCTGTCACCGAGAGCATCGTATGATGGGTCCTCCCGGCGGGCCTCGCCCTGGTGGTCCCGGCGGCCCCGGTGGTCCTGGTGGAGGTCCTCCTCCCGGCGGTCCCGGTGGAGGTCCTCCTCCCGGTGGCCCTGGTGGAGGCCCTCCTCCCGGTGGTCCGGGAGCACCGCCTGCGAACGGGACGGCGGGCCGCTGATCGATCTCGAGACGACGCTGAGCAGGACATCACGCGTGGAATACAGGATGAAAGCGATGACAAGTCCATCGGGCAAGCTGATTGCGTTCCTGGTCATCGCCATCCTGGCACAGGTCGAAGCGAGGGCTGGTGACGGTGGCTCTCCTTCCGTCCGGCGTTCCGGGATCACGGCCGACGGGATCGATCCGGCGGTCAGGCCCCAGGATGACTTCTTCCGTCACGTCAATGGGGGCTGGATCGGGCGGACCGAGATCCCGGCGGACCGTTCGATGTACGGGTCCTTCGTGCAGCTCCTGGAGAAGAGCGAGGCCGATCTCCGCTCGATCATCGAGGATGCCGCGAAGGCCAATGCACCGGAGGGATCCGAGACGCGGAAGATCGGCGACCTCTTCGCCAGCTTCGCGGACGAGGCGCGGGCAGACGCCCTCGGGATCGAGCCCATCAAGGCGGACCTCGCCGCCATCGACGCCATCAAGGATCGGGCCGAGTTGCTCGGCCTGATCGCGAAGCTTCAGAGGGAAGGAGTCGGCGGGTTCATTGGAGTCTCGGTCCGCACCGACGACAAGCAGTCCGACCGCTACATCGTGAACCTATCCCAGAGCGGGATCAGCCTTCCGGACGAATCATACTATCGCGATCCGAAGTTCAAGCCGATCCGCGAGAAGTTCGTCCACCACGTCGAGGCGATGTTGCGGCTGGCAGGGGTCGCGGACCCGAAGGAAGCAGCGGCCGAGGTCATGGCGCTGGAGACCGAGCTGGCTTCGCACCACTGGGACCGGGTCAAGACCCGCGATCGGACCCTCACGTACAACAAGAAACATCGCAAGGACCTGGCGGCGCTGGCCCCGGCGATCGACTGGTCGGAGTGGTTGAGGAACGCGGGGGCGCCCGAGAATCTGGTCGAGGAGGTCATCGTCCGACAGCCGGACTACCTGACGGCGGCCTCGTCGGTGCTCGAGAAGGGCTCCTTGGATCGGTGGAAGACCTGGCTGAAGTGGCAGCTCATCCACGACGCCGCCCCCTATCTCAGCAAGGCGTTCGTCGACGAGAACTTCAACTTCAGCGGACGCGTGCTCACCGGGGCGCCGGAGAACCGCCCGCGGTGGAAGCGCGGGGTCGCGCTGGTTGGCACGGCGATGGGAGAGGCCGTGGGGAAGAGCTACGTCGCCCGCCACTTCCCTCCCGAGGCCAAGGAGCGGATGAAGAAGCTCGTCGAGAACCTGATCGAGGCCTATCGCGAGGATATCACCCGGCTCGAATGGATGGGCCCCGAGACGCGCCAGAAGGCCCTGGACAAGCTCGCCAAGTTTCGGCCCAAGATCGGCTATCCGGATCGATGGCGAGACTACTCGGCGCTGGAGATCAGGAAGGATGATCTCGTGGGCAACGTCCGTCGCGCGGCGGCCTTCGAGACCGCGCGGAATTTCGCCAAGCTGGGCAAGCCGGTGGACCGCGACGAATGGATGATGACCCCTCAGACGGTGAATGCCTATTACAGCTCGGGGATGAATGAGATCGTCTTCCCCGCCGCGATCCTCCAGCCACCGTTTTTCAATCTCGAGGCCGACGACGCGGTGAACTACGGCGGCATCGGGGCGGTGATCGGCCACGAGATCGGCCACGGGTTCGACGACCAGGGCTCGAAGTCCGACGGCGACGGCAACATGGTGAGCTGGTGGACGGACGCCGATCGCAAGCAGTTCGAGGAGCGGACGAAGAAGCTCATCGCCCAGTACAACGAGTTCGAGCCCGCCCAGTTGCCCGGGCAGAAGGTGAACGGCGCCCTGACGATCGGCGAGAACATCGGCGACCTGGGCGGCCTGTCCATCGCCCATCAGGCGTATCGCAGGTCGCTGAACGGCAAGGACGCACCGGTCATCGACGGCCTGACCGGGGACCAGCGGTTCTTCACGGGCTGGGCCCAGGTCTGGCGTGCCAAGTTCCGCGACGCCGAGCTGGCCCGGCGGCTCGCCACCGATCCCCACTCGCCGGCCGAATTCCGCTGCAACGGCGTCCTTCGCAACCTGCCGGAGTTCTACTCGACCTTCGGCGTGAAGGAAGGGGACAAGCTCTGGCTGCCGGCCGACCGTCGCGTCAAGATCTGGTGACACCCCGCGAGGCCGATGTTCCGAACATGCTCCACGACGACCACCCCGCGCCCTTCCCTTTCCTCACGGAATTCCGCTATGGGGAACGGATCCTGACCGTCAGCCGCGGCAATCCGACGCCCCCGGGCGCGATCCTCATGCCCAACGGGGTGAACTTCGCCCTGATCTGCCGCCACGGGACGGCCGTCCGGTTGGTCCTGTCGGAGCCCTGCGACGGCAAGACCCTCGCCGAAATCCCGCTCGATGACCGGTACAATCGCACGGGCGACCACTGGCACATCCGGGTGAGCGGCCTTCCCGAGGAGTTCTGCTACGGATACCGGATCGAGGGGCCCGAGGGGAACGGCCATCGCTTCGACGCCAGCAAGATCCTCCTCGATCCCTACGCCCGCGCCCTCTCCTGCGGCCGGGCCTGGGGAGAGGGCGGCGACCCGCCGAGGCGGAGCCTGCTCAACGAGGCGATGATGGAGCGTGAAGGGGTCCTGAACCCGCGGATCCCGCTCGAGGATACGATCATCTACGAGCTGCACGTCCGCGGTTTCACGATCGACCCGACGTCCGGCGTCCGCCATCCGGGCACCTACGCCGGGCTCGCGGAGAAGATCGATTACCTGGAGTGGCTCGGCATCACGGCCGTGGAGCTGCTCCCGGTCGACGAGTTCGACGAGAACGACTGCCCCTTCGTCAACCCGTTCACCGGCGAGTCGCTGAAGAATTACTGGGGATACAATCCGATCTCCTTCGGCGCGCCCAAGTCCGCCTATGCCATCAGCCCCGAACGGTCCGAGCCCTGGGATGAGTTCTGCGGCATGGTGGACGCCTTCCACCGACGCGGCATCGAGGTGATCCTCGACATCGTCTTCAACCATACCGCGGAAGGGGGAGATGACGGGGATACCTACAACTTCCGCGGGCTCGATAACTCGCTCTACTACATGCTCGACGGCCGGGGCCGATATCTGAATTACTCCGGCTGCGGGAACACGTTCAACAGCGACCACCCGGTCGTCCGCGATTACATCGTCTCGTGCCTGCGCAACTGGGTGGCGGAGGCCGGGGTGGACGGCTTCCGCTTCGACCTGGCCTCGGTCTTCGGCCGCGACCGGCGAGGAAACGTGGTCGTCAACCCGCCGGCCGTGAATCGGATCTCGGAGGACTCTCTCCTCTATGGAACGAAGCTGATCGCCGAGCCCTGGGACGCCGCCGGCCTCTACCAGGTGGGCACGTTCCCCGGCGGGGATCGCTGGGCGGACTGGAACGGACGCTACCGCGACGACGTCCGCCGCTTCTGGCGCGGCGAATCCGGCATGACCTCGGCGCTGGCGACCCGCATCTGCGGCAGCGACGACCTCTTCACCGGCCGCGGCCCGCTCCATTCGATCAACTTCATCTGCTGCCACGACGGGTTCAGCCTGCACGACCTGGTCTCTTACAACCTCAAGCACAACGAGGCCAACGGCGAGGGGAATCGGGACGGCAACGACGCAAACTTCAGTTGGAACTGCGGGGTCGAGGGGCCGACGGAAGACGCCGAAGTGCTCGCACTCCGCGCCCGGCAAGTGCGGAATCTGATGGCGACGCTCCTCGTTTCCCAGGGTGTGCCGATGATCCTGGGGGGAGACGAATTCCTCCGCAGTCAGGGCGGCAACAACAACGCATGGTGCCAGGACAACCGGACGAGCTGGATCGACTGGATGCTCCGCGAACGCAACTCGGGCTTCCTCCGCTTCGTTCAGAAAATGATCGCGTTCCGGAAAGCCCACCCTTGCCTCCGGAGACGGTCGTTCTTCAAGGGCGGGGCGGGCGGGAGCCCTCCGGAGATCCTCTGGCACGGGACCGAGCCCGCCCATCCGGATTTCTCCGAGGCCAGCCGGGCGATCGCCTTTGCCCTCGACGGCCGGCGCTGCGATCGCCCGGGCGTCGTGGACCAGGATGTCTACGTGGCGATGAACGGGGGGGACCTGCCCCTTTCTTTCCGGATCCCGGCTTCCCCTTCCGGACGTGCCTGGCGCCGGGCCGTCGACACGTCGCTCGAACCGCCGCACGACATCGAGGACCCCGGATGCGGTCCGATCGTCCTCGTCGGTCAGGTCCATGAGGTGCCCCATCGGGCCATGCTCATCCTCGTGTCCGAGCCGTGAGCCGCCCGCGCCGAGGCCGTTTCAGAGCTCGAATTCCAGGCGGCCCTCCCGATCGAAGGGGATCTCCAGGCGGCGTTCCTCGTCCCAGGCGACCCCGGCGTGCAGGGCCATGCGAATCACCGGATTTCCGGGTTCCGATTCCAGGCAAAGCCGGCTCGAAGTCAGGGCGGAGAAGACCCTGGCCGCCGAGATCTCGCCGGCCTCCTCGTAAACCATGCGCTCGTCTTCCGGAAGCTGCCGGAGATCGCGTCGAAGGTCCTCGATGAGGTACGACCGTAGCTTGTCGCGGACGGGCGGCCAGCGCCGACGAAGCTCGTCCCAGGCGTCACAAAGGGCCCTGAGGGCCTGATCGGCGACCAGCTCGGAGGGACGTTGTCGGAAATGACCGCGACGGAAAACGAGTCCCATGGACGTGCCGTCGCATTCGAGACCAGCCGGTGCTTCCCATCGGATGGACATGGAAAAGTTGTCATATGCCACGTCATGAGAGCCGATGGCCGCGAGCCGCCTGGCCAGTTCCTCGTCATGAGTGGCCCTCGGGTGGAAGGGGGCCGGGTTCTCGGCCCGGAAGCGTTCAACCTCTTCGATCCAGGCCGCGACCTCGGGGGTTCGATCCTCTTCAGCGCCTTCACGGTAGCGATCGTAATCCTCCAGGACTTTTCGGACCTTCGTGTTGAGGCGAGGTGATTCCGGGGCCTCTCGAGAGGCGGTGATCTTGAGGTCCTCCAGCCGAGCCCTGAGGATGGCAATCTCGGATCGCTGACGCTTGAGCCAGCCCAGCCGCCTGATTCGCCTGGCCCTCTGTTCGGCTGAGACTTGGGGATCGAATCCGACAGACCGGCGAGGGTCGCCATGGCGGGCGGCGTCGGCCGCGAGGTCGTCCTGATGAGCGATGCAGTACGCTTCCAGGAGCCGCCCGACCTCCTCCCGCGTCTCCGCCCCCGCGGGGGCATTCGGCGGGGGGAGAAGGCCGGACGGCGGCGGGTCCCCCAGGACGTGCGAGGCGCCGGCAAGAATGCCCGTACGCAGATCCTGGATCATCGCGTGAACTTCCGGGGAGTCGTAATCCCCGGACGCGATCATCATCCGGGCCACGTCGAACGGCGAAGGCGATCCTGTCGTCCCCTTCAGGGCGTTCACGACGCCGGTCGCGCCGATCGCGTCCAGCGCCCGCAACGTGTGGTGCACCTGAAGACCGACATGGCCGAATACGAATGTTCGCCGCCAGAATGCGGGGTCGATGCCACGCTCGTTCTCGTCGAGGAACCTGAGGACGACGAGCACGCACGCCCCCGCCTCGGAGAGCTGCTCGTGGAGGAGTCGGAACGTCTCCCCCGCGCTCTCGCCGCCCAAGGCGACGCCGGAATGGAACCACCACTCGCCGTAGTCAGCCGCATCCCGGAAGTAGGGTGGCATCGGCCTGGCTCCTCCTCCATCGATCATCCCTGTCCATCATGAGACGAGGGATCGAGCGGAAGCAACCGGGAGCAGCGATCAAGCCGCGGCGCGCAGAAAAGGGCTTGCCGAGTCTTGAGAAGACGGCAAGCCCAGCTCCCCGACAAGGACTCGAACCTTGAACCTAGCGGTTAACAGCCGCTCGCTCTACCGATTGAGCTATCGGGGAATGACTGTATAGAGTCTAGCGGCCGGTCACGTCCGACTCAAGGGCAATTGGGAGCAGAGGGTGGCCGCACGGCCACGCGGGTCGAACAAGCTCGATTGCTCCTCGCTGGGGACCTGCTCGCGGCGAGAGGACTCGCCGCGAGCAGGTCCCCGGATGCCCATGCGTGTGATCAGTCGCGGGCGTGTGCGAGCTTCTCGTGGTGCTCGATGGCCTTCTCGAGAAGGCCGACGATGAGGGCGTTCAGGGAGGCCTTGTCCTCCTTGGCCCAGCTCGCGAGTTGCTCGTGGAGGACGGGTGGCATGCGAATCTGGAAATGAACAACAGTCTCAGGCATCGTGGAGACTCCTCGATGGCGGTGAAGATTGCCCGAACCGCACTCGCACCTCGGGCGGTGACCCCAGTTTCCGGATGGCATTTCAGGGAGAAAGGGGCATGCATTTCATTGTACCCTAATCTCCACGGCGGCTTTTAATATTTTCCCTCGGATGCTAGTGTTCGAGTTATCGTGAGATCCTGGAGGCCGAGGTCGGCGGGGTCTGCGAGGCGGCCGGGCCGGGGAACGGCACGGCACTCGCGCCGAGCCCTCGACATCAGAGATCTCACCCGTCATCACTCCCGTTCATGCATTTTCGCGGCCGAATACTCGGGTTCCGTGCTTATCTAATCGCAATTCGAGGATTCATGCGACAGTTCCCTCACATGTCGAAACCCGCAAGTGGCGATGTCGTGCCGCCGCGGGCAGACTCCTCAACCAGTTGGGAGCGAGCATGTCTTTATGAGTAATTCCAGTGGGTTGCCCCTCGTGCCGGCCGAGGATCCGGAGCCGCACGCCGCCCTGGCGCGGCAATTCGTCGAGCACTGGGGGATGATGGCGCGGGCCTGGGGCATCAATCCCACCATGGGAGAGCTGTTCGCCCTGCTCTATATCACCGGCTCGGACTGGACGGCGGAGGAGCTGAGAGATCGTCTCCGGATCTCTCGGGGAAATGTGAGCATGAACCTGCGCGAGCTGATGGCCTGGGGGGTCGTCCGGCGGATCCACAGGCAGGGAGAGCGGCGCGAGCTCTACCGGGCCGAGGGAGACGTCTGGACGCTCTTCCGCCGGATCCTCAAGGAACGCAAGCGGCGCGAGCTGGAGCCGACGCTCAACGTGCTGGACGAGATCTGCCGGAAGGCCGCCGTCGAGCCCTCGCTCGCCGACGTCAAGGGCCGGGTGGAGTCGCTCCGCCACTTCTTCGGGCTCATCGATGCACTGGCCGTGCGGCTCCTCGGCCTCGAATCCGCGGAGACCGAGGAGCTCGCGGAATTCCTCGCCGGCGACGGACTCGAATAGGTCGCAGGTCACGAATCGGACCGACAATTCCGATCTCCCCTTTCCGATTTCCGGCTCCCGCATAGAACAGCCTCGTTGCGCCTTGCCGGCCCGTTCGAGACCCGGCGGCAAGGCCAAGGTACGACCTGGCGGGTGTTCGCGCAATCTTGGGCGGAAGGCGTGGATAACTCACCTCGGAGGTGGGATCCCTCAGGACGTGGTGCCGGCGCGGGACCGATCCTGCCGCGAGGCATGGATCGGTCCCCGTCGCGTCTACGGGTTCTGCTTGGCCCCTGTGACGCACCCGACCCCCCGGATTCTCGCCCCAGTCAGTCAATCGCCCAAGCACACTCCCGACCAAAGCCCACTTGCCTGCGCTCTCCCCTTCCGTGTACGACACCTTCCGGCCCAGGAGTCGTGTCGAGGTCCGTCGAGCGGGAGTGCGTCCATGAGTGAGTCATTGCCGGAGCGTTATTACCCGGGTTTGGAAGGCGTGATCTCCAGCGAGACGGCCATCTCCAACATCGTGGAGCGAGAGGGCGCCGGGGTGCTGGAGTATCGAGGCTACCGGATCGAGGACCTCGCGTCCCGCGTCGGGTACGAACAGGCGGCCTTCCTGCTGCTTCACGGCGACCTGCCGAACCGCGATCAGCTCCGGGACTTCGACGATCGGCTCCGGGCGTCCCGAAGCCTGCCCGATCCCCTCGTTCGAATCCTCGGCGAGATCCCGGCGGCGGCCTGCCCGATGGATGTCCTGCGGACGTCGGTCAGCATCCTGGCCCACTATGATCCCGACCAGTCCGCGGCGGCGACGGATCACGCGGCCAACGTCCGCAAGGCGGAACGACTCATCGCGCGGATGGCGACGGCCGTGGCCTGCCGCGAACGACTGGCCGCCGGGCAGGAGCCGGTCCCGCCCGACGATCGGCTCGGGCACGCGGCCAACTTCCTCAGGATGGTCTCCGGCAAGGTCCCGTCGGAGAAGGTGCGGCGGGCCTTCGACGGCTCCCTGGTGCTCTACGCCGAACACGAGCTGAACGCCTCCACCTTCGCGGCGAGGGTCACGGTCTCCACCCTCTCCGACCTGCATTCCGGCATCGTCGCCGCGGTCGGGACACTCAAGGGGACGCTCCACGGCGGGGCCAACGAAGAGGCCTGGAAGCTCGTCGAGGCCGTCGGCTCGCCCGATCGCGCCGAGGCGTGGATCCAGGACGCGCTGGCCCGGCACGAGCGGGTGATGGGATTCGGCCATCGGGTCTACAAGAAATCGGACCCCCGCGCGGCCATCCTGAAGGCGTATTGTCGTGAGATCGCGGCCGAGATCGGCGACGATTCCTGGGAGCGGATCGCCGAGCCGATCGAGCGTGCGGTCGTGGGCCAGAAGGGGCTGCCGCCCAATGTGGACTGGCCGAGCGCCCGGCTCTATCACTACATGGGGCTGCCGCTCCGGCTGTACACTCCGATCTTCGCGATGGCCCGGGTCGCGGGCTGGTCGGCTCACGTGATCGAGCAGATCGACCACAATCGATTGCTTCGACCGCGTGGCCGCTACATCGGCCCGACTCACCGTCAGATCCGCGAGGTCGACGATCGCTGATCCGGCGGGATCGGAAACGAGAGAGCCCCGCGGGGGACCGCGGGGCTCTCTCGTTGAGGCATTCCGGCGAGGCGAATTACTTGGGCTCGTCGGCCTTGGGCTCGTCGGCCTTGGGCTCGTCGGCCTTGGGCTCGTCGGCCTTGGGGGCAGCCTTGGCCGGCTCGGTGGGTTTCCGGGCTTCGGTGATTCGCCTCAGCGCCGGGGTGTTGACGGCCTCCGTCCGGCCGACGACCGGCGTCCCCATCTCGTAGCCGAGATAGGGCAGGAGTCGGCTGAGGGGCATGGGGCGGATGCCGTCGTTACGGCATTCCTGGATGATCTTGCCGTACCGCTTCTGGAATTCGGACGCGGCGGCGTCGGCGGCCGCGCTCTTCTTGGTGAACACCTCACGCAGCGGGTTACGGTCGTCGATCACATACCAGTCGATGCTCGCGGAGAGTTTCCCCGACTCCTTGGTGCCGGTCTCCGGCGGCGGCAGGTCGAACTCGACGACCCCGCCGGACTCCTCGATCATCCGCTTCAGGTCCTGGCGGTCGTCGACCCCGTCGCGATTGACGTCGACCTTGCCGATCAGGGCGAACCGGATCGGCGTCTCCGGCGACCAGGCGGCCGAGTAGACGATATCGCCGACGCGGAGCGGCTCGATCGTGCTGACGGTGTGAGTGATCCGGCCCACGCTGTAGGTGTCGCCGACCTGGATGAGCTCGATGTTCCCCTTCGGCTTCTCGGTCGGTACTCCCGGCGAACCGGCGGCGAAGATGGTCATCTTCATCTGGGGGCGGGCACCCTGCTTCCGGGTGACGTTGACGTGGACTTCCCGGCGCTCATGATCGACGTACGTGATGTAGCCGTCGGGCTTGTCCAGGACATTCTCCTTCAGGCCCAGCCGATCCCGCATGTCCTTGATGATGGCCATGTCCAGCTCGTGCCGGCGATCGGTCTCTTCTTTCAGTTGGCGAAGCGCGGTGTCCTTGTTGGCGATCTCGGTCGCCTTGTTGTTGTTGTCGGTCTGGAGCTGGTCCACTTTCGTCAGCAGCTCGCCGCGCGACTGGTCGTGCTTGTTGTGCTCGTCCTCCAGGTCCTTCTTGCTGTCGGCCGCGGCCTTGGCCTGGGCGTCGATCTCGGTCTTGGCGATGCTGGTGGAGGACTCCAGCCCCTTGCGGATGCTGGCGTAATTCGTCGACATCTCCGCATTCAGGAGACTGATGCTCTCCAGCAGCTCGAGCAGCCGGTCCACCGTCGAGACGAAGTTCTTGTTCGGCTCGCTCTGGAACGAATTGATGACCTGCTGGACGCGGCCCTGGATGGCCGTGAGCTCATTGGCGTCCGCCCCGGCCTGCTGGGCCTTCTGGATGGCGGCGTTGGTGGCATTGGCCAGCGCGGAGACGCGGTCATTCGCCTTCTTGAATGCGGCCGTGAGTTCGGCCTTGGCCGGGTCGAAGTCCTGGGCCTTGGCTCCCGCCAACACCAGGATCTCGTTGGACTGGGTCGTGGCGATGCCGGCTTCCTTCTTCGCCGTGGCGACCTTCTCTCGCTCGGCCTCGAGCTGGCCCTCGGAGCGGGAGTAGGCCGAGTAGAGGAAATACGACGTGACGGCCATGATGACCATGAGCGTGATAGATGCCGCGACGGCGATCTTCAGCCCTTGTGAATCGTTCGATGCGGCCATGAATCGAGACTCCCTGCGAGCGGAGCGGTAGCGGCGTGAGGATGCGGACCGCCGGTTTGGAGATAATATGTCACACGGGAAGGGGGACGCCGCGTCGTCCTCCGGAAATCCGACCCGCCCCCTGCCCGGCGAGGCCGATCATCCTGCGCTGACGGCGCGATCATTAGGATTGTAAAACTCGCGACCGCGAAAGACAAACGGGTCCGACATCCGTCAGGATATCCGGTCGCGACGACTCTCGCGGCGGGAGGCGGTCCCTCGCCGCCTCATCGGTGGCCGGCCTCGTCGGCACGGTGGTAGGATCCAGCACGGACGCGACCCAGACCTCTCCACCGGCGGGCCCGACGATGGCGAATCGACCGACCCTCTACATCCTGGACGCCTACTCCCTCATCTTCCAGGTCTTCCACGCCATCCCGGACATGACCGGCCCGGCCGGCCAGCCGACGAAGGCGGTCTTCGGCATCTTCCGCGACATGCTCAACATCCTCCGCGACCGCAAGCCGGACTTCCTGGCCGCGGCGTTCGACGGCGCGGGGCGGGTCTTCCGGTCGGATATCTTCGAGGACTACAAGGCGAACCGGTCCGCGATGCCCGACGACCTGGTCCCCCAGATCCCGGTCATTCGCCGGGTCATCGAGGGCTTCGGGGTCCCGGTGCTGATGGAGCCCGGGATGGAGGCGGACGACGTCATCGCCACCCTGGCCCGCCGGGGCGAGGAGAGGGGCCTGGACGTCCTGATCTGCACCGCCGACAAGGACGCCCGCCAGCTCCTGACCGATCACATCCGGATCCTGAACCTCCGCAAGAACGCGATCATGGACATCCCCGCCCTCGAGAAGGAATGGGGACTCCGACCCGACCAGGTGGTCGATTTCCTCTCCCTCACGGGCGACTCCGTGGACAACGTCCCGGGCGTGCCCGGCATCGGGCCGGTCACCGCCACCGCCCTGCTTCGGCAATTCGACACGCTCGAGAACCTGCTGGCCGGGATCGACCAGGTGAAGGGGGCCAAGAAGCAGCAGAGCCTCCGCGAGCACGCCGAGACCGCCCGTCGCGCCCGCCGGCTCGTGGCCCTGCGGGAGGACCTCCCGCTGGCCCTCGACTGGGACGCGCTCAAGACCAAGCCCCCGGACCTCGCGACCCTCAAGGCGCTCTGCATCGAATGCGGCTTCCACGGCTTCCTCAACGAGCTCCGGGCCGCCGCGCCCGAGGCCGCGCAGGCCGCGGCCCCCCCCTGGGAGGCCACCTACCACGCGGTGGACACGCCCGAGGCGTTCGAGGCGTTCGTTGACGATTTGCGCAAGCAGCCGAGATTCGCCCTCGACACCGAGACCACGGACACCGACCCCCTGCGGGCGTCGCTCGTCGGCCTCTCCTTCGCCTGGAAGGCGGGGGAGGCGTATTACATCCCGGTCCGGGGGCCGATCCACTGCAAGGTGCTCGACCCGGCCATGGTCCTGGACCGGTTGCGGCCGATCCTCGCCGACCCGAAGACGGAGAAGATCGGCCAGAACATCAAGTACGACATGCTCGTCCTCGGGCGGGCCGAGACGCCCGTCGGGGGGCCGATCACGGACTCCATGATCCTCAGCTACCTGCTCGAGAGTGGCGAGCGGAATCACGGCCTCGACCAGCTCGCCGATCGGCTCCTCGGGCACAAGATGATCCCCATCAGCGACCTCATCGGCAAGGGGAAGAAGCAGCTCCGGATGGACCAGGTGGACGTCTTCAAGGTCGTCGAATACGCCGGCGAGGACGCCGATGCCACCTGGCGGCTCGAGGAGATCCTGGCGGCCAGGGTCCGCGACGAGGGGCTCTGGAAGCTCTACCAGGACGTCGAGCGCCCCTTGATCTCGATCCTCGCCCGCATGGAAGACGCGGGCGTGAAGGTGGACGCGGCCCGGCTGAAGGAGCTCTCGGCCGACTTCGGCGCCCGGCTGTCGGCCCTCGAGGAGGACATCTACAAGCACGCCGGCGGGCCCTTCAACATCAACTCGGCGCCCCAGCTCCGCGAGATCCTCTTCGAGAAGCTCAGGCTGCCGACCGTCTCCAAGACGCCGGGCGGCGAGCAGAGCACGGCCCAGGAGGTGCTCGAGGAGCTCGCCCACAAGCACCCCCTGCCCGCCCTGCTGCTCCGGCACCGGCAGCTCTCCAAGCTCAAGAGCACCTACCTGGACGCCCTCCCCGAGCTGATCCACCCGGAGGACGGCCGGATCCACGCCTCCTTCAACCAGAGCGTGGCGGCGACGGGGCGGCTCAGCTCCAGCGACCCGAACCTCCAGAACATCCCCGTCCGCACCGAGGAGGGGAAGCAGATCCGCCAGGCGTTCGTCGCCCGCGAGGGCTGCAAGCTCCTCACGGCCGACTACTCCCAGATCGAGCTCCGGATCCTGGCACATTACTGCGGCGACCCGGCGCTCGTGCGGGCCTTCGAGCTGGACCACGACATCCACTCCGCGGTCGCGGCCAAGATCTACGGCGTCCCCGAGACGGCCGTGGACTCGGCGATGCGGCGGGTCGCGAAGACGGTGAACTTCGGCGTCATCTACGGCCTGAGCGCCTTCGGCCTGGCGGGCCGGCTGGGGATCCCGCAGGCCCAGGCCGCGGAGTTCATCGAGGCCTACTTCCGCGACTTCGCCGGGGTGGACCGGTTCATCACCGAGACCCTGGAGAAGGCCCGCGACGACGGCCGGGTGGAGACGATCCTCGGCCGTCGCCGGCCGATCAACGGCATCAAGAACACGACCGGCCGGAGCCGCAACCTGGCCGAACGGACCGCCGTGAACACCGTGATCCAGGGCTCCGCCGCGGATCTCATCAAGATGGCCATGATCCGGATCGACGAGCGGCTCGGCGCCGAGAGGCTGAAGTCGCGGATGATCCTCCAGATCCACGACGAGCTCGTCTTCGAGGTGCCGGAGGAAGAGGTGAACCGGCTGGCCGGCCTCGTCGCTCACGAGATGACCACGGCCCTGGCGCTCAAGGTGCCGCTCAAGGTGGACCTGGCCGCCGGGCCGAACTGGCTGGATGTCGAAGATATCGAGGTGAAGCCCGGATGATCCGTGGGGGCGACTCGGTCGGCGTCATTTCGGATCTTCGAGGAGTCGCTTCATGGGCCGGGGGAAATACTCGTCCCAGGCGAGGTCGTACGAGGATTCGAGCGGCGCGGGCACGTAATAGCCGGGGCCGAGGAAGAGCGGCATTTCAGGCAGGGTCTGGCCGACGGCCACGGGCTCGACATAGGCCGTCAACGGCGGTCCGGCGTCATAGGAGGCGACGGTCAGGGGGCGGTCCGGCGGCAGGACGAACTCACCTCCGGTAAGCTCATCCCAGAGTGCCCCGTGAATTCCCTGTGGATCCCGACGACCCGGCGGGAACAGATCGATCGCCATGAAGTGAACCCCCTGGCTGACCAGATCTGCGGCCTTCTCCAGGAAACTCCGAATCTGGCTCCTCGCCGCCTTGTTCCCAGGAGAGATGATCTCGATGACCGCGACAACATCCCCGTGAGTGTGGCGGACGGAGACCCGGTCCGCCTTCTGGGCGTAGATGATCCCCTCGGCCGTCTCGATGTGACGGACGCGAGGAGGAACGACGGCGACGGCGAGGCCTTCACCCCCCCTTTCCGGCAGATCCATCCCCACCGCGTTTTCCAGGGCCAGGACGTCCGGGATCGGTCCCCGGATGGACTGCTCCGGGATGGCGAAGTACCCGGAGGGCAAGACGCCCCGATTGAGCCCCCTGCAAAGCGTCGAGATCCAGGATTGATGGAACGCGTGGAATAGTCCGGCATCGACGCGGGTCCAGTCGTGGATGGGCATGACGATGTTCTCCACGGAAAGGGCTCGATTCCCTCATCCAGATTACAAGGGAGAAGCAGACCCAGTCGAGGACCTTTCCGCCTTGTTCGTTTTTGAATCCGGCGCGAGGAAACCCATTGCAGGCTTCCGGGCCGTGGCGTATAAAGAGGGAGTACGAAAGAATTGAGCCGTCGCTGATCCGCCGATTCCCCGTCACACGTCGCATCCCCTCTTCCGCAGACTTCCCCACGACAAGACCTGCGAGTGGCTGGAGGATGACGGCACCAGGTAACTTTCGGGAACCCACCTTCCTGAGCAGACGTGCGCAATGCCCGATCGCAGGGCCTGCGGCACGAATCGCGGATCACGGCTTCTCGTGCGAACGCCCGAATGACCTCGTCACCACGGCGATGACACGTTTGAGCACCCTTTGATCGCTCTGCGGCGAGCCCGCCGTGCGGAGCCGTCCTCCGCCGGGCGGATGACCATCCCGCGAGCCCGAATGATCCTCGTGCGAGTCCTCGGAATCGTCATGTCGTCCTCGTCCCTATTCGCCCTCGATGACACGTCGGCCCCGCGCCCGGGGCCGGCCGCCGCCATCCCCGTGATCGGCCTGATCGGCGCGATCGGCGGCGGCAAGAGCACGGTCGCCGCGATGCTCCTCGATCGCGGCGCGGCGGTCATCGATGCGGACGCGGTCGGCCACAGGGTCCTGGACCTGCCGGCGATTCGCGCCCGACTCCGAGACCGGTTCGGGCTCGAGGTGATCGGCGAAGACGGCCGGGTGGATCGGGGCGTCCTCGGCCGGATCGTCTTCGCCGATGAGGGCGCCCGCAGGGACCTCGAGGCGATCGTCCACCCCGAGATGCGGCGGGATTTCGAGCGCACCATCGCGGAACAGGGCGCCGGCGGCCGCGTCCTCGCCGTGATCCTCGACGCCGCGATCCTGCTCGAGGCGGGCTGGGATGTCCTCTGCGATCGGATCGTCTTCGTGGACGCCCCGTGGGAGACGCGGCTGGAACGCGTCTCCCGCAATCGCGGCTGGACGGCCGACATGCTCCGGGCCCGCGAGGCCGCCCAGTGGCCGCTCGCGGACAAGCGAGCCAGGGCGGACCGGATTCTCACCAACGATCGAGGGCGAGCCGAGCTGGAGCGGGCCGTCGATCACCTGCTCCAGGACGTCGCCGCTCCGACCGCCCCCCGAAAATGAGATGATCCACCCCGTGGTCTTACTCCCCAGGATTCCCCGGCAATGATCCCCGATGACTGAACTGGTCCCCGTCAACAATCCTCGTGCAAGAATCCCGTCCCCGCGTCGTCGGGGGGCTCCGGCCGCGATCGCATACATCGCCGCCCCCGGGGGCCCTCGACGCGAGTCTGCCTCACGTCGAGCCCCATCCTCAAACCGACGGCTCGAGCCGAGCATCCGTTTCGACTGAACAGGAGTCTGGAAGAACATGGGCAACGAGACCCGTCCCCGCCGGGAGGGCACCGGAACCTCCCGCATCCGCAAGTCCAGCAGCCCCCCTCCGCCTCCCCCCGCGGACGACCCGGCCGGCCCCGCCTTCTCGGCCCCCAGCGAGACGCCCGCCCCGCCGGTCGAGCCCCCGACGTACCGCGCCCCGCGCGAGCCTTATCGCGAGGAGGGGCCCGCGGATCGCGAGCCGATCCGCTTCATCCGCGATCGCGAGCCGCTCCGCGAGCGCGTCGAGCGGGAGCGCGAGCCGGGCGGGGGGCTCTCGATCCGCGAGCGACTCGCCCGCGAGCGAGACCGGGATCGCGACCGCGACGCCGGCCCGGCCCACCACGAAGGGATCCCCTTGAACCGGGATCGCGACCGCGAGCCGCGGCCCGTGGCCCGCGCCCGCGATGCCGAGCCCGCCGCCGTGCCGGAGCCCCGCGACCGCTTTGATCGCGAGCCTTCCTTCAACAGCCGCGACCGGGATTACTCCGCGCCCTCCCGCATCGAGCGGACGCCCCCCCCGCCCCCGTATCAGAACCCGAATCCGAGCGACCTGCCGGCGGGAGAGTTCCCCGACGTCGAGGACGAGGACATCTTCGGCGACGCGGCGATCCACGATCGGTACGAGGACATCAAGCGCGGCGAGATCCACCTCACCGAGCTCCAGAAGATGACGATGCCCCAGCTCATCCGCACGGCGAAGTCGGAGGGCATCGCCGAGTACATGGGCCTGAAGAAGCAGGACCTCATCTTCAAGATCCTCAAGGAGCGGGTGAAGCAGAATGGCCTGATGTATGGCGAGGGGACCCTGGAGGTCCTCCCCGACGGCTTCGGCTTCCTCCGCAGCCCGGACTACAACTACCTCCCCTGCCCCGACGACATCTACGTCTCGCCCAGCCAGATCCGCCGCTTCGGCCTGAAGACCGGGGCCATCGTCTCCGGCCAGATCCGCCCGCCCAAGGAGAACGAGCGCTACTTCGCGCTCCTCCGGGTCGAGGCGATCAACTTCGAGGATCCGGACAAGCTCAGCGAGAAGGTCGGCTTCGACGACCTCACCCCGCTCCACCCGCAGGGCCGGATCAACCTGGAGACGGCCAGCGAGGAGATCAACATGCGGGTGGTGGATCTCGTCACGCCGATCGGCTTCGGCCAGCGCGGGGTGATCGTCGCGCCGCCCCGGACCGGCAAGACGATCCTCCTCCAGAAGATCGCCAACAGCGTGCTGACCAACCACCCCGAAGCCTACGTGATGGTCCTCCTCATCGACGAGCGGCCCGAGGAAGTGACCGACATGGAGCGGTCGGTCAAGGGCCCGACCGCGGAGGTCATCAGCTCGACCTTCGACGAGCCCGCCTCGCGGCACGTCCAGGTCGCCGAGATGGTCATCGAGAAGGCCAAGCGGATGGTCGAGTTCGGCAAGGACGTCGTGATCCTCCTGGACTCGATCACGCGGCTGGCGCGGGCCTACAACACGGAGGCCCCGCACTCCGGCAAGATCCTCACCGGCGGCATCGACGCCACGGCCCTCCAGAAGCCCAAGCGGTTCTTCGGCGCGGCCCGGAAGATCGAGGAGGCCGGCTCGCTGACCATCCTGGCCACCGCCCTGGTGGACACCGGCAGCCGGATGGACGACGTGATCTTCGAGGAATTCAAGGGGACCGGCAACATGGAGCTGCACCTCGACCGGCGGCTCGTGGACAAGCGGGTCTGGCCGGCCATCGACGTGAACAAGTCGGGCACCCGCCGCGAGGAGCTGCTCATGGACGCCGAGGAGCTGCGGAGGGTCTGGATCCTCCGCCGCGTCCTCAACGACATGAACCCCGTGGAAGCCATGGAGATGCTCACCGGGCGGATGAAGAAGTCGAAGACCAACGCCGAATTCCTGATGAGCATGAACCTCACCTGAGCGGAGCGGCAACCGGGAAGCGGCCGCGCGGCGATGCGGATGCTCGCCGCCCCGGCCGCCGACCGCGGCCGATGATCGATGGCGATCCTGGAAGGCGACTTCTCACCCCCGCCGGGCCGGTTCGCGATCGTCGCGGCCCGATTCAACCGGCTCGTGACCGAGGCCCTCTGGGCCGGGTGCCGTGACGCGTTCGTGCGCCACGGGGTCCCCGACGAGCGGCTCGACCTGGTGTGGGTACCCGGCTCGTTCGAGATCCCCCTGGTGGCCCGCCGGCTCGCCGCCGGGGGAGACTATGCGGCGGTCATCTGCCTCGGCTGCGTGATCCGGGGCGAGACCGGCCATTACGACCATGTCGCCGGCCAGGCCGCCGCCGGCATCATGCAGGCGGGGCTCGCCACGAGCGTCCCCGTGATCTTCGGCGTCCTCACGACGGAGACCGTGGACCAGGCCCTCGACCGCGCCGGCCTCAAGTCCGGCAACAAGGGAGCCGACGCCGCGCTCGCGGCGATCGAGATGGTCAACCTGCTGAGGAAGCTCCCCTGATGTGTTGAGACGAGGCCCGCACGATGACCAAGGCCCTGCTGCCCCAACCTTTCTGGTTCCGACTCTCGGCCTCCGCACCTCGCGTCGAGGCGATGCCCAGGCCCGGCAAGGACGGCCCCCTCCTCGACCTGTCGGCCGCCTGCGGCCTGCCCGATTTCGCGGCCCTCGACGGCCGGACCTCGTGGGCCTCGGTCCGCGTGGGCTGGAACTCGCAGGGGCTCGGGATCGCGGTCATCGCCGACGGCCGGGCGAAGGTTTCCGACCGTCCTGAGGGCTTCGCGGACATCCACCTCTGGGTCGACACCCGCGATACCCGCAACGTGAGCCGCGCGACGCGGTTCTGCCACCGGTTCTCCGCCCGGCTGGTCCTCCGGCCCGACCGCAAGACCCTGGTCGTCGATATCGGTCAGCGGGCCATCTCCCGAGCCGTGGCCGATGCGCCGATTTGCAACCCGGAGGACCTCTCGTCTCGAGCCGCGGTGACCAAGGGAGGCTGGACGTTCGAGGTCTTCCTCCCGTCGAAGGTGCTCAACGGATTCGACCCGGAAAACAACCGTCGCCTCGGCCTGGCCTACCAGGTCTCCGACCACGAACGCGAGGACCAGTTCCTGGGCGTCGGGCGCGATTTCCCGATCGGCGAGAACCCCGGCCTCTGGGCCGCGCTCGAGCTGAAGCCGTGATACAATGGGCTCTTCACGCCAGTCCGAGTCCGGCGCGACGCCGCCCGCGGACCATTCGAGAGGAGCCTTGTCATGCCCGAATTCGCCTATCAGGATCCCTTCCCCCTGGAGCCCGACTCGACCCGCTATCGCCACCTCGGCTCGGATCTCGTCTCGACGGCCAACTTCGACGGGGAGGAGATCCTTCGGATCAAGCCGGAAGCCCTCACCCTCCTCGCCCGCGAGGCGCTCCGCGACGTGTCGTTCCTGTATCGGCCATCCCACCTGCAGGAGGTGGCCGCGATCCTCGACGACCCCGAAGCCTCGCCGAACGACAAGGGCGTGGCCATCGCGCTGCTGCGGAACGCGGCCGTCGCCTCCGGCTTCCAGCTCCCGATGTGCCAGGACACCGGCACCGCCACCGTGATCGGCAAGAAGGGCCAGAAGGTCTGGACGGGCGTCAGGGACGAGGAATACCTCTCGAAGGGGATCTACGAGACCTATCAGAAGGAGAACCTCCGCTACTCGCAGACGATCCCCGTCTCGATGTACGAGGAGATCAACTCCGGCACGAACCTGCCCGCGCAGATCGACATCCTGGCCACGGCCGGGGATAGCTACTCATTCCTCTTCGTCGCCAAGGGGGGCGGCTCGGCGAACAAGTCGTACCTCTACCAGGAGACCAAGGCGCTGCTGAACCCGGCGAGCCTGGAGAAGTTCCTCAGGGAGAAGCTCCGTTCCCTGGGAACCGCCGCCTGTCCCCCGTACCACCTGGCGGTCGTCATCGGCGGCACCTCGGCCGAGGCGACGATGAAGACCGTGAAGCTCGCGAGCGCCCACTACCTTGACGGGCTGCCGACCACCGGCAACAAGCTGGGCCGGGCCTTCCGGGACCCGGAGATGGAAGCGAAGGTGATGGAGATCGCCCGCAAGAGCGGGATCGGCGCCCAGTTCGGCGGCAAGTACTTCGCCCTGGATGCCCGCGTGATCCGCCTCCCCCGCCACGGCGCGAGCTGCCCCGTCGGGCTCGGCGTCTCCTGCTCGGCCGACCGGAACATCAGGGCCAAGATCAACAAGGATGGCATCTGGCTCGAGGAGCTGGAGCGGGATCCGGCCCGTTTCATCCCGCCCCAGTATCGCTCGGGGCTCGGTGCCGAGCACGGCGTGAAGGTGGACCTCAACCGGTCGATGGGCGAGATCCTCGGCGAGCTGACGCGATACCCGATCTCGACCCCGTTGAAGCTGAGCGGCACGATCATCGTCGCCCGCGACATCGCCCACGCCAGGATCAAGGAGCGGCTGGACAGGGGCGAGGGGATGCCCCAGTACCTGAAGGATCATCCCGTCTACTACGCCGGCCCGGCCAAGACCCCCGCGGGCGCGCCCTCCGGCTCGTTCGGCCCGACCACGGCCGGCCGGATGGACAGCTACGTGGACCTCTTCCAGGCCAACGGGGGCTCCATGGTGATGATCGCCAAGGGGAACCGGTCCCAGGCCGTGACCGACGCCTGCAAGAAACACGGCGGCTTCTACCTCGGCTCGATCGGGGGCCCCGCCGCGATCCTGGCGAAGGAGAACATCAAGAAGGTCGAGCTCCTCGAGTATCCGGAGCTCGGCATGGAGGCCGTCTACAGGATCGAGGTCGTCGACTTCCCGGCGTTCATCCTGGTCGACGACAAGGGGAATGACTTCTTCCAGCAGCTTCCCGTCCTGTCCTAGGTCGAAGGGAGAGATCCATGGCGAGCGCGATCGAAACCGCGACCGCAATCGGTACTGTGACCGTGCCCGCCGGGATCTCCTTCGGCGACCTGCACAGGATGACCGTCGATCGCGACGAGCAGCTCGCCGCCAGCGGCGTGCTTGACGATCCGCGTCGAGCTGCTCGATGGTCCTGAATACGAGGGGTACGCAGGCTCGCATCGGGGAATGTCCCATCGCGTCTCTCGGGCCATCTCCGCGGCCCTCGCGTTCGCGTCTTCGTCAGGGCCCGATCACCGAAACAGACGATAGGTACGGAGCATCACGTTTCGATCCGCCTATACGGTCCGAATGGTCTTCGATGGACACTCAGGGGCCAGTGGCTCTTCGGTCGGGTCAGCAAAGCTTCACCGGTCGATGGCTTCGGCCCAGTCGCGATCGGCGACATTGATGGGGAGCCGCTCGGGCAGCGGGAGCTCGTGGCGGACGATCATATCGAAGCGACCCAGACGATAGGTGAGCTCGAAGGCCTCGGCGAGGTCAAGCTTGACGTCGGCCTCGGGGGCCCGGAGCGGGATGGGGATCGAGGGGAGAGGCTGCCGAAGGCCCCAGGAGTAGACCTGGGCGTTGGGTCGGTCTTCGGCGCGGGCGACGATTGCGTGATAGCGTCCGGCTTCGAGGGCCCTTCCCATGGGAGGCGGATCCCCGTCGAGGAGGAGGTCGAGCTCGACGAGGTTGATGGGTCGGTCGAGGAGGGCGTTCCGTTTCTCGACATACTCCCTGTAACCGATGCCGGCCTTATTGGTGGGGGAGAGGATCTCGACGACGGTGACCAGGTCGAGATCGGGCAGGACCTTGATCTCGATCCAGCGGCGGCGGATCTCGACGGAGTCACGGGCCAGGGGAATGGTGACCGGCTCGAGCGTGGCGATGCCCCCGCCCTCGGGGTCCGTGAAGACGGCCGGATGCGGCTGGTCGCGTCGCCTGGCGACCAGGAGGTCGGGAACGCGCTGGCCTGGCGAGTCTTCCGGACTGATCATCACGACGCGGGTTTCGATCTGAGCCAGGTAATTGCCGGGGAGATGCTGATTAAGAAGTTGGGAGCAATACGTGATCATCGGGGCATGAAATCCCTCCCATAGCCCGAGGGCCTCGATGTACGGATCCATGCCGGGGAAGGGACTGGGCATCGGGGGATCTCCTCGGGAGGAAATCGCTTCAGCTACGCTCCATTGTATCTCCCGGGCCATGGATCCGACAGACGCTCCGCATTAGCGCCTGATCATCGTCCTGCGGCCATCCTCCTCGCGGAGGGCCAGGCTGGGGGCGTCGTCGTCCTCGGCCGGCTCGGCGGCCGGGGACGCGGAGGCCGTCAGCGTGACCTGGTGCCATGACCGCCAGGCGCGATCGAGCTCGCGGACGTTGGCGAGGCCGTAATGGTCGTGGGTCGCTGCGTCCCAGCCCCCTTTCAGGCCGTCGCGGACGAAGCGGAGGAACCGCGGCCGGCCCCCCATCTCGACGAGGAATCGGGAGATGGAATAGCCCTGGCCGTAGAACGACATCAGGTCCTTCGGGTACTCGTCGATGACGAAGAGGCGGGCCAGCGCGATTTCTCCGCGGCGGGCCAGGAGGTCCGCGGCGATCTGGTCGTGCCGCTTCCGCTCCCGGTCATCCTCGGAAAGGAGCGAGGCCCCCTCGTCGGCCCACCGAGGCATCGGGGCGCCGAAGTAGGCGGCGAAGATCGTGTGGGTGACCTCGTGAGGGAGCGACGAGGCCAGGATCCGGTCCAACCGGCCCTCGACGCTCATGCTCTGGTCGGTCACCTTGCCGCCGTTGAAGCCGAAGGAGGTCAGGCCGCCGGCCTCGCCGCCGGTCAGCTTCACCTTGATCGGACACGGCCTGGACCAGTCCGGGAGCTCATGACCCAGCCAGTCCCGCGCGAACGCGAGTCGACAGCTCTCGGCGTGCTCGGCGACCTTCCTGGCGACCGCGGGGGTCGGGGCCTCCACCACGAAATTGGCGGTCCGGTGGGAGGCGCCGCAAAGGAACGGGAGTCCGCCGAGGATCAGCAGGGAGACCCCGGGGACGCGACCCGCCGATCGCCGGTGATTGTCCGCCATGCTCGTAGCTCCTCCATGAGCGCAGGGCCGGGCCGGTCGCTCCTGCGAATGGCCCGGATTTCGTCGAGGCCGGGGACTCTAGCAGAAACGCCCGGCCATGTCCTCCCGACCTTCCTCCTCCAAATCGAGGTTGCGGCACGATGGCGGGAGTGGGGAATGGATGGGGGTTATTCCGGCGATGCCGCATGCGAGCGAGCATATTGGCGATCGTGTCCATAATAGGTTCATGAAAACCGGCTCGCCGGGCCGATGATGGAATGGCCGGGCAAGAGGCACGGGGCCGCAGAAATCTGCAACTCTCGTCAATCCCGGCACGCTCGATGACCGGACGTCGCGGACGTTGATCCGGAGCGCCCGGCTTGAGTTTTCGGAACGGAACAGGACCGCACGGAGGAGGATCTCTATGGCAACCGCGCGATTGCGCCTTTTCCCCTACAACGAAGAGCGAGCGGAGGATATCCACGCCCCGTCGATTTCCGTTCGCCTGGCGGATCTCTATCCCCTCCTGGCCCAGGCCTACCGAGACAACTTCCTCTGGCTGCGCGACTTCGAAGATGACGAGCTGATGGTCAGCAGCGACCTGTACGAGGTCATCCGCGCCTTCTCCAACTGCCGCCCCTCCGCCTGAGCGGCCCGGGACGCCCGGCACCCCGCCCCCCGGACCCGGTCCGGGGGGGCGGGAACGTTGCGTCCGGTCGGATTCACCCGCCTCGACGGCGCGATCTCTCGGTTCTCGGGAGCATTTACCTTGCCTGGGGGGCTTCGGGTCCCTACTCTAGGGACCTCAGGCCACCTTCACCCGCACCCTTTCAGCGGGCGTTGCGCCTCCTCCCGAGCTTGCATGATGAGCACCAGGAAGCCGAATACCGAAGACGCGTTCACCATCGAGCGGCACGGCGAGATCACCGTGATCGTGGCGACACCGGCCCTCGAACGGCTCAAGTTCGGCCTCGAGGAGCAGGCGGCGGAGCTGATCCTGCGCCCCCTGGAGCGGGTGGAGATCCCGCTCATCATCTTCGATCTCAGCCGCGTGGATTTCTTCGGCTCGATGTTCCTCGCCCTCCTCATCCGCTGCTGGAAGCTCGCCCTCTCTCGGGGCGGATCGATGGCGCTTTCGGGCGTGACCCCGAGGACTCGCGAGTTGCTCCGCATCACCTCGCTGGATATCGTCTGGCCTATTTATGCGACTCGCCAGGAAGCGATCGAGGCCTTCGAGCTCGATTGAGTCCACCTCGTCCCCGCGAGGCCGTCCCCTCGCTCGCCCGACCCGTTCCCCGCCGGGAGGGTGGCTGCGCGAGCCGTTGACAGGCTTCGTCCCCAGACCCATGATGATGATGATGGAGGGCCGGCGAATCCTCTCGGGATCGCAAGTCGCCGTCGCCTTTTCGCCCGCCGGAGCGCAGCCGACATGGGTATCTATGACCGCGAGTACTATCGTGGTGAAGGAGGAGGTCCGGGCTGGTTCGGCGGCGTATCGCCCTGGTGCAACACCCTGATCATCATCAACGTCGCCGCCTTCCTGCTGATGAATTCCCTGGGCGGGGACTCGCCGTTGTTCACGGACTGGCTCGAGGCCTCTCCCTGGGGCATCTTCCATCAGGGGCGGATCTGGCAGCTCTGGACCGCGACCTTCCTGCATGACACCCGGGATATCTGGCATCTCGTCTTCAACATGCTCTTCCTCTGGTTCGTCGGGCGCGAGATGGAATCGCTCTACGGCGGCCGCGACTTCCTGGCCTTCTATCTGGCCTCGGCGGGCGTGAGCACCCTCGGCTGGGCCCTGCTCCACGAATTCGGCCCGAAGGGCGGCCAGTTCTATCACCTCCTCGGGGCCTCCGGGGCGGTCATGGCGGTGGTCACCCTCTTCACCCTCTATTTCCCGCGACGCGAGATCCTCCTCTTCTTCTTCCTGCGGATGCCGATGTGGGTGGCACTCGCCATCTTCCTCCTGCTCCCGCTGGTGCGACCGGAGCGCAACGTTGCCTATGAGGCCCACCTCATCGGCGCCGCCTTCGCCTTCGTTTACAAGCAGTTCGACCTCCGCTGGTCAAGGCTGGTGGGCGGCCGGTTCCGCAGGCCCAGGCTCCGGATCGTGAAGCCCGTCCCGGTCGAGAACCCCCGCTCCAGGCCCTCGGGCACGAGCCGTTCGGGCGGCGAGGGACTCGGCTCCAGGCCTTCTCCGGTGACCGTGATACCGGAAGAGCAGCTCGACGCCCGGCTCGATGAGGTCCTCGCCAAGATCGCCCGGGAAGGCCGCTCCGCGCTGACCGAGGACGAGAATCGGATCCTCCAGGAGGCGAGCCGCCGAGCCCGCAGCAAGCGGAGCGATCGCCTGTGAGCGCCCTCCACGGAGTCACCGTCCGGGACGCCCTGCTCGCCGATCGGCCGGTGATCGTCGAGTACAATCGGCTCCTCGCGCTCGAGACCGAACAGAAGCAGCTCGACCTCGAAAGCCTCGATCGAGGGGTCGCCATGGCCCTCTCCGACCCCGACCGGCTTCGTTACTGGGTCGCGGAGGTCTCGGAGCCGACCGGTCCCCGCGTCGTCGGCCAGACCGCGATCACCCGCGAGTGGAGCGACTGGCGAAATGGCTGGATCTGGTGGCTCCAGAGCGTCTATGTGGATGCCGAGCACCGCGGCCGCGGCGTCTTCAGGGCCCTGTTCGGCCATCTCCGCGCCGAGGCCCTCGCCACCCCGGACGTCATCGGCGTTCGACTCTACGTCGAGAACGCCAACCATCGGGCGCAGCGCACCTACGAGGCGCTCGGGATGAAGCCGGGCGGATACAGCGTGCTGGAGGAGCTCTGGATCCACGGTCCCCGCCCCTCGCGGTGATCCTTCCCTTCAGTCTCCGAAGGCCTCGAGCTCGCCGCACGAGGAGAACGCCTGGCTGGGCTTGTCCCCCTTCGCGGGCGAGCCGACGACCCTGACCGCGGCGACGGACAGCGGCGTCGCCAGCTTCAGCTCGAACGACCGGCCGTCCTTCAGGTCGCCGTCGTCGGTCGCCGTCGTGGCCGGATAGCCGGCCAGCTCGCCGACCGTCTCCCAGGCCCCGTCCCTGGTGCGCCTGACCTGGACTCTGGGCCGGCCCTTGCTGGCGTCGAACCAGCCCCCATCGTGGAAGCTATGCCCGTGCGTGAAGACGACCCGGGTGATCCGCGAGGGCTCTGCCAGGGTCACGGAGTACCAATCGTCGTCGGCCGGACGGGAATCATAAGTCACGACGAACGTCGCCGGATCGCCGTCCACGATGGAGCCTTCCTGGTTCCCCGGCCGCGACCGGCCCTCTTCGCCGTCCCCCAGCAGGGAGGCCGTCGGCCTTGCCGGCTCTCCTGGGCTCCGGAACCAGACCCGGAACCGGCCGCCGGTCGAGCCCGCGTCGGCGAACGGGACGAACACCGCCTGGTGCGCCTTGCCGTGACGGTCGGCAACCTGCCCCAGGAAGGCCAGGTTGAACCCTCGGGCGCGGGTCAGCCTCGCGACCGGCTCAATCAGGCCGATCGCTGGGGAGGCCGCGAGGCCGGGATTGAGCGCCTCATCATGGGCCAGCACGAAGGGCCCGTAGGAGAGGAAGGCCCGCCCGTGGTTGTTCGGTCCGCCCTGGTCTCCGATCTTCGCGGAGAACGAGTAGCCCAGCAGGATCCGGTCCCCGTCCTTCCAGTCCTTGACCGGCACGGAAGCCCAGCCCCCGGAAGGGAGGGCCTCGATGGTCTGTCCTCCCGCCGCGACGGTGAGTCGCTCGGTCCAATACGGCACGCGAACTCGGATGCCGAAGCGGGCCGGCGAGGCCGCGCGAATGGTCAGCACGGACACACCGTCCTCGGGGAACCCGCCGGACTGGATCACCCCGACCTCGACGCCGCCGAGCTTCGCCGCGACCCGTGAGCTCTCCAGTGTGTTCAAGACCAGCACGTCGCCGCCCTCGCCCGCGGCCCGGAAATAGGCCGACTGGACGGCCAGGGCCATCCCCCGCGGCCCGCTCGAGTGGCAGCAGTTGATGCCGGCGTCATACGGCTTCTTGCCCTCCAGGGGCGTGTAGTAGCACCAGTCGTTTCCTTCGGGATTCTGGGCGGCGGCCAGATGGTTGTAGACCGACCGGTCGAGCTCGTTGGCGAACCGGACGTCGCCCGTGAGGCGGAGCAACTGGAGGTTGAGCTGGATCCATGTCGTCGTCACGCAGGTCTCGCCCACGTTGGCCGAGGGCTGAGTGGGCAGGACCAGGTCACGCTGGAAGTGCTCGTGGGAGCTGGTGCTGCCGGTCACGTAGAGTCGATGGGCGACGACGTCCTGCCAGGCACGGACCAGGTCGCGATCGACCATGTCCCGATCCCCGGTCGCCCTGGCGAGCTCGCAGAGCCCTACCAGGTTCGAGAGCATCTCGTAAGCCTTGCCGTTGGCGGTCGCGTTCAATCCCTTGCCGGCGCGGATCGCGGCCAGGATGCCCGCGCCGCCGGGCTCGTCCCAGGACTTGACGATGTATCTCGCGAACTCCAGGTAGCGCGTCTCGCCCGTGAATCGGTAGAGGAGCACGATCGGCTCCAGCACGCTGGTGGCGGCCATGCCCATGTGCGTGCCGGCGTCCCTGATGCTCCGCCTCGCCGGGAAGGTGGCCAGCAGCAGGTCCGCCATCCGGCGGCAGCAGTCGAGGGCGGCGGCGTTGCCGGTGTACTGATGGTAGGTCAGGAGCCCGATCAGGTTATACTTGTGCGACCAGACGTCCCAGTCCGCGCCCTCGTAGAGGCCGAACCGCTTCTCCGGGACGTAGGTCCCGAGGTATCCGTCGGGCTCCTGGCAGGCGATGAGGTCCGCGGCCGCCCGGTCCAGCTTCGCCTTCAAGTACGGGTCGCCCGTGTTGACCCAGGCGAGCGTCGCGGCGTGCAGCCACTTGCCGATGTGCTCGCCGATCCAGGGATGGCCGCCCGGCCTCTTGCGGTAGCCGGCGAGCAGGGGTTCGGTGTCCACGTTCCTCAGCCGTTGGGTCTCGTTGGCGGCGATTCGGGCCCCGAGCCAGCCCTCGACCGTGACCTGCGAGGGTGAGAGGATCTCCAGCCTGTCCCCAAGGCCGGGGGGTACGACGAAGGGGACGGGCGTCTGAGCGGCCGGATCCCCGGGCGTGAGGAGCGCCAGGCAGGCCGCGGAGAGGAGACTGAGCATGGGGGATGTCCTTGGTGGGGAAACCGGGGAGCGAACCGGATTATGCCCCCGTCCTTGTGGTCCGATCAAGGACCGGGCAGGATGATAGCCCTCGGGTCCGGGGGACGGGAGGGGCCGCGATGGGCGTGGCGGGCGTGATCCTCTGCGGTGGAGAGAGCCGTCGGATGGGGCGGCCCAAGGCATGGCTCCCCCTGGGCCCCGAGTGCTTGCTCCAACGGGTGGTTCGGATCGTCGGCGAGGTCGCGTCCCCGATCGTCGTCGTTGCCGCCCCCGACCAGGTGCTCCCCCCGCTCGCCCCGGGGCCCACGGTGGTCCGCGACGCGGTCCCCGGGGAAGGCCCCCTGCGAGGGCTGCTCACGGGCCTGACGGCCCTGCCGCACTCCGCGGAGCTTGCCTTTGCCGTCTCGACCGACGCCCCCTTCCTTCGACCCGGCTGGATCCTCCGGCTGGAGGAGCTGATCGGCGATCTCGACCTGGCCATCCCCGAGTCCGAAGGGAGGGTGCATCCGCTGGCCGCACTCTACCGGGTCCGCGCGGCCATCCCGGTGATCGAGGACTCGCTGGCGAACGGCCGGTTCCGGCTCGCGGCGCTGAAGGACCGGCTGCGGACGCGGACCGTCCCCGCCGCCGAGTTCCTCTCGATCGATCCCGAGCTCCGGTCGCTGCGCAACCTCAACACGCCGGAGGAATATGAGACGGCCCTCCGGGAGGCGGCGATCGGCCCGGCGTGAACGCCGAGGGGATCCGAGGAGCCCGGGTGTGATCGAGGGTCTTGAGGACGTGCCGGAAGAGAATTCCACAATTTACCAAAATCGAAAAGAGCCATCTAGGCCGGCCCGGGGATTATGATATAGTTCCTGATTGGTTGGGAACGCAATGAGCCCGGGACGCAGATCCTTGCCGGAATCTCCTCTCGTCTCCACTGTCGCCCTTCCGCTCTTCGGGTTGTGATGCAACCCGTCTCCACTCGGCCCGGAGATTCAAGCGAGGGCCGTCGTGATTCCGTTTCGCTCAGGAGATCGCAGGTGGGCAAGAAACTCTATGTGGGGAACCTGACCTACAAGGTCACGAGCTCGGAGCTTGAGCAGCTCTTCTCCCAGTTCGGCACGGTCCAGAGCGCCCAGGTCATCACTGACCGTGACACGGGCCGCAGCAAGGGCTTCGGGTTCGTCGAGATGGACACCGACGCCGAGGCGCAGGAGGCCATTCGTGCCCTCCACGATCAGGATCACGGGGGCCGTCGCCTGACGGTCAACGAGGCTCGCCCCCGCGAGGAGCGTCCCGGCGGTCGCGGCGGCGGCGGTGGTGGTTATGGTGGCGGCGGCGGCGGCGGTGGCTATGGTGGCGGCGGCGGTGGCCGCGGCCGTTATTGACATCGAGCCCTGCCCTGACCGACGGTCCACAGGGGTCTCGCCCCGCCAGCCGACCGCTTCACATGCCGACCCATCCGCTGCCGCCAGGATACAGTGGATGGGTTCTCGGTCATGATGTCGAGCCCGCGGGCCATGACCGAAAGCGCAAAAAGCTGCCGCCCGTTCCGATGGGCGGCAGCTTGAAGTCATCGTCCGGGGTGGGTTGACGAGGCTCGCTCAGCGACCGGTTTCGCTGAAGTCCATTTCGAAGTCGCTGAGGTTGATCTGGGCATCGCCCTCGCTGTCGTCGAGCGGCTTCTCGAAGACCTTCGCCCAGCGCTGCGGCTCGCCGTCCATGCCGCGGTGCTGCCCCAGTCGCTCGTTCTCGCGCTGGCAGTCGATGCAGCTATTCGTATAGGGGAGGGCGTTGATCCGAGCCTCGGAGATCTTGCCCCCGCAGAATTCGCACCGGCCATAGACGCCGGCCGCGATCCGCCGGAGGGCATGCTCGATGTGTCCGAGCTCCCGGCTTTCGATCTCGACGAGCTGAGAGCTGATCTCATCGTTCGCGGAGTCGACCGCCGCGTCGACATTATCACCGACACCGCTGACCTGGGAGAACTTATGGAAACTATCCAGGTCGCCATTGATGGCCTTGCGGAGCGCATCACGGCGAGCCATCAGACGGGTCGTGAGGCGGAGTAAAGCGTCTTTGCGGGCCACTGGACACCTCCTGGTGAGTTTCTATAGCATCACAGGTTATCGGGAGCCGATCGGCCACGTCAGGACCGAGATCACGCCCGCCTAACCGGATGATTCATTCAGCGGTTTCAGATTCACTACGATGATAGCTCACGCTCTGTTCGCTCGTGAGCCGCAGTCCATTTTCTCGGCCTCTGTCGTCGGACCGCAGCCCCTGCATTCGGTCCAGGCATATTATGCGCCGTCGGCAAGAGGCAGAGACCTATACTGTCTGGCTCACATTCCTTTACGATCAATCGCGACAAAGGTTTGACGAAATCCCTCGGATTCCCGCCGCATCTTGACGACACCTCGGTTGGGATATCTCCGAGTCCTTTCGTTGTCCGACTGAGCGACCGGCCTCCTCTGGGGAGTATGCAGGAAGCACAGCCTGACGGCGAATCAGGAGGGCAAGGGGGGAGGGATTTCCACCGTATTGTGGTGTGCGAACCGGAAAAATCAACGAAAAAATCCGCGGCCCGGCGGATTCCGCTGAAATCCACTCTTGCCTCGATCGGGCACGCCTATTTCCGCATTCCGACGGCCGGGCGAGGGAGTGTGTAGTCGGAGATGACATGCGGCCGGAGGTCACCGGCGGATCGCAGGAAGTTCACGTAGCGATCCTTGTTCTGGCCGGGGAGGTGGAAGATCCACTGCTCGACCACCTGGCCCCTGGTGCCGCAGAGGACCTTGCTATCGGGTTTCGAGCCGATCTGGCGGAGGACCTCGTCCGTCGACTTGCCTCGCAGGCCGCCGCCAAGGCCCGCCGCGGGAGCCGGGTTGGGGGATGGGTTTTCGGTGGGAGCGGTGGCCGAGAGCTCGACCCATTGATCCTTGTCGAGCCGATAACCCCGGGTCCGAAATGCCTCCGCGATCGCGTTCGTTCCCGGGGCGATCTTCCAGGCCCGATCGAGGAGTTCCTTCGCCGCCGTGCGATCCTGGAGCATCTCCTCGTAGAGAGACGCAAGCTCAACGGGACCATCGGCATCCGTCTCGCTCAGGCGGTCACGCCGGATCCTCAGCCAGGCGCGGAGGAGTTCCTGGGCGGCCCGCGGGTCGTTGAGCCGGTCGCGGTAGATCGCCGCCATCGATCGGGCCTCATCCTTGCGAAGCGTACCCAGGTTCTGCCGGGCTACGCCGAGGCCCTGGGCCAGCAGGCGATTCGCGAGCGGATCCTTGCGTTCCGGGAGCCGTCGTTCAGCCTCCGTCGCCAGCTCGATCGCGGAGATCGGGTCGGCGGCGGCCTTGGCCTCGAGGATCTTCTGCTCCACGTCCCCCCAGAGCCGTCGATCCAGCCCTTTTCGCTGGTCGGCGGCCGCCATTCGGTAGGCACCGGCGGGATCGTTGCGATACGGCTCGTCCCACCTGGCCAGGTTCAGCCGGCCGGAATCCACGTCGCTGGCGGCATTCGGGAAGAAACGCTCGACCGATTTCTGGAGTGCTTCCAGCGACTTCAGCCCGTTCGCCTCCGCGAGCTGGGCGCGAAACGCACGATGGGCCAGGGCCGACGGTTCCGGCTCCTTGACCCCGCGGCGTCTCGCCTCCTCGGCCATCGCGAGCCATTCCCGGGGTGCATCCACGGTCCCCCGGCGACCGTCGGCCTCGAGCCGAAGGGCCTCGGTCAGCACCCCGCGGGCCTTCTCGGAAAGGGCGGCATCCTTGAATTCCGCACCCCGCTTCTCCGCCCAGGCGGCCCAGGCCTTGCGATTCTCGAAGTCGCCGGGAGGTAACGCGGACACCCCCTTCTCCAACCGTTCCAGGTCCGACAGTTGGACGGCCAGAGACGAAACGTCCATGACGAGCTGATCCCCCTCGCGCGCCAGCCTCCCGACGGCGATGACCGGCATCGGCCGAGGCTGGGACCGCGGTCGTTGCGGCCCGCGCAGTCGCAGGACGACGTTCGTCCTCTTCAGATGAAGCTCATCGAAGGGCCCTGAGGGGGTCATGATGTAATGCTTCACCCGGTCATCGACCGAGATCAGCTTGCCGACGAGATCGGCGCGTCGGCCGAGATCGGCCGGCTCGATCGGGACGGCCGCCTCCTGGCCGAGGGACGGCACCCGAGGCAAGGCGAGGATCGCCAGGAAGAGGGCCGAGGCGCCGGCGGTGCGGAGCCGGATCATGGCCGATCTCCTTCCTTCTCGATCCCGTCGAGCTCGAACGTCCCGGACCATCCCAGGGCCTCGAGCGCCTCGTTGTACGTGATCCGGACCCCGCTCTTCGGCTCGAACCGGATCATCCAGCAGCCGGCATCCTTGTCGTAAGCGAACCGGTCCAGACGGGCCCCGATGAGGATGTGATCGCCGACGCGATGGCCGGACTCCTTGAGCAGCTCGAAGTCGCTCAGGTCGAACCGCGCGTAGCGCTCCTGGGCCGCCCCTTCGCCGACCGGGACGACCACGTAATCGATCTCGAAGCGGCCTCGCGGGGCCGAATCGGGCGTGGCCGTGATGGCGGCGTCGATCACCACGGCCCGGCCCTTGTAGACCTGATCGAAGCGCGAAGCCCAGGACTGGGGTGACATCCGGCCGGCCTCGTCGAGGATCGACTCGAGCGAGTCGGTGCTGAGGTCGGCGAGGATGGCCGCCTCGCCGGCCGCCCTGACGATCTCCTCCGCGTCCTCGACACGGCCGCCCAGCGACTCGACCGCCTCTCGGGCCGCGCCCAGGATCTGGTTCGCCCTCTCGAACTTGCCGGCCTTGAGGGCGGGAATCCCCTCTTCCTTCCCCTGGCGTGCGATCTGCGGCAGCTCGCCCCGCCGGGTGCGCCAGCCGCGGATGGCGAACGCGGCCACGATCAGGAACGCGACGGCGGCCACGATCAGGATCGGCCGGCGATCGAGGCCTCGCGCGGGGCGGTCCGGCCTCAACTCCGGGGCGACGAGGGGCCCGGCGGCGGGGCGAAGCTCGGGCGGAGTCTCTCCGCGGGGGCGATCGGCCTTCGGACCCGGCACGGCCCTCGTCGAGGCAGGCCTCTCCGCCGGATTCGCCGGCCTCGGGCCGTCCGGCTTCGATTCGCGCCGGGGTTTCGTCGACTCGGGGAGCGAGAGGTCCGGGTCGTAGGGGCGCGGAGAGACCGGCGGCGGAGGTGCCGGGGGCTCATCGTCCCAGACGATATCCACCTCCCGGCCGATCTCGCGCGGTTCTTCGAAGTCGACCGTGGCCTCGGCCGGTTCCTCGAGCTTCAGGGGGCCCTCATCGGCGGCGACGCGGTCGCGGACGGGCCGCCGCGCGGACGATCTCGCCGGCGGGCTCGGCTCGGGGAGCGGGCTGGCCGGCAGCACGAAGACGCCTTCTCCGCAGGCCGGGCACCTCAGCGCCTGGTATCCCTCGGTCCGCTGACCGCGGACGCGATGGCCGAGCGGGCAGACGACGCTGTAGTACTGTGTCCGCGAGACCGGCGGCGCCGCGACCCCCTTCAGGAAACTCCGCGCCCGGCCGAGCAGATCCAATCCTCCCCCTCCTCGCGCGATTTGTACGGAGCCGGGGGGCCATCCCTCCGGCCCCCGGGAGCAGTGCCGACGACGGTCCGGCCCGAATCGACAGGTGCATGAATTATGGGGGAACGACCCGGGCGGGTCAACGGCTGCGGTCCGGGCGGCCGCCGGTCATCAGAGCCCTTCCGGCTCCCAGAGGGGCCGGAAGCCGTCGGAGATGAGACGGGCGTGGACCTCCTCGACCGTTCGCTGGTCGTGGACGGGAAACTGCTGCCGGCTCTCGACGTCGCACTCGGCTTCCTGGTAGCCCCCCGGGGACGTGGAGCTGCCGGCGCTCATCTGGGTGATGCAGACGCGCGCCAGGCGATCGCGCAGGCTGGCCGACTCGCGGGTGCTGAGGACGAGATTCGCCGTCGGGAACGCCTTGCGGAGGGCGCAGTACGACCGGACGAGCGTGTCGTCGTCGATGAGGAACGGAGGCTGGAATCCTTGCGGGGCCTCGTGGATCCTCGGCAGGCTGAGCGAAAGCTTGAGGCCGGGATAGCGATCGAGGAGGTAACGCCCGTGGGCGACCAGGGCTCGCAATTCCTCCACGTGATCGCCCAGGCCCAGCAAGATCCCCAGGCCGAGGCGTCGGATCCCGGCGTCCGCCGCGCGCTCCGGCCCCTCGACACGCCAGTCATACCACGCCTTCGTCCCTCGGGGATGGTAGGCCGCGTAACGCTCGGGGTCGTAGGTCTCCTGGTAGAGCGTCACGCTCGTCGCGCCGGCCTCGGCGAGCTTGCGGTAACCGGCCGTGGACTGGGGTGCGATCTCGACTCCGACGTGATAGTGGCGGCCCGAGACTGCCCTCACCATGCCGGCGAGGTATTCGCCCGAGACCATCGCCGGATGCTCCCCGGCGACCAGCAGGATGTGGCGGAAATCCCGTCGGCCGAGGATCTCGAGCTCGTCCAGCACCCTGGGGAGGTCGAGCTGGTCCCGCGCCATCGGGTTCGAGTACCGGAACCCGCAATAGAGGCAGTGATTGATGCAGTGATTCGACAGGTAGAGCGGCGCGTAGAGCAGGATCCGCCTCCCGGCCGTGGATCCTCGCTCGCCGAACGTTGCGTCCGTCAGGCCGGCGGCCTCGCGCTCCACGTCCTCGATCCGTCGCCGCGGGTCGAGGCACGCCTCCAAGGCCGCGTCCTCGATCTTTCGCTCCCGGATCGTCGCAAGCTGGGCCTGGAGCGAACGCGGGGGCCGGGGCCGGGAACCGTCGAGCTCGAGCTCGAGGAGGTCGAGCCTCCTCGTGAGCTCGGACTGGTCCTCGCTCAGGCGTCCACCGCGGTGATTGATCACCTGGTAGCGCCAGCGCTCGACCTTCTCCGCGAGCGATCGCCGCCTCTCCTCGCTGGCCGGCGATGCGACGTCCAGTGCCGAGGAGACTTCGCCGAGGAGCCGGAGTCGCACCTCGGGGTGGTCGTTGACCCTCCGGATGAGTTCTTGCAGGTCGTCTTCGAATGCCAGGCCCGGAGGATTGGTCGTCGCCATCAGGTGCACCATTTCGATTGGAAGGCTCGACGGGGGCGCGCGACGCGTGGCCGGGTCGAGAGCGAGCCGGGCCCCGCACGTCGTCGCGGTCGGCCCTGATTCCCATCCCTCAATCTAGCTCCGAGCCTTGTCCATCGAAAGGTGAGAGTCCCTCTGAAACGGGTTGGTCTGGGCGGTCTGGGCGGAGGTCGCGGGCGTTTGGGGCATTTTTTGACACCCCTTTGGGGGGGGCGGTATATTGTCATGGACCCTGGCAGGGACGGGCGAATCAACCCACCGTGGCCGAGATCGTTGCCTTACCTCTCCTCTCGGCGTTGGAGACGCAAGCCGATGTCGCGCTCATCGTCGATCGTCCTGGCCTCCATGGCCCTGACCGCGGGGTTGGTGCTGGGATTCTCGCTGGGGAGGGAGGGGCGTCCGATCCTCGCCCAGGTCGGCGGGGAAGGAGCGGGAACGAAGGCCGCTCGGCCGGCCGCCCCCGAACGTCCCGCGCCGAATCCGGCCTCCGGCCGCCGCACGGACGAGTCCATCTACGACGAGCTCGCCCGGGAATACGAGAAGTTCGATCACGTCAACCGGATGTTCGAGCTGGTCTCTCGCGCCGTCTCGCCGGCCGTGGTCCACATCGTCGCCACCAAGACGACGCGCCACGAGGAGGGTCAGCGCCCCCGCAAGATCGAGGAGACCGGATCGGGCGTCATCGTCCATTGCGACCGCACCCCGGGCCTTTACGTCCTCACCAACCACCATGTCGTCGAGGGGGGCAAGTCCGCCAAGATCAAGATCTACCTCCACGACGGCCGGACGATCGCGCCGGAGCGCGTCTGGAGCGATCCGAAGGCCGATATCGCCGTCCTCAAGCTCGATCGAGACGACCTGCCGGCGGCCCGGATGGGGAACAGCGACACGGCGGTCGTGGGGACCTGGGTCCTCGCCATGGGGAGCCCGTTCGGCCTGATGCACTCGGTCAGCCAGGGGATCATCAGCGCCCGGAGCCGACACATGGATGAGCTCCAGGACGTGGAGAATCAGGACTTCCTCCAGACCGACGCGGCGATCAATCCGGGGAATTCCGGCGGCCCGCTGGTCAACATGAAGGGGGAGGTGGTCGGCATCAATAACTCGATCGCCTCCAACGGCGGGGGGAACGAGGGCGTCGGCTTCAGCATCCCGATCAACCTGGCCCGATGGATCATGAACGAGCTGATCGACCATGGCCGGGTCGTTCGGGGGGCGCTCGGGGTCGACCTCGAGCCGGATTTCAACCAGGAGGTTGCGACCAGACTAGGGCTCGACCGGCCCGTCGGCGCCTGGGTGGGCAAGGTCCATCCGGACTCGCCCGCCGCCCGAGGGGGCCTGCGGGACGGCGACGTCGTGGTCAAGTTCGGCGGCGTTCCGATCCACGACCTGAACCACCTGATCAACGCGGTCTCCATGACCCCCGTGGGCATCCCGGCCGATGTCGTCGTCTGGCGCGACCGCAAGGAGATGTCGATCCAGATCACCGTCGGGGAGCGCGACCGCACGATCCCGGGGTCTCCCTCGCCGTCGCCGCCCCGACGGTCGGAGCCGACGGACCTCGTCCGGAACGCGGAACCAGGGGCAGATGTCGGGGTCCCGACCACCACGACCGCCCTGGGGCTCGAGCTGGCCACGCTCAACCGCCAGATGGCCCTCCGTTACCAGCTCCCCGAGACGATGGCCGGGGCGATCATCGTCGGCATCCAGCCGGATAGCCCCCTGTCCTCGATCTGCCACCCTAACGACGTCCTTTCCAAGGTGAACGATCGTGACGTCAAGACCGCGGAAGAGGCCGTGAAAGCCATCGGGGCGCGGGGCGACCATGAGCGGCTTTTCCTGAGCGTCGATCGGAGGGCCCGCGACGGGCTCGAGCGCTACACGATCCAGGTGCCTTGATGGTCTCCTCAACCCTCACGCGGGCGATCGAGGGGCTCGAGGGCGGCGAATCCCTCTCCGCCGACCAGTGCCGGGACGCCATCCGCGCCATCCTGGATGGCGGCCTGCAGGACCTGGAGGTCGAACGATTCCTGGCGGCGCTCCATCGCAAGGGGGAGACCGCGGAGGAGCTTCACGGTGCGGTGCTCGCCGTCCGCGAGCGGATGATCCCGTTCGACCCGGGCTCGGCCGGCGGGCCCTGCCTGGATACCTGCGGGACCGGCGGGGACGGCGCCCATACGGTCAACATCTCGACGGCGACGGCGGCCGTGGTCGCCTCGTGCGGGGTCCGGGTGGTCAAGCATGGCAATCGTGCCGCCAGCGGCAGCTCCGGGAGCTCCGACGTGCTGGGCCGGCTCGGCGTCGCCATCGATCCGGACACCCCGGCACTCCATCGCTGTCTCGAGGAAATCGGCCTGGTCTTCCTCTTCGCCCCGCGATTCCATCCCGGCCTGCGGGGGGTCGCGGAGATCCGCAGGCGGCTGCCGCATCGGACGATCTTCAACCTGGTGGGCCCGCTCTGCAATCCGGCCTCGCCGACGCACCAGCTCATGGGTGTCCCCTCCGAGGAGCACGCCGCGACCATGGCGGGGGCGCTGGCCAGGGCCGGGCACATCCGCCGGGCCGTGGTCGTCCACGGCTCCGACGGCCTCGATGAGGTGACCCTGGACGGTCCCACGAGGGTCCTGGTCGTGGAAGCCGGCGCGGTGCGTGGCGTCTCGTGGAGCCCGGAGGACTTCGGCCTCCCCCGGACGCCCGCCGCGGCGCTCCGCGTCGAGGGGCCGGACGAGAGCGCGGACCGCCTCCGCCGCCTCTTCGCGGGCGAAGGGGGGCCGGTCCGCGCCGTGGTCCTCGCCAACGCCGCGGCGGCATTGTGGGCGGTCGAGGGAGGCTCCCTGGTGGATCTCGTGGCACGGGCGGCCGCCGCGATCGACTCCGGATCGGTCGCACGCCGCGTGGGCCGCTGGGCCGAGCTGACCGGGGGCGAACGTTGAGCGAGGAGGTCGTCCCGTCGATCGGCGAGCCGTCCGAGGTCGGGCCGGAGCCGGATCCGGGGCCGTCGATCTCGATCCCCGGCGGATCGATCGCCGGCCAGGTCCTCTGGCTGGCCGGTCCCGTCTTCGTGGAACAATCGCTCCTGTACCTGATCGGCCTCTCCGACACGATCGTCGCCGGGCGCTATCTCGAGGCCGACGACCTGGCGGGGGTCACCGTCGCCAACTACCTGCTCTGGGCGATGGGAACGCTCTTCACCATCGCCTCGGTCGGGGGGACGGCGCTCGTCGCCCGGTCGGTCGGGGCGCGGCGGTGGGACGAGGCGGTACGCTTCTGCGGCCAGTCCTTCGTCCTGGGATTCGGCCTGGGATTCGCCGCGCTCCTCTTCATCGAGCTCCTGGCACCCGTGCTCGTCCTCGGCATGAACCTGAGCGGGGCTTCCGCGCACTCCGCCATCGTCTTCCTCCGGATCGTCGGAGCGGCGGCGCCCATGCTCGCCTGCACGGCCGTCGGAAATGCCTGCTTGCGGGGCGCCGGCGACACCCGGACCGGCATGAAGATCATGGTCCTGATGAACGTGGTGAATGTCGGCCTGACCTGGCTCCTGGCCATCGGCTGGGGGCCGGTGCCGGCGCTCGGCCTGGCCGGCATCGCGATCGGCACGGCCTGCGGCGAGGGGATCGGCGGCCTGCTGATGCTGGCAATCCTGGTCCGGGGACGATCGGGGCTGGGCCTGGGGAAGGCGAACCTGCATCCGGATCGGTCGGCCCTGGCCCGGCTCCTGAGGATCAGCCTGCCGGCGGCCGGAGACAGCCTGACCAACGTCGGCTGCCAGCTCTGGTTCCTCCGGCTGATCAACCGGCTGGGGCCCATCGCCACGGCGGCCCACGGCGTGGCCATCCGATGCGAGGCGATCGCCTTCCTGACCATCTCCGCCTTCGCGGTCGCGGCGAGCACGCTGGCGGGGCAATATCTGGGGGCCGGACGTCCGGGCCTGGCGGCCCGGTCGGCGGCGACGGCCTGGACGACGGGGACCGCCTTCCTGTCGCTGCTGGGCGTGCTGCTCTACACTCGGTCCGAGGTCATGCTCCAGGTCTTCCTGGCGGGACGTCAGCCCGAGGTGCTGCGGGAGGGCGCCTCGGTCCTGCGGATCGTCGCGCTGGCCATGCCCGCCCTGGCGACGATCAACGTGCTCAACGGCACGCTCAACGGATCGGGAGACACGCGCTGGCCCTGGCTGATCACCGTCTCCGGCTACCTCGTCATCCGCATCCCGCTGACCTATCTCCTCATCATGCCGTCGACCGCGGGCGGCTACGAGCTGGGGCTCCGAGGAGCATGGATCGCCATGTTCGTGGACCTCCACCTGCGGGCGCTGCTGGTCGGCGCGCGGTTCCTGGGCGGAGGATGGCTGAAGGCCCGCGTCTGATCGACCGGCTCAGCGGAGGGCCTCGGTCGCGGACCGCAGGTCGCGGTCGATGGTGAAGAGTCGGTCCAGGTTGGAGGTCCGGAAGACCTGCTGGAGGATCGGGGAGAGCTCGCAGAGCCGCAGCTTGCCGCGGGTCGAGTCCACCCGGCGCTGGATCAGGATGAACTTGGAGAGGGCGCTGCTGGAGAGCATGCTGACCTCCGAGAAGTCGAGGATCAGCCGGATGGGCGACCCGTCGGCCGGCAGGCTGACGGCGATCTGCTCGGCCACTTCTCGGACCGTACGTTCGTCGAAGAGCTGGTTGTCGGTGAACCGGACGACCTTGATCCCGTCGATGTCTTGGACCTGGATCCGGGCGGAAGTGGCCATGTCAGAAGATCCTGGAGAGGGCGGCGACCTGTCGGGATTGAGCTCCCGGTGCACCGGGAGCCCGGGGTTCATTCGGATTCGGCCTCGGGACGTTTCCGCCGGAGCGGGCTGGACGACGGCCGGCCGCCGAGCGGCGGACGCGACGGGACGGCCGGCCCGGGCGAGGGGGACTCGGCCCCGGCGGCGGGCCCCTTCATGATCAGGTCGAGTGCCGCCTGACGCCCCTCCACGAAATCGAAGAGGGGCTCGAGCTTGCTGGCGCGAAAGACCTCGATGACGGTCGGATCGACGTTGCAGAAGACGAGCCGGCCGCCGTTCTTGCGGGCATCGCGGTGGAGCGTGACGAAATGGCCCAGGGCTGCGGAACCGGCGAATCCCACGCCGCTGAGGTCGATCACGACCTCGGGACGCCCATGCTTCCGGAGATGGGCGTCGTAACGGCCCCGCAGCTCCTGGATCGGGGCGGGGTCCAGACGCCAGCAATCCCAGAACTCCGCGATCAGGATCCCGTCCTGTTCGTGGAGCTGAACCGACGGCTTGAGCATGCTTCACCTGTCCGGAGTGGGGCCCTGACTCGGTCGGTTCCGGTGAAGGGACCAGCGAGAGGAGGGAATGAGCCACCGAGGTCCGCCCATCCTAGCAGACCGTTCACCCGCGGGGCCAGTGGCGAGTTGGCGAGTTGCCGCGCATTGGACTGGCAGCCGGCGCCGGGATTCTCACGGCCTCGCGGCCCTCACACCCGGAGACGGCATGGGGGCGCGGAATCCGGGCAAGGGGCGGGCCTCCTGATCCCCCTCCCGCAAGAGGTAGGCCGCGTCGGCCGGCAGGCCCTCCCAGTGTCCGGTCCGGCCGGACGGCCACCGGACCTCCACGCGATCGATCCGCGTCCTCCGGCCCAGGCCGACGTGGAGCCTCGCATCCGAGGCGGACTGGAAACTCCCCCCGCCGGTCCGCTCGAGCGATCGGCGGAGGTCCCCCGCGATCACCGTAAGCCCCGCGCCGACGGCGTCGCGATTCGACCGGCTCCCCTCGAGCCGGAAGGTCGCGAAGTGACCCGCGGCGCCGACGTTGTGCAGGTAGGCCACCGGCTCATTCTGGGGGAGGAGGATCGCATCGACCCGGCCGTCGTTGTCCAGGTCTCCCACGGCCAGCCCGCGTCCCACCCGCCTGACCTCAAACGGCGCGCCGGCCCGCTCCGAGACGTCGACCAGCCTGAATCCCCCCGGCCCGGCGCGATTCTCGTAGAGCCTCGCGGGCATGGCATACGGGTAATAAGGACGATTGTCGTTCACGTGACCATTCGTGATCATCACGTCGAGCCGCCCGCGGTTGGCGGCATCGAGGAGCCCGATGCCGAAGCCGAGGAGGTAGCGCGTCTCGATCCCCAGCCCGGACGCCCCGCTCTCGTCGGCGAAGAGGTCGCTCCCCAGGTTGCGATACAGGCTCGTCCCCTCGCCGTAGAAGTTGGTCACCAGCAGCTCGGGGCGGCCGTCGCCGTCCAGGTCGCCCGCGGCGACGCCCATCCCCGCCTGGTAGCCGCCGGAGGCGTTCCCCGCCACGCCCGCCATCAGGGCCGACTCCTCGAAGCGGAATCCGCCCTTGTTGAGGAACAGGTAATTCGCCGTGCCGTCGTTGGAGACGAACAGGTCCACCAGGCCGTCGGCGTTCACGTCGGAGGCCACGACGCCGAGCCCCCTGCCCCCCGGATCGACGAAGCCCGCCCCTTCGGTGACGTCGACGAACCGGCCGCGGTCATTGCGGAAGGCGTGGTCCGCGGACGGCTCGACCTTGCTGGGATCGCAGTAGAAATACTCACCCTTCTCGTTCTTGCAGAGGCGCGGATCGGCGGGGTCCCAGATCATGTAATGGCAGACATAGAGGTCCAGGTCGCCGTCGTTGTCCAGGTCGGCAAACGCCGCGGACGTCGGGTTGTCGCGGCGACCAGATAGGCCGGCGATCTCGGTGACGTCCTCGAACGTCCGTCCGTCCCGATTGCGGAGCAGGACGTAGGTGGCCAGGCGGGTCAGGAAGAGGTCGGGGCGGCCGTCGTTGTCGTAGTCGCCGACCGCGACCCCCAGGCCGTAGCCACGCCCTCGCAGGAGAGTCCGAAGGCCCATCGCCTCGGTCACGTCCTGGAAGGTGCCGTCGCCCCGGTTGCGGAAGAGCTTGTCTCCCGGCCCGGTTGTGGACGAGTCCATGCCGGGGTCGAGCGGACCTCCCTGGATGCAGTAGACGTCCAGCCAGCCGTCGCCGTCGAAGTCGATCAGGCCGAGGCCGCCGGACATCGTCTCCGGGAGGAGGAACTGGGGGGTCTTTCCGTTGTCGAAGAGGAACCGGAGGCCGGCCGCCTCGGCGTCGTCGCGGAACGCGAAGGCCGTGGTCGAGGCGGTCGCCCCGGGGTCGCCGTCGCGCTCGGCGGCGAGCGGCCCAGGCTTGCTGTCGGCGGCCGGGCGGAGGTCCGCGAGGCGATCGGCGAGCATGGCCGTATCGGGGACGGGCCCGGCGGCCGCCTTCCGGGTCGGGGCGGAAATCTCGCGGGCAGACGAGAGGATCGTCTCGGAAACGGCCGTCGTGCCGTCGAACCGGACCCGCGCCGGCTCGGGACCCGTGCCGTCCGACGCGGCCCGGGCCAGCAACGACCAGGCCGCCGCGTCGAACTCGCGGTGGAGCGAGGCGGAGAGCGAGGAAAGCTCCCCGGCGTGGGCGAGGAGCCGGCTCTCGTCCAGGAGGACCTTTCGAAACCGGTCCTTGGCCTTATCGGCCTCCGCCTTCTCGCGATGCAATCTCTCGGCCTCCCCCGGCCGGCCGGATTCCAGCGTCACGGCGGCCAGCCGCTCCAGGGCCGGGATGTTCCCAGGGAAGTCGCGGGCCAGGGCCTCGAGCTCGAGCCGTTCGCCGACGCGGTCGCGAGCGACTCGCCGCAGCCAGCAGCGTAGATACGCGACCTCCGCCGGCCCCAGCCGGTCGGCCGGGATGCGCCCCGCGATGGCCCAGAATCGCGTGGGATCGTCCGCGGCCAGCGCCAGGTCGAGTTCCGCGCGGAGCACGGCCGCGTCGGCGGGCCGCTTCTCCACGCAGCGTTCCAGCCAGCGGCGGGCCTCCTCGAAGCGACCGGTCATCGTGGCGTGCCGTCCGCGACCGAGCCAGACGCGGTCATCCTCGGCGTCCGCCTTGTCGAGCACCAGCCCCCACGATTCCACGGGCATCGGCGAGAAGTCGAGGAGCCAGAGCTCCCGGAGGACCGCCGCGGGATCGTCGCTCCGGCACCAGCTCCGGCGGAGGATCTCGCGGACGTCCTCGAACCGGCCTTCGAAGCGAAAGAGTCGGCTCAGAGCCCGCTCGAGCTCATAGGTGCCGGATGCGACGGGGCCCTCGAGCGCCTCCATGAGGACTCGCTCGGCCGGCCCATAGCGCCCGGAGTTGATCAGGTGGGTCGCCCGGAGGAGGGCCGCGCGGGAATGATACGGGCTCTCCTTCCGGATCCGGCTCCACGCGGCCAGGGCGTCATCCCGCCGTCCCCGTGCCAGCTCGCATTCGCCCAGGAGCAGGAGGACCTCCCCATCATGGGTCCAGCGCTCGGCCAGGTCCGCGAGCCGCTGCCTGGCCAGCGCGTGCCGACCCTCCGCCAGGGCCTTCCGCGCGGCGTCGAGATCGGCCTGCCATCCACGTCGTCGTGCGGCCAGGCCCACGACGGCGGCCGCGGCGACGATCCCACCGAGCAGCACGATCCCCACCACCCAGAAGGAACTCGCACGCCGCATCCCTGGACCTCGCACGAGGTGGCTCTATCGTTCGACCTATGATCCGGACCCGGGATCGCCGGCTCGGACGTCATCATCACCGATCGCAATTCCAGCCGACAAGTACCCGTCCCCGGACCGAGCGGCATCGCCAAACCACCTCACCCCGGGTGACCCTGCCGTGCAATCGGGATGAACCCGGGCATTGCGAAAAAACTCCCGGGCCGAACTCTTGCTTTCCGTCGCCGTTGGTGTATAAGGAGCGATCATTGCCTTTGTCAGATGATTGATCGGGTCATCGATCTCCTCCAAGTGGTCGTCTGCGTCCGGCGCGCTGCGTCCGCCTCACCAAGGCGGGTCGTGCTTCATTTCGACGTTTATCGTCGTGCTTCCCTGTCACTTCGGAGTCTCCCGCCGATGTTCAGGTCACGTGCCCGCATCGCCCGAGGGTTCACCCTGATCGAACTCCTCGTGGTGATCGCCATCATCGCAGTCTTGATCGCCCTGCTGTTGCCCGCCGTGCAGTCGGCGCGGGAGGCGGCTCGCAGGGCCCAATGCACCAACCAGTTGAAGCAGCTCGGTCTCGCGGTCCACAACTACCACTCCACCTACAACTGCTTCCCCTCCTACCTGATGTTCCTCGGGCCGGCGGGGGGCGCCAGTTGCTGTCCTCCCAGCAACGGCGGCAACGGGTGGGGCTGGAATGCGAGCTGGGCCGTCGCCCTGCTGCCGAACATCGAGCAAGGGACCCTCTACAACGCCTACAACTCGAGCATCGCCGCGGACGGGCCGCAGAACACGACCGTGACGTACAACGCCCTCCCCGGATTCCTCTGCCCATCCGACGGCATCAAGACCCGGCCCGCCGCCCCCTGGGCCCCGATCAGCTATCGGGGCAATTTCGGCGGATCCGGCTCGATTCGCATGTGGAGCGGGACGATCGTCTCCAACTACACCCGAAATCCGCAGGAGTGGTGGGGCGCGGACTCCAACCTCGCCTTCTTCGGGCTTGAGGGCGTCACCGACGGCAGCAGCAACACCGCGCTGTTCAGCGAGAAGCTGATCGGCGTCAACGGGCCGGCCATCACCGCCTCATCCGGCGGCGGCCTCGCGCTCAGGACGGCATTCGACCTCAAGGGGGCCGATTGGAACACCCATGATTCCGGCAACGTGGCCTACGCCCAGAAGCTCCTGCAGCAGTGTCAGGGCCAGCCTCCGACCACGACCGGGATCGCGAACGGCTGGGTCAATGGCTTCTCCTGGGCACTTGCCTATCCGTGGCACTACTACGTCAACGCGTACAATCACTTCAACACGCCGAACAAGTACACGTGCTTCCTCAACTCCGGAGGCGAGCAGGGTGAATTCGGCGGCGTGACCGGCATCGTCACCGCGACGAGCAACCATCCGGGCGGCGTGAACATGGCCTTCTCCGATGGCTCGGTGAAGTTCATCAAGGATACGATCTCCCAGCCGACCTGGTGGGCCATCGGCACCCGAAACGGTGGCGAGGTCGTTAGCTCCGACGCCTATTGATCGTCGGGCATCGCGGTCTTGATCCGTCCTTCATCGTGGCCCCGGCGTCCGGACTCGACGGCACGCCCGGGTCCACGATCACCGCGAATTCGTCCCCCCGCCCCGCCGCCAGGTCCGTGGTGATCCCGCGGGGCGGAACTCGATGCGGACCATCCTTGCTCGTCAACCCCTCGCCTTGCTCGAACGTCGCAAGGTCGCGGAGAATTTCAACGATGAAGAAACTGATGCGCGTGCCGTCGTGCCTCGCCCTCCTGGGCTTTTGCCTGGCCCTCTCCGGTTGCGGATCGAGCGGGATTGATGAAGGCGTCCCCGCCAACACCGGCTACGTCCCGACCAAGATGCAGCCGAAAGACTACGGCACCGGTAAGAGCAAGCCGACCCTCGGCTCCAAGCCCAAGGCACCGACGGAGTCCTGAGCCGCCCCGGGGTCCGGGACGGATTCCCCCCTTCCCGGGTCGTGATGGCGCCGGCTCCTTGTGACGATCGGTCGAGTTTCATCGTCCGCCCCCGTCCCCCGGAGCCGGCCCTCGTTGGATCAAGCAGCCAGGTGTCGGGTAGAATGCCTCGCCGGGGATTCCATCGCGAGGACGAGGGTTGAGATCATGGCCGAACCCACCGCCGTCCCTTCACGAGGGCTGACGGTTCGGGGCCGTCGCCTGATCTCGGCTCTTGTCCTCGCCGCGCTCGTGGTCGTCGCAATCATCGTAATAGCCCGTCGGGACACCCCCCTTTCCCGCGAGTCGCGGGCCGCCCGTGCCGCGATCGACCAGGGGCGGCCCGTCGATGCCCTCGCCCACCTGGATGCCTGGATCCGGAGCCGTCCGGATTCGGCCGAGGCCCAATTCCTCAAGGCGCGGGCGGAGTTCTCCCTCGGTCACCTCCCGGAGGCCATGCAATGTCTGGATCGGGCCGAACAGCTCGGCCATGACGCAAGGCCCCTCTATCGTCTTCGTGCCCTGGTCTTCACCCAGGCTGGCCTGTTCATCCGAGCGGAGCCGATCCTCCTGAATCTCCTCAACGAGGCGACCGAGCCCGACCCGCCGCTCCTCGAGGCCCTGGCTCGCGTCTATCTCGAGACCTATCGGCTGGAGATGGCCGGAAAGGTCATCCAGAAATGGATCGCCGATTCGCCCCGCGACCCGAAGCCGTTCCTCTGGCAGACCGAGATCGACGCGAGGCTCGAGGAGCACAACCCCCAGGTCGAGGAGCAGCACTTCCGCGAGGCCCTCGACCGCGACCCCGGCCTCGATCGGGCCCGGCTCGGGCTCGCGCGGGCCCTCGCCAAGAATCGCCGCGATGACGAGGCGATCCGGGAATTCGACATCTACATCGCCGCGAATCCGGATGACCCTCGCGGGCTGCTCGGGCTCGGCGAGCTGAGGCTCAAGCGCGGCGAGCTGGACGCCGCGTCGTCCCTGATCGACCGGGCACTCGAGCTCGAGCCCGCCAGCCATGACGCCACCCGTCAACGCGCGTCGCTCGACATCCTCCGCGGCGATACGTCGGCCGCCCTCGTGCATCTGACCGCCGCGATCGAGTCGGATCCGCTCGACCTCGACTCGCTCTATCAGCGGATGCTGATCTACGGCCGGCTCGACCGGAAGCAGGAAGCCCAGGCCGACAAGGATCGGGTCGACAAGCTTCGAGCGGACCAGCTCGAGGTCGTCCAGCTCCGGGATCGCATGATGACCGAGCCGGATCGCCTGGAGCATCGCCTGAAGCTGGCCTCGTGGATGCTCGAACATGGCCGGGACGACCAGGCCATTCGCTGGCTCCGCAACATCCTCGCGAGCCAGCCCCGCAACCCGGAGGCCAACAGGCTGCTGGCCGACTATCACGAGCGGCGTGGAGAGTCCGGCCTGGCGAACCACTATCGCCTCCTCGGCGAGACGGCCCGCCCGTCCCAATGAACCCCGGATCCGTTCGGGATGCCCGTCAGGATCAGGGAGCCGTCTCGTGGAAGAGGGAGCCGTGCCGACCGCAGATCATCGCAGCCCGGCGCGGCGGCGGCGAGGCCTACCGGCTGCCGGCGTTCGACGAGTCGCGGCCTGGGCCCTGGCGGCGACAATCCTGGTCGCCGCCGCATTCGTCGGCACATCGGCCTGGCGTGATCGAAGACTCGATGGCGAGCTCCGCCGCGCCATCGGGGAGATGGATACCGGCCGGCTGAGCCTCGCTCACAAGAGCCTCGCCGAGCTGGTTCGAAGACGGCCCGATCGGGAGGACGTACGTCTCCAGCTCGGCCTCTGCGAGGTGGCCAGGGGGAGCCCCGCGGCGGCGCTCGCGACCCTCTCCGCGATTCCCGCGAATTCCCCCCACTTCGCTCGGGCCGCCGGACCGATGGCGCGGGCGGCCCTGAGCCTCGGGAGGATCGGCGACGCGGAACGGGTCCTGAGGGACGCCGCGGGAATCAACGGGCCCGACGGCGATGAGCTGTCTCGCACGCACGTGATCCTCCTCAACCAGCTCGGGCGTCCCGACGAGGCCAGGCGGTTGCTGGAAGCACGCTGGCGGCTGGCCTCGGGGCCCCCCGCCGCGAAGGAGGAGATCCGGCTGGGGATCCTGAAGGCCCACCTGGGATTGGACCTGGAGCCGTTCCCCCTCGAATTGAACATGAACGTCCTCGAGTCGGGCATGGGCGACCCGGTCGAGGGTGACGCGGCCCTGCTGAGCATCGCCCGGGCCAACCTCTCCGTGCGATCCGGTGCCTTTGATCAGGCCCGCGCCACCCTCGAGCCGCTCCTCTCCCGGCCGGCGGACAACCTCGACGCGTGGAAGGCGTGGCTCAACCTGGCCCTCGCGGCCGGACAGCCGGTCGAGGCGGCACGGGCCGCGTCTCGACTGCCGGCCTCGTCATTCGACGCCGCCTCGATGTACTCACTGGAAGCCTGGTTCGCCGCACGTCGCCATGACTCGGGTGCGGAGCGACGCGCCCTCGAGGGCCTGCTCATGCAGGAACCCGGCCGCGCGGACGCCATGGTCCGACTGTCCCTGCTCGCACTCGAGGCCGGGGATCACGCGGAGGCGGAGCGATATCGCCGGCAGAAGGACGCGCATGACCGCGACTGGGACCGATATCTGACGATCTACAAGTCGAGCAAGCTCGCGGAACACCTGGAGGAGCTTGCCGGCCTCGCCGATCAGCTCGGCCGACCCTTCGAGGCCCGGGCCTTTCGGGAGATCATCGCCGCGAGGGAGCCGGGTGCAACCCCGGCGAGCCCGGCCCCCCCGGTCGGCAACCCCGCGCCGGCCCGCTCGGGGGCGACACTCGCCCAGGCCCTCGGGCTCCCCGCCGATCCGCATGAGCGAGATGTCCTGTTCGCCGGGCCATCCCGCGGCGAGCCCGGCGCCCTGCCCCGGTTCGTCGAGCGGACTCGCGAGGCCGGGCTGGAACGATTCCTCATGGACAACGGCACGAGCCCGATCCACCAGCTCCCGGAGATGTCGAGCGGCGGGGCCGCGGCGTTCGACTACGACGGCGACGGTCGGCTCGACCTCTTCCTCGTCCAGGGAGGCGCGTTTCCCCCCGCCGATCCCAGCGGCCGTTCGGCCGATCGACTCTTCCGCAATCGCGGCGACGGCACCTTCGAGGACGTGACGACCCGCAGCCGCATCGCCGCGTTCAGGGGGGGCTACGGCCACGCCGTCGCCGTGGGCGACTACGACAATGACGGCCATCCCGACCTCTTCGTCACCCGCTGGCGCTCGTACGCGCTGTTTCGCAACCGGGGCGACGGGACGTTCGAGGACGTGACCGAGGCGATGGGCCTGGGGGGAGAACGGGACTGGCCGACCTCGGCCGCCTTCGCCGACCTGGACAATGACGGAGACCTCGATCTCTACGTCTGCCACTATGGTGCCTGGGATCCCGACCATCCGAGGCTCTGCAAGGATCCCTCCGGGACGATCGCCATGACGTGCAACCCGCGCGAGGTCGACGCCATGCCGGATCACGTCTTCCGCAACGAGTTCGCCCGGCGGTTCGTGGACGTCACGCACGAGGCCGGGATGGACGAGCGCGAGGGCCGCGGGCTCGGCGTCGTGGCCGCCGATCTCGACGGCGACAGCCTCGTCGACCTCTTCGTCGCCAACGACACGACGGCGAACTTCTTCTGGCGAAACCTGGGCGGATTCCGGTTCGAGGAGCGAGCCCACCTCGCCGGGCTCGCCGCCAATGCCGCCGGCGGCTTCCAGGCCGGCATGGGGGTCGCCTGCGGAGATGCCGACGGCGACGGCCGCCCCGATCTCGCGGTCACCAACTTCTACGACGAGTCGACGACTCTGTATGCCAACCTCGGCGACGGCTTCTTCGCCGACCGTAGCGCCGCCGCGGGGCTGGCCGCCCCCACGCGCTTCCGGCTCGGCTTCGGCATCTCCTTCCTGGACGCGAACAATGACGGGCATCTCGACCTCATGATCGCCAACGGCTACGTCAGCGACATCCGCCCGCTCTTCCCCTACGCCATGCCGATCCAGCTCTTCCTCGGCGATCCATCGGGCCGCCTTGCGGAGCTACCCGCCGCTCCCGACTCTCCGTTCCGCGTCCCCCACGTCGGCCGGGGCCTGGTCACCGGCGACTTCGACGACGACGGCCTCGTCGACGCGCTCGTCGTGGCCCAGAACGAATCCCCGGTCCTGCTGAAGAACGAATCCAGGCTGCCACATGCTCATTCACTCTGCCTGAAGCTCCGCGGCGTTCAATCCAACCGCGACGGTGTCGGCACGCGCGTCACGGTGGAGGCCGCGGGCCGGCGCTGGGTTTCGCAGCGAATGGGCGGCGGCAGCTACGCCTCGGCGAGCGACGGCCGGCTTCACTTCGGCCTCGGCTCCGCGTCGAAGATCGACTCGGTTCGCGTGAAATGGCCGTCCGGCCACGAGGATCGCTTCCGCGACCTGAAGCCGGACGGCTCTTATGAAATTCGGGAGGGGGACGGCACGCCCAGGCCCCTGGCTCGCCAGCGCTGATCGCGCCCGGCCTCGCCGCGGGGCCGTCAGCCCTTGCCGGCATTGACCACGGGCTGCGTGCCGCGGTCCGAGCAGAGGACGACGAGCAGATTGCCGATCATCGCCGCCTTCTTGTCGTTGTCCAGCTCCACGATCTTCTGATGCGAGAGCCGGTCGAGCGCCATCTCGACCATCCCCACGGCCCCCTCCACGATCTTCTGGCGGGCGGCGATGACCGCCGTCGCCTGCTGCCGCTGGAGCATCGCATGGGCAATCTCCGGGGCATAGGCCAGGTGGCTGATCCTCGCCTCGATCACGTCCACGCCGGCCTGGTGGAGCCGCTCCTGGATCTCGGACTTGAGGTGCTCGGCGACCTCGGCCGTGTGGCTCCGGAGCGCGATCTCCCCCTCGACGTGCGGATCGTACGGGTAACTCAGCGCCAGGTTGCGGATGGCCGCCTCGCTCTGCACGTGGACGAAGTCCGTGAAGTCGTCGACGTGGAAGAGCGCCTCCGCCGTGTCCACGACTCGCCAGACGACCACCGCGGCGATCTCGATCGGGTTGCCGGAGAGGTCATTGACCTTGAGCCGCTCGCTCTCGAAGTTCCGCACCCGGAGCGAGACTCGCTTCTTCGTGTAGAGGGGATTGACCCAGCGCAGGCCGGGTTCTCGGACGGTCCCCTGGTAGTCGCCGAAGAGCTGGAGCACCTTCGCGTCGTTCGGGCCGACCGTGAAGAGTCCGGTGAGCACAACCACGGCTCCCCCCGCCAGGAGGATCGCGGGCAGGATCCAGCCTGGGCTGTTGGTCGCCGCGGCGATGACACAAAGCAGGAACGCCACGCCGATCGTTCCGAGTGCATAAGCCAGCATTGTCCCGCCCGACTTCGGTACGATCAGGACCTCTCGCATCTGGATCGTCGGCTTCGGCTTGCTGTCCCATTCGGCTTCGAGTTGCATCGTCGGAATCTCCCCATCGGGTGGTCTTGATACACGTCGATCGTGTGTTCGACGTCAATCCGCCAGTATTGGAGAGAACGCGGACCGAATCCATGGCCGCCTGAGTGGCGGTGGTCGTCGAAACCTGAAGGGGGTTGCCGAAGTAGGGACCTGAGTGCCGAAGCCGGCGTTTCCGATGCGGCGCCATGATCTTCCGTCGATCCTGGGCCTGGTGCTGCCTCAGGCCGGGCTTGCCATCCTCCTGGCGCCGATTGAACCCCTTCGCGACTTCATCCTGGTTGCAGTCGGCCCGCGTCGGTCTTTACTCCGGGGTGCTCGTTCCCGCGGAACCGGACGTGACGGGGGTCTAGCCGCGTGCTCGAAGCTGGGCAAGGCTAGGATGGTCGAGCAATCGGAACGGCTGCACGAGCGGGCCGATGAGCTCCCCACGCTGGGCGATGTGCTCGGACTTGATGGGCCCGAGGAAGCCCGAGGACGCGGCGAGGTAGGCCACCCGCGCCGGGTCGATCCCCATCAGCCGGGCGCAGGTGGCGTCGACGGCCGGGAAGTTCGTCCCCATCACGAGCAATCCCGCCGGCTTCGGCGTCCCCATGATCGGACCGTCACCCTCCATCCCGATGATGCCGTCCACGATGGCCAGGTGCGGACGGACCGCGGCATTGATGTCGATGATCGACTGCGGGATTCCCGCGTGGTGGAGCACGTTCTTCGGCCATCCGTAGCAGACACCGGGCATCACGCCGAAGAGGTTCTTCATCGACAGGGTCACGCCCGCCCAGTGATGGGTCTTCATCTTGGGCATGGAGACGATGAGGTCGGCGCGGCGGAGCGTCGCCGGGAGGACCAGCTCCGCCAGCTCCGTGAACCGTGAGCCGTTGGGGACCCGGACGACGTCGTCGTGATTCAGGTCGACGAACTCGAGGTGGGACTCGGCCAGCACCGAGCCGAGCCCGGATTCGTCGAGGACCAGCCGAGAGTCCCGACAATGCCCCTGCCCCTCGGCGACGAGGACCTCGCGAGCCCCCCCGCGCCGGAAGACCTCGGCGGCGGCCCGGACCACGGCCGGGTGGGTGTTGATCTGGGGTTCGGCCCGGACCGGTTCCACGAGATTCGGCTTCAGCAGGACCGTCTTGCCCCGGATCCGGTCGGGCCCCAGCCCCAGCTCCGAGAGCCCGGCGGCGATGATCGGCTCGAGGTCCTCCGAATAGGAACGCGCACAGCCGACGAAGACCGAGGACCGCATCCAGGCCTCGCCGGATGACCGTGCGGCCCGGAGCCCCAGGCCGCCGGCGGCGATTGCCCCGGCCGCCGTCAGGAACGAGCGACGCTTCATGATGAGGCCCCCGAATGGGAGGGGAGCTTGCCGGCCGAGGCGACGAGCAGGAGCCCGGTCCCCACGGTCGCGTCTCGATCGGCCCGATGGGCCTCGAACGACCGGGACAACCAGGACTCCGACTCGGGCGGGCATGCTCGCCACGCATGGAGCCCGAGGACTCCCCAGGCCAGCGAGATCGGGGCGAATGTCCCGGGCAGGGTGTTCAGGAGGTAGGAGACCGCCAGGTCCACGCAATGGAGGCGGCCGTTCGGATCGGTGGCCGCGAGCGCGAGCAAGGCTTGCCCGGTCGGCCCGGGTTGCGGCCTGAGCTCGCTCCCGAAGACCCGCCGATTCCCGTAGTTCCAGCCGCCGTGTTGCAGGCTGCGATCGAGGATGAGCTTGCGGCCTTCGAGCACGCGGGGATGGCTCCCCTGCCCTTCGCGGCAGAGTGCCAGCACGGCCATGGCGGTCGGCTCGAGCCACGAATGTGTGCCGTCGATCCACGACCAACCGACGAGGCTCGTGTCGTGCCCCATGACCCCCAGCCGCTCCGCAGGCGGGACGTCCATGCGCGCGCCCCTCGAGGCCAGGAGCCAACGGACCGCGGCCCGCCTCGGCTCCAGATCGAGGCCCGCGGCGTTCCAGAAGAGGATCGCATGCGGCGTCGCCCAGCCGGTTCCGGCCAGCTCCGAGGAGAGTCCGACGGCCCCGTCCGATCGTTGCCGCTGACGGAGCCAGTCCGCCGCCGATGGCAAGTCGGACTCCCCGCCGCCGGCCAGGATCCCCAGGGCGGCCAGGGCGGTCGCCTCGGCCGTCGGGGCCAGCCCGGGGCTATATCCCCAGGCGCCGCACCGGTCCCTCCGCGCCTCGAGCATGCCCCGGGCCGCAGCCTTCCAGTTGCCACTCACGGTTTCGGTCCCGCCTCGCGAAGTTCACCCCGACGATCGAAGCCTCCGAAGCTCCTCCTTCAAGCAAGGTAGTGCGCCGATGCGCGGGGACGGTCCTTCGAATCCGTGGAATTCCGGTCGGGTCGCCGGCTCGTCGCGGGGCCGCAACAAATACGCCCCCGGGGGCTCGTGGATTTGGCAGCCGACGCGGACGTGACCTAGTGTTGAGCAGATACAACCGGCGGCAAGGCGAGCGGACCTGATCCGCTCGGAGCGAACGCACCTCGTTCCCGCGGATGACGCGGACAAGCCGCCCTGGCGATCTTGCGTTGGCGACGATTTCCCTGCTCTCAACTACCGAGGAGTTCCCGATGCACACCCTGATGAAACGAGTCGAACGGTTCCTGGTCAGCGAGGACGGCCCGACCGCGGTCGAGTACGCGGTCATGCTGGCCCTGATCCTGGTGGCCTGCATCACGATCGTCAAGTCGCTGGGCACGAGCGTCAGCGGCACCTTCAACTCCGTGAACTCGACCCTCGGCGGCGGATCCTGATCCCGCCCCTGCGGGATTCAAATCCGACGTCACGGTCGGGGCGGACGAGTTCCCGTCGGCCCCGACCGTTCTTCGAATCCTCCCCCGCGGGCCATCTGCGGGCCATGATCAAGCCGCGGGATGTTCCTCCGCGGCAACGCCTCGGCGAGAAGAGGCCTCGGATTTGACCCCACCCGCAGACGTGACCTAGCGTTCGATAGACGCGATCGAGGTCGAATCGATCCGATCGGCCCCAGCGCAGAGGTCGAGGGCGGCTACGAGGCTCCCCTCGCGGCACGATCCCATGCCTCGCCTGCGTTGATCCCTTCCCTCTGGAGGTTCTCATGCACACCCTGATGAAGCGAGTCGAACGGTTCCTGGTCAGCGAGGACGGCCCGACCGCGGTCGAGTACGCGGTCATGCTGGCCCTGATCCTGGTGGCCTGCATCACGATCGTCAAGTCGCTGGGCACGAGCATCAGCGGCACTTTCAACTCCGTGAACTCGACCCTCGGCGGCGGGTCCTGATCGGCCCCCCGGGCCGGTTCGTCGCCGGCCTCCGACGGCGATCGTGACGACGGATCGGACGGAGCGGGTGAGGTCGACGGATCGTCGTCGACCTCGCCCGTTTTCGTCGTCCGGTCCGTCGCGGCCCCAAGCCGGGAGCATGCGGACGATGGCCCGGCCGTCGATTTGACAGGGCGGACGATGCGACCCAAGTTTCTGGTGGATGAATGGGCCCGAGAGCAGTCCGGGGTGGTCCCGGTCGGGGGTTGGTCGGCTGGATGCTCCTGGAGGAGTCGGCGATGGCGGTGATCCCTGCGGTGGCGTGGTTCGTGTCCGGGGTCCTGGTGGTGGCCGCGATCATCGACGGCCGCCAGCTCCGGGTCCCCAACTGGCTGACCTTCCCGTTCTTCGCCACGGGGCTGGTGTTCGCCCTGACGACGGGCGGCCCATGGGGCCTGGCCTGGTCGCTGGCGGGAGCCGGCGTCGGCCTGCTCTCGCTGCTGCCCCTCTACGCCATCGGCGGCATGGGCGCCGGCGACGTCAAGCTGATGGCCGGCATGGGGGCCTGGATCGGGGCCCATCACATGCTCTGGGCCTTCGTGGGGACGGCCCTGGCCGGGGGAGTCATCGGCGCCGCGATGATCGCGATCTCCGGGAACTGGATCCAGCACCTGGTCACGGCCCAGATCATCGGCCACGAGATCCTCACCGTCCGGAACCCGGTCGAGCTCTCCGAGCGGGCCGCACGGCGCAAGCCGTCGATGAGGCTGCTCCCCTACGGCATCCCGATCGCCATCGGTTCCGTGGCCTACTTCGCCGGCGCCGGCCTGCTCTGGGCCCGGTAGCCGCCCCACCGTCTGATCGCCCGGGACACCACCGAAGACCTCCTCAACCGCATGAAAGCGAGCGGCTGCCATGAACGGAAGATCGCTGATGGTGCTCTCCCTGGCCGTCGTCCTCGGCCTGGGCGCCATGATCATCTCGATGAAATACATGGGCAAGCCGCCCGCCGTCGAGGAGGAGACGCAGGACGTCATCGTCGCGGCCCGGGACTTCAAGCACGAGGAGATCCTCAAGGCGGACATGGTCAACGTGGTGCGGATGGCCAGGAAGTCGGTCCCGCCCGGCGCATTCGCGGCGTTCAAGGATGTCGAGGATCGCTGGGTCAGCACCACGATGATCGAGGGCGATCTGATCGTCGAGAAGAAGCTCGGGCCCAAGGGGACGCCGCCGGGGCTCGTCGCCAATATCCCCAAGGGCATGAGGGCGTTCGCGGTGGAGGTGAACGAGCAATCGGGCGTCTCCGGCTTCGTCCTCCCGGGACATCGCGTGGACGTGATCCGCTACGAGGCGCCGGAGGCCGGGAAGCAGCCCCACGCCGACATGATCCTCCAGAATGTGCTCGTGCTGGCCTCCGGCCAGGTCTTCACGCGATCCGAGGAGAAGTCGCTCCAGAACCACACGGTCACGCTGGCCGTCACCCCGGAGCAGGCCTCCATCCTGGTCGCCGCCAAGGCCAACGGCCCGCTCTCCCTCTCCCTCCGCGGCGTCAACGACCATGACGTGGTCGCCAGGCCGAAGGAAGCCCCCGAGATGAAGGGCCTCCGGGATGACCTGGAGAAGGAGCGTCAGGCTCGCCTCAAGCTCGAGAAGGACAACGAGGAGATCCGTCAGAACATGGCGAAGAAGCAGGCCGGGCCGACGCCCGAGGAGATGGCCGCGCTCAAGGGGGGGCTCGACAAGGTGAACCAGAAGCTCACGCAGCGCGAGCAGGAGCTCGAGAGCGTGAAGGACGGCTGGCGGCGATACCTGACCGACAACCCGCCCGACGAGCGGCAGGCCCGCTATGTCTCCATCTACCGGCCGATCCGGGAGAAGGAGGGCAAGGGGGACAGGTTCGAACGGGTGCCGCTCAATGGCGCAGCTCATCGGGTACTGGCCAAGTCGAAAGACCAGGACGTGGTCAAGGAGAAGCCGCTCCCGGGCGTCCTCGCCGCCGAGCCCCAGGGCTTCGGCAGCGGCGTCCCGGCGATCACCGGCCTCGGCTCCGCGACGACCGGCGGGGAGAGCCCCTGAGCGGCCGGCACGTCCGCCCGCGACGGCCGGAGATCCGCCGTCCCCCCCAGGATGCCGGACAGACGAGGCCCCTAGCGCACGAGTAGCCGACCCATGAGGGATGTGATTCGAGTCGCCCTGATCGATCCGAACGAGGAGTCGCGGCGGACGCTCCAGCGCCTGCTCGGCTCGCTCGGGACGCTCTGGCTGGCGGAAGCCTTCGACAGCTACCGGGCCGCGGCCGCTCGCATCGGCGAGATCGGGCCGGACCTCTGCCTGGTCGCCCTGGACGCCGATCCCGCCCAGGCCATCGAGCTGATCGCCAGCCTGGCCCACTCCGCGCCCGATACCATCCTGCTTCCCGCCAGCACCACCTGCGACAGCACCCTGATCCTCAAGGCCATCCGCGCCGGGGCCAGGGAGTTCCTGACCCTCCCGACCGAGGCCGGCGAGCTCAGCGACATCGTCGGCCGCCTCTTCCGGGGGCGAGAGGATGTCGGCTCCGGCGGGACGAAGGGGCCGCAGATCATCACCGTCACCGGGGCTTCCGGCGGCGTCGGCTGCACGTCGACGGCCGTCAACCTCGCAACCACCATCGCCTCTTCGGGGCGGGCCGAGGCGATCCTCCTGGACTTCGACCTCATGTTCGGCTCGGTGGACGCCTGCCTGGACATCATCCCGGACAATACGCTCTCCAACGTCGTCCAGAACCTCGACCGGCTCGACCTGACGCTGCTCAAGAGGTCGATGACCCGTCACGCGTCGGGCCTCTATGTCCTCCCCCATCCGGTCGCCCTGGAGGACGCCGCGAAGATCGACCCGGAGACGCTGAAGCGGCTCCTCGGGCTCCTCAAGGCCGCCTTCCCGACGATCGTGATCGACACCAGCAAGGGACTCCAATCCTCGGACTTCGTCGCCTTCGAGATGGCGGACGTGATCCTCATCGTCATCTCCCTGGACCTGACCTGCCTGCGGAACACGGCGCGGCTGCTCAACCTCTTCCACCAGTTCGAGGGGATGGCCGAGCGGGTGAAGCTGGTCGTCAATCGGGCCGGGTCGGCGGAATCCGAGATCGGGCTGAAGAAGGCGGAAGAGACCCTGAAGATGCCCCTCTCTTACCAGATCCCCGTCGCGTCCAAGGCGTTCCAGGCCGCGCGGGTGCGCGGGGTCCCACTCGCCGACGTGGCCGCCGGCTCGAGGGCCCACCAGTCGATCCTCGAGATCGCCCGCTCGCTCCGGAGCGACCAGTCCGCGGAGGCCGACAAGCCGCGCAAGGGCCTCTTCGCGGCGTTCTTCTGAGAAGGGGATGATCCCCAGGGAGCCAGCCGAGATGTTGCGAGGACTTTCCCGTAGCCCGTTCGGACCGCGGTCGCCCCACGGCGGGGCCACGCCGCCGCCCGCCGACGCGCCGACCGCCGCCGAGGCCGCCCCGGCCTCCGCCTCGGCGCCACCGCCCCCGCGGAAGCCGGACCCCGCCCGCGAGACCGACCCGGCCGTCATCCAGTACGAGACGCTGAAGCAACACATCCACATGCAGCTCGTCGACCGGCTCGACATGAACCGCGTCGGCGAGATGGATCCCAAGACGCTCCGCGACGAGATCCGCCAGATCGTCGAGCATCTCTGCGACACCGAGAACCCGCTCCTCAATCGGAACGAACGCCAGCGGCTGGTCAACGAGATCCTCGACGAGACCTTCGGCTTCGGCCCGCTCGAGCTGCTGCTCAAGGACGAGAAGATCGGCGACATCATGATCAACGGCCCCCGCAAGATCTTCATCGAGAAGGAGGGGAAGATCCAGAAGTCGGAGGTCGTCTTCCGGGACAGCGAGCATCTCCTCCAGATCATCGACCGGATCGTCTCCCGCGTGGGCCGCCGCGTGGACGAGACCTCGCCCATGGTCGACGCCCGGCTCCCCAACGGCTCCCGGTTCAACGCCATCATCCCGCCGCTGGCCCTCGACGGCCCGGTGGTCACCATCCGAATGTTCGGCTCCCGCCCCCTCTCCAAGGACGACCTGCTCCGCTTCAAGGCGTTCACCCCGGAGATGCTCGCCCTGATGGAAGGGGCCATGAAGGCCCGGCTCAACATCGTGATCTCCGGCGGCACCGGCTCCGGCAAGACCACGCTCCTGAACACGCTCTCGAGCTTCATCCAGCCCGACCATCGCGTCATCACGATCGAGGACGCCGCCGAGCTCCAGCTCCAGCAGGACCACGTCGTCCGGCTCGAGACCCGGCCGGCGAACATCGAGGGCCGCGGCGCCATCACGCCGACGGACCTCGTCAAGAATGCCCTCCGGATGCGGCCCGACCGGATCATCATCGGCGAGTGCCGCGGCGCGGAGACCCTGGACATGATCCAGGCCATGAACACCGGCCACGAGGGCTCCATGACGACCGTCCACGCGAACACCCCGCGCGACGCCATGAGCCGGCTCGAGACGATGATCAGCATGGCCGGGCTGGAACTCCCCATCCGCGCCCTCCGCGCCCAGTTCGCCTCGGCCATCGACCTGATCATCCAGGCGAGCCGCCTCCAGGGGGGCCCCCGCAAGGTGACCAGCATCTCGGAGGTCGTCGGCATGGAAGGGGACACGATCATCATGCAGGAGATCTTCGGGTTCCGGCAGACCGGCGTCGACCAGAACGGCCGGGCCTACGGAGAGTTCTCCTCCAGCGGCATCCGCCCCACGTTCATGGAACGCCTCGAATACGCCGGCTTCCACCTGAGCCCAGACATCTTCCGCCAGCGCGTGCTCCTGAAGGACTGACCGGAACACCCCCGCCCCTCCGGGGCGAAAGCGATCGGGACGACGACCATGCTCCAGGATCCGATGCTCTGGTCCATGCTGATCGGCGTCGGCGTGATTGTCCTCGTCGGCGGCCTCGGCCTCGTCATGACCGGGTCGTTCGGCAAGATCGCCGAGCAGCGACTCGAGGACCTCACCGGGGGGGGGGCGAAGAAGAGCCGGGAGGCGCTCTCCTCGGGGATCCTCCTCCGCCCCTCGGCCATCAACCTCGGCGGCGGCTCGCTCTGGGCGAAGTTGATCCCCAATCCCGCCAACCTCAACCTGCTCTACGAGCAGGCCGACGTCAACCTGACGTTCAACTCATTCATGGCCATGGTGCTCGGGTTGGGGCTGGTCGGGATCCTGGTCGGCCTCTTCTTCCACCTCCCCTGGCTGACGCTCCCGATCGGCTCCCTGTTCCTGGCCTCGCTGCCGTTCCTCTGGCTCCTCAAGCGGAAGCAGCGCCGGATCCGGAAGTTCGTGGAGGCCATGCCGGAGGCCGTGGAGCTGATCAGTCGCGCCCTCCGCGCCGGCCACGGCCTGGCATCGGGCCTGCACCTCGTCGCGGAGGAGATGCGCGGGCCGCTCGCGGACGAGTTCAACCGCGTCTTCGAGGAGCAGAATTTCGGCATCCCCATCGAGATCTCGCTGCGCAACATGGCCGACCGGATCCCGGTCATGGACGTGCGCTTCTTCGTCATCGCGATCATCATCCAGCGGGTCACCGGCGGCGACCTTGCGGAGGTGCTCGACAAGATCGGCAAGCTGATCCGGCAGAGATTCGAGCTGCTCGGCCACGTGAAGGCGCTCACCGCCGAGGGGAGGCTCTCCGGCATCGTCCTGCTGGCGTTGCCCCCGGGCCTGCTCGCCTTCCTCTCCTTCTCCAACTTCGCCTACATCAGCCCCCTGTTCACGACCTCGGTCGGCACCAAGATGCTCGCGATCACGGCCGCCTTCCAGGTCCTCGGCGCGTGGATGATCAACAAGATCGTGGCCATCAAGGTATGACTGAAGGACCGTGATGATCTCCCTCAATACGCTGCTGCCGATACTGGTCTTCTGCTCGATCAGCCTGGCCGTATGGGCGGTCCTGACGATCGTCCTGGGCGACCGGAAGCGAGGCGCGGAGGATCGGCTCCGGCGGATCATGGCGCCGGGGACGAGTCGGAAGGAGGCCGAGCATGCTCGGTCGCAGAAGCAGGAGAAGTTCCAGGAGCAGGTGACCAGGGCGGCCAACAAGCTCGGCCAGACGCTCCGGCCCACCGACGAGCAGCAGCTCGGCAAGGTCCGGATCCAGCTCCTCAACGCGGGGTTCCGGAACGAGAACGCCGTGGCGGTCTTCTTCGGCGTCAAGCTGATCCTGATGTCCCTGTTCGTGGCGATCGTCTTCCCGATCGTCGCGATCCGAGAAGGGATGACCACCAACGCGTTCACCTACTCGGCGATGGCCGGTGGACTCGGCTTCTACCTCCCCGGGTTCGTCGTCGACGGCCGCAAGAAGAGGCGATCCGAGGACATCTTCCTGGGACTCCCGGACGCGCTGGACTTGATGGTCGTCTGCGTCGAGGCGGGCCTGGGCCTGGACGCGGCCATGCGTCGGGTGACGAGCGAGCTGTCGAGCTCCTGCAAGACGCTCTGCGAGGAGTTCGCCATCTCGAATTTCCAGCTCCAGATGGGCAGGCCCCGGAAGGACGTCCTGCGGGATCTGGGCGTCCGGACCGGCGTGGACGACATGCGGTCGCTGGCCGCCGTGATCATCCAGGCCGAGAAGTTCGGCTCGAGCATCGGCGCGGCGCTCCGGGTGCAATCGGATGCCCTGCGGCTGCGGCGTCGCCAGTTCGCGGAGGAGCGGGCGGCGAAGACCGCGGTGAAGATCATGATCCCGCTGATCCTCTTCATCTTCCCGGGCGTCTTCGTGGTCCTCGTGGGCCCGGCCGGGATCCAGATCGCCAATACGCTCATGGCGAAGTGAGGGGGGGCGGGATGTCGGTCGGTCGCGGAGGAGGGAGTCATGCGTAAGCTCGGTATCGAGGTTTTCGACGATCCGATCGCCGATGTCCGGCCGCGTCGTCGCTGGCCGCTCGTCGTCGCGGCGATGATCCTCCTGCTCGGACTTGGGCCGCTGCTTCTCGAGGGGGCCTCGGTCTGCCTTGGGGGCTGGAAAGAGGTCTTCGGCGTCTCGTCCACGGTTCGCACACCCGTGTTCGACTCGCTCCAGGAGACCGTGAATGACCTGCGCGTCCAGCTCCGGACGGAAGTCGCTCCGTGGTTCAGCCGGATCCCGTGGGACCCCAAGATGGTGCTCCCGGTCGGGGCCCTGATCATGGCCGTGTCGATGTTCATGCTCCGCCGGTGAACCTCCCGGCCCCGGGGCGCGTCCATCCTCCCAGGCCACCGGGTCCGAATCCTGCGACCTCCCCAGGGTTGACAGCCCCCTCGTCGTGCGACATCCTGAAGACGTTCCCACTGGCCGAAGTGGCGGAATGGCAGACGCGCCGGACTCAAAATCCGGTGGGGTTACACCCGTGTGGGTTCGAGTCCCACCTTCGGTATTTACCCGTCAGCGACCGACAGAACACGTCCGGCCCCGTAATTCTCGGGGTTTCCCGCTCCGAGCCCCCTTCCGCGACGCCGCACGGCCCGAGCACTTCCAACCGACCCAATCCGACAGAATCCGCCCCGATCCGTCCCCCAAGTGCTACCGAAAATGCTACCGGTTCGTGTCAGCCCGTTGTCATGAATGACCCGGACCTGGCGGACCTGATCTCAGCATGGCCGGACCTCCCGGAACCCATCAAGGCCGCCGTACTGGCCCTTGTGCATGCATTCGGCCCTGGTGGCAAAGTGCATCCATGACGCCCCTGGACGCATGCCTGGCCCTCCTGTCGGTCGGTAAGATGAGGGTGAGGCCAGACCGCCCCGAGCCCGGAGCCGAGCCCGCCGGATGTCCCGCGACACCAGGATGGAGACCTCAGCATGAGCCGCGAAACCCGCCCGTCAAACCAAGATTGATGAACCACCAGGTCCGCTCTCGTGTTCACTGTGATGGTTGGATGCCTTACACTCTGGGACGAGCTCGAGGCCGTCGAACCGGCGATCGGCCGATCGGATGGATGCGATGAATCCTGTTTCTCCGTGCCACTTCTGGCGGAGCCTATTGGGTTAGGGAAATGTCATGGCTGAGGATTGGACCCGCATTAAGTGTCCCACTTGTGGCATGATCTCTCAAACACGTCAGAAGGTCCCCGATGGCACGCGACTTCGCTGTCCGAAGTGCCAACTTTCGTTTGACTTCAAACCCGCTCAAAGTGCCGATTCGGCGATGAGGACGACGGCCGCTCCTGCCGTGAAAACCCAGAGGGCCGCCCATCCCATTGTAGGCGGCGGTTCGATTGATGACCTGATGGAGATCCCAGACGACCCTCTCGAACTGCTCAACATCAAAGTCACTGCGGGCAATTCGGCTGGCGGAAGTTCCGGTTGGCTGGCCTCTGGCAATGGCAGCGGAAACGTTATGAGATTCAGACACCCTTCGAATGGCTACACCGAAGAGGTTTCCGGCATGGCCTGGCTCTGGGTGCTCCTCTTCGGATTTGTCTACTTCGCCGTCAAAGGCGTCTGGACACATGCGATAGCTGGACTCGTCCTTGCGTTCCTGACATTTGGCATCTCATGGCTGATCTATCCATTCTTCGCCGGGTCGATCATGCGAACCAATTACCTTCGCAAGGGGTGGATTCAAGTTCAATGACCGAGACTGGTGCCCCGTCAATCCCTACAAATCGAGTTGGTTTCCAGCCAGTAACCTTCCGTTCGACCTGACCTGTCGAAAACCCTCAGTACAATTCCTGAGAGCAAAGGTTCCATGCCTAGCACAACGGAGCGTGTCCATGGGGCTCGAATTGAGGGGGAGCAAGTTTTACTTCTACCGCAAGGTTTGGGATCGGGGACGGGTGAGGAGCGAGTATGTCGGGGGCGGCTTTCTGGCCCTCCTGGCCGGCCGGCTGGATCAAGAGGACCGCGACGAGAAGGAGCAACGCAAGGCGAGCGAGCAAGCCCGGTGGGACGATCAGAGGGAGCGGATCAACGCTCTTGACTCACGGATTGATGCCCATGTCGTGGCCATGGAACAGGCCGTTGCCGCATCCCTAGAAGAGGCCGGATTCCAACGGCGTAAGAACCGGTGCGCGGGGTGGGTGAAACCCCGCTCCCCGCGAACCGAGAGGGGGGACGCATGAGCCGGGCAGACAGTGTGATCGTCGATCGCGCCCCTCTTGCCGATCAACGAATGGAGGAGGCCCGGCAGCTGGCACGTGACCTGGTCGTCCCGCCAAGGGGGGGGCCATACGATCGTTTCGTCCCATTCTCCACCTGGGAGAAGCAGAAGGCAGAGTCGATTTTCGATCGCCTCGTAGCCCAGCCCAAGAGCCCGAGAGAAGACATCAAGAACCTCGTCGGCCTGGTGGACCTGGCCGGCTCAACCTCGGGCGGAGAGGCGATGGGGTTACGGTCAGAACTCAGGGACACGGCCCGTCGACATCCCCAGGAGTTCATCGAGGAGACCGGCGGAGACCTGGCCCACAAGACCTGGGAGCTACTCGCCGAATCGCTCGAGCCTCAATCCGAGACCGCCCGGGAGGGGTTGCTCTGCAAGATGCATCAGGTCCGTTCCGAGCTGGCCGGTCCCAAGCCCTCTGGGGTGGAATGGAACCTCGCCGACGCCGCCGCGCTCTCGTGGGCCGATTACCATCGGTGCGTGATCGAGAGGGAACGACTCTCGGGCCGCGAAGACTTGAAAGCGTTGACATACCACGATCAACGGGTGGACCGCGCTCAGAAGCGGTTCCTGCGGAGCCTGAAGGCCCTGGCCGCCGTGCGCAAACTGGACCTGACCGCCGTCCAGATCAATTTCAACGGAGCGATCCGATCGGATGAATAATATTGCGGTTTCTTGATGTGAATACTGGAGCCGATCGGTTCCAAATCCTGGATGACTCGTGCACTCCGCGCACGCGGGGATGACACCTCAGCTTGCCCCGCCTCCACGACGCTCGTAACTTTGATGGGACGGGTTGCCTGTCGGGTTCGAAACCGACCGGCACGATGCGAACCCCTGCGGCGCGGTTGCTCCGAGCCCGCCGCGGGGTTCGGCCCGTCAATCGGAGCCCTTCACATGCCCGCCCCCTCGTGGCTGAACGACTTCGCCGGGTACGATCCCGACGAAGACGCTGTGACTGACGACGATGCCCCGCTGAGCGAGCCGGGCGAGCCGATGACGCTGGCTGAGTTGGAGCGAACCGTGCATGACGCGGAGCGCCTCGGCGCGGCCGTGGACGCGGGAAACGTCTCCTTACGTCGGCTGTACACAAGGTATCAACGGGTCCTGATGCAGTTCCCCGGACGAGACGCACTCCTGGAGTACCTGACCGCCAGGCACCGAGAGCGATATCTCACGCGGAAGAGCATCGACGCCGTGGTCCTCGATCTGGCACAGGCACTCAGGCGAACGGCGTCGGATGTGGAGCAGATGGAAGTCCGCGAGGCCCTGGCCATGCTTGACGCACAAACGCCGACTCAGGGGGCGGAGCCAGCGCTGACGATCGACCCGCCGTCGGCCACGAAGCCGCGCGTGTCCGTCCCCATACTGGATTTCACAGCGATTGCCGCTCGCCTCCGCCAGGACGGGCGCGGCAAGGCCAAACCGGCCTTGCTCGTCGAGTTCATGGCTGACAAGGAGCAAGCTGCGGAACTCGATGTGGCCGAGGCTGTCCACGATACAGACGCACCCAGCAAGAATACGGTCCGCAATAACGCCGAGCGGACGAATGCAGCTCTGCAAGAAATGGGCATTCCCCTACGGTTCCGCGTCACATCCGGCTACGTCTTCCGAGAGATCCTGCCCGAGTAGCCGTCGCGTGTCCGAGATATGTGCCGGATGTGTCCGTGGCGTGTCCCCGGTGTAACCCGTCCCCCTCCATACTGCCCCTCGGAGTCGAAACCAATCTCGACATCTGAGAGGCAAGCATGACAGCGAATGACGACCTGATACCACGTCCGCCCGTCATCCGGGAGCGGCTGGCGCAGACTCGCCGGGAGGCCGCCCGCCTCCGGAAGCTCCTGCGGCTCTCCGAGGACGCCGCGATCGAGCGGCACAAGCAGGCATCCTCTGACACTCCCGAGACCGTGCACAAGGCCCCCGGCCGGGAGGAGGGCCGATGACACCCGCCCGCCCCCGCCGGCCCGCTGTGGCCGAGCACGTCGGCCACGTCATCGAGCCGATGCTCTCCATCGACGACCTAGCCAGCGTCCTGTCCGTTTCCCGTCGCATGATCGAGCGCGAGCGCGCCGCCGGCCGGTTGCCCCGGCCCGACTTGCTCATCGGCCGCTGCCCCCGCTGGCTGCCCGAGTCGGTCCGCGGATGGATAGCGAAGGGAGGTCGAAGTTGAACGGCAAGAACGCCCGACAGACCGCCCTCGAGATCTTGGACCGCCTCAAGCTCTGGCCGGTCCCGATCCGCCCCGGCGAGAAGGCCCCGATCGGCGAATCGTGGGGAGCGACCCGACCGACAGCCCGGGACATCGAGCGGATCTACGATCAGTACCCCCGGGCCGGTGTCGGAATCCTGCTCGGTCCCGATGCCGGAGTCATCGACGTCGAATGCGACGGACCCCAAGGTCCGGACTCGCTCCGCAAGCTTTGCGGAGGCGACCCGCCGGCAACCCTCGGTTGGAATTCTCACCGTGGGCCGCACCACATCTTCCGCCACTCACCCCGGCTGGCGAAGCTTGGGAAGACCGTCATCAAGCGCCCGGATCTGCCCGACCTCGAAATCCGGCTCGGAGGCGACGGGAAGCAGTTTCAATCGAACTGCCCGCCGACGGCTGGCGACGATGACAAGCCCCGCCAGTGGGGGGGATGTTGGGTCATCGCCGATTTGCCGGAAGCCGCAATCGCGTTCCTGGAGACCGCCCCGCCGCCGGCGCCAGCGCGACCGGCTCCCGCCGCCCCGCCATGGATGACGAGCACTGCATCCGGCCATGACGGCTACGCGACCCGCGCCCTGGACGAGGAATGCAGCGCCGTCGCGACGGCCGCCAATGGCGAGAGGAACGCCCGCCTCAACACCGCCGCATTCAGTCTCGGTCAGCTTGTGGGCGCCCGCGTCCTGGACCGCGGGACCGCCGAGCAACGCTTGATGGAGGCCGCCTCCGACTACATCCGGTCTGATGGGGAGCATGCCGCCCGGAAGACAATTCGTTCCGGCCTCGATGCCGGAGAGAAGCTGCCCCGCGACCTCTCGCACCTGGCAAGCCCTCGTCCAGCGGTGAGCATCTCGAGCGTTCAGGCCCCGAGGCCCTGGCCGCCGCTCCGCTCTCCGGAGTTGCCCCCGGCTGCTCCGTTCCCGCTGCGTGTGCTCCCACTGCCCGCCCGGCGGTTGGTGGAGGAGGGAGCCAAGGCGATCGGCTGCCCCCCGGACTTCCTCGCCGTCGCCGCGATTGGCGTGGCCGCCGGGGCGATCGGCCGATCGGCTTCATTGATGCTCAAGTCTGGATATTTCGCCCCGGCGATCCTCTTCCAGGCGAACATTGGGCCGCCGTCCGACGGCAAGAGCCCCGCGCTCAAGATGGTGGCAAGCGGAATCTACAAGATCGCCGACACCCTCGCCGAAGAGTACGCGGATGCTTTCGCTCGATGGGAGAAGGACGCCGACCGCCCCGGGCGGGACGGCAAGAAGCAGAAAACGCCGCCTCGCCCGAGGCCCCGCCGAATCGATGTGGACGACGCCACGATGGAGGTATTGCCGCTGCTCCTGGCCGACAACCCGCGCGGCTTGGTGATGATTCGCGACGAGCTGGCCGCGCTCATCTTGGGTCTGAATCAGTACAAGGCCGGAGGCAAGGGGAGCGACCGGCCGACCCTCCTTAAGCTGTGGGCCGGCCAGCCCATCACGAAGGACCGCGTGAACCACGCCGATCATGTTCCGGTCCGCGTGCCACACCCCTGCCTGTCCATCATCGGTGGAATCCAGCCTGACATGCTCGGGGAGTTGGTCGACCCGAGGGGGCGGGCCGACGGATTCCTGGATCGTTTCTTGCTCTCCTACCCCGAGGCCGAGCCGGTCCCGCACTGGTCCGACGAGGGTGTTGCGACGGACGCCCTGGACGACTGGTCCGCCCTGATTGCTCGACTCTGGCTCCGACCCCTGGACGTGAAAGACGGCCGATCCGTCCCGCACGTTGTCCGGTTCACCGATTCGGGGAAGGGGCGGTGGATCGAGTTGTACGACCTCCACGCCGACGAGATGAGGACGCCCGAGGGGGACGCCTTGCGTGGCCCGTGGGGGAAGTTTCGCGACCACGCCGCCCGGCTGGCCCTGGTCCTCGCCTTGATGAGGCATGCGGCCGATCCGACCGCCAACCCGGACGCCGTCCCCGACGTCGACCCCCTCGTCGTCGATGACGCCTGGCGGTTGGCCGACTACTTCAAGAGCCACGCCAGGCGTGTGCATGCCGCGATCTCGAGGGGGCCGGCCGATCCGGACGCCCTCTCCCTCCTGTCGTGGATCAAGCGGAGGGGGGCAACCACGTTCCGGGAAGCCGACGTCCGGTCCGACCTGCGGCGGTATCGCGATGATCCCCCCGCCCTGGCTGGCGCGATCAAAGCCCTGACCGACCGCGGAGTCATTCGCTCCAAGCCAGAGGACCGCGACCCGGCCACCCCGGGGCCGAAGCCGACCCCGCTCTATGAAGTCCACCCTGCTCTCTTGGAGGCGCCAGGAATTACCGAAGATCCCGGAATTGGCTCCGCTGCCCCCCCGAATGGAGGGAATAGCGGTAATTCCGGGCGCCAAGAGAGTCCAGACGGAGACCGGGAGGTCTTTGAGCTATGACGCTCCCCGATTTGAAGGATGCCCTTTCCCTGGCCGGCGTCCGGCTGTCCCTGCGGCTGGTCGTCGATGCTCCGCGGAATGCCTTGACCGCCGACTTGCGGGCCGCCCTGGTGGAGCACAAGGCGACCCTCCTGGCCCAGCTTGGACGCGATGCCCAATGGGAGGTCTTGCGGCTGCAACGCTGGGGGCCGGCCCTGAACGAGACCGAGGACGACGACACCCCGAGGGGAGATGACCTGCCATGAGAAACGTGCATGTAACGTGCGACCGGTGCCGAGAGTCCATCGAGGCCTGCGCGTCTGTCCTCGAACTCGTGGCCGGCGACATCAGGCGGGACGGGGCCGAACGGATCGACCTTTGCCCCGGCTGCGTGGCCGGGTTCCGGACCTGGCTCCGAGGCCCTGGAAGGCTTCAGGAGGGGCCGCACGAGCGGAACGATGAGTTGGACGACCGAGGCCCCGGAGAATCCACCACGGGCCGCAAGGACGCCGAGTGCAAGGCCCGCACTCATTGACGTGTTGAGACGAGCGAGGCATGATCGGGGAGAAGCGGAGGACGGGACCGCTGCGAACGGTCCCGCCCCCCTGATTCGACCCCTGTCATTACCAGAGGACGAACCGATGGCCAGTGTATTCAAGTCGAGCGGATCGAAGAAGTACACGATCCTGTACGTGGATGAGAACGGCCGCCGCCGCAAGAAGAGCGGGGCGACCGACAGGACCGTAACCGAGAGGATCGCCCGGGACCTGGAGAACAGGATCGCACTCAGGCGAGAGGGGATCATCGACCCGAAGGCCGAAGCGTACCGCGACCACGAGGCCCGGCCGCTCTCCGCGCACCTCGACGCCTTCGCGAAGCACCTCAGGGACAAGGGGCGGACTCAGGAACACATCGTTCTGACGACGAGTCGAGCCCGCCGCGTCGTTGCCATCTTCCGGGGCGCACCCGTGGCCGAGATCGAGCCCGCGAATTCCGCCGCCGCCGAGTTGGCCCGCGCCGCCGCCCGGCTCGACGAGTGGACGGCCCCTGCCCGTCTTTCCGACCTGACCCCCGAGCGGGTTCAATCCGCCCTCGCGACCCTCCGCGATGCGGGCCGGTCCCTGGCGACCTGTAACCACCACGCAACGGCAATCTGCGGGTTCGCGAAGTGGTGCTATGCAACCCATCGACTCCGCGAGCATCCCCTCCGCGGCGTCGAGCGGTTCAACGTCGAGGAGGACCGCCGTCATGATCGCCGGACGATCAGCCTGGAGGAGCTTCATCGTCTCATCGCCGTGGCCGAGCAGGGCAAGCCTCACGTCCGGATGACGGGATCGCTGCGGGCCGCCTGCTACCGCCTCGCCGTGGCGACCGGGCTCCGGTTCTCGGAGATCGCCAGCATCGGCCCCGGGTCGTTCGACTGGAAGGCTCCCAGCGTGACCGTGGCGGCCGGCTACACGAAAAACGGCGATCCGACCACGCTCCCCCTGCCCCGCGACCTGGCGGACGATCTGGAAGCCCTCGTCGCGACCCTGCCGGATGATGAGCCCGTCTTCCCCTTGCCCCGCCGTGGTCGCGGGGCGGAGATGCTCCGAATCGACCTGGCCGCCGCCGGCATCCCGTACCGCGATGGCTCCGGCCGGGTCTTCGACTTCCACTCCTTGCGATGCGAAACCGCGACCCTCGCCGATCAGGCTGGAGTCAGTCCGCGGGTCGTCCAGAAACTCATGAGGCATTCCACGCTGGAGTTGACCGGCCGATACACCCGCCCCCGAGCCGTGGATATCGAGGCCGCCGCATCGATGCTCCCGTCCCTGAAACCGACAACTCCGAAGCCCGAGGCCGCCGCCATGACGGGGACCGATCCGGGACCGCTCTCGGCGCCGACTTCCCTGTTACCTGCTACCGAAAACGCTACCGACGATCCGCCCTCGAATCGCAACCGGGTGGCCGGAAAGCGACTTACGATGGAAGGCGCACGGACTCAAAATCCGGTGGGGTAACACCCGTGTGGGTTCAAGTCCCACCTTCGGTACTAAGGCTCATAAGGACTTACGTCAACGGCGACGCAGTCGAATCTGACCAGGGCACGTGAGCATTGCCGACCGAGGCGGAGTCGAGGGGCCGGGTCATGAGGACGATCCGGCCGGTTGCTTCGCCTTCTTGACCGGGATCTGGACCTCCCAGAGACGCTGGGCCGCGGGCGTCATCGGGCCGTGGTAGCCCAATCGGCGAGGCGGGCCGTCCTCGACCCATTCGCCCTTGTGCGCATCGAGCCACTTTCGGAGCGCGGCCACGGCGTCACGCATCTGGTCGGCGCTCAGGTTGCCGCCCTGGAATCCAAGGCAGACGAAACTCTGGGCGGGATGGTCCACGACCTCGACCTTCGAGCCGTCGGGGCCGGATTTGCCCTGCCTGGGCGAGCGGTAGACAAATTCCATGGCGACCTCGCCGCGGGCCCCGGGCGTCTCGATCATTCGAGGCGTCCTGAAGGTGTTGATCACCGGGGCAGTCATCTCGACCTTGTTGCTCTGGATGTGGTTGAAGAGCGCGAAGAACATCAGGTCGCCCGACGAGACAGTGGCCCCGTCTGCCCTCGCGACCGCGCTGCGATACGCGGGATATTCCTTCACCTCGATCTTGCCCGGCTCGGTGGATCCGGGGAACCCTTCGGCCAATGGGGCGTCACCATCGGCCGGCCTGGGCTTGACCTTCGACGCCGCGGGCTTCGGGCCTTCGGTCTGGGCGGAAGCGGAGGCGGCGAGCAGGGCGAAAGGCAGGAGAAGGGCGAGATGGCTCATGTTCGACGGTCCTCGAGTTGATGGGTGAGGAGATACTAATGTAATACATGACCAAAAGTCTAAAGGCTCTCGTTGCATGGTGGATTGTGGTGAATCCCCGGCGTGGCTCCTTGCTGCGAGTTCGGCGACGCTCATTTCCATCCGAGTAGGCGGGGATCGACTCGACCAGGGTCGGACGACTCCCCGCCGGGTTCCCTGATCGACCTCCCTGGCAAGGGGAAGTCGATCAGGAAAGCTCAGCGGTCGCACCAGCTTTCGCCTACTCCTTGTGGGCGGGCGGAAGCAGGACGGTGTCGATGACATGGATGACGCCGTTGCTGGTCTCGATGTCGGTCTTGGTCACCTTGGCACACCCGACCGAGACGTGGCCGCCATCGACCTTGATGGCGACGGGGCTTCCCTGGACGGTCTTCACGTCCTTGCCGTCGAGCTTCACCACGTCCGCTGCCAGGACCTTGCCCGCGACGACGTGGTAGGCCAGGATTGCCTTCAGCTTGTCCTTGTTCTCGGGCTTGAGCAACTCCTCGACGGTCCCGCTGGGGAGCTTGGCGAACGCCTCGTCGGTCGGGGCGAACACGGTGAAGGGGCCGCTCCCCTTGAGAGTATCCACCAGGCCGGCGGCCTTCACGGCGGCGACCAGCGTCTTGAACCTGGCGTCGACCGCGGTGTCCACGATGTCCTTCTCGGCGGCGAAGACGGGGGCGGCCGAGGACAGCACGAAGATCATTCCGAGCAGCTTACGCATTGGTGTTCTCACCTGTCAGTTGAAGTTCATGAGGTCGTAACGGGACACGCTCTTGCGGAGCATCTCCAGGGCGGCGTTCTCGATCTGTCGGACGCGTTCCTTGGAAACGTCCAGGACCTTGCCGACCTGGCTGAGGGAAAGACGGGGGCTGCCTCCCAGCCCGAAGCGGTAGGATAGGACCTGCCGTTCGCGCGGGCGCAGCGAGACCATCCACTCGCCGACCGCAGCATCCAGATCGACGCCGTCGGCGAGATCCCCCTCGGGATCGCGCCTCGCGTCGGACGGGATGAGACCGATCTCGTCGAGCGAGACGGCCGGCCGGGTGGCCGAGCGGATCCGTCGCACGGACTCGGGCGCGACGTGTTGCCGGCCGGAGTGCGGCGCGTTTTCGCGATCCTGTTCCTCCTGATTCCGGGCGAGTTGACGAAGATGGCGCGGCGTCAGCCGGACGGGATACGCCCCCGCGGCTACGGCGCACTGGATCGCCTGGCGAATCCACCAGGTCGCGTACGTGGTCAGCTTCGTCTGATGTGACGGGTCGAATCGGTCGATCGCCTCGAGCAGGCCGCAGGACCCCTCCTGGAGGAGGTCGGTGTAGGCCACGCCTCGATTGACGTACCGCTTGGCGATGGAGGCCACCAACCGCATGTTGGCAAGGGTCAATTCGGCGCGAAGCTCGAAATAGCGTCGAAATACGGCCTCGAGCGGGCCTTCAACCGGGCCGTGTTTGGCGTGGTGCGCGACGATCCATCGGCTGACCGCCAGAGGGTCATCGGACTCCGCCGCGTCAGCCTCCGCGGAACCCCGAGCGAACGCCTCGGCCAGCTTCCGCTTGCAGTCGGCCAGCTCGTCGAGCAACCGACGCTCGCGGGTCGGGCCCAATGTCGAATTGGATACGTCCACCTTCACCGCGGCGTCCATGAAAGCACCTTCCGGCTATCCGGAGAAAGACCACGACCGCTCAGGACGGCCTCGGCGAGCATGGCGTTCCGTGGCGCCTGGGCCGCACCGACCGGCCCCCGTTGCACCGCCCCGACCAGCCCCGCGGAACCCACGTCGACCGACGTCAACGCGACACCCCGGCGCAGAAATCCGGAGGCGACACCGGATGGCCATCTGTCGGTATATCGTTCAAATCGTCCGATTAATCAATAGGCCAGTTGTCCTGGGGATGTCAAGGTTGAATCGATCTTTTTCTCGAGGTTGCTCGAGTCCATGGCCAATGTTCCGAGCGAACGGTGCACTTTATGCGCCTTTGGGATTTCGTGGAGACGCGGTTGAATTGACCACGGGGGATGTGTACACTCGTCATGGAACGTCCGAATCGTCCGCGAATCAAGGTCGAGTCGCTCGCATGCCGAACCTGCAGTACGTCAGCACGGCAGAAGTCGCCCGGGCGCTGGGCATCGGCGTCTCGACCGTCAAGCGATGGGTGGACGAGGGGATCTTGCCCGCTCACAAGACGGCCGGGGGGCACCGGAAGCTCCTGCTGGCGGACGTCCTGCGGCTGGTCAGGGAGGGCGACTTCCCTCAGCTTGATCTGAGCCCGCTTAGGCTGGTCGCCGAGACGCAGGGGAGCCTCGATCCGAAGGTACTCTCGCAACAACTATTGACCGCGCTCAAGCGAGGGGAAGGAGATGCGGTCCGTTCGCTCATCCACGGCGCTCATCAGTCGGGCGTCCCGATGGAGACCCTGGCCGACTTCGTGATCGCGCCGGCCATGAACCAGTTGGGCCAGGAATGGGAGGCCGGTCGGATCGAGGTGTTCCACGAGCATCGGAGCACTCAGCTCTGCATGTCGGTGCTCTACGAGCTCAAGGCCGTCCTGTTGGCGCGAGCGGATCGAGATCGCCCCCTGGCGGTTGGCGGGAGCCCGGAGCTGGATTATTACATGCTGGCGAACCTCCTGGCGGAGATGGTCCTGCTCGACGCTGGCTGGCGGGCGATCGACCTCGGCCCGCACACCCCAATCCGATCCTTCCGCCAGGCAATCTCGGAGCTTCATCCGCGACTCGTGTGGATCTCGGTGAGCCACCTGGCGGATCGTGAACGCTTCCTGGCTGAGTATCTCGAACTCTATCAGGAGGCCGAGCGGGCCGGCGTGGCGGTCGCGATCGGTGGCCGGGCCCTGAGCGACTCGCTCCGCTCCGCCATGCCCTACACGTGCTACGGCGACGGGCTGAGACATCTCGCGGCGTTCGCCCGCTCGCACCACGGCCCCGCCCGTCCGCCGCGGCGAGGCCGCCCCTCGCGAACGCCCTGACCTGGAGGCTGAACTCCGCCGACGCCCGCCGGGGGCATCTGGTCGCCACGACGATCTTTCGCGACCACGTCCCCGACCTCCCCTGAATTGGTCGCCCGTCCCCGGCGGGGCGGAGACGCCCTCTCCCGGTTCGTGTAGAGTGAAGCCCACTCGCTCGACCGTTCCCAGACAGGGAAGTGAATGTTCATGAATATGATGCAAAGGTGTTTGCTGTCTGCGTTCTCCGTCCTTCTGCCTTCCCTCCTCGTGCCGATGCTCTCCACGCCGGTCGGCGCTCAGGAAGAACCCCAGGCGGCGGTGGCCGGGGCCGTGGAGCGTGTCCGACAATTCATCCGCGCCGAGATGGAAGCGAAGCAGGTGCCGGGCCTCTCGATCGCGGTGGCGGATCGTGGCGGCATCCTCTGGGCCGAGGGGCTCGGGCTCGCGGTCCCCGCACGCAAGGCCCCGGCGACGGCGGAGACGATCTACCGCGTCGCGTCGGTCTCCAAGCCGTTCACGGCCGTGGCCCTGATGAGACGGGTCGAGCGGGGCGAGCTCGACCTGGACAAGCCGGTCACGATGTATCTCCCCGGCTTCCGGGTCGGTGGTCCGCCCGGGAAGCCGATCACGCTCCGCCATCTCCTCTCGCATCGTTCCGGGCTCCCCTGGGAACCGCCGCGCGGCGGCTATTTCATCGCGTCGCCACCGCCCCTCGACGAGATCGTGCGCAGCCTGGCTGACGCGGAGCCCACCTGCGAGCCGGGCACGCGTTACCGATATTCGAACGCGGGATTCACGGTGGCGGGCCAGGTCCTCGCCGGCAGGGCCGGACGGGGCTTCGCGGACGCCATGAAAGCCGGGGTACTCGATCCCCTCGAGCTCCGACATTCGACGTTCGACCCGATGGCCGTCGATCGCGCGATGCTCGCGACGGGGACGATGTGGACCCTGGACGGGCGGTCGTTCGATGCCCCGACGTTCCCGCTCGGCATCGCCCCGGCGGGCGGACTCTATTCGAGCGCGGGAGACCTGGCCCGGTTCGCGTCCGGATTGCTGCGGTGCTGGTCCGGGCGAGATGCATCGATCCTACGTCGTGAGACGCTCGAGGCGATGTGGACGCCGCAGTTCGTCCCGGCCGGAGAGGCGAAGGGCTACGGGCTGGGCTTCGCGATCGGCCAGCTCGACGGCCGGCGACGGATCGGTCACGGCGGAGCCCTGTATGGCTTCTCCACCGAGCTTGCCCTGGTCCCGGACCTGGACCTGGCGGTGGCGGTGAGCGCCAACATGGACCTGGTCGGCTCGGTATCCCGCCGCGTCGCGGATTTCGCCCTGACGGCCTTCGCCGCCGCCCGCGGAGGGGGGCCCATGCCGGAGGTGAGGACGACCGCCCCCTTGCCAACCGGCGTCGCTCGCCAGCTCGCGGGACGATACGAGGAGGCCGGTACGCGGCTGGATCTCAACGACCTGGACGGCGCACTCTTCGCCGACAGGGGCATCTTCCGCGTCGAGGTCCGTGCCGACGGGGACCGCCTTCGACTGGATGGTCGTCTCGGGTACGGCGACACGATCGAGCCGCTCGAAGGTGGCAAGCTGAGATGGAACGACCGGATCCTGACGCGGATTCCGGATCGCGAGCACCCCGCCGCCCCGGCGAGGTGGGACGGACTCATCGGCGAGTACGGCCCGGACGAGTTCACGCTCTACATACTCGAGAAGGATGCGTCGCTCCACGTGCTCATCGAGTGGTTCTACGATTGCCCCCTCTCGGAGATCCAGCCGACGATCTTCGCGTTCCCGGCCGATGGGCCCTATGGCGGAGAGAAGCTGGTCTTCACGATGGGCCCGAACGGACGCGCCACCTCGGTCCGGGCCGGCGGCTTCGACTTCGCGAGGCGACCCGTCGGGACGTCGTCCGGGACGTTCAGGATCCGTCCCGTCCGCCCGGTCCGCGAGCTCGAGGCGGAGGCGCTGAAAGCCTCGCCGCCCCACGAGGACCTCCCGGGCGACCCTCCTCCGCTCGTCGACCTCCGGTCGTTGGATCCGACGATCAAGCTCGACATCCGCTACGCGACGGCGAACAACTTCCTCGGCGAGCCCCTCTATCGATCGCCGCGGGCCTTCCTGAGGCGTCCTGCCGCCGAGTCGCTCGTGCGGGTTCAAGGGGCGCTCCGGCCCCTGGGTCTGGGCCTCCTCATCCACGACGCCTATCGGCCGTGGTACGTCACGCGAATCTTCTGGGACGCGACTCCCCTCGAGCAGCACGATTTCGTGGCCGATCCGTCGAAGGGCTCTCGCCACAACCGGGGCGCGGCGGTCGACCTGACGCTCTATGACCTGGCGACCGGCGAGCCGGTGGAGATGGTCAGCGGCTACGACGAGTTCTCCCCGAGGGCCTTCCCGGGCTATCCCGGCGGGACCACGCGCGGTCGCCGGCATCGTGACGTGCTGCGGCGGGCGATGGAAGACCAGGGCTTCCGCGTCTACCAGTTCGAATGGTGGCATTTCGACTACCAGGGATGGGAGAAGTTCCCGATCGCCAATCACACCTTCGAGGCGATCCCCGAGGCCCGGTAGCGCGTGGCTTGGCCGCCCGTCGCCATGCCGCCACATGCCTACCTGACGAGAATCGACGACGCCGGGACGGCACCGGCTGCCCATGTTACGAGTTGACACTCGCCAGGTGATGGGATACACGGGGAGACTTACGGTTCCGGACATCAATCACTCCAGCAGCCCGGAGCTGGATCTGGGAAGGGAATCCCAAGGATGGGGAATCGATCCGACCTTGACATGTCCATCGTGATCACGGCGCATCGAGAGGGAGGGCTTTCGCACCGCACCCTGCAGAGCGTACGCCGTTCGATGGCATTCGCGGCGGAGCGCGGGATGAGGGCCGAGGTCGTCGCGGTCCTGGACCGCCCCGATGCCGCGACGCGGTCCCTCTTCCGCGCCCAGGCCGACCTTGGTTGCTACGAGGTCGACTTCGGAGACAGCGGATTGGCACGCAACTTCGGCGTCCAGCAATCACGCGGCCGATACGTCAACTATCTCGACGGCGGCGATCTGTTGAGCCGCTCGTGGCTCTGGGAGGCGTTTGTCGCCGCCGAGTCGGCCAGCCACCGTACCGTCTGGACACCCCAGATCAGCCTGATCTTCGACCATGAGAACATCGTCTGGCGGCACCCGTCCTCCGACGATCCCGACTTCCGTCCCGAATCACTGATCTCCTCGCGTCGCTGGTTCTCCAGCCTCCTGGTTCCCCGCCGGATTGCGCTCGAATACCCTTTCATCGAGTGCGGCCCCGATTCCGGCTTTGGTTTGGAGGACTGGCACTGGCATTGCGAGCTGCTCGCCGACGGGATCTCGATCAGGGCGGTCGAGGGTACGACCTATTTCCATCGCCGTCGACCCGGCTCACATGCTGCGACTCAACTCCAGCGGCATGCGATCCATCGCCCCTCGCGGCTCTTCGATTTCTCGGGGATGAGGCGATTCGGCCTCCGGCCCGGCTTTCCCGCGATCGGGGCAGATCACGTCGTGAAGGATCCGTGGCTGATCGAAGCCTCTGGCCCGATCGAGCCGCCGATCGCCGGCCACCGTTCCCCGCTCAAGGTCGCCTACGCCTCCATCGTGAGGCCCTGCCTGCCGGCGGCCTTCGACGTCGCCTTGAAACGCCTCTATTTCGCGACTTTCCCGTCGGGTATCAGGCACTGGACCCGGAATCTTCGCGGGGCCGCATCGACCCTTGCTCGAGCCCTCGGCCGCCGTGCGGTCCGCGGTGTGAAGAGGGTCGCAAGGGCGCTGATCCCGGCTTCGATTCGGGCGGAAATTCGGGCCCTCCGCCACGGGACGGCGGCTCAACAGCCGACGAATCCGCATTCCCCGAATCCGGCCGACATCCTGCCAGGATGGTTGCTCGCGGACTGGAGGGACATTCACACGATCGAGCCGCAGCTCTTTCCCTCGAGTGATCAGCTCTCGCGGGCCCGACTGGCCCTCGAGGACGACCCGTCGCCTGTCGGGGCGGCCTATGTTGATGCCTGTTGCCGCATCGGAGAGCCCTGGCCAAGTCACGTTTTTCTCGTGCCATGGCTCACGACCGGCGGGTCGGACCTTACGGCCCTGAATTACGTCCACGCGCTTCACGCACAGGGGCAGGCGGACCGGATCGTCGTGCTGGCGACGGAAGACCGCGACTCAACCTGGACCCACCGCTTGCCCCCCGGGACGACTTTCTTACCGCTCGGGCAACTCTACCGACATTTGACGTTCAAAGAGCGGAAGGCGTTGCTTGTCCGCCTCCTGCTCCAGATGCGTCCTCGGATGATACACAACCTGAACTCGCTGGTCGGAAGCGAGGCGTTCGTGAGCCACGGCAAGGCCCTTGCAGCGGGATCCATCCTGCTGGGGCACCTCTTCTGCTACGACTTGACGCGCGAGGGGCAACGTGTGGGCTATCCGGTCGATCACGCCCCAAGGTACTTCGACTTCGTCTCGGCATTGATCAGCGACAACCGCACCCTCCTCGAGGAGATGCAGGAACTGTACGGGCTCGACCCGGCTCGCCTGGTGGCCCACTACCAGCCCGTCCTCCTGAAGGAACGGCGCGTGCCGCGAATTGCCGGCTCTCGCGGGCCGCTGAAGATCCTGTGGGCCGGGCGGCTCGACTACCAGAAGCGAGTCGACATCCTGAATGCGATCGCCGTCGCCTGTGCGGACGACGACTTCGAGATCCATGCCTACGGGAGTCATGTGCTCGACAGGGACACACCCTTGCCGCACGGCCCGCACCTGACCTTCCATGGGCCCTACGACGGTTTCGAGAGCCTGCCGGCACACGAGTTCGACGTCTTCCTGTACACGTCGCAATGGGATGGGCTGCCCAACGTCCTGCAGGAGGCGATGTCTCGCGGCCTGGTCGTGGTCGCGTCCGGCGCGGGCGGGGCCAAGGAACTGATCCGGACGGGCGAAACCGGCTATCTCATCGAGCCATTCGACAATGTCCCTGCGTTCGTCGAGGCAATCCGCTCGATCGATCGGGACCGGAGCGGTGCGGCGAGGATGGCGAGTCGAGGTTACCAGCGGTTGCTCGATCAGCACTCGCCCGAACGATTCGCGCGGGCGGTCGCGGAGACGCCCGGATATCGACCGACGGCTCCGCTCCGCAGGGACATCACCGCGGCCTGATGGGCGGACTCGCAGGGTCCGCGTCCCTGGAACTCGCGACGACTTCGCCGACGTCGTCCGGGATTCGAACGTGATCCCCGAGGCCCCCGGGCAAGCTCACGCGCGCCGGCTTGCCCGAGGGGTCGCTGCGTCGTGGGGCCGAGCATGAGGTCCTCTCAGATCGCTGAGCGGTTGCGGCAGGCCGTCCTTGGGGGCAGTTTGAGTCGAGACGACCGGACGGGCCCGACGGACGATCCTCTTCAACGACCGAGCGACGAGGAGGACGAGCTTCAGGCAAGCCTTCGCGACGCGGTGGACCGGGACGATTCGCTTCAGGAGGAGGTTGATGCGATCGGCGATCCGGTATCGCAGCGGCAGCTCGGCCGACTCGGCCCGGTCGGTGCTGGGCGGGGGCTCCAACGGAGTCAGCCCCCTCTTGAACTGTGCGAGCGCATAGACCACGACCTGGTGGACCGATTCGGGGAGGTTCTGGCAGTACGGGCGTAGCCCTCGCATGCTATTCAGATAATCCGATGATACTTTGATCAAGCTGTCCTTGCTCGAACGATAGAGGAAGAGCGCCTCGGGGACGACGTGCATGCGAAGCCCCTGGAAGATCGCGCGGGCGTAGAATTCCTTGTCCTCGTGATTGTGCCCCCAGTCCTCGGTGAGCCCGCCCAAGGCGAGGAAGGAATCGCGGCGCACCAGGGCATTCGTGTCCCCCAGGCAGTTGTACAGGGCGGCGACGGCCAGCGAGGGGCCCAGGAAGATGGTCAAGCCATCGGGATCCTGGCCGTCCCGAATCGGCTCGTCCGTCTCGATGATCTCCATGAAGCACGTGAGGATGTCGGCCCCCGTGCGATTGGCCACCTGGATGAATCGCGAGATCTCGTGCGGCTTGGCGACGTTGTCGTCGTCCATGAATAGCAGGTATTCCCCGGTTGCATGTCGCGCCGCGTTGTTCCTCGCCGCCCCCGGATAGAGGTTGTCCTGCCTCAGGACCTTCCAACCTCGGGCCGAGAATTGCGGCTCCAACGCGTCGACGTAGGCTGTCGCGGCCGGCTGCGTGCTGCCATCATCGACGAGGATCACCTCGTAGTTGGGATAGTCCTGCGCCTCCAGGGACTCGAGTGCGCGCCGCAGGTATTCCGGCCGGTTGAAATGCGTCAGGCAGACGGTGACACGAGGGCGGGCGGCCTCGGCGGGCGAGGCGTCGATCACCGGGGCCGGGCCCCTCGATCGGGCCAACTCATCGTGCCAGTCCAGCCATGCCTGGCGGTCGGCCTCCGCGTCCCAGGCCGATCGCGCCGGACGCGCCGGGACGCCAAGCGCCTTCTGCATTCGCAGGGCGAGGGCGGGTGGCCTGGGGAGGAAGAGTACCTCCGGATGATCGGCCACGTCCACCAGATCCGGGATGCCGCCGACTCCACTGGCCAGGAAGGGGATTCCGGCCGTCAGACAGTGGAGAACCTCCAACGGCGTGTTCCCCATCGAGAAGGGCAGGATGGCCAGCCGGCCCGGTCGGCTCAGGTAATTGGCGACCTGGTCATTGGCCAGGGTCGTGATCGCGCCCCAGGGGAAAGGCCAGAGGAGGGACCGTCTCCGGATATAGTCGAGGCCGGTCTGGCCCTCGATATGACCGTCCCCCCCCAGGAACGTCGCGCGGAACGGCCGCGAGGTGCCGGCCGCCAACCGGTCCAGCGCGTCGCAGAACAGGGCCAGCCCCGCGCCGTCCTCGAGCCGACCGTAGAAGACGAATTCCTCGACCGGCCGCCCGATGTCCGCGGCCGCCCGCGTCCCCCGCTCGCGAGCCGGTCCGGGCAAGGCCGAGGCGGGCAGCGGCATCGGCATGATCTTGCGGTCCGACGGCAAGTTCCAGCCCCTACCCGAGAGCCACTCCAGCATGTAGCGGCTCGAGCTGATCAGCACGTCCGCGAGAGCCACGCTCTGCCGCTCGAGGTAGTCCACCTCCAGGTCGACCACGTGGTCGATCAAATGATGGTTGCGCTCCTTGTTCCAGAGCGACGGCCCGTGCGTGCCGACGCACAGGGTCGCGCGGTCGAAGGCCAGGCCCTGCCGTTTCGCCAGCAGGCTGTAATAGCCGATGCCCCGCCATTCGTGGAAATGAACCAGGTCGAAATCATCATGCTCGCGCAACCACTTGTACGTCCAGTAGGACGTGCAGGTTTCATCAATGTAATGTTTGATCGTTGGTCCCGGCCTCGGCAGCGAGACGACCTTCACCCCCGTCTCGGCCCACCGGGCCGCGCGATCCTCGAGCGGCGTCGCCTCGCGCGGGGGGACGCCGGTGACCAGATAGGTCACCTCGTGGCCCGCCTCCCGCAACATCTCGGCCAGCTCCATGTACCGGCTCGAGATCGACCCATCCCGGACCGGACCCGGCAGGTCGTCGCACGCGATGCATACCCGCATCGGAGTACGGGACTCGCCCCCGCGTGCCGACCGGAGCACGCCGGCGACGAGATCGGACGACGAGAGAGCAACCGGATCATCACGAAACGTTGATGGCATCGACATTTCAGAATATTTCCTCGTCAGTGGAGCCCCGTTCTGACGATGCGGGTGAGGACGGCCTGCCGTCCTCGACAACGGACCTGATCGATGCCTCGTGAGCCGAGGAGGTCGTATGGAGTCGCGATTTGAGGGCGATCGGACGGACGCGACCTCCGGCGACGCGATGTTATATTCGGCGCCAAAAAGCAGTGCAAGATCAATTGGATTGGTCGCAAAATAGGGAACTTCGTCCGGGCCGGCGAGGTGAGGGTCGGAGGCAGCTAGCACGGGACGACGGTCGGGTGTTACGGCCTTTTCAGCCGATCTTTGCCTGACCGCTTGCAGCGACTCACGATCCGCATCCTACCTTCGACCACCTGCCTGGCCGAACCTTCGGGCGTGACGACGAAGGGGAGTCGCGAGCGATCGCGGCGATTCCGCCCCCGGTGCTCGTGCCGCCCGTCGACGTCGAACCCGGCAACGCGGTACGTCTCGGGGCGGGCCGATCAGGACGAGGCGGCGGATGTCGTGCCCGGGGCCTGGTCCATGCGTGCAGAGGACTCGCGCCCGGTGGCCTTTCGCGATCGGCGGACGCCAAGGGGGCCGGTGGCCTGCGGAGTGGAGGAACCACAGGCGAAGTCGGGTCGTGCACTCGGGATTGACTGCCCCAATCTCCCGTGTCATATTCCCGCCCAAGGCCGAGCCGACCCCATCCTGCGAACGCTCCTCTCGGCCGATCGACGACGAATCCGCACACGTCTACGATCCCCCAAGATGGCATCAACGGCCCCAGTTTGCGGAGACTCTTGCCCCCAAAGGACCTAGGGAGCTTGTCGAACATGGATTGGGACAGAGGCGAGTGGGGCGCGACGAAGGAGTCGGGGCAAGGGGATGGACCTGAGCGCGAGGGATTGCCGAGACCCGCGTCGGAGCGCGGCGGTTCGATGGACTCGATCGCGGACGATGCCGAGAGCCTTGAGGGCGGGAGAGCACCGATGCCGCATGATCCGGCGGAGCCGGGCCGGAAGATCGGAACCCTCGTGGAGTCAACTGGGAGCCCCAAGCCGGCGGGGCGGGACGGCGACCCGTGGCAGCAGGCTCGACGCCTCCGGGCCGAGAATTCCCGACTTCGGGCCGCGTATCGGTCGCTGCGGCTCCAGGAGCAAGCCCTTCGCGCCGAAGCGGCGTCGATGGAGCAACGGCTCGCGGCCCTGACGCCGGGTTCCCGCTCCCTGGTCGAACACGCCGGGGCGCATGAGGGCAGCCTCGGCTGGCTCCTCGTCCAGAAAGCGGGTGCCATCCGCCGGCGAATCTTCCGCGAGGGCCGGTTGTCCGGGCGCTGCTGGAGATTGCTGTCGCGTTTCGCGACGACCTTGATCGTCGCCGGGCCGAGAGTGGCGGTCCGGAAGGCGGTCCGGAAGATCCGCGCCAAGCTCACCGGGGCTCGCCCCTCGCCGGAGGGACCAGCCGGCGAAGCCACCCCCGTGGGGGTGGCCCCGACCTGCTTGCGCGGTGAGTTGCTGGAATTGCCCTGGCGATATCTGGGAGACGCGGTCCCGGAGACCGATCGCAGCGGCGGCCATTTCAAGGTGCTGCTGGTCTCGCATGAGGCCACCAGGACCGGCGCGCCACTCTGCCTGCTGGAACTCGCCGAGAAGCTCTCTAAGATGCCGGATGTCGAATGCCGGGTCGTCCTGAAGCAGGGCGGCGAGCTCGCCGACGCCTTCGCGCGAATCGCGCCCACGCTGGATCTCGCCGCCCTGGGCGTGGCGGGGCATGGCATGCCTCAGATGGCTCGGACCATCGCGGACCGATTCCGCGGCTATTCCAGTCGCGGGATGGCAATCTGCAACACGGCCGCGGTCGGTGAATTCCATGCGGCCTTCGAGGCGCAGAAGATCCCCGTCCTGTCCTGGGTCCACGAGCTTCCCGTCTGGATTGCTCATCTCGGCGGACGGGCGATCACCGACCAGATCTGCTCGGCATCGCGCCGAATCGTGGTCCCGGCCGACGCGGTGCGCAATGCCCTGATCGACACCTATGACGTCAGCCCAGACAGCCTGCGTACTCTGCATTACGGCCTGGAGCCCAGGACACAAGGGCTGGATGCATTTCGCTCGCAGATACGGACGCAAGTGCGACGAGAGCTGGGCATTCCGGAAGACGCTCCGATCGTCCTGGGATGCGGGACGGCCGACTTCCGAAAGGGGGCCGAGCTGTTCGCCCAGGTCTGCCGCCTGGTCCAGAGAGGCGGTGGCGCGGGAACGCCGGCGTCGAAGGCCTGGTTTGTCTGGGTCGGGGCCTTCAATCACACCTATACCGAGGAATGGCTGCTTCACGACTCCCGCCAGGGAGCTCCCGAGGGGCGGTTGGTCTTCACCGGCCCGCGGGAGGACACGGTCCCGTACTTCCTGGCGGCGGACCTGTTCGCCCTGACCTCGCGCGAGGATCCCTGCCCGTTCGTCAACCTGGAGGCGATGGAAAGCAGCCTGCCGGTCGTGGCGTTCGCGGATTCCGGCGGCGCCCCCGAGGTGCTGAAGGATGCCGGCCTCTGCGTGCCCTATCTCGACGTCATCGCCATGGCGGACTCGGTCCGGGAGCTCCTGGATGATCCGACCCGGCGAGCGGCCATGGGCCGGGAAGGGCGTGCCACCATCCGGGATCGCTTCACCTGGGATCGCTTCATGGGCGAGCTCGTCGACATCCTCCGCGACGATTTCGGCTACCATCCCCGCGTGCCGCTCAGGGTCTCGGTCGTCGTCCCCAACTTCCGCCACGCCCGATACCTCGAGCAGCGACTTCGAAGCATCTTCAATCAGACTGTCTTACCGCATGAGATTATTTTCCTAGATAACGCGTCTCCGGATGACAGCGTGGAGGTGGCCCGCCGGCTCTCCCGCGAGTCGCCCGTGCCCATGAAGATCCTCGTCAACGAGACGAACAACGGGAGCACGTTCCGCCAGTGGATGAAGGGGCTGGCCGAGGCGTCGGGGGACCTGGTCTGGATCGCCGAGGCGGACGACGCCTGCGATCCGCGGCTCCTGGAGCGGCTGGTCCCCGAGTTCTACGATCCGGATGTGTCGCTGGCCTACGCCCAGTCGGCGATCATCGGTGCCGACGGCGAGTTGCTGTCGGCCGATTTCCTGGCGCATACCGACGACCTCTCGCGAGAGCGGTGGCTCTCGCCCTTCTCATCGGCCGGCCACGATGAGGTCGAGCGGTCGCTGATCCATAAGAACACCATCCCGAACGCCAGCGGCGTCGTATTTCGCCGCCCTCCGGGCCGTCCCGAGTTCGCGAACGAGCTGGAGGCGATGCGGTTCGCCGGAGACTGGCTCTTCTACGCGATGCAATTGCGAGCCGGGAAGATCTCGTACGCGCCCGAGATCCTGAACCTGTTCCGCCGCCATCCTTCGACCAATACGCACCAGGTGGTACGCGAGGACACGTATGTGGAGGAGACGCTGTACGTCAAGGCGCGGATCATGGAGACATTCCGCGTCTCGCTGAATTCGATCGCCTCCACCCTCGGTCGCTCCGTCGTCGAGTACGATGAGCTGACCCGGCGGTTCAACCTGGACCGGCCCGCCTTCACGGCCAATCCCCGGGCGCAAGCGGCCCTGGGGCGGATCCGCGAACACCTTCGCTCGCGCCACGAGGAGGGCGGCCGAACCGGGCCGGGGATCCTGCTCGTCGCCGACGACCTGGGGCAGTCGGACGAGCCGTCCGTGGCGATCCGGCTCGCCAACGCTCTCTCGACGAGCCATCGCGTCTTCCTCTGCGTCGTTCAACCCCGTGATGACGATCCCGAGACGGCGTACCTGGTGAACGACGACGTGGTCCTCCTGGAGGGGACACTCGGCCGGTCGCCCACGACGCTCCCGGTCGAGCCGCGGGGCTCGGTCGGCCTCTCCGGCCAGCCCGGCCGCAGCAGGATCTTGAGGGAGCTCATCCGGATTCACGAGATCGACGTCATCCATTCGCTGTCGAGGACCGCCGATCGACTTGTCCTTGATATCGTGGAAGGCCTGGACATGCCGTGGCTCAGCCACCTCGACGGTGCGGCCGGAGACGCTGACCCATCCATCCTGTTGGGTGCGATCCGATCGGCGGCGGGTGTTTTCCACGAGACCCCACTCGATCACGCCCTGACGCGCCAATCCTCGCATCGGGCCGGGCCACGTCTCATCCCGTTGCCGGCCCGGATCGATATTCCGTCGATGGTGTCGATCTGCTCGAAGGCGTATCTGCAGGCGTGCGAGGACGGCCGGCGGCGCCGGGAGACGACTGCTCGGGCGAACCGGGTCGCATAAGCCTGGTCACCTCCGGCGGCGAGGAAGTTGTGGTCAGCAAGCTGCGCCGTCAGTCCCCGGAGTGATTGGCCCGGGTGCACGATCGAGCCGGCTCGCGCCGTCGCGCATCGCCCCGGCCGGCTCGCACCGGCTTGCGAATCCCACCGGTGCGGCCACCACGGACGTTCCGCCGCCGGAGTCGCAGTCCGCCGCTCGAGAAGTTCGGAGCGTCGCCGCTCCGGCGGCGACTTACATCGGGGACCGGGGCGTCGTATCTTGAGGGACGAGCCGGGGCCGGCGGGAGCCTTCGGCCCGTGGACTCATTCCCCCCCCCTTCCCGCCTCCATGGCGGAGTCCTCATCGATGAAGACCTCGAGCGCCCATCCCGGTGGCGCCCACTCGCGCCGCGACTTCCTCACGACGACCACGGCCGGGCTGGCCGGTGCCGCGGCGACGGCCATGGCCGTGCCCATGGTCCACGCCGGATCGGGCGACGACGCCCGGACGACCGAGATCCGGATCGGGTTGATCGGCTGCGGAGGCCGCGGCACCGGGGCGGTGCTCAACGCGCTGGGGGCGGCCACGAAGGTGATCTACCCGTCGGCCGGCTATCACACCGAGGATGCGGCCGAGGGGGCGAAGGTCTCGCAGTCGCACGTCAAGGTCGTGGCCCTGGCCGACCTCTTCGAAGACCGGCTCGAGAAGGCCCGCGGCGAGCTCGCCAAGGTCGGGGTCGACGTCGGGCGAGACCGCTGCTTCACCGGATTCGAGGGCTACAAGAAGCTCCTCGAGGTCCCCGAGGTGAACTACGTCATCCAGGCCACGCCGCCGCACTTCCGCCCCGCGCACCTGATGGCGGCGGTCGAGGCCGGCAAGAACGTCTTCATCGAGAAGCCCGCCGCCGTGGACGTCCCCGGCGTCCACCTCCTGATCGAGGCGGGCGAGCTCGCCGCGAAGAAGAACCTGGGCATCGTCGCCGGCACCCAGCGGCGGCATCAGAAGAGCTACATCGAGACGATCAAGCGGATCCGCGACGGCGCCATCGGCGACATCGTCTACGCCAAGGCGTACTGGAACGGCGGCCAGATCTGGGTCGTCGACAGGGAGTCGTCGATGTCGGACCTGGAGTGGCAGGTCAGGAACTGGAATTACTTCACCTGGCTGTCCGGCGATCACATCGTCGAGCAGCACGTGCACAACCTCGACGTGATGAACTGGGCCATCGGGGCGCATCCGGTGAAGGCGGTCTCCGCGCTCGGCGGCCGGCAGGCGCGTCAGGGGGAGCGGCAGGGGCACATTTATGACCACTTCGCCGTCGAGTTCGAGTACCCCGGCGGCGTCACGGTCTTCAGCCAGTGCCGCCAGATCAGCAACTGCGACAACCTCGTCGGCGAGTCGGTCGTCGGCACCAAGGGGACGAGCAACTGCTCGGACCGGATCGAGACCAAGGACAGGTCGGGCCGCTGGCGGTATCGCGGGCCGTCGCCCAACCCGTACGACCAGGAGCACCAGGACCTGATCGCCAGCATCCTCGCCGGCAAGCCCATCAACGAGGCCAGGGCCATCGCGGAGTCCACGCTCACCGGCATCCTCGGCCGCGAGGCGGCCTACAGCGGCCGGGCGATCACCTGGGAGGAAGCCCTCCGCTCCCGGACCAGGCTGGGGCCGGCCGAGTACCGATTCGGGCCCGAGCCGTTCCCGCCGGTCGCCGTCCCGGGACAGTACAAGTTTACCTGACGCCGGGCTCGTGCCCCGAGAATGGGAGGATAGCAAGATGGGAACAGACGATGGCGCATGCACGGGGCCGGGATGCTGCGGCAGCCGCCGCGAGTTCCTCCAGGTCGTCGGCCTGGGGGGGCTCGCGGCCGTCGGGACGGGGGCCGCGAACGTGGCACGCGCGATGGCCGGCCCGTTCGAGGCCGATGACTTCGCCAAGCTCATCCCCCGGGACAAGAAGCTCTCCCCGGAGTGGGTGAAGTCGCTGTTCACGCGGGGCGAACCGCAGGTCTACAAGGGGGACGACCTCGCCCGGATCGGGATGCCCGTCGGTGGCCTCTGCGCGGGGCAGCTCTACCTGGGCGGGGACGGCCGGCTCTGGCACTGGGATATCTTCAACCACGTCTTCACGACGGGCTCGGAGCATTACGAGCATCCGATGCCCGCGCGATCGCCGCTCGATCAGGGGTTCGCGATCCGGGTCACGACGCAGGCCGGGACCGAGACGCGTACGCTCGATGGCGAGGGATTCGGCGACGTGAAATTCCGGGGCGAGTACCCGATCGGCCTCGTCGAGTACCGCGACGAGAAGGCGCCGGTCCGGGCCTCGCTGCGGGCCTTCTCGCCGTTCATCCCCCTGAACACGGCGGATTCGAGCTTGCCGGCGACGGTCCTCGAGTTCACCGTCGCGAACACGTCCCCGACCGGCATCGAGGTCGAGATCGGCGGTTGGCTCGAGAATGCCGTCGCGCTCGAGACGGGAGAGGCCCCGGACGGGCGGAGGCGGAATCGGATCGTCCGCGAGGACGGGCTCCTCGCGCTCGTCTGCGAGGCGGAGCCCGCGGCCGAGCCGATCCGTCGAGAAGCGCGGCCGGCGATCATCCTGGCCGATTTCGAGGGCGGCACCTACGGTTCGTGGAAGGCCACGGGCCCTGCACTCGGCTCGGCGCCGAGCACGGGGGCGCCGACGGCCGAGCAGCATCTCTCGGGGTTCCTCGGCAAGGGGCTCGTGAACACCTGGGTCAAGGACGACGGTCCGAAGGGGAGACTCGTCTCGCCCCCCTTCCCGATCGACCGCGATCACGTCAACTTCCTGATCGGCGGCGGCAACCACCCGGGAGAGACCTGCATCAACCTGAAGGTCGGCGGCAAGGTCGTCCGGACGGCGACGGGCCGGGACACGGACGCCATGGCCTGGACGACCTGGGACGTCCGCGTCCTGGCCGGCAAGCAGGCCGTGCTCGAGATCGTGGACGAGCACTCCGGCGGCTGGGGCCACATCGACATCGACCAGATTGAGCTGTCCGACGTGCCGAGGGTGCCGAGGGCCCCGCTCGCGAAGCGGCCGGATTTCGGCACCATGTGCCTGGTGCTCCTCGAGGCACTGCCCGAGGACCGGGCGATGCCCGCGATCACGGCCGGCCCCGCCAGCGACGCCCTGTTCGCCGGCCCGCCTCCCGCGTCCGCCCCCATCGGCCGCAAGCTCGTCGGGGCCGTCGCCCGATCGTGGAAACTCGCCCCGGGCGAGGAGGCCCGCGTGCGGTTCGCGATCACCTGGCACTTCCCCAACCTGTCGCTGCCGGGCACTCGCCTGCCGGCCGATCTCGGGCGGCATTACGCCACGCGATTCGCCTCGGCCCTCGACGTCGCGCGGTTCCTCCAGAAGGACCTGACGCGGCTCGTGGCGGAGACGACGCTTTGGCATGACACCTGGTACGATTCGACGCTCCCCTACTGGTTCCTCGACCGGACGTTCGCCAACACGTCGATCCTGGCCACCTCGACGAGCCACCGCTTCCGCGACGGTCGCTTCTACGGCTGGGAGGGCGTTGGCTGCTGCGCGGGGACGTGCACCCACGTCTGGCACTACGCGCAGGCCGTCGCCCGGCTCTTTCCCGAGCTCGAACGGATCCTCCGCGAATGCGTGGACTACGCGGACGGGATCGGCTTCGACCCGAAGACTGGCGCGATCAGCCACCGTGCCGAGGAGCCGGTCGGCCCGGCGGTGGACGGTCAGGCGGGGAACATCCTGCGGACGTACCGCGAGCATCAGATGTCGGCGGATTCCGCGTTCCTGAAGCGGCTCTGGCCGCGGGTGAAGACGTCGCTCGAGTACCTGATGGCGGAGGACCGCAACGCCGACGGCCTGCTCGAGGGGGCCCAGCACAATACCCTGGACGCCCAGTGGTTCGGCCTGGTGCCCTGGTTGAGCTCGCTCTACATCGCGGCCCTGGCCGCGGGCGAGGCGATGGCCGGGGAGCTCGGCGACGATCGCTTCGCGGCCCGCTGTCGGGCGCTCCGCGAGCGGGGGGCCGGCAACCTCGTGGCTACGACGTGGAATGAGCGGTACGGCTACTTCATCCAGCGCGCCGACCCCGCGCACGCGAAGGCCGTGGGCTCGTACGACGGCTGCGAGATCGACCAGGTCTTCGGCCAGCACTGGGCGTTCCAGGTGGGCCTGGGGCGGATCCTCGACGCCGACCGCGTCCGGCGGGCGCTGCGGTCGCTCTGGACGTACAACTTCACGCCCGACGTCGGGCCGTATCGCGCGGTCAACAAGCCGGGCCGCTGGTACGCGATGCCCGGGGAGGCCGGCCTCCTGATGGTCACCTTCCCTAACGGCAACCGGCCGGGGATCGACGACCCGACCGGCGGCTGGTCGACGATGTATTTCAATGAATGTATGAACGGATTCGAGTACCAGGCCGCCGGCCACATGATCTGGGAGGGCATGGTGGAGGAGGGGCTGGCGATCGCCCGGGCGATCCACGACCGCTACGACGCCTCGCGGCGGAACCCGTGGAACGAGGTCGAGTGCGGCGACCACTACGCGCGGTCGATGGCGAGCTACGGCGTCTACCTGGCGGCCTGCGGCTTCGAGTACCACGGGCCGAAGGGATCCCTCGCCTTCGCACCGCGCCTGACGCCCGGCGACTTTCGCGCGGCGTTCACCGGGGCCGAGGGCTGGGGCACCTATTCGCAGCGAGTCGCCGGAGATGGCTTCACGGCGTCGATCCGCGTCCGCTGGGGCCGGCTCGGGCTCGAGGAGCTGAAGCTCGTCCCGGGCCGCAAGCAGGCCCCCGCGAGGGTCAGCGTTGACGTGAACGGCGTGCCCGTTGATGGTGTGACCACCCGGTGGGAGCCCGAGGCCTCGGCCGTCCGGGTGATCCTGCCCGCACGGCGAATGATCGAGGCGGGTGGCGTGCTCAACGTGACCCTGACGTGAGAGGTGCGGCGGAGCCGGAGACGGGGGCGGGCCGTGGCAGGCGTGCCAGCGCCTGCTGGGCCTCGGAATCGAGGGGGCTGGCGGCGATGACCAGCGAGTACCAGCCGCGTGCCTCATCGGTCAGGCCGGCGGCCTCGCAGGCCCTGGCGACGGGAAGGAGGTCGGCGGGGCGGCTCACCTGCTCCGGCGATCGGATCTTCATCACCAGGCCGAAGACGTCATTGAGCCGCCGGACCCGGTCGAGGTATCGCGTCGCGGCGGCCTCGTCGGCTTTCAGGCGACACGCCTGGGCCAGCTCCATGGGCGAGATGCGGTCGTAGGGCTCGGCGGTCAGCGCGGTGGTGAAGCAGCGGATAGCCGTGTCCACGTCCCGCCGTTTCATGGCGAGCTGACCGCGCATCCGGGCGATCCGCGGGTGATCCTCGGGGGCGTTGACGAGCAGGGCCAGAGCCCGGTCCAGGTCTCCCTTGTTGAGCGCCAGCGCGATCCGGACCGCGAGCGCATCCGGATCGTCGGCCGGCAGGCCCTGGACGGCCTTCTCGACCTGGCCCTCTCGGCCGGGCTGGTCGATGAGGTACTCGCAAAGGGCCAGCCGGCTGGCGCGGTCGGAGGGATCGGCGTCGATGTAGCCCTGGAGCTCGTCGGCGATCTCGGGACGCCAGGTCGTGTAGTGGGTGAGGGCCCAGGCGAAGAGGTCATGGTGGGTCAACGGTGTGAGGGCGGCCAGGGCTCGGAACTGGGCGTCGACCTCGTTGCGGCGGAGCTGGATGCCGTAGATGTACACCAGTTCCTTGCGGGCCTCGACCTGACGCGGATCGATGCGAAGGGCGTGCAGGAAGCTGGCCTCGGCGTCCCTGAGCCGCTTCTCCTGGCGAGAGAGCCGGCCTTCGAGCAACCGGGCCTGGGCGGCGAGCGGTTGATCGTCGGCGATCCGGGCGAGCGCGTCGCGGCCGGCCCGGGGATGATCCTCGGCGAGCGCGAGCTGGGCCTCGAGCATCAGGTCGCGGGGCGTGGGCTGGCGGAGATGCCGGAGCCGATCGAGCCCCTTGCGAGCTTCGGCATGATGGCCGGAGAGGAAGGCGCGCTCGGACTGGGCCCAGAGCCTGTCGGGATCCGGAGCCGGGCGGAGGAGCCGGTAGCCAGTCAGAGCCACGCCGAGGATGGGAAGCAGGGCGAGTGCGACGACCGGGACGAGGCGGGGCCGCGGCGGAGATTCCCTGTCTGCGAGGGGCATCCTGGCGCTCCTACGGGACTTCAGTGCCCCTTCTTCTTCGTCTTGGCCATCTTCGAGAGGTCATAGGTGACGTTCTTGGCGCCGGCCCCCATGAGGTCGAAGTTGATCTCGTTGTCGCCGGACTGGACGACGGTGCCCTCCTTCATGAGCCCGACGCCGCGGTTCTTGGTGGCGACCTCGCCGCCGAACGTGACGACGTTGTCGCCCGTGTAGGTCTTGACCGTGTACTTGCCGTCGGGCCCGATCGGGGCCGTCCGGGCGGGCACGATCCGGGCGTAATTGCTCGGGTTGAAGTGGATCTCCCCGCCGGTGGCCGGCGTCCCCTTCACGGTGACGACGCCGGAGACGGTCGCCTCGGTGAGCGAGGTATCGGTGGATGGCTTGCCGTCGCCGCAGCCGGGCAGAATCAGCGCCGGCAGGGCGAGAATGGCGGCGAGGGCGAGATGCCCCTTCGATCTCCTCATCGTCAGCCTCTTTCTAATCTGCGGGCCGGAAACGGGGCCAACCCGATCCGCCTCGGAGGGCGAGGCGGATCGGGCGAGAATCCCACGTGGAGCTCGACTCAATAGGCATCCGCGGAGATCACCTCGCCGCCGGCGCGCGAACCGAGCCCCCACCAGGTCGACTTGTCGATCGAGGACTTGATGGCCTTGACCGAGCCGTCGCAGAAGAGCACGTTCACGATGCCGGGGTGACGACTGCTGGCGACATGGGCGATCTGGAGGCCATTTCGACAGCTCCAGGTGTTGGGGGGCATGACGTGGACGTAGCGTGAGGCGGCGGGGATGCCCATCGCCCAGAGCGATCCGGAGATATTGTCGTCGTTGCCGACGGCCATGTCATTGTTGGAGGGGCCCGGCTTCGGCGGCGTCTGGAAGCAGACCTGATAGAAGGCCTGCGGGCTGCCCTCCAGGCTGTTGTCTACGGCGGTCGGCACGGCCAGCGATGCAGACGGCTTGGACCCGTCGAACGGGGCGCTCGCCTCGCTGATGTTCGATCCGATGGCCTTGACCCGCTCGCTAAAGGCGGCTGTGTTGCTCAGACCGTCGGTGATCGACGCCATAGAAATGGAGCTTCCGCCATAGGTACCCCCGCCGAGATGGTAAGGATCGGAAGAGAAGATGAACGGTCCCGCGGACGGTCCGTTCCAGGCGGGGGTGCCGGCATTTCCACCGTAACACGAGTTCGGCGCTGAGCCGGAATTGGCCATGTAATTATTGTGGCCGAAGGCACCCGTGAGACGATCGTCGTCAGAAGGGCAGAGGAATGCGGCGACTTTCGCGTAAGTCACAGTCGTATTGTAGGGTGCCCCGGCCACCCAGTCGGGGGTGAAGGTGGGATAGCCGTCCCCGAAATTGATCGCGTTGTACAACGGACCCTGCTCGATGTAGGGGAGCAGCAGGGTGTGGGCCGACCACTCGTTCCACCACGGGCCGTCGCCCCAGGGGACGGCGTTGGTGGAGCTGTGGTAGTTGTGGATCGCCAGGCCGATCTGCTTGAGGTTGTTCACGCACTGAGCCCGGCGAGCGGCCTCGCGGGCGGACTGGACGGCGGGGAGGAGCAGGGCGATCAGGACGGCGATGATCGCGATCACCACCAGGAGCTCGATCAGCGTGAAGCCGCGGCGTTGGTCTCGTACCATGGGGCGGATCCTTGAATGAGAACGATCAGGACATGAGGTCATCAGGCCGGGACCGATCCATCATGAACCGGTGGCGGCCACGAGCGGGAGAGCTTGATCGGCGGGGAGGGCGGCGATTCTCACAAGGATTCAGCCGGCCTCGTCGTGGATTCACCCGAAAAACCGGACGGACGGGTATTTCGTCCTGGCGTGGAGCGACGGCCTGGCGGGATCATTCATCCATGAGAGAATCGGTCGGCCGCCCCGGATTTCGGATGACAATCGCCGAAGGCCGGCTGAATCCGTAAGGCGGGGTATGCGTTCACGGGCCGATCGGGCCGAGATCCCGGAGCGAGCGATGGGGAACGGGGAGAAGGAAGCCGAGTTCTCGGAGCGGCTCCTCCGGCATCAGGTGCAGCTCTTCGGTTTCATCTATTCGCTCGTCCGCGACATGGATGACGCCGACGACCTCTACCAGCAGACGTGCCTGGCGCTCTGGAAGAAGATCGACCAGTACGACCCTTCGCGGAGCTTCGTGGCCTGGGCGTTCGGGATCGCCCGCTTCGAGGTCTCCAACTTCCTCCGCTCCCGGAGCCGATCGAAGCTCTACTTCAGCGACGAGCTCAACCTGATGCTGGCCGAGGCGCACGGTGAGATCGACCTGGGGGACGTGGAGCGGCGGCTCGAGACGATGAACGAGTGCATCAACAAGCTCCGGCGCCGCGATCAGGACCTGCTCGACGCCTGCTACCGGCGATCGATGCGGGTCGCCGAGGTCGCGCAGTCGTGGGGGCGGTCGTCGCAGAGCATCCACAACTCGCTGAAGCGGCTCCGGCAAGCGATCCAGGAGTGCGTGCGGCGAAGCCTCTCCCGGGAAGGTCTCGCATGAGTGACGACGCAACCGCAGACGGATCGTCGCGGCTCCAGGACCTCATCGCCGTCTACTGCGACGGCCTCATCGAGGACGAGGAGCTCCGGGAGCTCGAGGCGCTCCTGCGGGAGAGCCAGGCGGCCCGCATCGAGTTCGTGAGGACCTTCCACGAGCACACCGAGCTCGCCTTCGCCGTCCGCTCGCGGCGGGCCACCGACGAGGTGCTCGAGAGCGTCCTGGCGGGACGGGCGTTTCCCGATGCCCGGACGGAGTCGGCCCGCGGCGACGGTCCGGCCGGGGAGGGGACACGTTGGAGCCGGACGCTCGTGAGGGCGGGGATCGCCGCGGCCCTCGTCCTGCTGGGCGGGACGGCGGTCCTGCTCCTGCGGGGCGGGCGCGAGCCGGCCGGCGGCGCGGCGGCCACGGGCCGGAAGTCGGCCCTCCTGCCCGACGGCAACGTGGCCTGGCTCCGCAACGCCCAGGATTGCGTCTGGTCCGGGGCCGAGGCCGAGATGCCGGGCCGCGACATGAGGTCCGGAAAGACGCTCCGGCTGCGATCCGGCCTCGCCGAGATCGAGTTCGAACAGGGGGCCCGGGTCCTCCTCCAGGGCCCGGCCGAGATCGTGCTCCTGGGGGGCAGCTCCGCCCGGCTGGTCCGGGGCGCCCTCACGGCCCGCGTCCCCGAGCCCGCCAGGGGGTTCACGATTTTCTCCCCGGGCGGCCGGGTCATCGACCTGGGAACCGAATTCGGCCTGGCCGTCGAGGAGGACGGCGCGACCACGGTCCGCGTCTTCAAGGGGGCCGTCGAGGCGTCCCCGCTCGACGCCGCGGAGTGGCCGAGTAACACCCTCACGCTCCACGACGATCAGGCCGCGCGGCTCGACGGGTCGCGAGCGACGCCGACATCGGCCGCGACCGCGGAGGCCCTTCGCTTCATCCGCACCATCATCCCCGCGTCGGTGGTGGTCCCCCGGTCCGTCAGCCTCGATTTCTCGAAGCCGTTGCCGGGCTCGCTCGCCGACCGGGCCGGCGAGGGAGTCGGCCTGACCGACCGCCTGCCGGGCACGGGGACCGAGCTCCCGCCCCGCGATCCCAACCTCCAACTCGACTCGGCCACCCACACGCTGCGCCTCACCACCACCAAGAGCGACCTGAACACGCAGGTCGGGATGCCCTCCGGCGAGTACCTGGGCTTCCGGCTCGCCGACCTGGGCCATTCCGGCAAGGAAGACTTCGAGGTCAGCGCCACCTTCACTCAGATCCCGGGCCTCAACCAGGTCGGCCAGTTCGGCCTCTATGCCGGCAAGGACAGCAAGGCGAGCATCCGCGGCGGCCTGATCAGCCGGCAGGAGCAGGACCGGTACAACCTCTTCCTCGTGAACAACAAGGACGGCATCGACCAGGACCTCAACGAGGTCGGGCTCATGACGCGCGGCCAGGATCTTCGGGTGACCCTGCGGCGCGTCGGCGGGCGGTACTCGCTCCTGGTTGAGAACCTCACCCGCGGTTCGTCCAATACCCTCACGATCAAGCACCCGGATTTCCTCGATCCGGCGACCGACGTTCACGTGGGCGTCTTCGGGGCCAACACGCAGAGCGAGATATCCCGGACGCTGACCGTCAAGGAGCTGAAGGCCACCGTCTGGACGCGGCCGATGGAGGATCGTGCGGCGGCTGGCTCCGCCTCTCCCCCCCGGTGATGGCCGGCCGCGTCCGGCGACCGGGCGAGCCGTAGCCTGGAATGCTCCCGCCGCGTCTGCGAAGATGGATGGCGCTTTCCCTCCCTCCTCGCTCGTCGTGCAGCGACCGCGTCGCCTTGCGTCGCTACGGAGCAAGACCATGATCCGTTCCTGCCCCCCTGCCCTCCTGTCCATCCCGATACTCCTCGCGTCCGTCGCCTCGGCGGTCGGCGAGGACCGCCCGCGGCTCGAGGATCGATTCGCCCGCCCGCCCGCGGACGCGCGGATCTTCAAGATCGTCCACGGCTGGCCCGACGAGCCGGCTCGACAGGATGAGCTGATGGGCCGGCTTCAGGCCCAGGGGTTCGGCGGCGTCGTGAGCAACGTGTCGTTCGACGGCTACCTGGAGAGTCCGTCGCACTGGGGATCCTTCGAAAGGGCCGTCCGCGAGGCCGGCCGGCGCGGCTTCGCTCAATGGCTCTACGACGAGCGCGGCTACCCGTCCGGCAACGCGGGGGGGATCGTGCTCCGCGACCACCCCGAATGGCAGGCGAGCGGGCTGCTCGTCGCGGGCGCCGATGCGACGGATCGACCCCTCGCCGTGTCGTTGCCCCCGGGCCGGCTCGTGCTCGCGGCGGCATTCCCGCTGCGTCATGGGGCGATCGACCTGGGCGGTAAGGTCGACCTGGCGGATCGGGCCCGCTCCGGCCGTCTCGAATGGCAGCCGCCGGCGACCGGCGGGCCCTGGCGTGTGCTCCTGATCACGGAGTCACGCCTTTACGAGGGGACGCACGCCGACTCCAACGTCTGGGAGAAGCGGCCCTACGTCGACCTCCTGGCGCCGGAGGTGACGCGATACTTCCTCGATGTCACGCACGCCCGGTATGCCGGTCGGCTGGGGAAGGACCTGGGTCGCCTGTTCATCGCGACCTTCACCGATGAGCCCTCGTTGATGAGCGTGTTCATGCGGCCCATGCCGTATGCCGTCCTGCCGTGGTCGCCGCGGCTCCCCGAGGTGTTCCGATCGCGTCGCGGCTATCCGCTGGAGTCGATCCTGCCCTCGCTCGCGTCGGATTCCGGGCCGTCCGCGGCGAAGGCCCGTCACGACTACTGGCTGACGGTCGCGGAGCTCGTCTCCGACGGGTACTTCGGCCAGATCCGCGACTGGTGCCGGTCGCATTCGCTCCTCTCGGGCGGCCATCTGCTGATGGAGGAGAGCCTGGCGGCGCATGTCCCGCTCTATGGCGACTTCCTCCGGTGTGCCCGGAAGCTGGACGCCCCGGGGATCGATTGCCTGACGAGCCTGCCTCCCGAGGTCCCCTGGTTCGTCGCCCGGCTGGCGGCGAGCGCGGCGGAGCTGGAAGGCAACACCCTGGTGATGAGCGAGACCTCGGACCACTCCCAGCGCTATCGACCCGCCGGGGACGCCCGCCCGGTGAGACCCGTCAGCGAGTCGGAGATCCGGGGCACGCTCAATCGACTCCTCGCGGGGGGCGTCAACTGCATCACCAGCTACTACAGCTTCGAGGGCCTTCCCGACGACGCCGTGCGGCGCCTCAATGATTGGCTCGGCCGCGTCGCCGCGGTGCTCCGCGGCACGCACCCGGCCGCCGACGTCGCCGTCGTCTATCCGATCGAGAGCACCTGGGTGCGGTTCACACCCTCTCGCGAGTGGACCCGCGACTGTGCCGCGGCGAATTCCGTCGACGCGCTCTTCCGGAACGCGATGGAGCTCCTTTTCCAGTCGCGCCGCGAGTTCCTCGTGGCGGACTCGCGGGCCCTGATCGAGGCCAAGGTCGTGGACGGGACCCTCCGGCACCGGGACCAGGCCTGGCGGGTCGTCGTCCTGCCGGGGGCCGACACGTTGCCGCTCGCGGCCTGGGAGAACCTGTCGCGATTCGCCCGCGAGGGGGGCGTCCTGATCGCCCTGGGCGGCCTGCCGGAGAACTCGGAGGCCGAATTCCCGTCGGCCCGCGTCCAGGCCATCGCCCGCGAGGTCTTCGGCGAGGCTGCGCCCGGGCCGACGGCCAACGCGAATGCCCGGGGTGGAGGGGGCATCCACCTGCCGGCGGGGACCGAGTTCCTGCTGCCCGTGGCCCTGCGGGGCGTCGTCGAGTCCGACCTGGTCGTGGCCGGCGATGCCGCCAACCTGCGGCTGACGCACCGGCGCGGCGACAGCCAGGATTGGTATTTCCTCATCAACGACTCTCCTCGGCCGTGGGCCGGCGAGCTGTCCCTGCCGGCCTCCGCCGGGGGCATCACGACCTGGGATCCGGCCGACGGCAAGATCCGGGCCGCGACTGATGGAAGCCGCATCCCGATCTCCCTCGAATCCTACGGTGCGACCCTGCTGCGAACCTCCGCGACCTTGCCCGGGGCGCGGAAGCCGATGACGTCCGGGACGTTGCCGAGCCTCACCCTGACGCCGCTCAACCCCGGCGAGCCGACCGTCGGGCACGGGGAATTCGTCCGGGCGGACCTGAGGCCGATGGGCGCCTCGGCGGCCGGCGGCCCCTCGCGGTATGCAGCTCGAGGCCGGTTGACGAAGGGGGGCGTGGACGTCCACCTCTTCGTCCAGTTCCGGTTCGACGGGCCGAGATCGTTGTCGCCGACGGATTGCCTGGTCCTGGACGTCACGGTCCCACCCGGCCAGGCGGCGGCCACGGAGCTGCTCGTCTTCCTGCACGAGGCGGACGGCGGCGATTTCCTGGCGAGTGCCGGCCGCTCGCTCGCCACCCCGGGGCGGATCCGGAGCATCATCCCCGTGAGCCGGTTCCAGCGATTCGAGGGGGCGAAGGACGGCGACGGGATCCTCGACCTGTCCCGGATCGGGGCCGTGAGCGTCGGCTGGGGCGGCTACAAGGGGGCCGAGGGCGAGGCCATCGAGTTCGAGGTTGAGCCTCCGCTTCGTGGCGAGGTCCGATGATGACGGTCATCGCCGGAGTCTTTTTCGGATAGGTGTCCGTGGAATCGCCGCGCGCCGGTATCGGGGATGCATATCAGGAATCCGTCGGGATTCGGGGGCCGAGGATAGGGTCCCGGGACGAGACGGGAGTGCTCCGAGTGGCGATGGACGGAATTCGAGCTCAACTCGATGCCGGTGGGAAGGAGCCGGATCCTCGGGCCTCGCGGGGGCGGCGGGTCCTCGTCGTGGACGATAACCGCGACATCGCCCTCAGCACGTCGTGGTTGCTGGAACTCGAAGGGCATCAGGTCCAGACGTCGTTCGACGGGCTGGATGCACTGAAGGTTGCGAGTCGCTTCCTTCCCGAGGCGGCCCTGATCGACGTCGGCCTGCCGGGCCTCAACGGCCACGAGGTGGCGGCGCGGCTCCGCGAGCAATTCGGCGAGGACCTGCTGCTGGTCCTCATCACCGCCTACAACTCGAATGACCGGCGTGACGATAGCAAGCCGGCATTCGACCACTATTTCGTCAAGCCCCTGGATTTTGCGGTCATCACGGAGTTGCTCCATTGGTAGGTGAGCCCGTGAGCCGGCTTCGGTAGGCCACGTCGACCGCGGGGTGGACGGGCCGATGGGGACAAAGAAAGGGACCGGGTCAGGTGACCCGGTCCCTTTCGCATGACGTATCCTGACTTTCCGACGTCGCCGGAACTCAATACATGTCGTCGTAGCCGCCGTGGCCGCCGGCGGGCTTCTTCTCGTCGTCCTTGGGGAGGTCGGCGATCAGGGCGTCGGAGGTCAGCAGCAGGGTGCTGACCGAGGCGGCGTGCTGGAGGGCGGAGCGGGTGACCTTGGTGGGGTCGATGATGCCGGCCTTGACCAGGTCGGTGTACTCGTCCTTGAGGGCGTCGTAGCCGAAGTTGCCCTTGCCCTCGGTGACCTTGGAGACGACCACGCCGCCGTCCTGGCCGGCGTTCTCGGAGATCTGATGGAGCGGGGCGGAGCAGGCCCGGACGATGATCTGGTAGCCGATCCCCTCGTCGTGCGAGAGGCCGCTCGCCTTGACCGTGGACGAGGCCCGCAGGAGGGCGACGCCGCCGCCGGGGAGGATGCCCTCCTCGAGCGCCGCGCGAGTCGCGTGGAGGGCGTCCTCGACGCGAGCCTTCTTCTCCTTCATCTCGCTCTCGGTCGCGGCGCCGACGTTGATCTTGGCCACGCCGCCGGCGAGCTTGGCGAGCCGCTCCTCGAGCTTCTCGCGGTCGTAGTCGCTCTTGGTCTCCTTGATCTCGCGGCGGATCGCCTCGATCCGGCCCTTGATCGCGTCGTGGGAGCCGCTCCCCTCGATGATCGTCGTGTTGTCCTTGTCGATGATCACCTTCTTGGCCTGGCCGAGGTCGCGGAGGCCGACGTTCTCGAGCTCGATGCCGAGGGCCTCGAAGATCGGCTTGCCGCCGGTCAGGACGGCGATGTCCTCGAGCATGGCCTTGCGGCGGTCGCCGTAGCCGGGGGCCTTGACCGCGGCGCAGCGGAAGGTGCCGCGGAGCTTGTTGATGACCAGGGTGGCCAGGGCCTCACCCTCGATGTCCTCGGCGATGATCAGCAGCGGCTTGCCGGTCTGGGCGACCTTCTCGAGCACCGGGACCAGGTCCTTGACCACGGAGATCTTCTTCTCGTGGATCAGGACGTAGGCGTCCTCGAGGACCGCCTCCATCGTCCCGGGGCTGGTGACGAAATACGGGCTCAGGTAGCCGCGATCGAACTGCATGCCCTCTACCCACTCGACCTCGGTCTTGAGGGTCTTCCCCTCCTCGACCGTGATCACGCCGTCCTTGCCGACCTTCTCCGTGGCCTCGGCGATCATCTTGCCGATCTCGGAGTCGAAGTTGGAGGCGACGGTGGCGACCTGCTCGGTCTCGGTCTTGTTCGTGACCTTGGTGCTCAGCTTGTGGAGCTGCTCGACGATGTCGGCCACGGCCTTGTCCATCCCGCGCTTCATGAGCATCGGGTTGACGCCGGCGACGACGGCCTTGAGGCCCTCGTTGTAGATCGCCTCGGCCATCACGGTCGCGGTGGTCGTGCCGTCGCCGGCCACGTCGGAGGTCTTGCTGGCGACCTCCTTGACCATCTTCGCGCCCATGTCCTCATACTTGTCGTCGAGCTCGATCTCCTTGGCGACCGTGACCCCGTCCTTGGTGACGGTCGGCGAGCCGAACGACTTCTGGATGATGACGTTGCGGCCGCGGGGGCCGAGCGTCACCTTGACCGCGCGGGCCAGCTTCGCGATCCCGCGCTGCATGGCCTGACGCGCTTCCTGATCGAACGCGATCATCTTCGCTGCCATCTTCGATGCTCTCCCGAACCGATCCGGTTCTCGTGGGGACTCGTCTTGGGATTCGATCTCGTGTTTCGACAACGATCGGCGTGCGGCCTCGGTCACCGCTCATCGAACCGATCCGATCTGGGGGGCACGCTCAGCCGACGACCGCGAGGATGTCTTCCTCGCGCATCAGCAGGACCTTCTTCTCGCCGCCCAGCTTGAATTCCTCGCCGGCGTAGGAGGTGAACAGCACGGTGTCGCCGACCTTCACCTGCAGCTCGCGGCGCTTGCCATCCTTGGTGATCCGGCCCTCGCCCACCGCCACGACCTTACCCTGCTGGGGCCTGTCCTTCGCGGTCTCGGGCAGCACGATACCGCCGGCCGTCGTCGCCTTCGCCTCTTCACGCTCGACCACGACGCGATCGCCGAGTGGCTTCAGATTCATCGACCCTGTCTCCTGAGGTACATCCGAAACACCCACTTGCGCCCCACGGAGCACGATGCCGCCGGCTCCGGGCGCAACCATGTCGCCCGCACCTTATGCAAGCCGTGTGCCCAGGGGTTTGATATCCACAAGTCGTTTATGTGGAATGACTTGAGTCGGTTTAACGGGCCTCGGTGGGGTGGCCGCGCCTGCCGACAGGCGGACTTGGCGAGGACACGCTGCCATTTCGGCAGATCCTCGAGATGAGCGGTCAGCGAGCCGACGGAGCAGGCCCGCGGAACCCGAGCCCGCCGACGAGCGCCGGGATGTCGCAGAGGGGCTTGGGCGAATCGGGCCCGGCTTCGCGGAGCAGCGAACCGATGGTCGTCTGCTTGAAGGTCTCTTCGAGCATGGCCACGGCATCGTCGAGCTTCTGGTGCAGCGGGCAAAGCCGTTTCGAGTGGGATTCCAGGCGGAGCGGGCAGGTCAGGATCCGTGTCAGGGGGTCCACGGAATTCACCACGTCATAGATCGTGAGCTCGTCGAGCGGCCTCGTCAGGACATAACCCCCATGGAGGCCCCGGCGGGCCTCCACCAGTCCGGCCCGGCCCAGCGACTGGAGCACCTTGGAGAGATACCCCCCCGGGACCTTCGACTCCCGGGCGATATCCTGCGTCGTCATCGGATTCCCCCCGTTGTTCCCCAGGAGGACCACGGCCCGGAGGGCGTATTCGGCGGTCTGAGAGATCATGCGCGATGTCGCCTTTGATTCCGGATATGGAGATCCAGAAACGTGATTATGAACCCGTGCCGGCCCCGAACGCCAGGGGACTTCCTCAGACGAATGCGGATGCCACCCTACGATGGGCGGGCCCCCGCCGAATCCCGCAGCAGGGCCTCGGCATTGGCCCGGCTCAGCATCGCGGCCTCGCGCTCCCCGAACCGGCCCGTCAGCCACTCGAGCACTCGCTCCGCGGTCTCGAGGGGCGCGATGACCTCCTCGATCCCGAGGAAATCGGTGGCGATGGCGATCCCCTCGAATCCCGGCTTGCCCCGGAACGGGATCGCGGCGATCGCCTCGATCCGGGCCGCCAGGTCGTCCGCCGTCGCCGCGAACGACGTGCTGACACCCACGCCGACCAGCCCCCCCAGGGCGCGAAACCGCTCCAGGTCGAGGGACGGCTCGCCGTGCGAATGGACGAGGAGGAGCCGGCGCCGGACCTCGTCCGACTGATACCAGTCCAGCACTCCCGCCGCGGCCTCGGCCTTCATCCCGGCCACGTCGATGACGGGCCTTGGCCCTTCCTGTCCCCCGGCGAGTCCTCCCAGGGCCTCGATCGTCCGGAGCAGGAGCGAGGGCGACCATTCCTCCGCGACGAGCTGGAACACGCGGACGCCGCGTTCGAACAGCGGTTCGAGGCGTGTCAGGTCCGACTCCTCGCGGACCATGAGGTCCAGGTCGGCGAGCCCGAGCAATCCCCAGCAGAGGAAGTCGTCCGGCTGAGAATCCCAGCGGGCCACGTCGTCCGGCCCGATCAGGAGCCGGCCGGAGAACTCGGCCTCATGGCGGGCGAGCATCGCATCGAGGGCCTGCCAGCGATCGGGCTGTTTCGCCCAGTCAGGCCGGCTGCGCCGGCACGGCAGGATCGCGGCACGGACGGTGGTCAGGTAACCGTCCAGCCGCGCCAGCCGGCCCGGGATCTCGGGATATAACGCGGGGTCGTACTGGACGCTCTCGGTCGCGTACTGGAGGGACCAATCGCATCGGAGGTCGACGAGTCGCATGGGGCGGCGTTACCTTGCTGCGGGGGCGAGCGGGATCTTCTCGAGGAAGCGGCGGACGAGCGGTTTCAGGTCGGCCCATTCGAGGCGGTCGAACGAGTCGTCTCCGCTCGACCAGCCGGCCCAGACCAGGGGCGAGCCCTCGGCGAGTGTGTCCGAGAGTGGCGAGTGGCCGTCGAGCCCCGCCACCGGCAGCCGGACGCGGCCGGGCTGGAAGAGGCCGACACGGTTGGGGAGCCCACGGCGAGCATCCCGGGCCGACTCGCGCTCGAGCCGGGCGACAAGGCCGCTCGCCGGCCGCTCGGCCGAGGCCAGCAACGCCGAGACGACCTCTGCGCCCCAGCCGACCACGACCGTCGAGCCTCGTGCGGACACCTCGATCGGGCGGCCACGGACCTGTCCGAGCCTGGTCGTCGCGGCCGGATTCGGGGCGGGCTCCTTCCGATCCCGGCCGCCCCAGAGCACGGCCAGCCTCGGGAGCGTCTGCAGGACGAGAGCCCTGGCGGATGGCTCCCCATCCATGTGGAGGGCCAGCCCGAGCCTCGGGGCCATCGACGGATCGGCGAGCACGACGAGCGTCAGGCCCTTCAGGTGCGGCCAGAGGTCCGCCTCGAGCCTCGCGCCCGCGGTCGCGGCCAGGAGCGTGAGCCGTGTCCGCAGCGGTGCCATCCCCGCGCGGGCCGGCGGGGCGCGATCCACTCGGTCGGCCAGGCGGAAGATCGAATCCCAGTAGGCGGGACCGTCGCCGGCCGCCAGGCACAAGACCGCGGGCGCGTCGGCGGGGGCGAAGGCCAGCCAGGCCGGATCGATCGGACGTCCTCCCCGGACCCGGCCGAACGGGCTGTGCTCGTCGAGCCGGCCTGCGACCTCCAGGCCGATCGCGTCGCCGCGGACGGCCAGCGACCCGTCGAGCGCCCGGCATCCCAGGCCGTTCGCGAGCGCAATCGCCCGCCGCGTCGCGTCGGATGACTGCTGCGGTTCCGGCAGCCGCGAAGGCTCGATCCGGAAGAGCAGGCCGGAAGCGACGTCCCTTCCAGCCCCGGGGAAAGGCAGGGATTCCCCGGACCCGCGATCGCGGAGTTCCCTCTCGAGGTCCGCTCGCGAGCCGGCGATGTCCAGGCCGTCGGCGGACCGCGACGCGACCGCCCCGGTCGCGCCCAGTCGTTCCGTCGCGACCCTGGAGGCGCCGAGCGGGGCTTCGTCCCCGCCCCCGGACAGCCGCATCGCCGTGAGCAGCGAGGCGATCGAGCCGTCATCGTGGGGGAGGTGCATCCGCCATCGGAGCGATCCCTTCGACGCGTCCAGCCCGGCCGCCACGGTCGTCCCGTCCAGGGTCTTCCATTCCGGGGCCATCGCCGGGTTGAAGACGGCGATCACGGCCTCGAGCGGCTTGCCCAGCCGCCCCGGCTCGATGCTGGCCCGCTTCCACCGCGAGAGCGCGGCGGCCGGGGAAGACGCCCTCGCGCCGTCGAAGAGATCGAGGATCGCCGCCGCCTGTCCCTCGGGACGGACCAGCTTGATGACGATCGCGTCCCCGGGCTCGTCCCCCGCTCGTGCCCCGGCGCTCATCCCGGCCATCGCGACCGGGAGCAGCACTCGAAGGATCCATCCTGCCCGGTTCATCCGCCCCGCTCCTCTCCATTCGGTCCGCTCGCCTCGATCGACGAGGCCCGACCCTGCGATCGTAACCTGCTCCGGAGCTTGGCGGAACCTCGACGCATCGGCTACAGTGGCGCGCGGCCCATGACGCTTGTAGGAATGAACCTCGGCCTCCTGGAGCACGTCGACCATGCCTCGCCTGCCCGCGCCGGGACCGGTCTTCGTCTACGAATCGATCGCGGCCTCGAGGCGCTGGCAGGTCTACGCGCTCCGAGGGCTGCTGGTGGCGGGATTGCTGGGCTCGCTGACGTTCGCCTGGTATGCGGCTGGCGTCGAGGAGAGCCTCCCGAGAGAGGGGGCGCTGCGGAGGCTCGCCCAGGTCGCGGAGTATTTCTACCACGGGGCCGCGGGAGTCCAGCTCACGCTGGCGCTGCTCGTCGCGCCCGCGGCGGCCGCGGGATCGATCTGCGCGGACCGGGCCGGCGGCTGGCTGACCCACGCCTTCGTCACGGACCTGTCCGACTCGGAGATCGTCCTGGGCAAGCTGGCGTCGCGGTTCCTGTCGGCCGCGGGGCTGGTCCTCGCGGGCTTGCCGGTCTTCCTGCTCGCGATGCTGCTGGGCGGGATCATCCCGGAAGCCCTCGGGATCCTGGCGGTGGCCACGATGCTGGTCTTGCTGGTGGGCGGCTCGCTCTCCATGGCGCTCTCGGCCCGGGCCTCGACGAGCCACGAGGTCCTGATGGCCATCTTTGGCGTGTGGGCCGCGTGGCTGCTGGCCGCACCGTTGTGGAGGACCCTGGCCGGGCTCTTCCATTTGACCGGCCCTCCCCTCTGGTTCATCAAGCTGAATCCCTATGTCCTGGTCTACGCGCCGTATCAGAACCCCGGATATGTAAGTTGGGCGGACGTCGGCAGGTTCACGGCGGCCTGCCTGGTCGTCTCCATCGCGTGCGTGATCTTCACGATCGCGCGGCTGCGGAAAGAGCCGGCGCCGCTCCGTGGCCGATCGGCCCGGCTCGAGGCGATCGGGGCATGGGTACGGTGCAATCTGGCCTCGTGGTGGCCCTCCCCCTCGCTCGACGGCAACCCGGTGCTCTGGCGGGAGTGGCGGAGGAACCGGCCGACTCGAATCGCCCGGGCCGTCGGCCTCCTCTTCGCGATCGCGATGACGGTCAGCATGGGGATCGGCCTGTACGAGATGATCTGGATGGGGACCGTCGGCGGCCAGGCGAGGTACGTCACGTCGACCAATCTCGTCACCGCGATGCTCGGCCTCCTGCTCCTCAGCGCCGTCGCGCCGACCTCGCTGGCGGAGGAGCGCGTCCGGGGGAGCCTGGATATCCTCCTCAGCACCACGCTCACGACGCGCGAGGTCGTTGTCGGGAAATGGATCGCGGTGTTCCGTCGGTCGGTCCCGCTCCTCGTCTTCCCGTCCCTCACCGGCCTGTTCGTGGCCGCGACGGCCCTGGAGCCGACCATGACGTACGGCCTCGGCGAGCCTGTCCCGATCCAGACCTACGAGCGGATCCTCGCCGGGTTCCTCCCCTCGGCCTTCCTGCTGGCCCACGCCGCGGCGGTGACCAGCCTGGGCCTGGCGTTCGCGACCTGGTTCCGGAGCACCGGCCGCGCGGTGGCCGCGAGCGTGGCGTGTTTCGTCCTCTTCTCGATCGGATGGACCATCTTCGTGGAGATTGGCTATCTGCAATTTCTCACCCGGATGGTCGGGTACGCCCATGTTTGGTCCTCCGACGTTTGGCTTGCCACCGTGTTTCCTGCGGGGGCCGTCGGTCCGATCGGAGGCCAGCTCTTTCCCCTCACCGTCCTCGATCGCACGTGGATCCCCGACCGTTACATCCTCTGGGGGTTGTTCCTTCTGGCGTTGCTGATCGTCTGCCTCTTCGCCGCGGCGGTCCTCGGGGCGGTGCTGATGACCTTCGATCAGTGCCTCGGCCGGTCGAGCGATCGGACGAACGTGGGTCGCCTGCATCGCACGGCCGTCCCTGTCGGCTCCCCGGTCATTGGACTTGAGGGAAATCCGGCATCCTGATATCTATCCGCGAACTCGGCGAGGCACGCCCTGCGCGAGCACATCGCGGGCGTGCCGGATTCGCGGACTACGCGCCAGGATGGCGCGAGACGTCCCTCTCCGGATCGATCGATCCGATGGGCATGAACGGCAAGGAGGCCCCTGGCATGAATCGCCGCAAGGCCATGATGCTGACGACGTTGCTGGGGTTCCTCGCGCCGGCCAGGCTGTTCGGCCAGGAGGAGGCCGGCCGCAAGTCCGCACCGAAGAAGGCGTCGAGGCCGGCGGCCGACGACCGGGAACGGGAGCGTGAGGATCCGGAAAGCCCGGACGAGCCGCCCAGCGGCCTGCTCCGCGAGTCGGGCTACCAGATGCGGACCTACGACATCTCCTCGTATACGAAGCTGGCCCCGGGGCAGCAGAATCCGCAGAAGGCGATCGTCGAGTGGATCTTCCGGCGGACCGGGACGGCGGACTGGCACGGCGACAAGATCGCCGTCCTCTCGGCCAGCCGGGGCCAGGTCCGCGCCTACAACAGCCCGGAGATCCTCAAGCAGGTGGACGACGTGGTCGAGCGCTTCACCGGGGCGACCGACGACATCCTCAGCGTCCACGTCCGCTACTTCGTCGCGGCCGACACGCGGTGGCGGCACCAGGTCTTCTCCCAGCTCACCGCCGTGGGCAACGGGCCGCAGGGCCAGCAGATCTGGACGATGCGGATGGCCGACGCGGCCATGATGGTCTCCCAGTTGCAGAGCCAGAAGACGCTTCGAGCCCTGCCCGAGGAGCGCTTCGAGATGCTCAACGGGCAGACCCTCACCCACAAGCAGGCCCAGCCCCGGACCTTCGCCGGCGGCATGCAGCGAGAGAGTGCCTCGGGCCAGGGCTATGCCCCGAAGGCGGACAAGATCGAGGAGAGCATCGTCCTGAAATTCAGCCCGCTCCTGACCTTCGAGGACGATGCCGTCGACGCGTCGATCGACCTCACGATCAACACCGTCCGGATGTTCCACCGCACCAAGGTGATCGCCCCACGCGAACAGGGCCCGCCCGAGATGACCGTGGACGTCCCCGAGGTGAGCATGACCCGGCTGGACCAGGTCGTCAAGAACTGGCAACTCGGCCAGGTCCTCCTGATCACCGGCGGGATCCACCCCGGGATCCTCGAGAGCAAGAGCGGCTGGCTCGGCACGCCGATCGGGGCGCCCTCGACCAGCGAGGTCCTCGTCTTCATCGACATCGAGACCGGCGGCAAGTCGAAATCCAAGAATGCCAAGAAGGCGGAGATCGAGCAGGCGAGCGCCGAAGAGGAGGAGGCTCCCGCCCCCCGGCGGTCCAAGCCTCGCCCCGCGGCGGCGGCCGACGCCGAGGAAGATCCCCCGGCCCGCCCCCGGAAGACGAGCCGGCGAGCCACCCGCGGGCCGGACCTCGATTCCGACGGCACCTCCGGCGAGAACCGCTGACCCGACCCGACTCGTCCCCGCCTGCACCCGCACCCGCGTCGCCGCGGCGTCAGCTCGAATCGACGTCGCGGCGAAGCCGGACCGGCCCACGCCATGCCCATTGTCCGCTCCATGCCCGCCCGTTCGCCCCGTACCTCCCCGAAGTTGTTTCCTAATGATTTGAAAGATGGCGGTGGCGTGTTGATAATTAGCAACAATCCTCGGCGGACGACATGATCCCCGGGCGATTCGCGATCGGCGTTTGGGTTTTTTGTGGACATCTCTGGATGGCGATCGCTAGGCTTCGTCTCGGGAAAATCCACACAACGGTGGGTCTTGATATTGCTCATGCCGCCCTTTCGACCCCTCATCTCGTGCGGAGGGGCAGGCAAGGGACGGGAGTGAGTTCGGCCGCACTCGCGTCCGCGTGAGGGGAATCCTCGCGCGGCCCGGGGGCCTGCGCCGTGACTGTCCGGGTCGCCTGAAGAGTCGGCGCAACCGTGCGTGGAACTTGCCCGGATCGAGGCCGCGATGGGTCGCTCCGGCGTCCCGGGGCATCGCGCGCCTCGAGGGAACGACTCTCATCGTGGAGAGGGGCGGTGTCATGAAGCGTTTCAGCATGCTGGTCGTCTCGGCTTCGATGTTCGTCGGGTCGTGCGGGCTGGTGCGGGCGGATCTCCTGCCGGCCGCCCCGCCCCCGGGGTTCACGCTCCAGGACATCAACAATCAGGTTGATCCTTCCATCAAGCTCAAGATCAACGCCTACACCTCGAAGGTCGTGGACTTCGAGAAGGACGTGATCTGTCCCGATGACGGGGCCAAGATCGGCACGATCAAGTTCCAGTACACGACGTACACGGGGGACTTCTCCGGCGGCAACAAGAATGACTTCGGCGGCGCACTCATCAACGGCGGCTTCATCGCCGGGCCGGACGCGTGCCCGATAGGGCCGGATACGACTTATCGGTGGCTGCAGGACATCGTCGTGACGGGGGATGAGACCACGCGGAAGATTGACGGGGATCCCTTCTATACCGATTTCACCATGAAGGGATACACGGCGACCCTCTTCGACGCGCCGGGACGCGGCACGCTCGGGACGGATTACAAGGACCTAAGGTGGCTCGCGGAGTCTGCCCTCGTCTGCGTGACCGGGAAGACGGTCAAGACGATCGGCTCCTTCCTCTGGGGCTTCACGATCACGACCAATAATGCGGGCGTGACTTCCGTCAATCCCATCGAGCCCGGCTTCTGGTCACCGGGCTCGACCCAGAGCCTCAAGGACCAGTTCCTCAAGGAATACAAGGACAAGGGCTACACGATCGCCGACGGCTGCTGTTGCGTCCCCGAGCCGGCATCGATCATCCTCTCCGGGATCGCCATGGTCCTGGTGGTGAGCGTCCGGGGGCGCCTGGTTGGGAGGCATCATGCGTCCTGAACGCGAAGACCGTCGAGCCGCCGGAGCCGCCGCGCGGCGGCTCCGGGGGGCGGTGGTCCTGGCCGGGCTTTCCGCCGTGACCCTGGCCGCCAGGTCGGCCGCCGGGTGGGGGCAACCCGTGAAGCCAGGCGAGCCCTGGATCGTGCTCCGCGAAGGGGGCGGGCTGGCCCCCCGCCCGCATCCCTGGGTCATCCGGGTCCATGACGATGGTCGGGTGGAGACCCGAGCGGAGCTCCGCCGCGTGGACCCGAAGGTGATCCAGGATCTTCGCGATCTCCTGAAGAAGAGTGCCTTCCGGGATCTCGAGTCGGATGACCTTCGCCGCCGCCTCGAGGAAGCCGGCGAGACCCGGAAGGTCCTGGAGGGGGGGCACGGGGAGGTCACCCTGGAAGTCCGCGACGGGAAGGCCGTCCATTCCGTCTCCCTTTCCCATCCGGAGGTCTACGCGACCTCCCGGGTGGAGCCCGTCCGCCGATTCCTGTCGGTCCTCGATGCCGTCCGGAAGCTCGAGCGGGCGAAGTAGGCGGACCAGGTCCGGATCGCGGTCGACCGCACCCGGAACGGCGGCCGGCACCGCGAAAGCCTGGCCCGGACACGCACTTTCAGGAGCCCGTCGCCGTGGGGGAGACGTGGCATCTCCCGGACCGATCCGCGCATGAAGGCGCAGACCTCCTCGCCCGGTGATCCCCGGCGGATCTCGCCTGGCTCCGCCGGAGCGGGTATAACGGTTGGTTCGGCCGGTGTTTGAGATCCATGGCGAGGCCCCCACGACGATGCAACGCTCTCCCGAGGATGTCCTCCATGCGTCCAGATCGAGGCGCACGTTCCTGCCCACCATCGGCGGAGCCGGATTCGCGCTGGCGATCCTGTTCACGATGAACCTGCTGAACTACATCGATCGCTACTCCTTCTTCGCCGTGGCCACCCCGATCAAGGAGGAGATCGGGATCGACGACAAGTGGTACGGGATCCTCGGCGGCTCGTTCATGATCGTCTACACGATCATCTCGCCGATCATGGGCTGGCTGGGCGACCGCTACAATCGCCGGGTCCTGCTGGCGGCCGGTGTGGGGATCTGGAGCATCGCGACCGTCGGGACCGCCTTCTCCACCGACCTGCACCACATGTTCTTCTGGCGGGCCCTGCTCGGCGTCGGCGAGGCCAGCTACGGCGTCATCGCCCCGGCGCTCATCGCCGACCTGTTCCCGGTCTCGAAGCGCGGCCGGGCGATGGGGATTTACTATCTGGCCCTCCCGATCGGCACGGCGCTCGGGTTCGTGATCGCCGGCCAGGTGGCGACCCACTGGGGCTGGCGGCACGTCTTCTACGTGGTCGGCCTGCCGGGGCTCGTGGCCGCGTTCGCCGGCCTGACGATCCTCGATCCGGGCCGCGGCGCGTCCGAGGGGAAGACGTTCTCCGCCAGCAAGGCCGATCGCCCCCGGATCAAGGACTATCTGGCGCTCTTCCGGACGAGGACCTTCGTCTACAACACGCTCGGCATGGCGGCCGCCACCTTCGCCACGGGCGCCTATGCGGCCTGGGGCGCGACGTTCTACCAGCGAGTCCGGGGGATGTCGCTGGAGAAGGCGACCCTCTGGATCGGCATCCTGCTGGCGCTGGCCGGCCTGATCGGCATCGCCCTGAGCACATTCCTCACCGATCTCCTCCGGAAGCGGACGCGGCGTGCCTACATGCTCCTGCCGGCGCTGACGATCCTGGCGTCGGTCCCGCTGGGGGTCCTCGGCGTCCTGGAGCCCCAGCGGGTGCCCGCGCTCGGCTTCCTGTTCTTCGCCTCGATCCTGATGGCGATGGTCCTGGGGCCGGCGAACACGGTCACCGCCAACGTCGTCCCGGCCAATCACCGGGCGGCCGGCTACGCGATGTTCATCTTCCTGATCCACGTCCTGGGCGACATCGGATCGCCCATCCTCCTGGGCTGGATCTCGGACGCCTTCGGCTCGCAGGCCGTGATGGCCTCGCCGCTGGGGACCCTGCTGACCGCGATCGGCGCGACCCCCACCCCGGACGAGAAGGGAGTCATGACCAACCTCACGGTCGCCATGCTCTCCGTCGGCCCGGTCCTGGTCCTGGGGGGCATCCTCTTCCTGATCGGCTCCCGCCACCTCCCCGAGGACATGGACCGGATCGCCGCCGAGGGAGGCCCCGCGCCCGAGGCCGGCGGCTTCGGGCACTGAGAGGGGGTTCGCTTCGGGGCGAGTTCGATCCTGCGGCCCGGCCCCTCGGACGGAGCCAACGGCCGGTCCGGGACGGTATTCGCCCGCTGGCAACCGTGCCAGTCCCGGGGTCGACTGAACCTCGACCGATTCGACCGATTCGACCGATTACCTGGCCAGATCGGCGGCGAACTGACCCTCGTTCAACGACCAGACGCGGATCGGTCCCGCTTCAGCGGCCGTCGCCAGTCCGTTGGCGCCCAGGTAGCAGATCGCCTGGATCGGCGTCCCGTGCGGCGAGGGATGGACGGTATCCCGGAAGACCCACGCCTCTCGGGGCGGGGAGGCGCGCGAGCCCCTGTCTTTCGCGGTCAATGCCGTCAGATCGCCCTCGGCCCTGGACTTGAAGCCGTGCATCAGCTTGCCGTCATCGGAGACCGAGGCGAACAACCGGCCGTCGTTCGAGAACCCGACATCGCTCACCCTGTGGTCGTGCACTTTTCGGAAGGTGACGAGTTTGCGGGATGTCGTGGCCCATCCCGTGATCAGTCCGGATGACCAGCCCGCCACCAGCGTCAGCTCGTCCGGCGAGAAGCACAGAGAGGTCAGTCGCTCGCGGGCGACGTCACCCCTTCGATCGCAGATTCCGAACTCGTCGTAGTTGGCCCCCCGAGCCCGGAACAGCACCACGTTCGCTCCGTCGAATCCGACGCCGAGGTCCCCCCGCTGCCGCGAAAATGCGAGGCCGGTCACGGGCCGAGGCCTTCCGATCGGCGGCACCCGGATCGCGTCCCAAGTCGATCCTCGCACCTTCCAGATCCGTATCCCGCCGCCCTGGTCGCCGGCCGCAAGTCGGATGATGCCGTTCGACTCGTCGTGGAAGACGGCCAGGCAAGAGATCGGCTCGCCCGTCGGGGGCGGGGATGTGACCGTGTTCCCCCCGTCGAGCTCACGCAACTCGATCCTCCCCGACGTCAGCGCGCGAGCGGCGTAGAGTCCGTCCGCGGCGAGGGCGACGGCGAGCACCCTGTCCCCGCCCGGCGGCGGCCATTCGCGGACGGGAGTCCCTCTTGAAGCCCGCTCTTCCAGGCTCCAGACGCGTACGAGCCCGTCGCTTCCGATCGCCACGAGCTCGCTGCCATCGTGTCGGGGCACCAGCCGCGAGACCGGCCTGTCGGGCCAGGGAAGGTGTTCGGTCTCCGCAAATCGGACCGCCGTCGAGGTCAGCGAGATCCTCTCTCGGGCGGCGGGGTCGTCCGGCCGCAGCGCCGCTGCGGATTCGGCGAATCGGCCCGCCTCCCGGTAGTCACGGCGTTCCAGGGCCTGGTCCGATCTCTGCATCGACCGGCGGAACCTCGCTTCGACCTCCACCTGGTCCGTGCGGTAGGTGGGAAGGCCCCGCTCTCGGGCCTCGTCCAGGAGCCGGACCGCGAGCTCGAACTCGCCCCCGGCCAGCGCCCGGCGGATCCGTCGAGCGGCCTCCTCGGCGAGGTGGTCGCGCGCGATGACGCGGAGCCGGTGTGCCTCCGCGACCTGTGGCCCTCCCATCACCTCAACCACCCGCGTCATCGCGCGATCGGCCTCGTCGTCGTGCTTCTCCACCACGTGCTTGCGGGCCTCGGCGAGGAGGGCGGTTACGGCCTGATCCCTGTCCGCGGCCGTCTGGGTCGCCCGGCTTTTCGCTTCGTCGTCCCACGCATAGATCGATTGCGCCGCCTCGAACTGTCGGATCGCCTCGATGAATTTGCCACCCCGGCGGAGGGTCTCGCCTCGGCTCATCGCCGCCTGATACTCCGGGAGCCTGCGTCGATCCGCGTCGATGCCCGCCCGATACGCCTCGAGCCGCTTCACCTGATCGGGCAACCCGGCGGCGAGCGGCCCGGCCTTCGCGAGCAGTCCGGCCGCTTCCTCGAACTTCTTCCGGGCCCGACTCCTGACGAATGCTTCGAGGAGTCCATCGGCTTCCGCCTCTCTCTGTTTCTGGGCGTCCGACCGGGCGGCCTCGGCCAGCTTCCATTCCGCGGCGTCCTCCGCTTCCCTGTAAATTTCCCGAGCCTCCGCAAAGCGCTCCTCCGCCTCGATCGATCGGCCGGCGTGGAGGGCCTCCCGGCCACGATCCATGATCGATTGGAAGCGGCTGCCTTTCGCTCTGGCCTCGCGAATCGAATCGTACGCCCCGCTCAGGGCCGCGCCGACCTCATCGCCGAAGAGCACGCACAGGATACCGATCACGATCAGGGAGACCGGGACGGCTCCGGGAATGCGGCCGGCCAACGCGTGGATCCGATCCCGCGGAAACGGCCCGTGCTCCCTCGCGGACTGGCCGGTCTCGACGTTGGTTTCGGCTTGCTCTCGGGACATCGCTTCGAGGCCGGTTCGCCCGTCGCCCGGCGGCGTCGTGGACCCGGCGAACGCTCTCCCGAAGGCCCCACGGTCCGCCCGCAGCCAGAGCAGGAGCCCGCCGATCAGGAGAAGGACGACGGCGAGCCTGACTCCGATGCTCGACCTTCCGCCGCCCCGCCAGCCGAAGTGGTCGCTGACCGCCCCATCGTTCAGGTCGGGGTCGTCGGTCGCCTGAGGCCGAAACGACCGTTCGGATCCGAGATCCCCCCGTCGGACGTTCATGGCCTCGATCGACTTCCGGTTCCTCTCGGCCGACTCGCGGTTGGCTTGCTCCAGCCGCTGGGATGTCGCCCGCTGAGCCTCGTAGTTCTTCTGCCCCTGATTCGTGATCTCCTGCATGCGTGCGGCGTTCTGGCGCGACTGCGCTTCCTGCCGCTGCTGCTGATCACGCTGTTGCTGTAGCACCGAGGCTGCATATCCGGTGTTCGTCGAATTCCAGGGCTGGTTGTTCGGCCCGGGGCCCATGCGATTGAACTGGGAATATGAGGGTTGGGCCATCGCGTTCACGGTGAGACAGACCGCGAGGCCGAAGGACCACTTCATTTCTCACCTCGCCTCGGATCAGAGGCCACTCTGGAGAACCCAGATCGCCGGATCACTGGGAATTCCCGGAGGTGCGGAAGCTCGGCACCCCGCTCCAGGATCAGGGCGTGATTCGCGCCTGCAACCCGTAGCGAATTTCTCGACGCCTGGAAAAAAAAACGAAAAACAAATCGATGGATGAATGGTTGCGTGTGGCGGCGTCGGGCTCCCAGGGTGCGGGGTGCAGGCCTGGGTCCGGTGTGGTTCTCTCCTCGACGCCTTGACGTCCTTCCGGGCTGCTGCTTGACCGGGCCGCGGCGCGGCGCGAAGATCGGGGTGATCCTACCCTCCCGGAGTCCCACCATGATTCCCGCCTTCGCATCCCGCCGTTGCGCGTTCGCCCTCCCGCTGCTGCTGGCCGCCTCGCTCCCCGCGACGGCCTCCGCCCAGGACCTGGTCAAGGCCAAGGATGGTTCGGGCGTCTTCGGCTACACGAACACGCCCGTCCTGCCCTGGTGCGGCTACCACGTCCATGATCCGGACCGGCCCGCGCCGCCGCGGATCGATCCCGGCCCGGCGCCCGCCCCGGCGCCGGTGCCCTCGGATGCGGTCGTCCTGTTCGACGCCGCCTCGCCGCACCTGGACGCCTTCAAGCCCGCCGACTGGAAGGTCGTCGACCACGGCGAGCTCCAGGCCGGCGACAAACTGCTGGAGTCGACCCGCTCGTTCGGATCGTGCCAGATCCACGTCGAATGGAAAGGCCCGCCGTTCAACGACGGCTCCTGGGCCAACCAGGGAAACAACGGCGTCCTCCTGATGGGCCTGTATGAGATCCAGATCTACGACAATTACAACGTGAAGATCTATCCCGACGGCATGACCGGCGCCATCTACGGCCAGACCCCGCCGCTGGCCAACGCCCAGCGCGCCCCGGAGCAGTGGCAGTCGATGGACATCCTCCTCAAGGCCCCGGTCTACGAGGGAACGAAGCAGGTCCAGCCCCCGCGGGTGACGATCCTGCACAACGGCGTCCTCGTCCAGCTCGACGAGCCGATCCGAGGCACGACCAACCACGCCGTCCTCCCCGGCACCCCGCCGCCGGGCGTCGTCGCCGGGCCGCTGGTCCTCTTCGGCCACCACAGCCCGGTGAAATTCCGGAGCGTCTGGGTCCGGCCGCTGCTGGCACCGAAGCCGAAGCGGGGGTGAGACTCAAGCCCCAGCGATGGCGAGGGCCGGCACCATGCTGGAACGACTTGATGACGTGCCGTGGGAGACCCTGGAAGTCGCCCATGGCACGCCGGAGGATGTTCCCGACTTGCTGCGAGCCCTTCTCTCAGTTGGGGGCATGTCGAGAAGATCCATCACGGCGACGTGATCCGGACGGACGATGGCGGCCCCTATTTGCGGGTGCTCCACGCGATCTACCGAGAATCGTTGAAGGGCTATCAACGGGACCGCCCCAAATCCTGAGGGGGGTTCAGGACACTCCCGGCCGCCACGCAGGGGCTCGGGTGGCCGTGGTGGCACACCACGGGACCGCCTCGTCCCCGGAGTAAACTCCGTCCGGCGTGACTGCCTGCCTCACCGGGGTGTCGCTGCGCGTCCACCACGGCCACCCTCTTCAGCTTAGTGCTAACTGTCAAACGCCCCACGCCCTGCCTTCCAGCAATCTGGGTCGGTCCCGCTATCAACTCCTTCAAATCCTGAACGACGGTCCGAAGTCCCGCGTCGGCGCGGGAGCCGCCTGGGTCATGGCTTGCCTGCCGACGACGGCCGCCGAGTCCGTGCGGTTGCTCGAAGGTCGCAATGAGGCGTCGGGGTGGGTCCGCGCTGCGTCGGCCTTCGCCCTGGGCGAACTCGGCGCGGTGGAGCCCTCGCGGCGGATCCTGGCCGAGGACATTTCCCTTTCCGCCCGCTGCATGGCGGCCTTCAGGAAAGCGGTGGCGATCAACCCGGCGAGCGCCGCCAGGGTCCAGTCGACCGGGAAACTGGCGGAGCTGCTCTCCGAACGAGACGACGAATCGGGCGAGAACCCGCCGGGAAACGGCGGTAGGGGCTGAGAGTCTGTCCCGAGGGGGCGCTGGCCAGGCGGAGTCGAGAGCAGGTCCAGTCGTCAGGAAGAGGAGCTTGCGATGGCATCGACACGCCTCGCCAGGTGATTTCGCCGCCTCATGAAGCCCAGGACGAGGATCGTGATCGAAGGACCGGCGATGACCGGCCCCAGGGATGCCAGGCGCGGCGAGGGGTTCGGCCGTTTGATCCGTGCGACCCGCTTCGGCATTCCGCGGGGCTGATCGTAGACGTGGCGGGTTCCGTCCGTGTAGTACAATTCCCCGACCTCGGCGTTGCTGCAGGTCTTGCTCAGGAGTCGAGGGGGCTCGGCGGGGAGGCACGCGAGAACAAGGGGAATGTTGATGGCGACAAGGGCAACGGCAACGATAAGGCGTCGGAGCTGTCCCCGGCTCAGTCGTCGCAAGGTCAGGAACAGGGCCAACGCGGAGATTCCCGCGGAGCCGATCAAGGGCAATCGCCACTCCAGGAACGAGAACGATGGCGGCCGGAGTTGCCGCAGTTGGGACAGCGTCTTTCCCGGTCGCCCCACGGAACCGATGATGCTGCCGTCCGGCTTGAAGTCGATGGTGGATTCGCCGATTGTTGACTCCTGGAAGATCACCTCCGGCAACGTTCTCTGCGCGTAGCCCTCCACTTCCATGGCACACCGTTCGACGAGCGTGCCGTCGACGGCGATGTTCAGCACTCTTGGATCGCCGTCGAAGAGATCGTGGTAGTCCACCTGAAGGTCGGTCAGGGCACGCATCCGGGCTTCCGCCTCTACGGTGAGGCCGGGGACATGGTCTCCCGTGATCCTCAGGATGAACCGGTGCGGTCGTTGAGCCGCCAGATCCGCGGGGGCGAGAGCCGGTCTGTCGGCCGCCCTCGGCTCATAGAGGTCGTATAGAGGTTGATAGGCCGCGCTGGCGACGTTGGAAGCGATCAGGGTGATCGCCAGCAACACCCACCTTCCGCCGCACCATATGCGAGCGAGCAGAGACCGTGAAGCAAGGCCGATCCCCGCTCCTGGCGATGACGCTTCGAGACCTTCGCCCCACTTCCAGGCGCAGAGCGTCAGGACCAGAAATGTGATGGAGACGCTTGAGATCAAGAGGGAGTAGACCTGCATGGCCGATGGGGTCAGGTTTTGTTTTTGGTTTTTTCTTGACGAGGAGTTCGGTCTTGGGTCTGCTGAGAGGATGCCCAGACGTCTCCGCATCCAGTATCCGGGAGCGACTTACCACGTCATGTCGCGTGGCAATGGGCGGCAGGACATCGTGGAGGACGACGACGATCGGCGCCGGTTAATGAGCGATCTCGAGCGGGCCTCGAGGCGGTCGGGTTGGGAAGTGCTCTCGTTCGTGACGATGAGCAACCACCTCCATCTGATGGTTCGTACGCCGCGGCCCAACCTGGCCGACGGGATGCAGCATTTCCTCTCGGCCTATGCATCCTGGTTCGGACGACGCCGACGTCGCCTGGGCCACCTCTTCCAGGGGCGTTACAAGGCCGAGATGATCGAGGACGAGTCGTATTTCTGGATCGTCAGTCGCTATGTCCATCTCAACCCGGTGAGGGCCGGGATGGTCGAGCGGCCCGAGGCCTGGCCCTGGTCGAGCTACCCGGGCTTCGTCGATGCATCGAGGCGGCTGCCGTGGGTCGACTACGATCAGGTACTGAAGGCGCGGGGAGGCGAATTCGGAGGGACTGACCCGGCGGGCGATTACCGGAGATTCGTGGAGGCGGGGCTGGTTGAATCTCCGCGTTCACCCTTCCTCGACGCCTTCGACGGCTGGGCGCTGGGATCACAACGCTTCATCGATCGGCTGAGGGGACTGGCTGGCACCAAGGCAGTGGATCCGATCCGACCGGAGGCGCGACGACTCACGGCACTCGATCCGAATCGCGTGTGCACCGCCGTGGCCGATTACTACGGCGTCGCCCCTGATGCACTCCAGAAGCGCCATGGCAACCCGATCGCGCGAGCCGCGGCGGCCTGGCTCTGTCGCCGCCATACCGAAGCCCCACTTCGCGAGCTGGCCGGCCTCCTTGGCCTGTCCCGCGCCGACTGCGTTCCGAACCTGACTCGCATGCTCGACCGCCGATTGAAGGACGACCTGGCCCTCGCCGACGAGCTTCGAGCGATATCCGATTCCCTCGAACCCGAACCGGTTGATCCAACAATCCTTGAGCCGAGTCCCCTCGCCGAGCCCATCTCTCCAAGACAACAGAAGGTAACGCGAAAAACCAAAAACAAAACCTGACCCCGAAGTCCCCCGCATCTCTCCAAGACAACAGAAGGTAACGCGAAAAACCAAAAACAAAACCTGACCCCGAAGTCCCCCTCCAAGACAACAGAAGGTAACGCGAAAAACCAAAAACAAAACCTGACCCCGAAGTCCCCTGACCCCGAAGTCCCCTGACCCCGAAGTCCCCGGTGCGGTTCCTGGATGACCCATCGATCGAGCCGACGAACAACCGCGACGAGCGGGCGTTGCGGCCGGCGGTGATCGCGCGGAAGGTGTCGCACTGCACCAAGACCGAGGCCGGCACGCGAGCCTTCGAGGCCTGGACGAGCGTCGTGAACACGCTGGTGCGGACCTTCACCGGCCCAGGCCTGCTCGACGCCATCGTCCGCCTCGTCCATCCCGCCACCCCGCAGACCGCCTGAAAGCCACCCAGGCGCTAATCAATTACCCTTCGGCCATGTCCAGACTTCCAGACCAGAATGACCCCTTCAGACTTCCCTTCAGACTTCCTTCGGTAACCTGCCCGAGGCATCTGGACCCCGAGGCCTCGATGGTTCAATTCGCCTGGCTGCTACCTCCGGTCGTCTGAGGCACCGCCATGAGGGAAACAAGCAGGTCGGCCACGACTTCCCGATCGCAAGCTTGGAGTCCAGTGCCAAGCCGCAAACACTGAGCCCCTCGAATCGTTACTGCATTACCTTCCAATAACACGGTGCTGTATTCCAAACTATTAACATGATATTCACTAGTGCGCCATAGGCTGTGTTCAGTTATTACAAGAGTTTGCCCAATTAATCGCAGGCTCAGCCTAGCCGTCCGGGCTCTGCAAATGAAGAGCATCACAACAGCGGCGAGCGCAAGGGAACGCACGTACGACAAGCTGCGAAGATCGAAGCCAACCTGTTTCCATGATAATATCATTGCCAAAAACAATTGCGATATTACCATGGTAACTATAATAATGACAAAGATTTGGGCTGGATTTGACAAGAACCTCGTCTTCCTGCGACTGGGAAGTGACACTTCATGCCCTGCCTTCAATAGACGGTTGACGTCACTCAGTACGGCTGCACGGCGTTTGAGCACGACGTCAGATAGTTTGGCTCGCTCCATTGGGCTACGTCCAAAGGGCCGAGGAATTGTGACAAGCTACGCCTATTGCAGAGGTCCAAGCAGCCTTAAACGTCGCTACATTACAGGCCAACGGACTTAGACGGATACAATTGCAAGTAGGTCGCCACAGAAAACGAGGTGGCTGCGTTGCCGTACTTCCGTGTCTGAAACGCCGACGCGCCAGTAAAATTGATCGCAAGACTGATTCCGATAGGGCCGCTCGGATCACCGATGGGGAAATCAATAGAAATCCCCGAGTTGTTGACCAACTGATTGATTGCCACGGCCAGCCGGGCATTGGCCCTCCCGATCTGCCTTACGAAGTCAAGAGAGCCCCCGACACTTGACCCCGTGTTCAGAGGCGCTACCGCGCCCCTGGCTGCTGCCAGAGCAACTTGCAGTAAGGCATTCTTGATTGGTCCTCGCAAACTAACCGGAAGCTGATACAAGCCTACCGAGATTCTCGCACGGACGCCCTCATATGCCGAGGAGTTGTGGATCCCGAACAATCCTCCGACAAATCCCACAGTGCTGTTCGAGCTACTACCTGCCACAAGAGCGGCCCCGGCATAAGCGTAGAGGGCGGCATTTCCACGGTCGGGGCTCACCACCACGTCCAGTCCGGCTGAGCCACTCAG
>NZ_JAALJH010000039.1 GCF_011064615.1 Aquisphaera insulae | reverse complement strand
GGAGCAGCGGCGATTTGCGAACATCGAGTACGTCCCCTCCGCGAATGAGAGGGTGAGAAGCAGGAAGATGGCGAAGACCGAGGAGTGGCTGAACGACCGTTCGTAGGGATTCTCGACAAAGAGGTCCTGGGTGCCGAACGAGCAGAGGCTCAGCATGAACAGGCTGAGCACCGTGAGCAGGACGACGGATTGGACGAGGCCCAGGCAGAAGGCCCACCATCGGCCTCGACGAGCCAGCCAGGACCAGAGAACGACAGGCAGGTAACCGGGGACGAGCCAGCATGAGAGCAAGAGCAGCTGCAGCGGGGGATTGGGGCAGGCGGTGACCCCGCTCCCGACCAGCGTCATCCCGAACATGCAGAAGACGCAGAGGTAAAGTCCGATGAGGAACGCCAGGAAGGCCGATTGCTTCTGGCGGTCGGGATGGCGACACCAGAGGTAGGCGCGGCGGGACAAGGACGCGGCGCGCGCCCGGATCGGCTCGCCGCCGAGCCAACGCTGAAGGTCATTGGACAGCTCGCGGGCCGAGGGGTAGCGGGAATCCGGATCCTTCTCCAGGCATTTCAGGCAGATCGTCTGGAGGTCGAGATCGACGAGCGGATTAATCCTCCGGGGCGGGGCGGGGGGCTGGCTCCGGACGAGATCGATGGTCTCGATGACCGATCCGGCCCTGAATGGGGGGCGGCCGGCCAGCAAGGCGTAGAGGATCGCACCCAGGCCGTAGACGTCGGTCGCGACCGTCGTGCACCCCCGCGTGCCCGCGGTCTGTTCGGGAGCCATGTAAGGCGGAGAGCCGAGCACCTCCCCGGTGACGGTCAGTTCCGGGTCGCCCGCTCGCTTAGCCAGGCCGAAGTCCGTGACATAAGGCTGACCGTCGCCGTCGAGCAGGATGTTGGAGGGCTTGAGATCCCGGTGGAGCACTCCGCGCTGGTGGGCGTGGAAGATGGCTTGCGCCACCGAGGCGACCACTCTCGCCGCTCCGCGGGGATCATCGCGGAAGTCGCCCAGGCGGTCAGCCAGGCTCGAGCCTTCGATGAACTTCATGCTGTAGTAGTCACATCCGTTGTCGTGGCCGACATCGTGGATGGGCACGATGTTGGGATGGTCGAGCGCCGCCACGGCCTCGGTCTCGGCCTGGAACCGCCTCCGCTCGGCGGGCGTGGCGAACTGCCCCGAACGGACGACCTTGACCGCCACGACCCGTCGCAGGCTCCGGTGCCAGGCCCGGTACACCAGTCCCATTCCGCCGCCTTTAATCGCGTTCAATAGCAGGTGATCGCCCAGGATTCGGTAGCCCTCTGCCGCCGCCTTGTCGACGCTCGGCGATCCGTCGAAGGGCGACGAAGCACGGCCCGCGATCGGCTCGGCATCGATCGCCGTCGCCGCGAACCCCCTCTCGTGATCGGGCTTCGCCAGGCCCGACACCATCCGACGGGCGGAGAAGAACTCGCTGAGCCGTGATTCCATCTCGGGATGCCGTGCGATCAGCTCCCGAGGGTCAGGGCCATGGCCTGCCTCCAGTTCCTCGAAGTAGGCGGCGAGCACTTCGCAGACCTGCTCATCCTCGAGCCCGTGCCAGGTGATCTCGTCGCCGGCCATCATGAGCTTGCCCCTCACGCAGAATCGAGCATCAACGATCGGAGGTTCTGCAAACCCCGATAGATGAGGCCGACCACGGCCTGGTTGCTCCGGCCCATCAGGATTGCCACATCGGAGATCGGCTGTTCGTACAGGTGGTGGAGCTCGACCGCTTCCCGTTGATCCGGAGACAGTTCCTGAAGCGCGCCCTCCAGGCGTGCCATATCCTCGTGCTTCTGCGCCTCGGTCTCCGGCGACGGATCTCCCCCGCGGAGCGACCTGAGGAGGCGGACCGACGACTGGTCGAGCATCGCGTTGATCGACGTCGTTGTCGAAGGGTGTCGGCCGACCCGTCGGCCGACCTCGGCGATCTGATTGGCCAGGATGCTGCGTAGCCACGCAGCCTGTTCGCCGGCCGTGGTCCCTCGGAACTGGGCGGCGTGCTCGTGCGCGGCCAGGAGTGTCCGCTGGACAAGGTCCGACGCGTCCTGATCGCCGATCAGGCCCTCGCCTAATTGCAGGCGGGCTTTCAGGTGCAGATACTCGCGAAATTTCTCCAGGGGCCGCGGCGGCGCGGTTTGATCGTGAGACACGACGAAGTACCCTGAATGGACCGGCTCTTGGATTTCCGGGTTCGGTTTCGTTCGAGGTTTCGCGCCTCGTACCGGTTTTAACGCGCGATTCCCCACGGAACAATGCGTCGGTGAATTCCTTCTTGCAGACATTTGTGACCGGCGACCCTGTTCTTGGGCCGAGTACGGGCCTAGAATTTCCTCTAAGGGTCAGTCACGCATCGATCCACGGTGCGTAACTTCGTGGATCATATTCCGGGATGGCCCACCCGCGGCCCCCGGGCGGTGAGCACACCGAAACGACCGTACTGCCGGCTCTTGGCCTCCTTTCCCGGCGTCTGCATGGCGCCTCCGGAGAGAGCTTCATGATTCGCCTCAGACGATGGCGAGACGACCAGGGCTTGCTGCGCCCGGGATATCTGGCGTGCCTGGTGCTGCTGGCGGCCGCGCCGGCCGTCGCGCCGGCCCGGGCCGCCGACACGCCGAAATCCTCACCGACCCGATCCGCGGCCGCCGACCGCCACCCGGGCCGGGCGGCCTTCATCGACCGCCTTCTGGAGGAGAGCTGGAAGAAGTCCGGCGTGACCCCGGCGCGGCAGGCAACCGATGAGGAGTACCTGCGGCGGGTCTACCTGGACGTCGTGGGTCGGATCCCGTCGGTCGCGGAGGCCCGGGCGTTCCTCACCACCAAGGAGCCGGACAAGCGCGAGAAGCTGGTCGACTCGCTGCTCGAGCACCCGGACTATCCCAAGAACATGGGGACCGTCTGGACCGTCTTGCTGATCGGGCGGGGGAACCAGGGGCGGACGGTCGACCGGGGGGCGCTCGCGGGCTGGCTCCGGAAGCAGTTTGCGGCCGACCGGCCCTGGAATGAGATCGTCCACGACCTGGTCGCGGCCACCGGCTCCAACAAGGAGAATGGCGCGGTCAATTACACGCTCGCCCACCTGGAAGGGGAGGCCGTCCCGTTGACGTCGAGGACGACCCGGCTCTTCCTGGGTCAGCAGATCCAGTGCACCCAGTGCCACGACCACCCGTCGAACGACTGGAAGCAGGCGGACTTCTGGGGGATCAACGCGTTCTTCAAGGGGCTCAAGACCGAGGACAAGACGGCCGTCAACGACACCGGCCTGGAAGCCTACGACCACACCGAGCTCCGCGACCAGCCGACCGACGCCTTCGTCCGCTACGACAAGCGGAACGGACTGGTGGGCATCGCCTTCCCCCGCTTCCTGGACGGCCGGAAGATCAGCCAGAACGGCGACGTCAACCGCCGCGACGAGCTGGCCAAGCTGATCTCCGACCCGAAGAACGAATCCCTGGCGCGGGCCTTCGTCAACCGGACGTGGGCGCACTTCCACGGCCGGGGCTTCGTCAACCCGGTCGACGACATGGGTCCGCACAACCTCCCCGTCCAGCCCGAGATCCTCGAGAAGCTGGCCCTGGAGTTCCGATCGTCGGGCTACGACGTCAAGCAGCTCATCCGCTGGATCACGGCGTCTCGCTCCTACCAGGTCGCAAGCCTGAAGCCGAAGGGGGCGGAGAAGCAGGACAGCCTCTTCCAGGTCATGCAGCTCCGGCCCATGACCCCGGAGCAGCTCTTCGACTCGCTCCTCACCGCCACCGGCGCCCATCGGACCGGAAACGCCCTCACTGGCGACCGGAAGCGGGATGCCTGGCTCCGCCAGTTCACCTTCGCCTTCGGCAACGACGAGGGGGAGGAATCGACGAACTTCCAGGGGACGATCCCCCAGGCCCTCATGATGATGAACGGCGAGCTCATGAACGACGCCCTCTCGGGCAAGGGGGGGAGCTTCCTGGAGGGGATCGTCGAGGAGGCCCAGCAGGTGCGTTCGCCCGGGGCCTTCCTCGTGAATCAGGTCTACTACGCGGCGCTCAGCCGCCCCCCCGGACGCAAGGAAGCGGACCGCGCCGTCCGTTACCTGGAGAACAACCCCGACTCGCTTCGGGTGATCCAGGACCTGTTCTGGGCCCTGCTCAATTCCAACGAGTTCATCCTGATCCACTGAGCCCGACGCGACCTGGTCCCGACCCGGGACCGAAGGAGCCGAACCCGTGACCCCTCGCCCCCTGACGAATCCCAGCCGACGCCACTTCCTGGGCCACCTGGCGGGAACCGCCATGGGCGTGCCGGCCATGCAGTTCTTCTCGTCGCTCCGGGCCGGCGCGGAGACCGCCCGACGCAATCAGCGGAGCTGCATCGTGCTCTGGATGTCCGGTGGCCCCAGTCACCTGGACATCTGGGACCTGAAGCCCGACAGCGAGAAGAACGGCGGCCCGTTCCGGCCGATCGACACCTCGGCCTCGGGCGTGAAGATCACCGAGCATCTGCCCAAGGTCGCCAAGCAGATGCACCACCTGAACGTCATCCGCTCCCTCGATTCCAAGGAAGGGAACCACGAGCGCGGCAATTACCTGATGCACACCGGGTACGTCCCGAACCCGACGGTGGTGCACCCGGGCTGGGGATCGATCTGCGCCTTCGAGCTGGGGGAACAGCTCCGGAATTTCGACCTGCCCCACTGCGTCGCGATCAACGAACCGGGGCAAGGCGCGGGCTTCCTGGGGATGTCGTATTCCCCGTTCATGATCCAGAATCCGAACGCGCCGATCGCCAACCTGAGGCCCCCCGCGGATGTAGACGGGGACAGGATGGCCCGCCGCCTCGACATGCTGGCCGCGCTCGAGAACGACTTCGTCGGCCAGCGCAAGAGCCAGATGGCCAGCGACCACAAGGCCGTCTACGGCAAGACGATCCGGATGATGAACTCGAAGCTCAAGAACACCTTCGACCTGAGCACCGAGCCGGCCCCGATTCGCGAGGCGTATGGCAAGGGCTCGTTCGGGTCGGGCTGCTTGCTGGCCCGGCGGCTGGTGGAGCAGGGGGTGACCTACGTGGAGGTGGCCCTCGGCGGCTGGGACACGCACACGAATAATTTCGACACCCTCTCTCAGCGGCTCCTGCCGGAGCTCGACCAGGGGATGGGGACCCTGGTGGCCGACCTGGCGTCGCGGGGATTGCTCGACTCCACCCTGGTCGTCTGGATGGGCGAGTTCGGCCGGACGCCGCGGATCAACCAGAACGCCGGCCGGGACCACTGGCCCAAGAGCTGGTCGGTCGTCATGGGCGGCGGCGGCCTGAAGGGGGGCCACGTCATCGGCGCCACCGACAAGGACGGCGTGGAGGTCGTGGATCGGCCCGTCGGCGTGATGGACCTGGTCGCCACGATGACGAAGAGCATGAACATCAACGTCGAGACCCAGTACACCACCCCACGCGGCCGGCCCATGAAGGTCGTCGACGGCGGGCAGCCGATCAAGGAGCTGATCGGCTAGCACCCGGTTGCCGGGCTCGATGCGGGACAGGCAGGAATGCCTGTCCTCCTTTCTCCCCGGCCGCGGCCGGACCTCATTCCACCGTCAGCACCCCGTTCATGACCATCCAGTGGCCGGGGAAGGTGCAGAGGTACGGATACCGCCCCTTGACGGACGGGGCCCGGAACGAGATCGCGAACTCGGTCCCCGGATCGGTGATATCGGCATAGACCAGGATATCCTCCCCCTTGGGAATGTAGTGGCGGAGCGCGGCGTCCGGCTCGGCGATGATCTTGTTCACCAGGTCTCCGACCTTCGCGAGGGTCCCCGGCCGGATCAGGGCCCAGTTGTGCGGGACCACGTCCGGATTGGCGAAGACCAGCTTGATCGGCTCATCAGGCTTGGCCGTGAGCGCGGCCGGGATGAAGCTCAGGTTGGGGCCGGCCGTGACCCGGATCTCGCGGGCGCCGGCAATCCTGGCCTTCCAGCGATTGGGGACCTTGACCTCGTTCAGCGCCAGCAGGTCGGCGAGGATCGGGTGCACCGCGATGGTCTTGTTCGCCGGCCTGTAGCCCGGGAAGCCCGTGAACGGGGCCGACAGCTTGTGAACGGTGAGGAACGCGTCCACGGGATCGCCGGCATCCACCTTGAGGCGGAGGTGGAGCTGGCTCACCGGCTGGAGGTCGGGCAGCTCCAGGAAGAGCGATCGGCCATCCCCCAGGACCTGCGCCGACTGGATCGGCCAGACGTCATGGCCGGGCAGGCCGCGATGGCTCGGCGAAAGCTCCTGGGAGCCGTAGGCGCTGCTGTACCGGTAGTTCCACGCCTGGGCGAGGTGATTCGAGGGATTCGAGGCGATAGCGCGATCGACGGGGCGGCTGAAGGTCAGGAGGATGCCGTTCTCGTGAGCCTGGCTGGCGACCGGTAGCTGGACGGGCTCTCCGGTATGGCGGACGCGCTGGAAGCAGCCGTCCGCGGAGGTGTAGGTCCCCCAGCCGCTCATCCCGCTGACGTAGAGCTGGCCGTCGCGGGGATGAAACCGCCCGCGGTGCACGCCCGAGGCGAAGTCGCCCGGCAGGGGGATCGCCGCCCCCTGGGAGATCCCGTCGATCGGCTCGCGGAGGACCAGGAACGCGGTCCCCGCTCCGAAGGAGAGGTGGACCGTCAGCCCCTTGACCGGGCCCCAGGAATCGCTCGTGACCTCGACCTGGGAGCCGCTCGAGTTGTCGAGCCCGCGGGGCAGGTAGACGAGCGGCTGATCGGGGGGGCGTCCGTCCTTCGGTCCGCCGTAGCCGAAGTGCGCGCCGGGCTTCACCTCGCAGATCATGGACGTCGGCGTCCACTCGCCCTCGGAGTTCGGCACGGTCAGGACGCCGGCGGAGGTCAGCGAGACCCCGTCCGGATTGCGGAGCCCGGTGGCCAGCACCGTCACGGATCGACCGTCGGCCGCGATCTTGAGGATGCCCTGCTTGCCCGAGGCCGTGTAAAAAGCCCCGGAGGGATCGCGCTGGAGGCCGCAGATGAAGTCGTGACCGGCCGGCGAGGTGTCGTAAGCGTTGCTGACGCACTCGTAGAAGTCGGCCTCGCCGTCGCCGTTGAGGTCGTGCAGGCGGGTGATCTGGTCGCGTCCCAGCACGTGGGCCTTCCCGTCCACGACGACCAGGCCCAGGGGCTGGTGCAGCCCGGACGCGAACCGCCTCCAGCGGACGGCGGAGAGCGTGTCGTCCAGGTTCTCGACGTGCCAGACGTCCCCCTGCATCGTGCAGATCAGGGCGGAGCCGTCGGGGAGGAAGTCGTGGTCGCCGAAGAAGAGCAGGGCGTTCCAGGGGTTGGCGAAGGGGGGCTCGATGGTGTCGATCGCGTACGGCCGGCCGCGGCCGAGCGACCCGCGCGTGGTCAGGACCTGGGGCCACTGGGGAGGCCCGCCCTTGATGACGCGGGAGAGCTCCTCGTCGCCGGCGGATCGCACGGTCCGCTTGAACTTCCCTCCGGCGACGCCCGCTTCATCCAGGTAGTCTTTGCCGTCGATCCGATAGGCGAAGACGACGCGCGGGCCGTTGCGGTAGAAGCCCAGATACTGGAAGGGTTTCTCGGGCTTCCGGCCCTCGGGGCGGGGCAGCGGCGAGCCGTCCATGATGAGGCCGTCCATGAAGCCGTGCCGGGTGGCCGAGAATTTGACGAAGCCGCCGGTCCAGATCGCCTCGTAGCAGAGCGTCTCCGGGTTGAAGCAGGCGGAGAGCTCGCCGCGGTCCCCCAGCCGGACGCAGACGCCCTTGGGCACCGTCACCCCCGCGCCGCGGAAGACGCCGCAGAGGACCGAGCCGAGCACGGTCTTGTTCCAGCGGTCGTCGGCCCAGGTCGTCTCGTTCTGGTTGCCCCAGTGGCCGAAGCTGCCGCCGTCGAGGCCGGGGTAGGGGGGGAGCACCGCGGGGAGGGGGGACTTGCCGCGGAAGGCATCCGCTTCCTTGGCGTAGAAGTCATAGACCCGATCGCGATTGACGGGCTCCTGCCAGTGGTCCCACTGCTCGGGATGGATCGGTCGGCGGTCGAAGGTGAAGGAGGCCGGCACGTGCGATCCCCGGGCGACCATCGCGGAGCCGGAGCCGCCGGGACGGCCTAGTTCCATCAGGAAGCGGACGAGGTCCCGCCGCTCGGCCGGGGTCATTGAGGCCGCGATCCCCTCGGGCATCACGGTCCCGACGGGGCGCTGTTCCTCGATCGATCGCTTGGGGATCGTCACGATGTGGCCGGCCGAGGCGTCCTTGAAGACGATCGAATCGGCCGTCGACTCGATCGGGTAGCCCTGGAACGTCTTGCCGTCCTCGGTGGAGACGGCCATGGCCTCGTAGCCGGGCTTGACCTTGAGCCGGGGGAAGAGGACCGACTCGGCGAGCTCCTCGGGGGTCAGGCAGGCCCCGGCGGTGGTCAGCTCCGGGCCGATGGTCCCGCCGGCCTCGCCGACGCGGTGGCAGTTGGTGCAACTGAACCTGGGATCGAGAAAGACCGCGACCCCCCGCCGGGGATCGCCCTCCTTCCTTGCGCTGGCGGCCAGGGCCGAGGCCTCGGCGGGGATGGCGTTCGGGCCCGTGCCCGCCGCCTTCTCGGACGGGCGGGGCGGGACGGGGGTCCTCGGGGTTGGCTTGGGACCGGCGGGCTTGCCCTCGAGCTGCGGGAGGAGCCAGTCCAGGCCGTCCAGGTTGTCCTTGAGGCGTGCCTCGGCGTCGTCCTGGGTGTGGCCCAGGATCCCGATCGGCCCGCGGTAGCCGCTGTCGCGGATGATCTTGAGCAGCTCCAGGTCGTGCTCCCCCTGGCCGAGCGGGAGGATCTTACGCCCCACCCGATCGCCGCCGCTGTCCATGCCGTTGAGGTTGAGCGCGAACAGGTGCGGCTTGATCTTCGGGAGGACCGCGGCGAACCGGCCGAGGTGGTCGTGGCCGTGGTGGAGGTTGTAGACCATCCCCACGTTGGTGACGCCCTGCGATTTCAGCCGGTCGAGGATGGCGAGCTGGTTTTCCGGCTCTCCGAACCAGCCGCCGTGGTTGTACAGGCCAACCGTGCAGCCGATCTTCGCGGCCTCCTCGGCGAGCGGCCGGAGCCTGTCCGCGGCGGCCTGGACCCTGCGTTCCTGCTCCGCCCCGGTCGCCTTGTCCTGGCCGAAATCGAGGAGCGACCAGAGCTGGGCCTTGATCCCGTGCCGCTTGAGGAGGTCGAGGATCCTCCGGGTGTCGGCATTCAGCTCGCCGGGGGCCCAGAATGCGTCCAGGGCGACGCCATGCCGCTTCAGGGCCTCGACCTCGGCGTCGAACGTGGGGACGTGCTCGGCCCGCCAGTCGTAGGCGAAATGCCGGAAGCCCAGCTTCTGGAGCATCGCGGCCCGCTCCTCGGGGGGCCGATTCTTCGAATCAAAAGGGACGATGCACCACGCGATCAGGTTGTCGCGAGCGAAGAGGGAGGACCCCGCGGCGGGGGGCGGATCGGCGGCCGCGGCCGCACCGGCGGCGGCGGCCCATGGTCCGATCCAGGCGAGGAGGGCCACGGCGACGGCCCGTCTCCTCGCGCATCGCGTGCGTACGGTCGGGATCATGATCGGGTCCCCATGAATGGTCGTTGGTTACCACGACTCGCGGGCCGGGCGGGACCGGCGGCGGGGGCGGGATGCTCGACTTCGAAGTCGGTTCAGGGTAGCCGGACCGAGAGGTGTCGGCAACCTGTCAGTTGCCGGCCTTCCAGTAGTCCGGCAGCCCGGGCTTCGTCGCCCGGAGGATCTCGAGGATCGCCGCCCGCTCCTCGGGCGTCCGCCGCTCAAACGCCGCGCCCCGGTCCTTGCCGCTGAGGACCTCCCAGAGTCGAAGGTAGGCCCGGTCGCGGGCCGCGGCGGGCAGGGCGTCGAATGCCCTCGAATAGATCAGGTAGCTGCACGGGTAGCGGAACATCCTCGTGTTCAGGTCGAAGTCGCGGAGCGAGCGTCCCCGGCCGTCCCTGGGGCCCCTGGCTGCAAAGTCCGCGGCGAACGTCGACGTGCCGCGGACCGGCCCGGACAGGGGAGCCTCATCCAGGAAGAGCATGTACCGGACCAGCTCCTCCACCGGCCCGTTGATCCGTCGGGCCGTGCTTTCCGACATGAAATCCTCGGGCTCGCCCAGGGCCCTGTTGATCTCCCGCGCCGACTCGACGGCCAGCCTCGCCTGATAGTTCGCCAGCGTGATCAGGTTGTGCAGCTTGACCTGATGCTCCAGGACCATCAGGGCCACGATGTCGCTCCCCGGGGCGAGGTAGGCAGACGTGTCGAATCGCTTCGACAGGTCCAGAAGATTCGCCCCCGCGCGAAGATCGAGTTTCTCGGGATGTTCGCGGTCGGTCACCAGCGCGTTGCCCATGTGGACCTGGGTCCCGTGCGTGCCCGTGACGTACCAGCCACCCCATCGCTCCCTGAGCGGGCTCTCATGGCTCGTCGAGAAGGTCCCGGCGTTGAAGGCCGGCTGGCCGGACGCATCCGGATAGACGGATCGGACCAGGTGGCCCGGCACGTCCTGGGTCCTGGCCGACGCATGACACTGGAGGCAGTCGTGCGTCTGCCGCTGGAACGACGGCTTCGAATGGCGATCCTGCTCGAGCAGGTAGAACGTCCCCCCGAGCGCGGGATCGGCGGCCGAGAATTCCAGGACCTCGGAGCCCTGGACGAAACCGACGTAGACGTCGTCATTGAAGTAGATCGCGCGGGGAGTCTCCGGCGCGATCCGGGTCCGCTGGAAGCTCGTCTTGGAGAAGACCAGGACCTGCGACGAGATCGGGATCTCGAGCGCGGAAAGCACCGAGCGGAGATACCCCGTCCGGCCGTCGTGACGGAGGACTTCCGTCCCCGCCTTGAGCTTCGCCTGCAGCCTCGCCACCGGGTCGTCCGGGGTGGCCGTCAGGTAGTTGATGGGCGCACGCTCGAAAGGGATCTCGGCGGCCCAAGCCGTAGCGAGAGGAAGGACCACCAGGCTGGCCACGCTGACCGCGAACGGCACGACCCTGTCGACTCGAGATCGCGCGACCAACCTGGTGTGTCTTGGAGTCGGCCTATATCCGTTCATGATTATGACGCCTGCCCGCCGCAAGAGCCAGCGCAAAAAGACGTTTCGAGAAACGTGACGGCCGGAGCACCGTCGGCCGCCGGTGTCCGTCCTCATCGTTCCACGATCACGAATCTAACAAAAGGAAAAATGGATCTCAATATCCAGAATTGGGGCGAGCCGATGTTCTTGACGCATCAATTCATGCGGGGGTATATCAATAAAGCAGAGGTCCTTGATTCCTCGGACAGGACGAGGTCGCGTCATGGGTGCCATTGCCTGCCCGCAGTGCGAGTCCCGCCTCAAGGTTTCGGAGGAGTGGAGGGGGAGGAAGATTCGGTGCCGGTCCTGCGGCGCGGTCTTCGTCGTGGGAGGGGGATCAACCGCGGCAGAATCGACGGCCGGTCCCGCACGCAAGCCGCCGGGGCAGGCGCAGTCGGTCCGCGAGGCGGCGTCCCCGGCGCCGCGAGGTTCGGCCGCGGGCAGCCGGACGGGCAAGCAATGGGAGGTCGGCGAGACGGTGCCGCTCTCGGGTGGGCCGGTTCGTCGACCGAGTCCCTCGCCCGAGCTCGAGCAGCCGGCGCCCCTCTCGCCCGTCGCGAAGGGCCTTAGCTTCCTCCCGGCGGTCGGTGCGCTCGGCCTGGTGGCGATCGGCGGTGCTTTGGGCGGGGGCATCGGCGGGGGCCTCGCGGGGTTGCTGGTGACGGTCAACCTGGCGATCTGCCGGCAGGCCCGTTGGCCGCTCGCCGTTCGATACGCCAGCGTCCTGGCCATCGGGCTGATCAGCAACGCGATCATCCTGGGGGCCGTGGTGTACTTGCTGAAAAACATGCCCGGCGAGAAATCCCCGACCGCGCCCCGGGTCGTCATGGCCCCTGCGCCTCGGAATCCGCCCGCCAAGTTCCCCGTCCAGGAGCCTGGCTCGCGGCCGTTGAAGGCGGAGTCCTCGCTGGACGCCCCCGGCACTCTGATCCCTCAGCCTCCCGAATCGGCCGGTCGCGAACACCGGGCCTTCACGTTCGAGCCGGCCGGCCCTTACGGACGACCCGAAGGTGCCGACTACCGGACGGTGCTGGGGCCGCTCGACCGGACGATCGACCCCGTCGGCGATTGCCGGATCGTCGTCGATGGAGCCTCCGCGGAGATCGAGGTTCCGGGGACGTTCCACGACCTGGTCCGACGTCCCGGGGAGACTCGCTTCGCCCCTCGGCAGTTTCGTTCGCTGGAAGGGGATTTCTTCGTGAAGGTGACCGTGCCGGCCTATGAGCCCCCCCGGGACCCTCCGGCCGAGCATTCCAGCGTGGCCTACAACGGGGCGGGGCTATACGCCGTGGGGGATGACGGCCGATCGATCCGGCTGGAGCGTGCCTCATTCGAACGAAACGGCATCCTCAACACGTATTTCCTGGCCTCCCTGCAAATTGGCGACTCGCCGCCGACGGAGGAAGAGCGCAGCACCGCCGCCGACGCGACCTATCATCTGTTTCTGGAGCGACGGGGCGGGAAGCTCCTCACCGGGATCAGCACGGACAACGTGAGCTGGGCGACCTGGCCCCCCATGGACTTCCCGGCCCGGAAGGTGGATGTCGGGATCGCCGCGGTGAACACGGCATCGAGGCCGTTCAAGGCCGCATTCCGCGACATCCAGCTCCGGGTCCCCTGATCCGCCGTCGGACCTCGGCCAGGCCTCCCGCAGTTCCCGCCGGAAGGGACTCAGCCCAGGGTCGGGACGGGCACCACGAAGGTCCGGAGCATCATCTTCCGGAGCAGGCTGATCTCGCCGCTATGGCGGGCCTCGTCGTGGAGGCCGTGGAGGATTGCAAACCGGACGGTCCGGGATGGATTCCCCGCGTCCGGCGCGTCGAGGGCCTCCGGCGAGAGGCTCGCGCAGAGCTCGTGGAGCCGGGCCTGCTGCTCGATGAGGGCCTCGCGGACGTCATCGAGGGGCGGCCAGGTCTCCGGCGCCGTGTGCGCGGGGTTACTCTCCCAGCTAAACATCTGGAGCCAGCCCGCGGGGAGCTTCGGTTCCTTCCCCAGCGCCTTCATGGTGAGGAACTCGGTGACGAAGTAGGCGTGGCCGGCGTGCCAGAGGCAGGAGTTCCTGAGGCCCGGCGGCGTCCAGCGGGCATGGACGTCGTCCAGGTTCTTCAGCTCGCTGAGGGTCTTGGCTCGCACGTCATCGAGCACGGTGAGGAGGGACTTGTCCGGCGTCATCTTCCATTTCTCCCTGCAAGCGCAACGGGGCAATCGGCCCGGCGACCGTCTTCCATCGGAGCCGCCATTCGGGCGGACCGTCGACTTCCCAGGTTCCGCGAGCGGACGCCCCGATGCAACCCCACTTGGTCCGCCCTCTCGACCTCCAGATGACCTGGTTTCGGGGCCGGGCTGTTCGGTTATGATGGCCGATCTGGCCCCGCGTGCCGCCGGTGATCGACCGCCGCCCGGCCTCGCGGGGAACCTGGAGGCCATCCATGAGTTCCAACAAGCCTGCACCTGGACGCGCCGCTCGACGTTCTCCGGCGGGAGGAAAGCCCCGTGACAAATCGGGAGTTGCCGTCGTCCTCGACTTCACGCTGAGCCGGATCGAGGCGTTCAACGCGGAGCGTGGTGGAGGCGTCGCCGTCCGCAAGGATGCGCACGGCTACTCCCTCTTCCGCGTCGACCAGGAACAGCCGGTGGCGCGACTGCGGTCGCGGGACTCGGGGAAGACCTTCGAGATCCTCTACTGGCACCCCTTCCGGGAGCGGTGGTTGCCCATCGGGGAGCTGGGAGGGGTCATCCTCCCCCTGAACGAGGCCCTCGAATACATCGCCCGAGATCCCGTCGATTGCTTCTGGCGATGACGAGTCCAGGCGGAGGATCGTCCCGGTCGTCACGCCCACGGGTCTCATTGCACGGCCATCTCCGGGTCGGTACGCTCTGAGGATGGTGCGCGATGCTCCCATCGTGCCGGTCCGTTCGCGACGTCTGGGCAAGAGGTTGGAGAAGATGGAAACAATGCAGGCCCTGGTGAAGAAGGAAGCCAGGCCCGGTCTGTGGCTCGAGCGAGTCCCCGTCCCGCGGATCGGGATCAACGATGTGCTGATCAAGATCCTCCGGACCGGCATTTGCGGTACGGATGTGCACATCTACGAGTGGGATGCCTGGGCGCAGAAAACGATCCCGGTCCCCATGGTGGTCGGGCACGAATTCGTCGGCGAGATCGTCGAGGTCGGGTCGAACGTCACGGACTTCCACGTCGGCGAGATCGTCAGCGGCGAGGGGCACGTGGTCTGCGGTCGGTGCCGGAACTGCCTGGCCGGGCGGCGGCACCTCTGCAAGGACACGAAGGGCGTCGGCGTCAACCGGCCCGGGGCGTTCGCCGAATTCCTGGCGCTGCCGATGACCAACGTGTGGGTGCACGACCCCCACATCCCGCGGGACGTGCAGTCGATCTTCGACCCGTTCGGCAACGCGGTCCACACGGCGCTCCAGTTCGACGTGCTCGGCGAGGACGTGCTGATCACCGGGGCGGGGCCGATCGGCGTGATGGCGGCGGCCATCGTGAAGCATGCCGGGGCCCGCCACGTCGTGGTGACCGACGTCAACCCGTATCGCCTGGAGCTGGCCCGGAAGCTCGGCGCGACGCTCGCCGTCGACGTCCGCGAACACTCCATCGCCGCCGCCCAGGAGCGGCTCGGCATGAAGGAGGGGTTCGACGTCGGGCTCGAGATGTCGGGCAATCCGGCCGCCTTCCGCGACCTGCTGGCGAACATGTGCCACGGCGGCAAGATCGCCATGCTGGGCATCCCCACCCAGGACATCTCGATCAACTGGCACACCGTGGTCTTCAACATGCTCACCATCAAGGGCATCTACGGCCGCGAGATGTACGAGACCTGGTACAAGATGACCGTGATGCTCCAGTCCGGCCTCGACATCGCGCCGGTGATCACCCACCGCTTCTCCTTCGAGGACTTCCAGAAGGGATTCGACGTCATGCGTTCCGGCCAATCCGGGAAGGTCGTCCTGACCTGGAACGAAGGCTGAGGAACGGGGGCTTCGGAGAAGGGGCGAGGGGCGAGGAGGACGGAAGGAACGGTCGGAAAATCGTCCGTGCCGTCAACCGCCCCGCATCCGTCCTGGGCCCCGTCAAACCCATGACGATCCCCCCGTCCTCCTCGCCCCTCGTCCCTCGCCCCTCGCCCCAATTCCGAATCCCCTTTTCACAGCCACTGGAATCTTGGAGAACTCGATGTACGGGACGCTGAAAGGCCATCTGCAGGGCCAGCTCGACGAGATCAAGGGGGCGGGGCTCTGGAAGGGCGAGCGCGTGATCACGACGCCCCAGCGGGCCCACGTCGGCGTCAAGGGCCGCAATGATGTCCTGAACATGTGCGCGAACAATTACCTGGGGCTGGCGGATCATCCCGAGGTCGTCGCGGCCGCTCGCGGGGCCCTCGACCGTTGGGGCAACGGCATGGCGTCGGTCCGGTTCATCTGCGGCACCCAGGAGCCGCACAAGGAGCTGGAGGCCGCCATCTCGTCGTTCCTGGGGACCGAGGACACGATCCTCTACTCCTCCTGCTGGGACGCCAACGGCGGCCTGTTCGAGACGATACTCGGGCCGGACGACGCGGTCATCTCCGACGAGCTGAATCACGCCTCGATCATCGACGGGATCCGCCTCTGCAAGGCGAAGCGGCTGCGGTATCGAAACAATGACCTCGCCGACCTCGAGGCGAAGCTGAAGGAGGCGGCCCCGGCGCGGTTCCGCCTGATCGCCACCGACGGCGTCTTCTCGATGGATGGGATCATCGCGAACCTCGCCGGGATCTGCGACCTGGCGGAGAAGCACGACGCGATCGTGATGGTGGACGATTCTCACGCGGTCGGGTTCATGGGCAAGCACGGTCGCGGGACTCACGAGCACTGCGGGGTCATGGGGCGGGTGGACATCCTCACCGGGACCCTCGGCAAGGCGCTCGGCGGGGCCAGCGGCGGCTACACGAGCGGGCCGGCCGAGGTCATCGGCCTGCTCCGCCAGCGTTCGCGGCCGTACCTCTTCTCGAACGCGGTCGCGCCCCCGATCCTGGAGGCCTCGATGAAGGCCATCGAGATCTGCCGGCGGTCGACCGAGCTGCGCGATCGGCTCGAGCAGAACACCCGCTTCTTCCGCGAGGAGATGACCCGCCGCAAGTTCAACATCATCCCGGGCGAGCATCCGATCACGCCGATCATGATCGGCGACGCCGCGTTGGCGGGGAAGTTCGCGGAGAAGCTGCTGGAGCGCGGGGTCTACGCCATCGGCTTCTCGTATCCGGTAGTCCCCCACGGCAAGGCCCGCGTCCGCGTCCAGGTCTCCGCCGCCCATTCGCGGGAGGACCTGGAATTCGCCATCGAGTCGTTCACCGCGGCTCGGGCGGACCTGGAAGCCTGATCGCCCCGCGCGGTCCCTCGATCGTTAGGCCTTCCGCGCGAAGACGATCCAACCTCCGGCCCGGATGCTCGGCATCAGCCAGGGGCGTTCGATCTCGCGATAGGATACGTCCTCGAGCGGGATGACCTCGTCGATCCGGAAGCCGGCGAGGCGGAGCTCCCGACGGAGCTCGCCCCAGCGATAGAGGTGCACCTCCATCCCCGGGATGCCGCGGTAGGTCATCCGTCTATCGCCCAGCTCGGATCGGCCTCGCAGGGTATCGATGAGCTGGGAGATCAGCCAGGACCGCCCCTGGGGATCGCGGAGATTGAGCCACAGGTTGTGGACGTGGATCGCGAGCCGTCCCCCGGGCCGCAGGATCCGGGCCGCCTCGTGCATCGCACGCCGCCGCGCGGCCTTGCCCCGGATCATGCCCAGGGTGCTGAACATCGACAGGGCGACGTCGAACGTCGCGTCGGGGAAGCAGGCCAGGCGGCAGAGGTTGGCGCGGACGGCTTGCAGCTCCACGCCCAGGTCCTCGGCCTTTCGCTGCACGATCTCGAGCATGGGACGGGACAGGTCGACCGCGGTCACGTCGAATCCGCGGCCGGCGAACCGGAGGGCATGCCGGCCGGAGCCGCAGCCCAGGTCGATGAGCCGTCCGGGGATGTCGAGCCGGCCGTCGAGGATCCGCATGTCGGCCTCGAAGAGGGGATGTCCGGCGAAGTAGGCATCCTCCTCCACGGCCAGCCTGGGCGTGTGGAGATACTCCCAGAGGGAGACGTTCACCCCCTCCGGCATCCTCCACGCGGGCGGTATGCGTTCGATCGGCATGGCAGGGACTCCCGCGGCCGGGCGGTGCGCGAGGGCGTCAGCCCGGCGGCGGCGTCGCCAGGATGACGGCGGATCGAGGCGTCAGGTCCAGGTGGAGGGCGCCCTGCTCGACCTTGCAGGTCACGCCGGGCCTGCCGGGCGCCTCGAAGGGCGTGCCCTCGGCGACGAGGCTGCCGGCGGGGACCGAGAGCCTCTGGTGACGCGTCGACGCGTTGAACGCGACCACCACGGCCTCGCCATCGAGCTGCCGGGCGTGGACGAACAGGTCCCCCTCCGCGTGGAGGATCCGGTAGCTACCCCGCCGCAGGGCGGGACGCGCGTGACGGAGCGCGATCAGGCGCTGGAACTCGTGGAGCAGGTCCGTGTCCCAGGTGTCCGTGCGGTGCCACGGGAAGGCGCCCCGATTGAACGGGTCGTGGCCGCCGCTCATGCCGATCTCGTCCCCATAGTAGATCGACGGCGCGCCCGGATAGGTCATCTGGAAGGTGGTCGCCAGCTTCAGGGCCGAGACGTCGCCCTGCGCCAGCGTGACGAACCGGGCCATGTCGTGGCTGCTCAGCAAGTTCAGCATCACGGCGTTGATCTCCGGGGCGTAGAGCCCTCGGAGCCGCTCGATCGACGCCCGAAAGGCCTCCGCGCCCGGCGGCCCGGCGGGATAGAGGCTTGTCGGCCGTAGCTCCTTTTCATCGACCCGTTCGCCGATGAAGAAGGCGACGCAGGCCTTCGTGATCTGGTAGTTCATGACCGCGTCCCACATGTCCCCCTGGAGCCACCGCTGGGAGTCGGTCCAGACCTCGCCGACGATGTACGCCTCCGGGTTCCCGGCCCGGATCCGTCGGCGGAACTCGCGCCAGAATGAGTCGTCGTCGATCTCGTTGGCGACGTCCAGCCGCCAGCCGTCGATGCCCCGGTCGATCCAGTGGCGGCCGATCCCCCAGAGGAATTCGCGGACGGCCGGGCTTCCGGTGTTGAACTTCGGCAGCGCCGGCAGGTTCCACCAGGCCCCGTAGTTCGGCCGCTTCTCCGTGTCGTAGGCGTTGAGCGGGAACCCCTTGATGTGGAACCAATCCAGGTAGGCGGAGTTGGGGCCGTTCTCCATGATGTCGTGGAACGGGAAGAACCCCCGGCTGGCGTGGTTGAAGACCCCGTCCAGGACGACGCGGATATTCCGCGCATGGGCCTCCTTCAGCAGCCGGTCGAGGGCGGCGTTCCCGCCCAGCATCGGATCGACCTTCTCGTAGTCGTGGGTGTGGTAGCGGTGGTTGGAGGCGGACTGGAAGATGGGGGTGAAGTAGACGGCGTTGACGCCCAGGTCCTGGAGGTAATCCAGGTGCTCGATGACCCCGATCAGGTCACCGCCCTGGTAGCCGTGGTAGGTCGGCGGGGCGCCCCATTCGTCGAGGTGACCCGGCTTGGGGACCGCAACGCTGCGGGCGAATCGATCCGGGAAGATCTGGTAGAAGACGGCGTCGCGGACCCATTCCGGTGTCTCAGGCTGCACGAGTCGGATACTCCCATCGCGGATGCCGGGGAAGACGCTCAGCCGACGGCGACCTTGAGCCAGTAGATCTGCTGGCGGTCTCCGCGGATCCGCAGGTCCTCCAGGAACGGGTCGAGGGTCAGCTTGACCGTCCCCTTGACCCGCGCCTTGTCGTTGAGGCGGACTTCGATCTTCCGCTTGAAGTCGATGATGCGGGGGCTCACCCAGATGTCGATCCGCGTGACCCCCGCGGCGCGGACGTTCACGAGGTTGCCGACGGCGCTCGTCTTGTACTTGATGGTCGCGGGGCTGAGGTTCTGGCCGAGCATCTCAACCGCCTCCGGCGCCGTCGATCTCCCCGCGGCGAAGTCGCGGATGACCGCGCCGTAGAAGCGGTTGTCGCAGGACCGGGCGCTCGCCACGTCGAACGACTTGGGATACGGATCGCGGCGGTGCCGATCGGTCCAGTCGAGGATGGCCGGGATCTCCTCGGGCAGTTCCTCCAGGCCCCGGTGGACGTACTCGGAGTAGGTCACGTCCCAGGCCTTGAGGATCAGCGGCTTCAGGTAGTTGCCGAAGACGATCTCGTTGGCGGCCGGCGCGAGGTCGCCGATCGCGAAGTAGAGGGGGAGACGCTCGTGGTGCGGCAGGTAGCGCGGCACATACTTCGCCGGGAAGCCGGAGAGTACCGCGACGCCCGCGAACAGGTCTGGATGCCCGAGCGCGACGTCCCAGGCCATCGTCCCGCCCTGGAGCTGCCCGGCCACGAAGACCCGGTCGCTGTCCACGGCGTATCGCTTGCGGGCGTCCCGCAACGCGATCTCGACGGCCGCATGCTCGGCGGGCGAGAACTGGTACTCCGAGGACTCTCCGGCCGTCGCATACTCCGGCACCAGCAGGATGTATCCGCGCCGGGCCGCCTCCGCCGTCCAGGCGTCGACCGCCGACTTGGGGCCGGTGCCAGAATGGAGCACGACGAGCGTCGGGTAGGAGCGGAGCGGATGATACTCCGGGGGCAGGACGATCGTGTACTCGGTGGGCTCCTGGTCCTCGCCGGCCTCGATCTTGTGGCCGATCCGCTTCTCCGCCTCGGCGGAGGGGTTGTAGAGCGGCGGCGGCATGAGCTGGACGATCCGGGTGGCCAGCTCGAGCTTTCGATAGCCCTCGGCCGCGCCCTCCGAGGCCGGCCAGTCCAGGTCCTCGAGCCTGGCGACGATCCCCTCGCGCGACGCCGCGTCGGCGGAGCCCAGGTAGTCCCGGATCAGGTCGCGGGCCTTCCAGAGGACATCCGCCGCCTTCAGGTCGGGGCCGGCCATGTCGCTGCCGGCGACGAATCCCGACAGGGCCAGGGCGAACAGCTCCGCATCGGTCGAGCTCGCGGCCGCCTTCGCCTTCCGCCAGGCCAGGAAACGGTCGCGGACGGCGTCCGGCGCCTGGTCGAGGGCTCGGTTGACCTCGATCACCCGCTTCCGCCAGGTCCCCCGATCCACGATCGGCAGCTTCGACTCCAGGCGGTTGATCTCGGCGGCGATCGACTGATCGGCGGCGCGTTGGTCGTCGTCCTGGCGGATCAGGTCCCGGACCTCCAGCAGGAGCTCGGTGCCGATCGCCTTGTCCGTGAAGGTCCGGAGCAGCGCCGCCGCCCGTTTCGGCTGCTGGGCCTTCTTCCGCGTCTCGACGTCGGATCGCCGCTGCGTCGCCTCGGCCTGGATCATGAACGTCTTGGCGCCGGAGGCCCGTTCCGCCAGGTCGGTCTTGGGGAACTCCTTGACGAGCTTGTCGAGCTCGGCCTTGGCCTCGGGATACCAGCCGGCATCCATGAAGAAGCGGACGACGCGCTCGCGCTCCGCCTGGTTGGTCTGCTCGACCTTGTTGAGCAGCCCGGTGACGACTTCCCGCGGGACCTGGGACGTGGCGACCTGGCCGAGCCAGAAGTTGTCCACCCCCCGAAACCGCGACACGTGGGGACCGATCTCGATGATCGCCTGTTCCATGGCGACCGGCCGGCTCGTCGGCGAGGCCTGGAACCGGAAGTCCCGCCGCCCGCGCTCGTTCCAGGCGCCGGCCTGGATGCTCGTCACGTTCTTGGGCATGGCCCCGGCGTGGACGCTCAGCGGCTGGACGAGCGTGAACTTCTCGCCGGTCCGGAACGCATTGTCGCCGACGATGTGGTCGATCCGCGAGTCCCGGAGGACCGTCTTCTTGAGCCCGTCCCAGAGGAAGACGAGGGTGTTGTCCTTGTCGGGCGCCCCCTGGCTCCGGTAGACGATCCCGTTCTTGAGATAGATCGTGTCGGCGCGGCCGCTGGCGGCGATCTGGAAGCTCAGTCCGCCGAGGAGGGCCGCCGCCAGGGCCGCCGACTGTCCGGGCCTGAATCTGTCTCGCACGGGCTTCCCCTCCTCCGGGACGTCTCGTCCCCTCGCACGTCCTCGACGGCCGGCGCACGACTCGACTTGACTCGGTGGGTCGTGCGGGTTGTCGCGGGTGCTCTCGGTTCCCTCTCGCTGAAACAGTCTACACTTCGAACTCGCGGCCATTGCAGGCCAATTCGCCGAGACATCCCGCGGCCCTCGGAGTGCGGGGCGGGGGTGTGGCGTGCCCGGCATCCGACGCGTAACCTGGGATCCACGGGACCGGAAAGGTCCTCCCGACGCCCGGCCACCAGGACCACGACCATGGCGGAGACGACGCTCAGGTTCCGTTGCTATCGCTGCAAGCAGTTGATCGGCGCCTCCTCGCGGAAGGTGGGGACCGCCGTCGAATGCCCCCGATGCAAGACCGAGCTCGTGGTCCCCGAGCCCGACGATGCCCCCGCCCCCGAGGCCCGGGGCGGGGCCGAGCCGTCGCTCATGGACCAGATCGTCGCGGCGATCCCCGACGACCTGGCGTCGATCCGGCCCGAGGACATCCGGGCGGAAGGCGAGTTCGCCAACCTCATCGTCACGTCTCCCGAGCCTTCTCCCGCGGCCGCCGAGGCCCCGGGAGGCCCCCGCCGGGAGCGGGACGGACGTTCCGCCGAGGAGCCTCTCCGGTTCGAGATCCCCGTCCCGGTCCCCCCCGAGCTCGCACCGGTGGACGAGGTCCTGGTCGCCGCCTTGCCTTCGATCGCGATCGATTCGCCCTCCCTCCGGCGGCAAGATCCGGACTACCCGCCCGTTCGCGAGGTCGTCCTCCAGCCGGCGACCGTCCTGGCCTGGTCGCTCCTGGTGCTGATGGCCGTGCCGATGGCGTTCATCGCGGGGCTCCTGATGGGACACTTCATCTGGCGGTGACCACAAGTTATCGCCGCTCGATGTCCAGGACGCATGGCAAGGCCATTTCATTCGGTCCCCGGCCGTCGCCATCGCGGGTGGAACGCGGGGTCCTCCATCTGCTACGATGGTCGTCCATCGCTTCGTGCCACCGAAATCGAGGTCCTCCATGCGTTCCGACACGATCAAGAAGGGTGACGCACGCGCCGCCCATCGCAGCCTGCTCCGCGCGACCGGCGTGACCGAGCAGGACTGGAACAAGCCCTTCATCGCCGTCTGCAACAGCCACGTGGACATCATCCCGGGCCACGTCCACCTCCAAGCCGTGGGGAACTACGTCAAGGAGTGCATCCGCGCCGCGGGGGGCGTCCCGTTCCTGTTCAACACGATCGGCGTCGACGACGGCATCGCCATGGGGCACGCGGGGATGAAGTACTCGCTCCCCTCCCGCGAGCTGATCGCCGACAGCGTCGAGACCATGATCCAGGGGCACATGTTCGACGGGATGATCTGCATCCCCAACTGCGACAAGATCGTCCCCGGCATGTTCATGGGCGCGATGCGGGTGAACATCCCCACGGTCTTCGTCTCCGGCGGCCCCATGGAGGCCGGCAAGACGGCCAGCGGCAAGACCGTGGACCTGATCGACGCCTTCGTGGCGGGCGCCCAAAAGGCGAACGGCAAGATCACCGAGGAGGAGCTGCTCGAGATCGAGCAGGTCGCCTGCCCGACCTGCGGCAGTTGCTCGGGGATGTTCACGGCCAACAGCATGAACTGCCTGGCCGAGGCCATCGGCATGGCGCTCCCCGGCAACGGCACGATCCTGGCGACCTCGGCCGATCGCAAGCTGCTCTTCGAGCGGGCGGCGAAGCGGGTCGTCGAGCTCGCCGTCGAGTTCGGCCGCAAGGGGGAGGGTCACGGCCTGCTCCCGCGCGAGATCGCCACGGCGGCGGCCTTCGACAACGCCATGGTCCTGGACATGGCCATGGGGGGCAGCACCAACACGGTCCTCCACATCCTGGCCATCGCCCACGAGGCCGGCGTGCCCTTCTCGCTGGAGCGGATCGACGAGCTGAGCAAGAAGACGCCCAATATCTGCAAGGTGAGCCCCTCGAGCCATTACCACATCGAGGACGTGGCCCGCGCGGGCGGGATCCACACCATCCTGGGCGAGGTCGCCCGCGGCTGCCCCGGGCTCCTGGACCTCTCCTGCCGCACGGTCACCGGCAAGAGCCTGGGCGAGAACATCGCGGATTACGACGTGCGGCAAGCGACCGCCGTCACCGCGGCCCGGACCTGGGCCCAGGTCCGCCCCGGCGGCGAGCGGACCAGCCAGGCGTGGACCGTCCCGAGCGTCGCCGCCGAGTCGCGGTCGCAGGCGGCCGGCCTGGCGCTGCTCGACGCGGAGGGGGAGGGCGTGGAACCCGGGCCGCTCGACGGATCCGGCGGGAATGGTGACGGGCAAGGCTCCGGCGACGGCTTCGATCCCTTCGACGTCATCCGGCCGACGGACCGGGCCTACTCGCAGACGGGGGGGCTGACGATGCTCTCCGGGAACCTCGCCCCCAAGGGGGCCGTGGTCAAGACGGCCGGCGTCAGCAAGTCGATGTACAAGCACTCGGGACCCGCCGTGATCTTCGAGAGCGAGATCGACGCCTACAACGGCATCGTCTTCGGCAAGGTGAAGGCCGGCGACGTGATCGTCGTCCGCAATGAAGGGCCGAAGGGCGGGCCGGGCATGCAGGAGATGCTCGCCCCCACGACGGCCATCAAGGCCGTGGGCCTGGACGACAAGTGCGCGCTCGTCACCGACGGCCGCTTTTCCGGCGGCAGCGCGGGGGCCTCGATCGGTCACGTCAGCCCCGAGGCCGCCGTGGGGGGACCGATCGGCCTGATCCGCGACGGCGACCTCATCGAGATCGACATCCCCGCCGGCAAGCTCTCCGTCCGCCTCTCCGATGAGGAGCTCGCCGCCCGCCTCGAGAGCTGGACCCCGCGGCCCAACCCGTTCAAGACCGGCTGGCTGGCCCGCTACGCGAAGATGGCCACCAGCGCCGACACCGGCGCGATCCTGAAATGGGATTGAGCCGCCGGCCCGCCAAGGGGTGAGGGCGACGTCGCGACTCACCCGCCCGAATCCCACCTGGCTTCGTCCCTGAGGCTCCCCCCGGATGGCTCGCAAACGCTCCCGACAGACCCCGAGTCCCGACGTCGCTGCGCCGGTGGCGCGCCCCTCGTTGCCGCCGCCCTCGCAGCGGCCGAAGGGGTATCGCGTGGAACGGCCGACGCTCCCGGGGAAGCCCGAGCCGGCCAGGGAGTCGCCGAGGAAGTCGGACCCGGCCCGCCTCCCGGCCCGGCCGGGTCTCGCCGCGAAGGACCCGGCCGGACCCGGCAAGCTCGGCGTCCCCCGGATCAAGTCCTACGCCGCGGTCGCCGCCCTGACCGCCTCGCTCACGCCGAAGGTCATGAAGGCCGTCCTCGACTCGGGCAAGCGGCTCGAGCCGGCGCTGGCCGCGGCGCTCGAGGGACGCAAGGAGACCTCGTGGAGCCATCGGCGGGTCGCCACCCGGTCGATCTCCGCCCTGCTGCGCTGGTGGGGCTGGATCGAACCCCTCCGGCTGGTGCAGGTGGAGGAGCAGCTCGCGCTGGCCTCGGCGCTGGATTCCACCGAGATCGACGGCTCGGCGCGGATCTGGGCCGAGAAGGCCGGCATACCCCGCACCGCCATGATGGCCGCGGGCGACGCCCCGAACTGGACCGCCCGCGCGGAGGCGCTGAAGCGATGGGTCCAGGGGCGGCCGGTCACGGCCGACCCGTGGCTCCTCTTCCCCGCCTGGCTCCGCGATCAACTCCCGGTGCCGCCCGGCGACACGCCGGCCAAGGGGAAGCGGCTCGCGTTCCTCTTCACCCTCCAGTTGCCCTGCCCGCTTTGGGTCGGCATCCGCGGAGGGACCGAGAAGACCATCTGGAATGAGCTCCGCGAGGCCGGGCTCAAGCCCTGGATTCATCGCCGGTGGACCTCGGCCGCGAAGCTCGATCCGGACACGGACCTCCGCGGCCAGCGGGCCCTTCAGGAGGGGGAGCTCGCCATCGAGGACCTCGCCTCCCAGGCGGTCGGGCGCGTGGCCGACCCCGATCCGGGCGAGCGCTGGTGGGTCGTCCACGGCGGCAACGGCCTGGTCGCGCTCCACCTCGGCTGCCTGATGCAGGGCAAGGGGGCCGTGGTCGCGACCGACGAGAACGAGCCGCGTCTCCGCGCCGCCTCCGTCCGGTTCCGCAAGTTCCCCTGGCGGAACATCGCCGCCAAGTCGTGGGACGGCCGCCACCTGCCCGCCAAGGCCGGCTCGTTCGACGGCGTGATCGTGGAACCCCCCAGCTCCGACGTCGGCTCGTGGCGACGCCATCCCGAGGTCCGCTGGACGGTCCGCAAGGAGGACCTCCCGCGCCTGGTCGAGGCCCAGACCCGGATGCTGGCCACCGCGGCCCCGGCGGTCCGGCCCGGGGGTATCCTGATCTACACGGTCCCCACGGTGACGCTGGCCGAGACGTCCGAGGTCGTCGCGGCATTCCTCCAGTCGCAGCCCGAGTTCCGGCTGGAGGCGTTCCCGCACCCCCTGGAGGATGCCAACACGGGCGGCACGCTTCAGATCTGGCCGCACCTCCACGACTGCGAGGCCCGCTTCATCGCCCGCTTCGTGCGGACGAGCCGGCCCGTCAAGGTCGCGAAGGCTGGGAAGGATCAGGCGGCACCCGCGGAGGAGGCGACGTGAACCGACGATCGCGGAGGTGGTGGCTGCTCACCTTGACGTGCGGCCTGTTCGCCCCGGCGGCCGCTTCCCAGCCCATCGCTCCGGCCGTCCCCCCCGGCGAGGATGGGGGCGCGGCCCAGGTCGTCGCGGACGACGGACGCACCACGATGCTCTGGCCGATCGGCAACCACCAGCGCGGCCGGCTCGTCATCGACGGCCGGCCGGGTAAACCGCTCCTCGCCGAGCTGTCCGTCATCAGCGAGCCCGGTGGGGCAACCAGGACGCCCCTCGAGGGGGTCGACCCCGCCGCGTTCGTCGTCGTCGGCGACCGGAGGGAGCCGGGCGGACGGCCGCCGGGCATGAGCGTGTTCAACACCTTCTTCGACACGCCCGCCAATCGGCCGCATCGATCGTATCGATCGCGACTCGACCTCAAGCGGGTCGAGGTTCGACGCCACGGCCCGCGGGTGACCGTGGCGATCGGCGAGCTCTCGGCCGGTCCCTTCACCGGCGAGTGGCAGATCACGGTCTCGCCCGGTTGCGGCCTGGTCCAGCTCGAAGCCGTGCTCACGACGAGCGAGCCGAGGACGGCCTATCTGTACGATCTCGGCCTGATGGGCGGACCTGAGTCGGCCGGGGAACGGCTGGCGTGGACCGACACCGAGGGGGCCTTCCGGGAGGTCGAGCTCAATCGAGCGGAGCCCGATCGCTCGATCGCCGTTCGGCATCGGGCCGTCGTGCTCTCCGGGTCGAGCGGATCGGTCGCCTGCTTCCCGCCGCCGCACCAGTACTTCTTCCCCCGCGACCTCACGGACAACCAGCAGACGGTCTGGGCCGGGCGGAAGCACCGCTCGCTCGACGATCGGTTCGGGTTCGGCATCCGCCAGACCGAGCGCGGCGGGGGCGCCTACGTCCCCTGGTTCAATGCCCCGCCGGGATCGGCCCAACGGCTCGGCCTGTTCCTTCAGATCTCGCCCGGCGATGCGCGAAACGCCATGGAACGGACGCTCGCGTTCACGAACGGCGACCGCTTCCCGGCGATCCCGGGCCACCGCACGTTCACGAGCCATTTCCACATGGCCATGGCCATGGCCGCGCTCGACCGCAAGGCGAGGGGTTTGCCGCCGGTCGTGCCCGACTGCGTGGGGATGTTCCGCGAGATGGGGGTGGAGATGGTCCACCTGGCCGAGTTCCACGGCGACGGCCATCCCCGCGACCCGGGCCCGCGCCGGCTCCAGGAGCTGCGGGCGATGTTCGACGAGTGCCGGCGACTCTCCGGCGACGGTTTCCTGATGATCCCCGGGGAAGAAGCCAACGTGCACCTGGGACTCCCCGCGCCGGGCCGCGACGCGGGCCACTGGCTTTATCTCTTCCCCCGGCCGGTCGCTTGGATCATGAGCCGGTCGCCGGGCCAGCCGTTCGTCGAGCCGCATCCCGACTTCGGCAAGCTCTACCGGGTCGGCGATCGGGCGGACATGCTCCGGCTCCTGGAAACCGAGCGGGGACTGGCGTGGACCGCCCACGCGCGGATCAAGGCCTCGAGCTGGACCCCGGACATCTTCCGGAAGGAGGACTTCTTCACCTCCGATCGGTGGCTGGGCGCGGCCTGGAAGGCCATGCCGGCCGACCTGTCGGACGACCGCCTGGGCCGTCGAGTCCTCGACCTGCTGGACGACATGGCGAACTGGGGAAATCGAAAGCAGGTCCTCGGCGAGGTGGACGTGTTCAAGCTCGACCACACCCATGAGCTCTACGGCCACATGAACGTGAATTACGTCCGCCTGGACCGCGTCCCGCGCTTCGAGGAGGGCTGGGCGCCCTTGCTGGACGCCCTTCGGGGAGGACGCTTCTTCGTGACGACCGGGGAGGTCCTCGTCCCCGAGTTCTCGATCTCCGGGGGCGAGTCGGGCTCGACGGTTCGGCTCGCCGCGGATGGCAGGGCCGCCCTCCACGCGACCGTCCGCGGCACCTTCCCTCTCGCCTTCGCGGAGGTCGTCTCCGGGGATGGCGACGCGGTTCACCGGCAACGGATCGACCTGTCCGACGTGCCCGCCTTCGCGATGCGGACCCTCGAAGTCCCCTTGAGCCTGGCCGGCCGACGCTGGGCCAGGCTGGAAGTCTGGGATATCGCTCGCAACGGCGCCTTCACCCAGCCCGTCTGGATCGAGTAGCCATGCCGCCGAGCCGCGGACTTCCCCCTTTCCTGGAGGACGGCGCGCGAGCCCCAATGGGTTCCGGGGTGTCGGGGTTGGCGAGACCGGTAGAATTCATGGTTCGCCGGGAGGAATGAGGCGCCGGAACAAGCAGGAGCCAGGAATGGATGGGGAGATTGATGCTGCGTCGGGGGATGACGGCAAGGGAAGCAAGGATGAGCCGGCCCCCATCCCTCGCCGCAGGCAGGTGACGGTCGCGCTGATGGTCGCGATGATGGTCACGGCGATGGAGCAGCTTGTGGTCTCGCCGGCCATGCCCACCATCATCGCCCAGCTTCGCGGGTTCGAGATCTATCCGTGGGTCATCTCGGCCTATCTCCTCGCCTCCACCGTCAGCACGCCCATCTACGGCAAGCTCGCCGACCTCTTCGGCCGCAAGCGGGTGCTCCTCTTCGGCCTCGGGATGTTCTCGGTGGGCTCGATGCTCTCCGGAACCTCCCAGACCATGGGGCAACTCATCGCCATGCGGACGCTCCAGGGGCTGGGCGCGGGGGCCGTCGGCCCGATCGTGCTCACCCTGCTGGGAGACCTCTTCACGCTCCGGGAACGGGCCCGGATCCAGGGCCTCTTCAGCGCGGTCTGGGGACTATCGAGCATCGGCGGGCCGGTCATCGGCGGCTGGCTGACGATGCAGATGAGCTGGCGCTGGGTCTTCTTCGTGAGCGTCCCGTTCGCGGCCGTGGCGATGCTGATGCTGGTGGTCTGCCTCCACGAGAAGGTGGAGCGCCGGGTCGTGGCGCCCATCGACTGGGCCGGGGCGGGGCTGCTGACGGCCGGGCTGTCGACCCTCCTGCTGATCGTCCTCGACGGCTCCGCGCTCGGCCTGCGGGCCGACCTCCTGCTCGGGGTCCTGACGGCGGTCCTCCTGGTCGGGTTCGTCTTCCGCGAGCTGCGTGCGGAGGATCCGATCCTGCCGATGGACCTGATGGTCCGGCCCGTGATCGCGGCGTCGCTGGTCGGCAACTTCCTGGTCGGCGGCATCCTCTTCGGCCTCGAGACGTTCGTCCCGCTGTTCATCCAGGGCGTGCGCGGGGGGAGCCCGGGCGAGGCGGGCTCGGCACTGACACCCCTCTTCCTGGCGTGGGCGATCAGCGTCGCCTTCGCCGCGAAGGCGACGGTGCGATGGGGGTTCCGCCGCGGCGGCATGATCGGCGCCGTGATGATCGGCCTCGGATTGCTCGGGCTGGTCGCCGGCTCGCTCGACCCGCGCTGGACGCGATTCGCGTTCACGGCGGCGCTGGCGGCGGTCGGGACGGGGATGGGCCTGACCTCGCTGAGCTTCATCCTGGCGGTGCAGCACGCCGTGTCGTGGGGCCAGCGTGGGGTGGCGACCGGGGCGGCCATCTTCTTCCGGACGATCGGTGGCGCGATCGGGGTCGGCGTGCTCGGCGCGGCCCTGGCCTGGAGGCTCGGCCGGCTCCTCGCCGCCGCCGGGGCCGGGGGCATCGACGTGGCCGTGGTCCTGCGCCCGGACGACCACCATACGATCCCGGCGGAGAGCCTCGCGGCCGTCCAGGCGGCGCTCGGACAGTCGCTCTCGGCCGTCTACGTGCTGATCGCGACCCTGGGCCTGGGAACCCTGATCTGCGCCGCGGGCCTGCCCGGCCGCGGGGCCGCGCAGGCCGATGGCACGGCCGATGAGGCCATCGAGGAAGAGTCCCTCGAAGGAGGCTTCGCGGCGGCCGCCTCGGAGCTCTAGGAACCCACCATCGGGGCCCGCGCTGGTCTCTTCCCCGCCTTCCGGACGCCGAGTAGGATGTTGCCGTCGGGACGACCCCACGAACACCGAGAGGCCGCATCATGCGACGACGACGGCGCCTGGACTTCACGAGGGTCCTCCTCACGACGCTGGTCGTGGGGCTGGGCACGGGCTGGGGATATCGCGAGCTGGCCCACGCCCGCGAGCGGGCGGGCGTCCTGACCTCCCGGACGATCACCGTGGATCAGGTGCCGATGAAGGTGTACGAGGACCAGGGGAAGCCGGTCGGTCAGATCGGCCTGTATACCGAGGGCGAATCGCCGCGGACCGCCTCCCTGGTCACCGGCCGATTCGTCGTCGATCCGGGCAAGTCGCCCCACGCCCCGCACGTCCACGAGGATGAGGAAGTCCTGATCGTGGCCTCGGGCGTGGGGGAGATCCTCTGCGACGGCAAGGCCACGAAGGTCGGGCCCGGCTCGGTGATGTACTCGACGCCGAACGTGCCGCACGGGATCAACAACACCGGCGCGGAGCCGCTGACCTTCTACTTCATCAAGTGGCTGCCCAAGGGCGGCGGGACCACGCACTGATTCGATCGCGGGGAGCCAGGATATTCATGAGGACCGCTCGGACTCCCGTTCACTGCCTCATGCTCGCCGTCTTCCTCGGGGCCGCCGGCTGCGGGGGCCCGGGCGACTCGGGACCCGGCCGGGGGGGCGCTCCTCCATCCGCCGCGTCGGCCCGGATCGGCGCGGTGCTGCCGATGTTCAGCCACCCCTTCTTCCTCGCCCAGAAGAAGGGGCTGGAGGATAAGGCGAAGGAGCTCGGCCTCGAGATCGACGTCCGGGACGGCCAGGACGACGACGTCAAGCAGATCGGCCAGGTCGAGACGCTGATCAACCTCGGCTGCAAGGCCCTGATCCTCTGCCCCCGCGACGAGGACGCGCTGGTCCCGGCGGTCGAGGCGGCCAATCGAGCCGGCGTGCCCGTCATCGCCCTCAATCGCCGGATCAACGGCGGCACCGTCCTCTCGTACGTCGGGGCGGACGATTCCGAGGGGGGAATCCTCCAGGGTGAAGGGGTCGTTCAGGCGCTCGGCGCGGAGGGCGGGAAGATCATCTACCTCGAGGGGACCGAGGGCTCGAGCCCGCAACGGAAGCGGAGCGAGGGGCTGATGGCCATCCTCAAGACCCACCCCGAGGTCGTCATCGCCGACCGCCGCTTCGCCGGCTTCCAGGAGGACCGGGCCAAGGGGGTCATGACCGACCTGGTCCGCCGGTTCTCTCCCGGCGAGATCCGAGCCGTCGTCGCCCAGTCGGACGAGATGGCGCTCCCCGCCGCGGAGGTGATCCGCAGCGAGGGCTGGAAGGACGTCCCCGTCTTCGGCTTCGACGGCAGCCACACGGCCTTCGAGGCCGTGAAGGACGGCCGCCTCAGGGCGACCGTCCTCCAGGACCCGTACGAGCAGGGGGCGAAGGCCATGGAGACCCTGGCGGCCCACCTCAAGGGCCACAAGCCCGACCCCGAGGTGATCACCCCGTTGCGTCTGATCACGAAGGCCAACGTGGATCGATTCAAGCCGGCCTATTGAGGGGCCGAGGGACGTCCCGGGACGTCCGCGCCGTCCCCCCGACGTCAACGGCCGCGACCGTGGCCGAAGCTCCCGTGAGGCCCGCCGGGCCGAAACCCGCCTCCGGGCCCGAAACCGCCGCCGGGCCCGCCCAGGATCAGGTCGAGCTGAGCGGACTGGCCGGGGTAGCTGGTGGTTGAGCGGCCCAGGTTCGTCAGGTCGGTCTGGATGGCCGTCTGGTCGTTGGCGATGGCCGTCAGCTCGGTGGTCGTCGCGTTCAGGCCCTTCGCGACGGTGACGAAGTCATTGTAGGCGGTGGTCACCAGCGCGGCCTGATCGGTTGTGAGCGCGGCGCCCGAGGCGCCGGAGAAGGCCGCGGTGAACGAGGCCTGGATGGTCGCCGCATTGGCATCGTAGGACCCATCGGCGATGTCCGTGAGCAGGGTCGTCGCCACCGCCTGGAGGGCCGTCCGATCCACGTTCACGCTCGCGTTGCGGAGGGCGGCGAAGTCGCTGTTGAGCGCCTGCCGCTGGCTGTCGGTGACGGACGAACCGGAATAGACGGCCTTGACGTCGGTCTGGAGCTGCTTCAGGTCGGTCGCGAGCTGGGCGTTCTGGGTGGCCGATCCGGTGTGCGTCGAACTCGTCGTGGACGTCGACGTGGTCGTGCGATGGGCCGCGGCGACCCGCGACGCGACCTGGGCGTGGGCCCCGAAATGCGAGAGTGCGATCCGCTCCTCCAGCGGGGCGAGCGTCGGGGCTGCGCGCCGCAACACGGCGACGGGGCTGCGACGATTCGGCTTCAGGGCGGCAAGGAACGTGGGGACGATTCCGCGGCGGTGGCTCAAGAGAGGCTCCTTTCGCGGCCGCGCGTACGCGAATCCGAAGCCCCGGGCGATCAACCCCGCGCCTCGATGATCCGCGGCGACCTTTGGTGATGGAAAATCCGGGGGTGCGACGCTCAAGGGGCGTGACGGGGCCGTGGGCAAGCCGATCGCGGCCGCATCGCCTCGTGCCCCGTCATCGAAACGGAATTTCCATGGCCCGGCGCGCGCAAAATCCCGCGGAAGGATCGCGATCGATCGCGACGCCGGAAGGGTCCGCGGAGCGGTGGGTCGTCCGGGAGGTAGGTCTCAGCCTCAGGAGCGTCTTCCGCGGCGATGGCGGCAGGGAATTCCTGGCGGGGATCGAAAGAGGCCGGCCCGGTCGACGCGCCGGCCCCGTGTCGGGACACACGACGATCACTCCGGCGGTGGCCCGCCGGGAGGGGGACCGCCCGGGCCTCCTCGCCCGCCGGGCCCGCCGGGACCCATCCGCATCTGGCGGAGCGTCTTCGCTTGCTCCTCCGTGAGGATCTTCGCCAGTCGCGAATCGACCTCCTTCTGCAGCTCGTCGAGCTGCTTCGCCTGCTCCGCCGTGAGCCTGAGTCTCTGGCGAAGCGGGGCGGGAACGACCTCACCCGGGCGGGGCATCGTCGTGGGGCCGCCGGGGCCCGGGCCGGGGCCGGAGTCCGGCGAGCTCCCGCGGTCGCCCGCCGCCTCCTTCGCGGCGAGATCGAGGAGCTCCTTCCGCGTCACGGTCCCATCCTTGTCGGCGTCGGCCCGCGCGAAGAGGCGGTGAAGGCGCGTGTCGGTGACCTCCGCCCGGGACAGCTTTCCGTCCCTGTCCTTGTCGAAGCCCAGCATCCGGTCCGCGAAGGTCTCCGCGGACTCCGGAGGTGTCTGGGGGAAGCCCGGAAGGCCCTGGCCCATGGTGGCGGCGAACCCGCACAAAAGCCCACATGTTATCATGATCCGAGAGAGGAAGCGCATGAATGCCCTCGATGGGTCGATGGGGTGGAAGATGGCGGCGCGGGTCGAATCAGGACCGGTTGCCGGCCTTCTCGTCCGGGGTCCGTCCCAGGATCAGGTCGTGCCGGGCGGACCATTCGCCGAGCTTCGAGCCCTCGACTCGCGTCCAATCCGCCATGGTCAGCTCGCGCTCGATGGGGCCGCCGACGGATCGGACGACCTGGTCCACGGCGTTGCCGCCATGGCCGGCGATGTTGATCTGGCTGACGAGGACCTCGCGGTCCCCGCGCTTGACCTTCACGTGAATGTGAGGGGCGGGGCGGCCGGGGTAGGGGACGGGCTTGATCGTCCGGAAGCGGTATTCGCCCGTCGATCCCGTCGTGAACCGGCCGAATCCCTGGAAGTTCCTGTCCGGCTTGCTCCTGGTCGTGCTCAGGTCGGCCGTGTGATGGTAGACCTGGTTGGCGTCGCACTGCCAGATCTCGACGGTCATGTTCGACAGGGGATTGCCGCGCGGGTCCAGGATCCGGCCGGTCAGGTGGGTGATCTCGCCGACGGCCGGAGTGAGGTTGTCGCCCAGGATGATCAGGTCGTTGTCCGTGTCGAGGGGGAGATGGTCGGGATAGAACGGTCCCTCGGTCATCGGCGGCGTGCGGAAGAGCTCGTCGGCGAAGGCACCCGGCGTGTCGAAGAAACAACGGAGACCCGCCAGCCCCGCCATGCCGGTCGCCGCTCGACCCAGGAAATGACGACGGCTGGGAGTTTTCGGCCGTGATGGATTGGACATGGGCGGGCGGCTCCTTGATGAGAGGGTTCGAGAGGAGGATCGAGTGAAGGGGATTCTCTCGGAGGACTGTTAGTCACAGGGGCGATGGAATAGATAACGTCGAACCGTCTGGCGAGAGGACAGCTATTCCGGTCGGAGACCGGCGTCGGGGGGAGCGTCCTTTCCCCGGGGCTCGTCGATCGAGGCAGGGCCACGCCGAATTTTCGCGGCCCATTCATCGATCCGGCGAGCCGCGACCAGGTGGCCGAGCCTGCAATAGTCCTCGGCCAGGTCATCCGCGCGGGCGGCGATCATCTCGCCGCCGGATCGTTCGGCGGCGATCTTCAGGTCGGCCAGGGAGCCGTCCACCAGGACGCGGGCCGATTCGAGCCGCCCCTCCTGGATCTCCAGGGCGGCGAGGGCCTCGCGGACATCGCCCCGGTCGACGCGTGCGCGGAGACTCCGGGGATCGGCGGCGAGGATCCGATCCGCCACCGCGATCGCCCGATTGTAGCTCGTTCGCGCCTCGTCGATCTGCCCACGCCGTCGCAGCACGCTGCCGAGCTTCGAGTGGACGTGGATCCGAGAGATCTCCGCGTCCGCGCTCGGGGCCCCGAGCGAATCCAGCGAGTCGACGTGAATGGCCGCCCGGCGGAGTCGAGCCTCCAGCGTCTCGAGCTCGCCGTCGTCGATCGTCCAGGGGTTGGACATGATCGACGCCTCGACCAGGCGCATCCGGAGGTCGGGCCGATGGGGAGCCTCCTTGACGAGCTCCTCGAGCATGGAGATGGCCCGTCGGAAGGCCTGTTCCGCCTCGGCCGGCCTGCCCAGGCTCGCCTGGATGGCACCCACCCGACGATAGGCCCATGCGGCCTCCGCCTTGAGCCCGCTATTCGAGGCGTTCTGCCGCGCGAACCGGTCGTAGAAGGTGAGCACTTCCTCGATCATCGCGCCGTCATTGGGAGATCCGGACGATCCCTGCGAGGACTTACCGACCATCGGCGACGGGGGCGGAGAGCCGAGGGGAGGGTCGGGCGACCGACCGAGGACATCCGTCCGTTCCATCGAGGCTTCCACGTCCTCCGGCGGCATCGGGGGCCGGTGCCGCGCGGCCCGGCCGGGCGGCGGCGGGAGGAGCATGGATCGGACCCGCAGCCTCTCGAAGAGCTTGTCGAGGAGGTCCAGCGAGAGGGTCTCATTCGCCCTGGCCTGCTCGAGGGCCTTGCCCGTGCTCACGTAGCCCGCCCAGCCGATCGCCGAGGCCAGGATCAGGAGCCCCGAGGCGACCCCGACGAGGGGGGATACCAGCGGATTCCTCCGCGCCCAGCGGCGGGCGCGCTCGAACGGCGAGGCCCGCCTGGCGGCGATCGGCAGGTCTTCCAGGAAGTTCGCGAGATCCTCGCCGAGGGCCGCGGCCGATCGGTAGCGATGCTCCGGCTCCTTCGCCGTCGCCTTCAGGACGATCGTCTCCAGGTCCCTGGGGATCGAAGGGTCGAGCTTCCGAGGCCGGACCGGGTGCTCCTCCCGGACCCGCTTCACCAGCTCGCTGGGGCTGAGGTCTCCGAACGGGGGCCGGAGCGTGAGCATCTCGTAGAGCGTGAGGCCCAGGCCGTAGACGTCGGAGCGGGCGTCCGCGAGCCCCCGGAGCCCCTCCGGGGCCAGGTAGCGGAGGGTGCCGACGATGTCCCCCGGGCCGGTCAGGTCGTTCTGGCCGGCCAGCTTGGCCAGGCCGAAGTCGGTGATCCAGACCGTTTGCTGCTGGTCGATGAGGAAGTTCGCCGGCTTGATGTCGCGATGGAGCACGCCCTGCTCGTGGGCATACTGGATCGCCCCGGCGGCCTGCACGCCCATCCTGGCGATGAACCTCCAGCGCTCGGCGCCGGGGGGCGGCCCCTCGCGGGCCCACCTCGCCAGGAGCTCGTCGAGGGCCGTCCCCCGGATGAGCTGCATCACGTAGAAGGGCTGGCCGTCGTGCTCGCCGATGCCGAAGATGGGGACGATGTTGGTGTGGTGGAGCCGCGCGACCGCCTCCGCCTCGCGGCGAAACCGCTTCAGATGGCTGGCCTTGAGATGGATCCGCGGGATGATCTTGAGGGCCACCGGCCGGCCCAGCGACTCCTGCACGGCCTCGTAGACGATCCCCATCCCCCCCTGGCCCAGCTCGCGGACGACCCGGTACTCCCCCAGCCGTGCCGGCGCCGATCGAGTCAGGTCCCCGACCGGCAGGCCCTGCTCGCGCCGCTTGATCCCCTCCATCAGCGCGATCGTGGGGAAGAACCGGCGGATCAGGTCCGCGTGCTCCGGGTGCCTGACGGCGTAGTCCTCGATCGACGGCTCCTCGCCGATGCGACAACGTTCCGCGAACTCGTCGATGAGGAGATTGAACGCGCGCTGCGAGTCCGACGACGGGCCGGGGGCCGAGCTCTCGGAAGACGCTCCCTCCGACGACGAGGGGCCCACGGTCAAGGTGTCGTCGGTCGGCTTCAACCCGAGGGATGCGGGTTTCATCCGGCACCCCCTTCCGGGCCACCCGCCGCTTCGAGGACCTGCCTCAGGCGGTCGAGGGCCCGCAGGTCGCGCTGGCTCGCGGCCGGCGGATTGATGTCCAGCGTCGAGGCGACCTGCTGGTTGGTCCGTTCCTCGGAGCGCCCGAGCGCGAGGATCTCGCGGTCGAAGGGCTCGAGCCGTTCCAGGACCCGGCGGACCCGCTCGATGGCCTCCATCCGCTCGATGGCGAGGCTCGGCGACGTGAGATCGGCCATCCGGGTGGCCTGCTTCTCCGGGCTCGCCTGCACGGAGCGGTATTCCGCCAGCAGGTCCGCGAGCGCGTGCTCATCGCCCGCGCGGACGCCCTCCACGAGAGTCATGATTTCCGCGCACTGGTCGGTCATGCCTCGTCGCTCGCCCCGAAGATGATCCTCGTCCCGGGGAATTGTATCCGGCCGGCCCGTTCCGGGAACAGCATTCAATGCGGCTCGTCGACGACGGGCATGTCGCCGTCGGATGCGGCCTGACTGGCATCCTTCTCGTTCCGCTCGATCTGAGCGATGCCCCGCTCGGCCATCTGGCGGAGCTCCGCATCCGTGTCCCGGGCCGCCGCGCGGAGGGCCGGGAGCACGGCCGGCCCTTCCTCGGTCATCGACAAGAGCAGCCGGGCGGCGAGGACGCGAGAATCGGGATCGCCCGAACGAAGCTCCTCCAGCAGGAAGGGGATCCCGGGCTTCCGCATCTCCGCCAGGGCCGTCATGGCGGCCTCGCTCCGTCCCGGATCGAAGCGGTCTCGGGCTGCGACGGCCAGGATCGGCATCACGGAGGGATCCTGCTCCGCCAGCTTCCGGAGGGAGCTCGCGGCCTCGGACCGGACCAGGGGATTGACGTCATCGAGCGCCCGGATCAGGTGCGGGATCGCCGGCCGTGCCGCCGCGCCGATCTCGCCGAGAGCCCGGGCCGACTGTTTCCGGATCTGGCCGCCATCCACGGCCAGTTCCGGCTCCGGATCGTCTGGTTTGGAGCGAAGACCGACCAGGTCGCCGGGCTCCGCGAGTGTCCGCATGAGCGCGGGGACCGCGGGGGCCGCCTTCGCTTCGAAGCAGCCGAGCGCGTGCGCCGCGTGAAGCCGCACGAGGGGGGCCTCGTCCTGCAGGGTCTCGACCAGCTCTGGAATGGCCGCCTCGGCGCCGTCGAGCGCCCCGAGATCGCACAGGCCGACGCAGGCGGCGACACGCAACTTCGGTGTCGAGGGTTGGACGGACCAGTGGATGGTGTTATCGGACGAATCGGGCGATGAGCCTCCGCCCAGATACCACGTCCCCTTCGGCAGCCGGACCGTTCGCAGGCGGAGCATCCCCCGCAGCCGCTCGATGATGGGCCCGGCCTGAGGCGCGTCCGGCTTGAGGAGACCGCTCGCGAAGGCCGCGGCCCACCGCACCTGGGGATCGGGATCCTCGAGCAGCTCCTTGATCCGGCCCAGGATCTCCCGCTGGTGCCCTCCCCCGGCCAGGGACTCACCGGAGGCCCCGGCCATGTACGCGGCCACTGTCCGAACTTCGGCATCGGCGTCCTGAAGACCCACGGCGAGCGAGGGAGCGGCGACGGAGACCTCGCTCATCAGCCAGTCCGTGCTGGGGAGGCGCAGCCGCGCCTTCCCATGGGCCCCGAGTATGGTCCGGACGATGGCCTTCTGGTCCTGATCCAGTCCCACGAGGCGAACCAGGGCCATCGTCCGACCTTCATCATCCTCCTCGACATCGAGGAGCCGCTCCTCCAGGACCGCGCGCACGAGCGCGGGCTTCAGCTCGCGGATCGGTGTCTTGCCGTCATCTTCCAGGAGATTGTCGCAGCCCAGGAGGAAGCGCCCGATCGATCGACGTCGCGACCAGGGGGTCTTCGGATCTTCGAGCATCGAGCAGAGTGACGGACCTGTCGCGCGGATATGGACCTCGAGGGCGTGGCAAGCGGCCTTCCGGACGCGGGGAATGGGGTTGTCGAGCAGCTCGATCAGTCGGGCGTAGGCTTTCGGCAGCTCGCCCGGCGCGATCGCCTTGATGGAGTCGGTCGCCTGCTGAGGCAGCAGGAACATGGCGGCCGAGTCGTCGCGGACGTCGTCGAGACGTCGAAGGAGGACGGGCACCGCATCCCGGGCGGCCGGCCCGAACTTGCCAATCGCCGACACCGCCGCAATCCGGACGATCGCCGCGGGATCGTCCATGCGTTCCAGGAGCAGGGGGACCGTCCGCGCCGCCTCATCGGGGAGCGCCGTCAACGCATGACAGGCCCCGGCCCGAACCCGCCGATCTGGATCCTCGAGCGCCTTGCGGAGGGCGTCGCCCGCGCCCGCGAACTGTGCGATGGACCGTGCGGGGTAGCTGCCCAGTGACGTCTCTTCCGGCGAGGTGAAGACGATGCCGGCCGGGTCGGCCAGGGCCAGCCTGAATGCGGCGGCCGACCTCGTCTCGGCGTCCGGGTCCGCGAGGGCCGCCATCAGGAGGCCGACCTCCGCGTCATTGGCCGAGATCATCACATCGTTAGCCGCCCTGCGTATCCTGGGGCTGGGGTCGTGCTGGCAGGCCTTCAGGCCCGCGACGAGGGAGGCATCATCCGGCGTGGCCAGGGACCGGATGGCACGCAGTGCCGCGAATCGAACGGAGTCATCCCGATCCTGGATCAGCGAAAGGATCTCCGGCGGCGTGGACAGGCTCATCCGCATCAGGCCCTCGATCGCCGCCGCTCGGACGCGGGGGTCGGAGTCTCGGAGCGCGGCGAGCAGTGCCTCCCGGTGCGCGGGGCTCGGCGGATCGCTCCCCGATGCCATCCTGCCGAGCGCCTTCACCGCACCGAGCCGCAGCCGGGGATCGCGGTTCTTGCTGGCCGGGATCAGCATCGGCACGGCCCCGCGCGCGGGAGCGCCGATCTGATGGAGGGCCTCGGCCGCCTCGGCCCGGCAGCCCGGCTTCACCAGCAGATGCACGAGGGCCGGCACGGCGGCTCGGCCCGCCGGGCCGAATTCACCGATCGCCCTGACGAGGAGGGGACGCTCGCGCGGTTCCGATCGGTCGAGCCGCGCGACGAGCTCGCGCAGGGCCGTGGGGCCGATCGCCGCGATCGCGGCCGGATAGCCCGTCGGCTGCGGGTACTCGGGGTCGCCCTTGAAGTCGAGCGGGATCGGCGGCCTCGGATCATCCGGCGGGACGGGATCGCCCAGGCCTTCCACGAGCGTCGCCAGCGCCGCCGCGGCCCGGAAGCCCATCAGCTCGACGGCCCGGGCCGCGACCCCCCGCACCCTCGGATCGCGATCGCGGAGCGCCATGATGAGCGGCGCGACGGCGTCCGGCCCGCATCGCGCCAGGGCCCAGGCCGTCTGCTCGCGGGCCTCTCGCTCCGGCCTTCGTGCGGCCTCGATCAGGCGGCCGATGGCGCACCTTGCCTCGGGGCCAAGGTCCTGGAGGACCCTGGCGCCGACCACGAAGAGACGCTCATCCGGCTCGTCGAGGAGTGCCAGGGCCGTCGGCAGGGCCGCCGCCCCGGCGCCGGCCAGCAGGTGGACGGCGGGGGCCGAAAGCCCCTTCGGATCCTTGCGGACGGCGGCCGCCACGGCCGGGATGAGCTTCTCCGCCGGAGCCTCGAGTCGCCGGAGTGCGTCCGCGGCGGCAAGGCGGACGGACCGGTCCGGATCCACCAGCCGGGCGAGCATCGCCTCCGAGGCCGCCGAGGCATCCGGCCCGAGCTGACGGATGAGTTTCGCGGTCACCGCCCGGACCCGAGGTTCCGGGTCCGCCAGCACGGGGATCAGGGCGGGGACCAGCGGTATGGCCCGATGCCCGAGCTGGCCAATCTGTCCCAGGCATCGGACCTTCGCGTCGGCGTCACCGTGAGCCAGCCCATCGACCAGCCTCGAGGGATCCGAGCCATCGTCGCTGGGCGCCTGAATCGTCGGTCCGAAAACCAGGGCCATCGCGAGCAGGGTTGTCGTCAAGGCGGAGCCGCTCACGGGATGGATCCTGGTACGGTGATTCGCTCGAGCTCTTCTTCCACGTCCGCGTCGGCGGGCTTCGGGCGTTTGGCGGCGGCCTCGATCTGCTGGATGGAGCTGGTCGCAAGCTGACGAAGGTCGAAGCTCGCGGACTCCGCCAGCTTCTTCAGGTGGGGAAGGGCCGGCCTGGCCATGTCTCCCATCGACCCGAGAGAAGCCGCGGCCGCCGATCGGTCCTTCGGTTCGATCGACGTCAGCTCCTCGATCAGGATCGGGACCGCCGGGCTCCCCATCCCCTCCAGGGCCTTTCGCGCCACGTCGGCGAGGTAGTATCGATAGCGGTCGTGCATCGCACGGGTCAGCGCCGTGGCCGTCGTGGGGTCGTCCGGGGCGACCTTGACGAGGGCCTGGGCGGCCACGTTGCAGATGAGAGGGTCCGGCTCGTCCAGGGCCCGGATCAGGGCGGGCAGGGCGTCGCGGGCCGGCCCGCCGATCTGGCCGAGGGCCTGAATCGCGAGGTGGCGATCGGCCAGCTCGTCGCGGCTCGAACACTCGCTCCGGCGCTCGACCACCGCGAGCAGGGGCGTCACCACCGACCGCGCGACCGGGCCGAAATGGCCCAGGCAGCGGATCACCGTCCAGCGGGCGAATCCGGTTTCCTCCTCCATGGCGGCCACGAGTTCGCGGACCGTCTCCTCGTCGCCCGTCGAAAGGCTTCCCAGGGCCCGGGCCGCGGCGATGCGGAGCCGAGGACCGCGGTCGCCTGCGACGACTCGCGTGGTCGCCATTCCCTGGAACGTGTGCATGTCGAGATACCAGTCTCCGGGACGGAGCCGCGCCGCGCGGTCCCGGAGCATGTCCTTCAGCTTGCGGACTGTCTCGGGGTCGACCGGATCCGGGGGCCTTCCGGGCCGACGCTGCTTCGTTCCCAGCGTGGTGGCGGCGGCCCAGCGAACCTGCTCGTCGGCGTCATCGAGGGCTCGCGTCAGCGCCGCGAGAAGTCGATTCCGGGGCGCGGCGGGATCGTTGCCGACCGGCTCATTCGCGAGGGGGATCCACGAGGCGAACGCCGCGACGGTCCTCACCTGTTGGTCCGGATCATCCATCCCGGCGATGAGTGCGTCGACGTCCTTCGGCAACGCCACGCCGGAGACCGACCGGTCAACAGTCCCCAGTCGGCTTCTGCCGAGGACCTCGAGGGCCAGCCGGCCCTGATGATGGGGATCGGTCGACAACGCCACGGCCAGCTCGAGCGCGGAGCGACGCACCGCCTCGTCGGCCTCGACGTCGAAGGCGATCCGCTCGATAAAGGGTCGAGCCTCCTCGAGACTTGCTCGCCATTGCGACGCCGTATCCGTGGCCCCGGGGCCCTGGACAGGGACAGGGCCGCCTCGCCGAAGAGCGGGGAGCACCTGCCGATGGCTCGACAGGGCCGTGGCGATGGCGGCTCGAAGGGCAAGGCTGGTCTCCGGGAGCGTCAGCCGGTGGCAGAGTCGTTCCAGGGAGACGGAGACCTCCTGGTTGAGCGCCAGGCGTGCGGCCTCGCGGACGACCGGCCGGGGATCGCCCAAGAGCTCGATCAGCCGATCCGTGATTTCGGGCGCCTCCTTGCGCCGGATCGCCCGGATCGAGCGGGCGGCGCTGATCGTGATGAACGGGGCGAATTCCATCCCCCCGGTGGGATCTCCGAGGGCGTCGAGGAGCGCCGGCAGCGCGGCCGTCGCATCGGTCTCGAAGCCGCCCAGGACCTGGGCCGCGGCGTCACGGATCAGGGGAGCCGGATCGACCCTCAGCCGCTGGATCAGGGCGGGCACCGTCTCGGCCGCTTCACCGGGGAGGGCCGTCAGCGCGTGGGCGGCCGCCACGCGAACCCTCCGATCGGGATCCTCGAGCGCGGCCCGGAGGATTCGCCCCGCGCCGGCCGACCTTGCCAGGGCGTTCGGCGGAGCGGCCCCCCGGATGGAACGATCCGGCGCGATCCGGATCGTCTGCTCCCCGTGGACGACGGCCAGGTTGAGGGCCGCCTCGGCTCGGACGTCGGCATCCGGATCGGCCAGCAGGGAAAGCAGCGCCATGGCGATCCCTTCGTAGCCGGTGTCGGCGGGGTTGACCGCGACGGCCGCCGCACGTCGGACGCGGGGGGCGGGATCGCGCATGGCCGAGACGAGCTGGGCTCTCAGGGCCTCATCGTGATTCGGCCGGTTGGCGAGCATCTCGAGGGCGAAGCAGCGGATTTTCGCCTCCGGATCCTGGACCAGGGGGATGAGCTCGGCGAACTGCATCGACGAGATTTGTGCCAGGCTCCAGGCCGCCGCGAACCGCACCCCGGGATCCGCGTCCCGCGCGGCCCCGGTGAGCCCCTTGATGGCATCCCTCACCGCGGGCGTGCCGTTCAGGTTCATCCGGCCGATCGCCCTCGCCGCGCTGCTTCGAAGCTCGGGGTCCCGGTTCTTGAGGAAGGTGATCAGCATCGGTGCCGATCCGTGGGCGGGGAAGCCGATCCATCCGAGGGCCTCCGCCGCCTCGGCCCGGAGGCCGGGTCGGGCCAGCATGCGGACCAGCCCCGGCACGGCGGGCTCCGCCGTCTGGCGGAAGGCGGCGATGGCACGGATGGCCGCGACCCGCTCCTCGCGTCGCGGGTGTTCGAGCCGAGCCACCAGGGCCCTGAGGGCGTCGGGTCCGATGGAGACCAGGGCCGCATGATAGCCGAGGATGGGGTTGGACCCGTCGTCGTCGTCGTCCAGGGACCTCTGGTCCGGCGTGTTCGGATCGTCGCAGGTGCCGGGTTCGACCAGGGCCTCGATGAGGGCGGGGATCCCTTCCGCCGCGCGGAAAGACAGGATCGCCATCGCCCTCGCCGCGGTGCCACGGACTCTCGGATCCGGGTCGCGGAGAGCCTTGACGATGACGGTGAGGCCCGGCCGGCCGACCTTCGCCAGGGCCGCGGCGATCTCCATCCGAACGCCGCGCTCGGCCCCGCGCGCCGCGGCCAGGAGCGGGACCGCGGCCGGCCCCTCACATTCGCCGACACGCTGGAGGATCCGGGCCCCCAGCACGACGCGTTCCGGCTGCCGCGATCCGAGCATTTCGATCGCGGCCGGGACGGCTCGCACGCCGGCGCCGGAAAGGAGCTCTACGGCCAGGGCGTAGAAACCTCCCGGTTGGTCGCTCGCCGCGACGACCGCCGGGACCAGCCTCTCCGGGTCCGAGGGGACCCGGACCAGGGCCCACGCCGCGGCCAGCCTCACCGCCGGCTCCGGATCGGAGAGCTTGCCGATCAGCGTCGCGGCTGCGGTCGTCGCTTCCCGGCCCAGTCCGCCCAGGATCCGCGCCGCCGCGGCCCGGACTCGCGGCTCGCCGTCGCCGAGGGCGTGGATGAGCTCGGGAACGATCGGCACCCCCCGCGATCCCATCCGGCTGATGCGCTGGAGGGCGTCCATCCTGGTCGCGAGGTCGCCGTGTCGGAGCTGCTCGGCGGCGATGACCGTTGCCGTGTCCCGCGTGGGCGGATCGGCTCGCGACGCGACGGTTGCGGCCAGCAGGCCGACGACCGCCGCCGCCAGGGGCCCGGGATGGAGGGTCAACGTGGAGCCTTTCTCGTCAGCGGTCGCCTCAGGCGAAGATCCGCGTGACCGGATTGCCGGCCGCGACAGGAAGAGGACGATTCAGGGTGTCGCGAAATTCGGTCGCGGGATCGATCCCGAGCGCCCAGAACATGGTCGCGGCGATGTCGTCCGGGGTGACGGGGTCGGAGGCGGGGTAGGCGCCGATGCGGTCGCTCGCGCCGTAGATGGCACCCGGGATCGTGCCGCCGCCGGCGAACAGGACCGTGTAGCAGAAGGGCCAGTGGTCGCGGCCGTCCGGGCCGAACTGCTTGGTGTTCGTCACCCGCGGCGAGCGGCCGAACTCGCCCATCCAGACGACCAGCGTCTCGTCGAGCAGGCCGCGGGCGGCGAGGTCCAGGATCAAGGTCGGGACCGTCCGATCCGTGATCGGCAGGAGCCGGTTGCGGAGCTGCTTGAAATTGTCCCCGTGCGTGTCCCAGCCCCCACGGTCGCCGCCGATCGAGGCTGAGTAATAGACCGAGACGAACCGCACCCCCGCCTCCACGAGCCGACGGGCCAGCAGGCAGCTCTGGCCGTAGGTCGTCCGGCCGTAGTCGTCGCGGACCGACTCGGGCTCGAGCGAGAGGTCGAACGCCTGGCGGACCCGCGGCGACCCCAGCATCGTGAGGGCCCGGGTGTAGAAGGCATCGACCCCCTGCGCGGCCGCGGACCACTCGAGCAGGTCGGTCTGCGAGTCGATCAGCTTCTGGAGCCCGCGCCGGTCGTCGAGCCGCTCCAGGCCAAGGTCGGACGGGAGCGTCAGCTCCGGGAGCCTGAAGCTGGGCCGGTTCGGATCCTGGGAGACGAAGAATGGGTCGTACGCCTTGCCCAGGAAGCTCGCATGCTGCCCCGGGGTGACGGAGCCGTCGCGGAGGACGTGCGGGAAGGCGACGAAGCTGGGGACGGCCGGGTCGCCCACGGGGCGGAACCGGGCCACCGTGCTGCCGTACGAAGGATAGAGCTCCTGCGTATCCCGGAGCCGGATGTCATCGATCGGCGGCGCGTGGCCGGTCAGGCTGTAGTAGGTCGCCGAATTGTGGTTCCTCATCTTGTGATGCACGGAGCGGACCTGCGCGAACCGGTCCAGCACGGTCGAGAATCTCGGCAGGTGCTCCGAGATCGTCATCCCCGGCGTGTGAGTGGAGATCGGCCGGAACTCGCCCCGGATCCCCGAGGGGGCGTCCGGCTTCATGTCGAACGTGTCCAGGTGCGACGGCCCGCCGAACTGGTGGAGGAAGATGACGTGCTTCGCCCGGGGTTTGAGCGACGACCCCGCTCCGGGACTCTCCGCCCGCAGCAGGCCGGCGAGGCCCAGGCCCGCCAGGCCCGAGGTCCCCGCTCGCAGCATGGCACGCCGCGAGAGCCGGCCCGACTGGAAATCCGCGCATCCCCGGTTCATGCTCGCCTCCTGGTCCGCCCGGCCCGATGAGGATCAATGCCGGAGCAGGAACTCCTTGCTGTTGAGGATGGCCCAGGCCGCATCTCGCCAGCCTTCCGTCGGGCTGGACGAACTCCGGACATGCTGCAGGATCGCGCGGGACTCGACGACCGTCGGCTTGCGGCAGAGCGCGGCGAGGTAGAGCTCCTCGAGGATCTGGTCGGGTGGCGTCCTCGCATTCAGCAGGCGGCCGATCCGGTTTTCCGGATGAGCGAGCTTCTTCCGAACGGAGGGGCCGTTGATCATCTGGAAGGCCTGGGCGAGCGTGGTGGAATCGGTCCGCTCGCACTCGCAGGTCAGGAGCCGCTCGGGCTTGCCGAAGACCTTCAGGAACGGGTTCTCGGCACCGATCCCCGGCAACTGCACGGCGCGGAGGCGGGCGGGGGCCTCCTTGTAGCGGTCTGGGACGTCCGTCACCTGGCTGATCGCGTCGAGCAGGACCTCCGCGGGCAGGAGCCGGACCGATGCGTGGGCATGGGTCGACGGATCGTCGTCCTCCCCGCCGACGGGGCGGCCGTCGAGCTGATAGGCATGCGAGCTCATGATCAGGACCACGAGCGGCCGGAGCCTCATCCCGCGGGCGATGAGCTCGTCCGTGAGCGCCTCGAGCAGCTCCGGATTGGACGGCGGATTCGAGGCCCGGAAGTCGTCCACGGGCTCCACCAGGCCCCGCCCCATCAGGTGGAACCAGACCCGGTTGGCCAGGTTGCGGGCGAACTGGCGATTCCCCCGCGTGAGCCAGTCCGCGAGCTCGTCGAGCGCCCTGGAGCCGTCCCCCGAGGCGAGCGCCGGCCCGCCCGGCGGCCGGGGCGCGAGCCTTTCCCGGGTCCGGGGCTGGAGCATGGAGGCGGGGCCGGACGTGAAGATGATCTCGTCGCCGTTGATCTCATGGCTGTCCAGCTTGTCCGATCGGGCGTTGCTCGGCTCCTTGCGGCGGACGTTCGAAAAGCAGGCCGCCAGGCCGTAGTAGTCGTCCTGGGTCCAGTCGTCGAAGGGATGATTGTGGCAGCGTGCACACTGGAGGCGGATGCCCAGGAAGACCTGCGCGACGCTCTCCGCCGCGGTCGTCGGGTCGCGATTGGTCCGGTGGAAGCTGGCCGGGGGATTGCTCCAGGTGGAGCCCCGCCCGGCGACGATGCGGCGGGCGATCTCGTCGAGCGGGACGTCGGCCGCGATCGCGTCTCGAAGCCAGCGCTGGAAGACCCAGACCCCCTTGTCGCCCATCGTCTTCTCTTCGTTGCGGAGCAGGTCCGCCCACTTGAGGGCCCAGAAGTCGGCGAACTCGGGCCGTGCGACCAGCGCCTCCACGAGCCTTGTCCGCTTGCCGGCATCGGTGTCGGCCAGGAAGGCGCGGGCCTCGTCGGGCGAGGGGAGGCGTCCGGTCGCGTCCAGGTAGGACCGCCGCAGGAACGCATGATCCGCGGCCGGCGGCGAGGGGTTGACTCGCAACGACCTCAGACGGGCGAACACCTGCTCATCCACCACGTTGACCGGCGGCGGGCCGTGCCAGTCGAACGACGGCCGGTCCGGCAGGAACGTCAGCCGGCTGACGCCGCGCCCCTTCAGGTAGCGGACCGCCACGGCGACCTCTCCGAGCCTTCGGGCCCGGACCAGGCCCGACACCGAGACCTCCGCCACCGTCGGGTCGCTGAGGTCGAAGGCACACTGCCGGGTGACGTCGCGCGAGGAGCCGTCCTCGAAGGCGGCCACCACCCGGAGCTGGACGGACCGGACCGGATCCGTGACGATTTGCACCGCGGGCTCCACCGCGATCGACCGCAGCCGAGGTGCCGTGGCGAGATCATCGGCGGCCCCGCCGGCGATCCAGGCGCGGAGGGCCTTCGCCTCCGGCGACGACGCGGCGAAGCGGATCCCGCCCTCGTGCGGGACCTGCCCGGTCGGCTTGAGCACGATGAGGCTGGAATCGGGTTGCTCCGCGCAGATCCGACGACCGAACGACTCCCGCGTCAGCACCCGAAGGTCGAACGCCGGGTCATCGCCCCGCAGGCTGAGCTTGAAGCCCCCCTTGCCGCTGGCGTTGCCGTGGCAGGCCCCCATGTTGCATCCGGCCGACGAGAGGAGCGGGACGATGTCGTTCCGGTAGCTGACCCCGGGCGCATCGGCATCCGCGGCGGAGGCGGTCGAAGCCAGGAGCAGCAGGATCGTCGACGTCACGTGTTGCCCCCGGGGAGCGGTCGCCTCGAATCCATCGGTAGGATGTGTGACTGATGTTTAACTTACGTCTCCGGGAGAACTCGCGTCAAGCCGGCGAGCGGGAGGGGCTTCGGAAAGGGGCGAGGGGCGAGGGGCGAAGAGGAGAAGACAGGATGGGCGTCCGACGGACTGAACTGTCAGCCATTCTCCCCGGTCCCTTTCTCCTCGTCCCTCGTCCCTCGCCCCTTTCCGAAGCCCCTCGCCCCCTTTTTCTGAAGTCGCCCCTTGCAAGTCTCCGACAATTGTGGTGAGATGACCCTGGCACAAATGTCGTAGACGGTGAGCGACGCACCATCGGGTGCGTCGCGGTCCGTCGGTCGGGCGGGGAGACGGGCGGATGTCTCAGGCGGAGGACGGGGCGAGGTCGGCGGGGTCACTCACGTTGGGGGAGCTGGCGGCGCTCAATGAGGAGATCGTGGCGCTGGTGAAGGCTGGCTTGCCGCTGGACCAGGGGCTGGCCCGGATTGGCGACGATCTCCGCGGCGGCCTGAAGCGGATCGCGGAATCCCTGGCGGTGCGGCTGGGGCGGGGTGAGGACCTGCACCAGGCGCTCGAGGCCGAGAGCGCGGCGGCCCCGCCGTTGTACCGGGCGGTGGTGGAGGCGGGGGCGAAATCCGGCAACCTCGCCTCGGCCCTGGAGGGGCTGGCCCGTTACATCCGGGGTTACGCCGAGGCCCGCGAAACGATCGGCCTGGCCCTCTGGTATCCGCTGGTGGTGCTGTCCCTGGCCTATCTCCTCTTCCTGGGGATGGTGACCCTGGTCATACCGCGGTTCGTGGAGGCCTGCGAGTCGCTCGGGGTGGAGGTGGTTTCGCCGGTCCGATGGCTGGCGGCCGTCGGCACGCACGCCTGGCTCTGGTGGCCGATCTGGCCGCTGGCGCTCGTGGCCCTCTTCGTCGCCTGGCGGCGATCGGGAGGGGCGGCGGCCTTTCGGGGGCCGGGTCGAACCGTGCTACGTTTCGTCCCCTGGATGAGCGAGTTGAGTGAGGATTACGAATCGGCCGGCTTCGCGGAGCTGCTGGCCCTGCTGCTGGAGCACGGCGTGGGCTACCCCCAGGCGGCTCGGCTGGCCGGGGAGGCGTCCGGCAATCCGACATTGGCCGCCGGGGCCAGGGAGCTTGCCGAGGCCGTCGAGCGAGGGGAATCGCCGCGGGCCGTCTTGAAGGACTCCTCGCCCGGTGCCTTCCGGCCGCTGCTCCGCTGGACTCTCGCGGCCGGGGAGGAGCAGGGATCGCTCGTGAAGGCGCTGCGAAACCTGGCCCCCATGTATCGCAAGCGAGGCGCCTACCAGGCCGAGAAGCTGAGGATCGTCCTCCCGACGGTCCTGATGGTGGTGCTGGGGGGGACGGCGACGGCGCTCTATGGACTGAGCCTGTTCGTGCCCCTCTCGACCATGCTCCGGGGGATTGCGATCCCCTGATCGCGGCCGATCGCGCGGGCGAGCGAACGGTCAGAACCAGTCGTTCGGGAAGGCGAGGCAGAGATGGCGGGCGGTTCCGATCACTCCGGAGGACGTGGCGAGCTCTCGGCCGAGGAAGCGGCCCGGATGACCGATCAGCTCGCCGGCCTGACCGGGGCGGGCTTGCCGCTCGGCCCGGGGCTCGCCGCGCTCGGCGAGGAGCTTCCGGCGGGCCGCCTGCGTACCTCGCTGCTGGAGCTGGGGCAGGCGCTGGAGGCCGGCATACCGCTCGACGAGGCGATGGAGCGGCAGAAGGGCCGGATCCCCGCGCACCTCCGAGGGATCGTCCTGGGGGGCCTGAAGTCGGGCCGGTTGGGAGACGTGCTCGGCCGGTTCACGGGCTACGTGAGCGTCGGGACCGATCTCCGTCGCCGACTCTGGCTGGGGATGGCCTACCCGATCTTCACCATCGCGCTGACGATCCTGATCCTGGTCGTCGCCGACACCTTCGTCGTCGCCATGTTCGAGGCGATCTTCAGGGACTTCGGCGTCTCCCTGCCGGGGATCACGATCCTGCTGATCAACGTCTCCCACGGGATCCGCGCCGTCTGGCCCGGGCTGGCGATCGTCGGCCTGGCCTTCCTGGTCGTCTGGTTGTCGGGCAAGCTGATCGCGGGTAGCCCCGCGTTCCGAGGCGCGATGGCGAAGGTCCCGGTCCTGGGTTCGGTCTGGAAGTACACCGGTTGGGCCGAGTTCTGCCACCTGCTGGCCCTCCTGCTCGAGAGCCGGCTCCCCATGCCCCAGGCCCTGCGATTGACGGGTGAAGGGGTGGAGAACTCCAGCCTGGCCCACGCGGCCGAGTCGATGGCCCGGGGGGTCGAGAACGGCCAGCCGCTCTACTCGACGATGGCGCGCCAGCCGGACCTGCCGCGCAACCTGCCCCGCCTGATCCGCTGGGCCGACGATCACAACACGACCGCGGAGATCCTCCACACGGCCGGCGAGATGTACGAGGCGAGGGCCCGGACCCAGGCGTCGTTCGCGGGGACCGTGATGGCCGTCCTGGCGGCGCTCTTCGTCTTCATGGGCGTCGCGGTGGGGGTCGTCGGGCTCTTCCTGCCCCTGATCATGCTGATCACCAGGTTGTCCGGCTGAGGGAAGGTCGAGGCCCGTCGAGGGACAGATCCGGGGAGCGATCCATGAGCGGCGAGGGTGTCTGGGAGGTCGACGACGAGCCGGAGCGGCAGGGGACACCCGCGTCTCCCGCGCCGAACAAGCCATCCCGGGGATGGTCCGGGGAGGAGCTGGACCTCTCGCTCGCGCCCCCGCCGCGGCCTTCGATGCGGCTCTGGCAGATGATGGTGCTGGTCCTGGTGGTCGCGGTCGGGATGGCCGTCGCCCTCGCCGTCGGTTGGAGCGCGGTCTTCGCGGGGATCCTCTTCCTGCTCGCCGCCGCGATCGCGATGGGCGTGGTGGCCTCGAAGCGGATGTCGACCCAGCAGGACGCGCTGCTCTCCATCATCGCGATCGCCGCCGAGCGCGGCATGCCGCTGCCGGTGACGATCGCGGCCTTCGCCGACCAGTACTCGGGACGGGGACGCCGAAGCCTCCTCGAGCTGGCGGCGAACCTCCACGCGGGCGAGCCCCTGTCCCGGGCGCTGGAAGCCTCGCCGCGGCTGGTCTCGAAGGATGCGGTGCTGCTCGCCTACGTGGGAGAGCGGACGGGGAAGCTGCCGGAGGCCCTGCGGATGGCGGCCGCCTCCCGGGCGGCTCGGATGCCCGTCTGGGGGGCGATCGTCAGCCGCCTCACGTACTTCCTGGCCATGGCGCTGGGGATCGAGGCGATCACCGGATTCATCATGTTCTCAATCGTCCCCAAGATGGAGATGATCTTCAAGGACTTCGGCGTGCCGCTGCCGCAACTGACGGTCTTCGTCATCGAGGCCAGTCATTTCGTCATCAAGTATTTCTACCTATTTTCGCCCCTGATCCTCGCCAACATCCTGCTGCTGATCTATCTGCCGTACTCGTTCACCGGGTGGTGGAACTACGACGTCCCGTTCTTCGATCGCTTCTTCAGGCGGAGGCATTCGGCCTTGATCCTCCGATCGCTCTCGCTGGCGGTCGGTTCCAGGCTGTCGATCGAGTCGGCCTTGCGGACGCTCGAGGAACACTACCCGACCTGGTGGGTACGGCGTCAGCTCGCCGCGGCCGAGTATGAGGTCCAGCACGGCGGGCCCTGGATCGACGCCCTCCAGTCCCGAGGCCTCCTGAAGGCGGGCGATGCGGAGCTGCTGCGATCGGCCACCCGGCTCGGGAACCTGGAATGGGCCATGAAGGAGGCGGCCGACGGCGGCGAACGGCGGCTGGCTGGCCGGCTCCAGGTCCTGATCCAGATGATCTTCCCCCTGATGGTCCTGCTGCTCGGGTTCGTCGTCTTCGTCGTCGCCGCGGCGTTCTTCCTCCCCCTCGTCACCCTGATCTCGAGGATCGCCGACACATGATTATGCGAAGAGGACGATCGGGTCCGCGCGGGGCGTCGGGCGGCGGCCGGATGCGGCCGGCGTTCATCCTGGCCGAGCTCGCCATGTCGGCCGCGATGTTCATGATCGCCATGTTCCTCATCGTCAAGGTGATGGGCTGGGTCGCCGCGGAACGCCGGGGCGCGGAGCGACGGGAATGGGCGGTCCAGGAAGCGTCCAACCTGCTCGAGACGTTCACGGCGCGGCCCTTCGAATCGGTCACCTCGGAGGCCGCCTCGAGGGTCGCGCTCTCGACGCACGCCCGGGGAGTCCTCCCCGGTGCCGAGCTGAAGGCGGAGGTGGTCGCGGACGGGGCCGCGGGGGGACCGGGATCGAAGCGGGTCTCGCTGGTCCTGCGCTGGCGGGACCGTTCCGGCGGTTGGGCCGCGCCGGTCCGGCTGACAACCTGGCTCTTCGCCGGGAGGCCGCGGCCATGATGGTTCGAAGTTTCACTCACGGGTCACTACGGAGGCGAGGCATCACGATCATCGAGATGATGGTCATGATGAGCGGCCTGGCCGCGATGCTCGGCATGTGCGCCATGATGCTCCAGCTCCTGCTACGGCTCGACGCCGACGGCCGGACGCGGATCGACGGGGCCGTCGCCCTGGCTCGGCTCGCCGAGCAGTTCCGGAACGATGCCCATGCGGCGGCCTCCGCCTCGCTGGTGGAGAAGGAGCCCGGCCTGAGGCTCGTGCTCGGGCCGGAGCACGAGGTCCTTTACGACTGCACCAGGGACGCTCGACTTGGCCGGGTCGAGCGGCTCAAGGGTGCCGTGGTTCGCCGCGAGACCTATCCGCTATCGGCCCGGTCGCGAGTCAGGCCGGAGGTCCGCGAGGACGGCCCATACCGCTTTGCCGTGCTGGCGGTGGATCGGCGGACGCCGGACGAGTCGTCGAGCTCGCCCCGGCTCTTCGAGGTCGTCGCCCAGATCGGCAGGAACAGCACGAAGGCCGGGGCGACATCGAGCCCGCCGGCGGGGGGAGGCACGCGATGACGTTCACAACCATCAGGTCGGCCCGGCGCGGCATGGCGGCGGTGGCGGTGCTCGTGTGCCTCGTCGTGCTGACGATGATCTCCGGGGCCCTGCTGCGGCTGGGGGTCGTCCGGCGAGACGGCCTGCTCGTCCACGAGCGCGAGGCCCAGTCGCAGTGGCTGGCGCAGGCGGGCCTCGAACGGGGCCTCGCCCGGCTGGCCTCGAACGCGAGCTACGCGGGCGAGACGTGGACGCTCTCCCGGGCGGACCTTGGCCTGGGCGGCACCGCACGGGAAGGCCGGGCCGACGACCCGGCCGCCGTGATCGTGATCAAGGTCGAGCAGGACGGTGCGTCACGTCACCTGGTGATCCACGCAGACTACCCCCCGGAGGCCCCGCGGCGGGCCCGGTCGTCCCTTCAGGTTGAGCTCGAGCCCGGCTCGGTCAAGACAGGAGCTTCGCGATGATTTGCAGACATCCCCTGACGGCCCGCCGCGGCGGGTTCACCCTGATCGAGCTGCTGGTCGTGATCGCCATCATCGCGGTGCTGATCGCGCTCCTGCTGCCGGCGGTCCAGTCGGCCCGCGAGGCGGCCCGGCGGGCGCAATGCGTCAACAACCTCATGCAGCTCGGGCTGGCGCTCCAGAACTACGAATCCTCGCACGAGTGCCTGCCGCCCGGCGTCATCGCCGCGAGCGGGCCGGTGCTCGACGTCCCCAAGGGGTACGGGTTCGGCTGGATGGCCCAGGTCCTCCCGTACTTCGAGCAGAAGAACGTCTACAACCACCTGAACTTCCGCGTCGACCTGTATGAATCCGTGAACCTGACCTCCCGGACCCACCTGATCCGCAGCTTCCTCTGCCCGTCCGACGGCGGCCCGTCGCGCGACAAGGACCGCGTCGCCATGACGAGCTACGCGGGCGTCCATCACGACGTCGAGGCTCCGATCGCGGCGGACAATCACGGCGTCCTCTTCCTCAACAGCCACGTGACCTACGAGGGCATCACCGACGGCAGCTCGTCCACGCTCTTCGTCGGGGAGAAGCTGAACGACGGGCTGGACCTGGGCTGGGCGTCCGGCACGAGGTCCAGCCTGAGGAACACGGGGCTGGTCCCGAATCGGATGCTCTCGCCGGGGCGGACCGTGCCGACTCCTGCCGGCAATCTCACGGCCGAGGAGGAGGCGGGGCTGGCCAACGTGGGCAAGCCCGATTTCGTGGGCGGGTTCGCGAGCCGGCACCCGGGCGGGGCGAACTTCGCGTTCGGCGACGGGTCGGTCCGGTTCATCAAGTCGAGCATCGCCACCAACGTGTTCGGGCTGCTGGCGAACCGGGCGGACGGCGAGGTGATCGACTCCGACAGGTACTGAGCAACGGGCGCAAGATCCCCGCGACGAGGGAGCACGACTCATGCGACGGTCCCGGGCGTTCACGCTGGTGGAGATCCTGGTCGTGATCGCGATCATCTCCTTCCTGGTGATGATCATGATCCCCGCGTTCCTGGCCGGGGCCGGATCGGCCAGGCGGATCCAGTGCATCAACAACCTCAAGCAGGTCTCGCTCGCGCTCCTGAACTACGAGACCGTCCGGGGCGCCCTGCCCGCCGGCTGCTGGGCGGATTCGCGGCCCGTAAAGAACTCCCGCGAGGGCTACCAGTTGAGCTGGGTCGCGTCGATCCTGCCCAGCATGGAACAAGCGCATATCTACAGTACGATCAACTTCCGTCTCGGGGCGGATTCCGCGGCCAACTCGACGGCCTTCGTGACCCGGATCAACACGCTCCTCTGCCCGTCCGGGGCCCGGGACCTGGGCGATGCCCCCACGGGTTGGTTCCTGCGTCGGACCAATCGTCTCAACCCGGGCCCGACCGGCAAGACCTCGCCCGGCCCCGGGCTCACCCTGTACGCCGCCTGTCACCACGACGTCGAGGCGCCGATCGACGTCGACAATCGCGGCGTGATGTACCTGAACAGCCGGGTTCGCTTCATCGACGTGACCGACGGGCTCTCCTCCACGATCCTCCTGGGAGAGGTCCAGAAAGCGAGCCCGCTCGGTTGGGCAACCGGCACTCGTGCCACCCTGCGAAACACGGGCCACCCGCTGAACGAGGAGGGGGCCGCCGATGCGGACGGGAAGCCGGCCGTCTCGCCCGAGTTCGTCGGCGGATTCGGCAGCTTCCACCAGGGAGACGGCGCCAACTTCGGGTTCTGCGACGGCTCGGTGCGGTTCATCAAGCGGACCGTCGCTCGGGCCGTGTATGAGCACCTGGGGAACCGCCAGGACGGCGAGCCCCTGGACGAATCGGACTACTGAAAGGGCCTGTCCATGCGTTGCGAAGGGCGAACCCGGAGGGACGGGGCGGGCTTCACGCTGGTGGAGCTGCTGACGGTCATCAGCATCATCGCCATCCTGATCGCGCTCCTGCTGCCGGCCATCCAGTCGTCCCGCGAGACGGCGCGGAGGCTGCAATGCTCCAAGAACCTGATGCAAATCGGTATCGCCCTTTCGAACTACGCGTCCGCGCATCGGGTCTTCCCGCCGGGAGTGGTCAACGAGAAGGGGCCGATCTCGAATGTCCCCGAGGGGTATCACATGGGCTGGGCGGTCCAGGTCTTGCCGCAACTGGAGAAATCAGCCGTCTTCCGCGCGTTCGACTTCGCGGAGGGTGTGTACGCGGAGGCGAATCTCACGGCCCGCAGCCACAGCCTGGAGAGCTTCCTCTGTCCGTCCAACGCCTGGCCAACCCAGATGAACTATGCGGCCTGCCATCACGACCAGGAGGCGCCGATCGACGCGGACAATCACGGTGTCTTCTACCTGAATAGCAAGGTCGGCTTCCGGGACCTGTCGGACGGGCCCGGCTGTACGATCCTCGTGGGCGAGATCGTCGGCGAGCAGTCGCCCATGGGGTGGGCCGTCGGCACGTCCTCCACCCTGCGGAACACGGGCACGCCGATCAATGCCGCGAGCGCCCGCAATCCGTCGCTGACCCGATCCGGCAGCCCCGGCCGGCTCACGCCGGAAGAGGTCAAGGACCTGATCGCGACGGGGGCTCTTGACGAAAAGTCGGTCGGGGGCTTCTCGAGTCATCACGGCGGCGGGGCGAACTTCCTCTTCGGCGACGGCTCGGTCCGGTTCCTCGACGAGCGGATCGACGAGGGCCTCTATCGGTCGCTCGGCCACCGGAACGACGGCAATCTGATCAGCGACGACGCGTTCTGAAGCGGACCGATCACGGCGCCACGGCCGCGACGGGCAGGCCATCCCCCCCGCCTTCCGTCCGGATCGCCGAGGTCTCCGCCGGGGCCGCCGATCCCTGGTCGAAGAGCTTGCGCGAGGACCATCCCGCGACGGTCGCGACCAGGCCCGCCGCGGTCGGGAGGAGGCCCCCGGCGAAGGCGAGGAGGCCGAGCATCGCGCCGAGGATGAACAGCCCCCAGGCCCCCGGTCGGGCGCGGACGATGGCCGCCAGGCCGATCGCCGCGAGCACCACCAGCATCAGCAGGGACCGGGCCCGGTCGGCCGTCTCTCCCTCGGAGACCGCCGGCGAGTTGCCGCGGGAGATGGTCAGCGACGCCGGCTCGTCCGCGATCCCCGGCGCCATCCCGATCAGGAACGACATCCGGCCGAGCCCGCGAATCCGGTCGCCGATCGCGGGCTCGGCGACGGAGATCGCGGTCGATGCGGGGGTTTCGTCCTGCCCGAGGTACGATAGGGCGGCGGCAATCTCGTCGTCGAGGGCCGCGGCCTTCAGGCCCTCGATCAGGAGCCGGCGGGAGGCCTGGATCTCCGCCAGGTCGCGTTCCGCCCGGTCCCGCCGGTCGGAGGGGAGGTGGCGCGACGACCAGCGGATCGAGCGCTCGGCGGCCCGGAGGTTCAGCTCGTGGGCGATCAACAGTCCCGCGACCTTCTCCCGGTCGCGGCCCGATCCTCGGTCCATCTGGATGAGGAATTCCATCAGCTCGCGTCCGATCCGTTCGGCGCGATCGAGGATGACGCGGTCGGCGACCGTGAGGTCCAGGTCCGTGGACAGGCTCCGGACCGCCATCCCGTCCGCCAGGTGGACCGTGACCCGGGCGGGCACGCGATCGGGCCCGGTGGTGGGGATCGCCAACCGAAGGTCGGCCGTGTCTTCCCCGGTCGGCGAGGCCGGCGGCGGGACCGTCCAGTAGATGGCCACATGCGGCCCCGCGCTGTCGCGCAGCGGGATGAGCCAGCGACGTTCCCCCCCCCGGAGGGGGCGGACCGGGACCTGGTCGACGGTGGTCCACGGGATCTGGCCACCGGCGTCGAGCTCGACGGTCAGGAATCGCCCCGTCCGCGGCAGGACGTCGACCACGGATCGGCCCCTCGCCGACCCGTCCGGGAGGATCGTCAGGTCGACGTCCGCCGAGACGACCCGGGCGGAGGGATCGGCCTCGTCCTGGCGCTCCGCCGGGCTCGCGGGGACCTGGACGCGCAACGACCAGTTGTCGCGCTCCACATGGAACGCCCGAGCCTGGGTCCCGGGCAGCGTCCGAAACTCCTCGTCGGCGAAACGTCCGGCGTAGGCCACCTGCTGGAACGTGCTCGAGCCGGCCGTGGTCAGGGTCGAACCGATCGCGTGGACCAGGGCGAGATTGGTCGCGACCGAGGAGACTCCCAGCGGGATGACCTCCGGATGCTGGATCTCCTGGCCTGGAGAGAGGGGCTGGGACGACCGGACAACCAGCCGCTGAGTGCCCCAGACCGGCCGGGCGGGGGTGAGCGTCCAGATCGAGTTGCTTCCCCTCTCCTCGCTGGTGCGGCGGAGCTCGTTCCCCGGCATGCTGGCCGTGGCGACGGCCGCCCACGCCTGGGGGATTCGAAGCCGAAGGGACTCGATCGGCCCCCCCCGGACGCTGTAGCGAAGGACCGCCACCCATTCCGCGGCGTCCGGCCCGATGGTCATCTGGCTCTCGATTCGGACCTCCACCTGGGGAGGCGCGGGGATCCAGGTGAGCGTCCCCAGCCGGGCGGCATCATCCACCTGATAGAGCTGCGCGGTCGGGGCCGGAGCGGCCGGATTCGCCGGGGATGGGGCGGGCGCCGTCCGGCTGACCGCATCTCGCGGCGCCTCGATGTCCACGCGGACGTCGGACGTGAGGACGAGCTTGCCGGGGAGTGATTCCATGCCCGGCAGCGCGATCCAGGGGGTCGGCATCCGCAACGACCGTCCGCCGCGGACCATGGGATCCTGGAGGGCGGGGATCCAGCCGGTGATCGCCAACTTCCTTCGGGTTGCCCGGAGGGGCCGGTCGTAGCGGAGCATCAGCGAATCGGGCGCCGTCCGGCTCCAGGCCGTGAGGCCGTCGCATTCCACCTGGTCGACCTTGAGCTCCCTCGGCACCGAGACCGTGAGGTGGTCGACCGCATCGGAGAAATCACCGAGCTCCGCCTCGTAGCTGGCGAGGATTCGCCCCTCCTGGACGGTCAGGTTGAGCGCCGGACGGACCCGGACCCGGACGATGGCCGGCCCGGTCCGGTACTCGGGCCTGTCGTCGCGGCCCAGCCTGGTCGTACCGCAGAGCGTCAGGCGGTCGTCGGGGAGCGGGCCCCAGAGCTTGACGAATCCCTCGTCGCTGAGCGGATCCTCGCCGCGGAGGGGCTCGACGCGCCCGGTCCAGTGGCCGGGCCGGCGGACGCCCAGTGCCCCGGAATAGCGGTCCACCTGGAGCGGCTCGAGGCGCGGATAGTCGCGCCCGGTCTCGACCGGAGAGCCCTCGTCGCCGGCCGCGTCGGGCACGCTCGGCCGCGACTTCGTCCGGGGCCGCCACAGGTCCAGCTCGATGACGGCCCCGTCGCGAAGCGGAGGATCCATGCGGGCAGTCCAGACCGGCTCTTCCTCGGTCCCTCCCCACGACTCCGACACCAGCCCCGGAATCGACGTGGAGCGCGGGATCAGGGCGGGATCCATCAGGAAGCCGAGCTGAGCCAGCGGGCTCGATCCGCGATACGTGAACCGCGCCCTCAGGCGGTCGCCCGCCGGCTGGATGTCGTAGAGCAGCAGGCCCTCCATGTTCGTGCCGGCCGCCTGTGGGGCCGATTTCCCGGGGTCTCCGAGCCGGATCTCGAAGCGATCCGATGGCCCGAGCGAGCCGAGGGTCGCGCCCTCGTCGCCCTTCTCGCTCTTGCCCCGAAGGTTGGGGAGCCGCAGCGTGCCGCCCGCCAGGGGCCTGCCCACGACGACCCGGGCCGAGGGGTGCGGATTCACGGGGATATCCACGCCCTCCGCCCCGCCGGTCGGGCTGAGGGAGGCGGACCGCCGGATCGTCAGGTCGTGCCGGCCGGCGCCGGTCACATCCACCTCGGCCCTCGTCCCTCCCGCCTCGATGAAGACGGGGACCGGCTTGCCGTCGATCGTCGCGCCGATGTCGCGGCACCCGGCGATCGGAATGCTCCATCGGCCGGGGGCCCCGTCCCGCTTCAGGATCACGAGCTCGCTCGCGATCGAGACCTCGCGCGCGCCCTGCCAGGAGACGCGATGCGTCGCATCGACGAGCACCAGGGGCGGCGGCTCGCTCCTCGATTCGACGCGTGCCAGCCGCTTGAGCGTGTCGAGGTCGCTCAGCCGGAGGATCGCTCGCGTCGGGGGCCGGCCCGGTTCGTAGCTCCCCTCGTAGGGGAGGAGGATCGGGATCGGACCGTCGTCCCGGCCCGCCACCGCGGCGGCCCCGAGCAGGAAGGCCAAGGCCGTCGCCGCGGGGGCGACGCGGGCCATGGACCGGGTCAGGCGGATCCCGACGTGAGAGGCCGACTGTCTGGTGGGATGGCTCCGACGGAACTCCTGGAGGGTGATCGTCCGCCCCAGCGAGACCAGCAGGCCGACGGCGGACCCGAAGAAGGCACCCGCGAGCAGTTCGTACGGATCCCGGCCCAGCCAGAGGCGACCGAGGACGCTCAGCGCCAGGAGCAGAGTCGGCAGCACCAGGGCGCGACGGGGGGAGAGACGGACGACGAGGAGGCAGAGCACGATCGCGACCATGGCCGCGGCGATCCATCGGGGGAGGCTCGCCGAGCGGTCATCCCGGATGACCACGCCCGCGGATTCCGAGGGCCATGAGACGCAGGCGAGGTGCCACGAGGACCAGCCCGGCGGGGGACGCAGCCCCGGCCGGCCGAGATCGGAAGCCGATTCGACCGGCGTGAACTCACCGCGCCATCGGGCCACGGACTGGAGCCTGTCGGAGCGATCGCTCCCCCAGAGCAGGGCCTCGCCAACCGAGGCGTTCCAGGATCGGCCGGCCTCGAACTCGCGGCTCGCGGCGGCGGTGGTCACGATCAGGGTCCCATCGACGGGGATCACGGCGAGTCCGTGTCGCTCCAACGATCGCTGCGAGGTGGAAATCCCCGAGGGATCGCGCGAGAGGTCGCAGCGAGACCGGGGCCCATAACCCGCCGCCGCGAGCGAAACCCGATCGATGAGCACGGGGGTCGAGGTGGAATCCCAGCGGATGAACCAAGCGGAGAAGCTCATCTCCTGGGCGGGATTCGCGGTCAGGATCTCGTCGAGCCGTTTCCAGGTCGACTCGGCCACGACGGCGGTCGTGCCCTGGCGTGCACGCCAGGGAAGGCTCGGAAATCCGAGGGCTCCGAAGGGCCACGAAGGGACGACCTCCGGCTCCGCCGCGACGAGGTAACCCGTCGCCCCGGCGACGCGCCGGCCCGGGGGGGCGACCACTTCCCAACTGAACGACAGGCAGGGCAGGTCGAAGACCGGCATGAGGGGACGGATCGTCCCGCCGCCGGTGAGTGCCGTGCCGTCCTCGAAATCCAGGTCCACCGTCCTGGGTCGTGGGGATCCGGCGGCGGCGGGCATCAGGAGCGAGAGCCGGCCGTCCCGGGAGAGGACGGCGGCATTCTCCCCGTCGATCGCGGCCCTGAGGAGCGAGATCCCGGCCGGGAGCTGAAACGAGAGCTCGCGGCCGGCCTCGACCTGGGCAAGCAACCTCAAGCGGTTGAGTCGAGGGCCGTCGGGATAGGCGAGGGTGGTCAGGTTCGCGTCGCGGACGATCCCGTTGGTCTCCGTCGCGGGGAGCGACGTGGTGGACAGGAAGAGTGTGGCCCTGGCGTCTCGGTAAGACAGGGCGTGGGCGATCGCGGACCAGTCTCCGGCCGTGTTCCGTCGCCAAGGTTCTGCGAGCCGCTCCGCGACCTGCGAATCGAGGCGCGAGAGGCCGGCGGTCTTGACGCTCGTGGGCAGGTCGCGGGGGACCTCCACCAGCACATTCGCCCGGGGACGGAGGCGGGCCGGGACGTTGATCAGGGGGATGGCACCCTGGCCCTGCCAGGCAGGGGCGGCGCGGAAGCGTACTCGAGGCGTCGCGTCCGCGGATCCGGGCCGCTCCAGGGACCACGCCGTGCCACTTTCCGGCAGCCCTTCTCGTTTGCGTTCCGCCGTCGTCAACGGCCTGGCGGCGATCGTCGCGCCCTCATCGGACAGGAAGGCCCAGGCGGAATCGGCGTCGACCCCGGTCCCGATCCAGACCGGCAGGTGGGCGCCGGCCACCGTACCGGTCGTCTCGATCTCGCCTTCGATGCGGAGTCGCTGTCCCCCCTGATCGATCCGGACGAGCGTGGTGATCTCCGTGCGGGCTTCCGGCGCGATCCGATCTCGGCGGACGAACGCCTCGCCGTCGTCACCCACCCATCGCCACGCGATCTCGGGGTGGAGTCCGGCCCTCGGGGAATTGGCGCCGGTCAGACCTGGATATCGTTCGTGATCGATCCAGCTCAGTCCCTTCGCCTGGGTCGGGATCAGCCTCGTGCCGGGATCGACGAGCGCGAGCCAGGCCTCGTCGAGGATGGCGGCCCCGAGGGGACGGACCCGAGGGAGGGGCAGGGGATCGCGGCCCGGCGGCGAGGAAGAGGTCGCCTCGATTGTCAGGCTCGGCGGCGCCGACGAGGCGTCGCTGGCGGGTATCAGGACGCGGAGCCTTGTCCCCCCACCGGGCCGAGGAGAGTAGCTCCACGAGAGGGCCTGGTCGGCTCCGCCCCAGGACACTCGGCCGGGCGTCCAGCCCGCGGAGAGGTCCGCCTCGATCTCGGTCGGCCCGCCGCGCGCATCCAGGCCGTTGATCTGGCATTCCAGGCTCGCCACCGCGTCGTTGACCTTCAGCCTCCCGAGCAACCGGCAGGTCGGCCTCGGTCGCCGGAGCGTGAAGTCGAGCTCGGCCACCGAATTCGGCGATTCGGCCTCGAAGACGAGGACGTCGGCCTCGCCTCCCTCGGCCGGGGCTGGGACGCGGCGGCCGGCGCGTTCTCGGCAACCTTCCAGGACCCGAAGCGAATCGAGGCGGACGATCGTATTCCCGCCGGTCCAGATCGCGTCGATCGGTCGAATGGCGGGGACGTTCCAGCGGCCCTCGACGGGGACCCTGGCGTGGGCCACGAAGACGACCTGCGTCGCGGGACGGGGCTGCTGGGAGAGGCGGACATGAACCCGGGTCCGATCACCGGTCCGGCTGACCTGGTGCTCTTTCAGGCCGGGCCCGACGACGTCGATGAGGTCGAGCCCGGGGTCGAGCTCCGCGGAGAACTCCATGGAACCGCGGGGGTCGGGCTGGACGGTCCACTCCGTCCGCCAGTTCGCGGCCCGAGGGTCGATGCGGGGCTCAGGGCCCAGGTCGATTCGCGTGTCCCCGCTCACCCAGACCAGGCCGCCTCCCCGGACGCCCTGATCCGCACGCGAGCCGACGATCCGGAGGTTCACCAGCCCCGGGCGACCGTGGAAGGCCCAGGCCCGGTCGCCCGGCCCCGAGGCCGGGAGGGGGCCCTTGCGAGGTCCGACGGGCCCGATGGGAGCCCATTCCGCCGGCAGCTCGATCGTCAGCACCGAGGACTCGTCGCCGGGCAGGCCCAGCGCGAACCCGCGGTCCTCGGATTCGGCGAGCGCTCGCTGCTCCCAGTCGAGGACGATCCTGACCAGGTCCGAGGGCGCGGCCGTTGGGACGGTGCGGGTCGTGGTGGCCGGCGGCAGGAGCGCGACCGCCTGCCCGGTCGCAAGGGCCCCGACCGGCGGCGCGGCGTCATCGGGCCGGCGGATGGCGGGGGTCCACGGATCGAGCGCCAGCGCCGGGGTGACGGCGCCGGAGCGATCCACCAGGAGCTCGGAGCGCCCCACGAGCGATTTCCCGTCCCAGCACGCGTGATGGCTAGCTCGCACCAGCCGCGGCTCTCTCCCCGCGGGGACGATCGATCCGCCCCGGCCGGCGGCCTCGAGCAGGCCCTCCAGCTCCGACGGCTCGATCATCCGGAGCGGCGTCCCGGCTGGGAACCAGTCGGCGACCTTGGCGGCCGGGATGCGGAGGCGGGCCACGCGCGGGGCCTCCGCCCACGCCGCGGGGCCAGTCGACGCCAGGACGGCCAGCCAGGCGACGAACGCCGGTCCGATCCGGCGGATCACCGGAGGGGGGGCGGCCGACTCTTCGGGAGATGATCGCATGGCAAGAATTCGCAACGAGGTCTGTTCGGGCCAAGCCTCGCCGGCCCTGGAATCAGCGGCCGGCCTGGCTGACGCGCGATCCGGACGAGGGGTCCGGGCCGGTCGTGAAGCTCAGCGGTGAGGCGTAGTCCATGGTCGACGAGGGGCGGTGCCGGATCGCCGTGGAATCGTCGGAGCCGACCTTCGACGGCGTCAGCTCGGAGATTGCGGAACCGGCCGCCGGGCTCGCCGTTTCCGCCCCGGCGGCCCTCGGGCTCCCTTCCGTATATCGTCGGATCCCCAGGCCCAGGAAAGCCAGGACGATGCCGAAGAGGGACGACTGCAGGACCAGGAAGAGGACGCTCGAATGGACGAGCGACACCGCGAGGACGGCCGCGGCGGCGAGCGCCGGGTAGATCACGCGAGGGCCCGACCGCGAGAACATGATCCAGAAGCCCAGTGCGAGCGCGCCGCCGGAGCAGACGGCCACGAGCCAGGCTCGCGACGCGATCCACGGGTGCAGCTCGCGCGGCGGCCCGGGCCGCGAGAAGAGGTAGGCGTGAGTCGCCTCCTGGGAGTCGCCGGTCGGGTCGTCCAGGACCGCGTCGGACGACGCCGAAGCGGAGAGCCACTGCAGGAGCCCGGCGAACGGCCTCCTCGGCTTTCGCTTCCAGACGTAAACGTCCCAGAACCACTGATTCTCGTCCCCCCAGCCGCGGGGGACGCCGACGACCGCCTGGTTCCAGGGCGTCCGGATCTCCCAGAGGGACTGCATCACGACGGCCCCCCCGCGCAGCTCCGGCGGGGACCAGTCGCGGCCCGAGGGCCCCGCGGCCGCTTGATATTCGATGTCGAGCAGGACCGGCCGGCCGCGCGAATCGAGCGGAAAGTCGATGCGGTAGCCGTCGCCCTGGGCGGTCCGCTCCACCTGCTCCGCCACGCGGCCGTCGATCCTCGCCCGGATCCACTGCGCGGCCGGGGGGAGGGAAAGCTCGGCATATCCGGGATGGGTCTCGATCACATACCACGCCTCGGTCCTGGAGCCGCCGTCGGGGCCGTCCCAGGTCCGAAGCAGCATTCGAGGAGCGACGAGCGCGGGGAGCGCCGCCTTCCTGATCGTTCCGGCCGCGAACGGGAGGCCGAGGCCGGCCTCGGCCGTGGTGCGACGATAGGTCCTCGAGCCTCCCGTGGCGACCGCGCCGCCGTCGGCCGATTCCCAGCCGGCCGCCTCGACCTCGGTCGAGATCCCCGGCGCCGGGCTCAACTCGACGACCACCCCGGTCGTGGTCGCCTGCTCGATCCGGACCCAGTCGACGGCCCCCCGGGCCGCCGATTCGCCCTCGGGGATCGTCAAGGGCCGCCGCAGGGTGAACGTCAGGGTGGCGGCGGACTCGATCGGCGGGTCGAGGGCGAGGCGATATCTCGTCGAGGCGGCGTCGGCGGCGGGTTCCGCCTCGGTGACGGTGATCGACGATCGCCCCTTCACCTGCCACTGGTCGCGACGGAGGACGGGGACGCGGACGAACAGCTCGCGGATCGAAGCGTAACGGACGTCGATCGCGGTCTCCTGGCGGATCTCGAGCGAACCCTCCTGGACGCGGGCGGCGAGCTTGATGTCCTCCGAGATCTCCGGGCGATGGCGGCGGAGCCGGCCGCGGAGCAATGGAGGGCTGGACTGGGATTGCAGGACGGCCACGGGGACCCGTCCGCCGCCGGTCAGCCCGGCGACCGCCGCGGCTCGCTCCTCGCCGACGAGCCTCCGGAAGCTGGCCTGATCGACGCCGTCCGACTCCGAAGGGACGGAGGTGGGATCGAACGTGACGTTCCGGGAGGCCAGCACGGCGACGGTCCCTCCCGCCTGTGCTCCTTCTTTGAGCGTGAACAGGGCCAGGCTCGCGTCGCCGTCGACGGCCACCTTCTGCACGCCGGCGAGCTTGATCGCGAACGTCGGCTGATCGCGGGCGACCGCCGTCAGGCGGATCCGTGCGAGCTTCCCGTCCGCGGCCGGCCTGGCGGCGACGGCGGCTCCCGTGCCGGCGGGGACCGGCGCCGCGGTCGGCGGGGAGGCCGCTACGGCGGTCGTCGGGGCGGCCGGTACGGTGGCCACCGACTCCACGAGTTCCGCGGGGCCGGCGGAGGTCAGCTCGAGCCCGGGCGGGACGGCGACCACCACCTCGAAGGGCCGGCCGCGCACCCGCTGGATGTCCAGGGTGGTCTCCGAGCGGGCCGTCTCGCCATCGAGGATGATCCGCGTGGCGGCCGTCGCACGCAGGAGCGGCGGCGCATCCTCCACCGACAGCGACAGCTTGAAGGGCTGGTCGAGGAACTGGAACGCCATGCACGTCCGCGGCTTGGTCCGGAGGTCGGAGGGAAGCTCGCGAGGATCGATCCGCCGGAGCCCCTGCGAGCCGGCGTCGTTCAGCCAGAGGTTCGCGGCCTGGGTGACGCCGATGGCCCCGGTCTGCTCGGCCGCGGCCTCCAGCGCGAAGCCCTTGAAGAGGAACGTCCGCGGCCCTCCCCGCGGGAAGCCGCGGCGGATCTCCATGAAGAGCCGGCGGGAGTCGCCCGGGCGGAGCGGCTCTCCGAGCGGGATCGTCAGGACGTTGGACTCGATGTCGGCCGGGATGAACTGATCGTCGAGCTTGACCTGGCGCGCCACATCCGCGGGATCGAGCTGGATCTGCAGCCTGCGTGCCTGCCCCCGCACGCAGCGGATTGCCCAGGTGGACTGGGTCGTCACGGACTCGGCGTCGGCGTCGATCGACATCTCGACCTGGGCGGTCAGCAGGGGGGGCAGCGGGCTCCCGGCCCCCGCCTGGTTGGTCCACGAGAGGCTCAGCATCGAACGGGGCGAGAGGTGGGCCGTCAATCGGGTCGCCTTGCCCTCGGGGAGCGGGGCGGCCACGATCGACTCGCCGGGGCCGACGGACACGTCCCGGATCGCCTGGGGGACGTCCAGCTCGAGATAGGTGGACGAAGCCTCGGGGATCGCGATCTCGAGATGGTTCCGATCCGGGCTGATTCGGACCGGACGTTCCAGCGAGACGTCGAGGTGATGACGTCCGGCCCCGCGAAGGCGAACATTCCACCGCCCTTCGCCGCCCCCCTGCAGCTCCAGCTCCTGGTCGTGTTCCCTCGCCGACGTCACGATCTGGCTGCGGATCCCCAGGGGGATCCAGGCTTCCGTGCGCTCGAGGAGCTCCAGGTCCAGCTCGAGCCGGAGCGAGGCGACGTCCCCGTCCACCTTGCCTCGAATGGCGACGCGATTGACGACGAATGGCTTTGCCCCCGGCACGCCCGCGGGGACGCCCGTGGGCGGGGCTGCCTTCTCTCCCGGCCGCGTGAAGATCCAATCGGGCTGGTTGATCCGCTTCAGGAAGTCGGCGAAATCCCCCACGTTGTTGAAGATGACGAATTCATCGGGGAGACGCCCGGCACCGGGGGCCGGGGCGGCGGGAACGTCGGCGGACGGTGGGGCGGTTCGGGCGGCCGCGCCGGGACTCCCCGGCGGGGAGGGGATGGCCTGTCCCAGGGCCGCCGGAGCACCGTCTTGCGACAGGGCAAGCCCAGCCAGTACCGCCGCGAGCCAGCCGATGCGAGTCAAGGTGCCGAACCTTCTGAAAGGACCCCACGCGGCAGCCCAGGGCGGCCGGCCCGTCGTGGTCGGTGGCTTCCCACGGCTCACGATGGGGCCGGCGCAAGACGGGTCGAGGTTCTCGCCGGCCTCCGGACGAATCATATCACGCGCCAGGCCGAAGATCCAACCGGGCCGGTAGCCTTTGCGGATTGCGAAAGCGCTGAGGGGCGTTGCCCCGGCCGTGACCCGGATCAGTCCCCCTTCTTCGCGGCGGCGGGCTTTAGCTCGCCCCGTGCCGACAGGGTCTTCCAGGCGTTGTAACCCTTTTCATCGGCCTTGTCGGGATCGTAGCCCTGATCGCCCCGGCCTGTGATCGTCATGAGGTTATCGAGGGCCAGGCTGCGGATGACGAGCGGTTGGTCCCGCGGGGAGAGGAGGTCCACCAGCCGCTTGAGGGCCTCCGGTTGAGGGCTATCCGGGGGCGTTCGCCCGACGAGGAGCGACTCGGCGACCTGGCCCACCTCCGGGCCGAACTCCTCGTCGAGTGCTTGACGGAGATGGCGGAGCGCCTCGGGACCAAGGCCGATGTAACTTCGCAAGGCGGCCACGGCGCCCTGCCGGGCGCCCGGGTCATTCTTGCCGAGGATGGGCATCAGGAGGGACAGGTCGCCCATGGCCTTGAGACCCTGGATCGCGAACTTCCGGACCACCGGCGACTCATCCTCCGTGAGGACGACGATATCGGAAAGGGCGGGCCGATCCGCGGCGAACCTGGCGTTGAACTGCTCCGCCAGCTTCTGGTCCTTCAGGGACGGATCGGACGCGGTCAACCATTCGGGCATCGCCTTGTCGGCGACCGCGTGGATCGTCCCCGAGGCGTCGGCGACGAGCTGACCGGGGCCGCTCAGCCCCTGAGTGGAGGCGCCGATCGTGGCCGACGCGTCCCCCTCGGAGGAGAAGATCGCCAGGGCCGCGGCGGCCTCCGGCCGATGGCCGAAGGCCCAGGCCGATCGTCGTTCCAGGCCAACGACCCCGCGCGACGGGCGAGCGATCGTGGCCGTATGCCCTGCAAACTCGACCCGCAACGGAGTCGCCCCCTCGCCGGGCTCCACCACGACCTTCCCCTCGGCAAGGTCCAGGGAGACGGGATCGGCGACGGCCTTCCCCGTGAGCCGAATCTCGGTCTCGCCCAGGAGCGTCACCGGGGACTTACCGATCACCAGCCGGGACCGGAAGGGCGCGAGGCAAAGCACGCGGTCACCACCATTGAGCGAGGCCCCGGCCGCGAGCTTCTCCCAGGACTGCTTGTCCGCGTCGAATCGGAGCAGCAGCCCATCGGACTTCTCGACGACACCGATCGCGCCGGGGGGTACGGCCGTCGGCGTTGACGCGGGAGACGCCGTCTTGGTCGGTTCCGCCGGTCCCGACTTCTCCGCCGGGACATCCGGCTTGCGCGTATCGGGGGCGGGAGCCTCCGCCTCGACCGTCTCCTCGACCGGTGGAGCCTTGGCCGGGACCGCGGCCGGTTTGGGAGCGGCGGGCCCCTCGATCGCAACCGGAGCGGGCGGCGAAGCCACCCCCTGATCGCTCGACGGGCCGAGGCTCAGGTAGGCGGACCAGCTCAGCAGGCCGATCAGGCCCACGCAGGCCGCCGCCGGGCCGAAACGCTCGACCCAGTGACGCTTCGGAGGCTCGGGCGCGACCCATGGCTGGATGGGCCTGGTCACGGGCTCGCTGGGGCGTTCGGCCACGCCGTTGGCCCTGGGCGGCACGATCGACTCGCGCCCCTTCACCAGGAAGTACATCCGCGACTTCACGTCGGCCGGGACGTGGACCTTCTGGCCCAGGAGGCTGAGGATCTGATGGACCGCGGCCACCTCGGCGAGATTGACGTCCGACGTCAGGCACTTCTTCTCGTACTCGGCCACCTGATCGGGCTCGAGGTCGTTGTCGACATAACCGGCCACGACGTTCGGATCCGTGGCCTCCGGACCCGACTTCCCGGGCACCGTGTAGCGACGCTGGCGGGTGACGCGATGGATCCGGTCGACGAGCTCCCGGGCGAAAGGAGAACTCGACACCTGCTTGCCGATCTCCCGGACCTGGGACGGGGGCAAGGTGTCGTCGAGCCAGGCGAGCAGGGTGCGGAGAGTCAGACGCATGCCGGGTGCTCCCATCCGAACGGTTGATCGGGTCGAGCGGCGAGAACCTCCGGGGAGAGGCCGTAACGGGCCTCGTGGGACTCGCCCTTCCTGAGACATGAGTGCCGTCGCGTGAGGAAATCCGTGCGGCCCCGGGAATTTTCTCAACGCGACGCCGGTCGAAGCCGGTAAATCCGGAAGAACCCGTCCCGTTCCGATGGGCCGTACAGGGGTTCGAACCGCTCCGGATGCCGGTCGGCCCAGACTCGCTCCATGGGGAAGTGCTCCGCGTCCGCGATGTTATGCGGACCCTCCCCGGCATTGACCCGGGTGACCACCAGGAGCTGGATCCGGAGAGCGTCCAGGTTCGCCAGCCAGGCGTCATAATCCGGATTCGCCCGATCCCAGCCGGGACGAGAGCTGGGCCAGGACGATTCTCCCCTCGCGGTGGCTTCGCATTGATAATCGTGGAGCAGCCAGTCCCGATGCCGGTCCACGTTCACGTAGAGGACCTCGTTGCGCAGGCCGGCGCCGAAGAGGTAATAGGGGATGTTGGTCCCCGCATAGGCTATCCGTGACCCATCCGGCCCGGAGCGGCCCTCGAGGTTCATCCAGCCGGCATAGAAATCGCGAAACCCCGGGTAGACGAGGAGGCGAGAGTCGACACCGATCGCGCCCGTTCCGAACGCCGAGGAGGCGACCAAACCGGCCGCGGCCGCGGCGGCCATCGCGGGCCTTGACCGCGCCGCCCCCCATGCGACAATCCCCGCGCAGCAGGCGGTCAGGGCAGAAAGGACGAGCATCATCAAGGGGGCCGGACGGATGAAAATCCGGCCCGGCTCCTCCGCGACTTCGAGCACCCGCAAGGGGCCCTCGATCGAATTCGGGATGAACGGCGACATGTCCCAGGGGATGTCCGCGTCGCGGAGTGCGATCGGCCACGTCAAGGGCGTGAGCAGATGGAAGGCCAGCAGGATCACGCCGAGCGGCCCGAGGATCGCAGGCTTGCGGTCGAACGTGCGGGCGAGCGGCGCGGCCGCCAGCCCGAGCGCCTGGAGCATGAATCGTTGCTGGGTCCGGTAGGGGATGAAGAGCCAGTAGAGGGCCACGTTGAGCACGGCCAGCCCGGATATGACCCACGTCCATCGGTCTCGGAGGATTGACTCTCGGAGGACCGTTCCTCGCCAATGCCAGGCTCCGAGGATAGCGGCCAACCAGACCGGGGCCATCCTGGGATCGAGGACCGCGAGCATGATGTCGCCGAATGCTCGCAGGTCTTCTCGAGGTATGTAGTAAATGCTCCTCCGCATCGCGGCCGCGTCGTAGGCACCCGGGAAGACGGTCCTCCCGAGGGCCTTTACCGTCAGGGGGTAGATCGGATTGCCGGTGACGAGCCAGTTGCGGCCGTACCAGTAACCGCAGCCCGCCAGGGCCGTCAGCCCGATCACGCCGGCCAGCCCGAGAGCATGGCTCATCGGTCGGACCTTGATCAGGACCGCTCCCATCGCCAGAACGATCACCGGGGTCACGAAGACGATACCCACCGATTTCGTCCCCAGCGCGAGCCCCGCGGCCAGGCCGGCCAGACCAAGCCGGCCCGCCCGTCCCTCGTCCTCGAAGGCCGCCTGCGCGAAGAAGCCAATCGCGCACAGGTAGGACGCGATGAAGATCGTGTCCACGTTGGCCTCGAACGAGAAGATGAGGAACGGCGTGGACGTGACGAACCAGCAGGCCGCGACGGCCGAATTGTCGCGGCCGGCGCCAAGACGCCTCGCGATGGCGAAGCTGGCGAGCGCGGCGATGACGAGGAAAGGGGCCTGCCCGACCCGGGCGAGCCGGTCTCCTCCCCAGGCGATGGTCAGCCAGGTGAACCAGAGGTCGCCGTTGGCCGGGAAATAGGTCGCGGCATTCTCGCCGAAGGGGACGGGGACCAGGAAGAGCTGCCCGGCCTTCCACCAGCGAACCGCGAAATAGAGGTGGTAGATCGGCGCGTCGCTCATGACCTTCACGGGCAACAGGAGCGACGAGGCGCAAAGGACGGCGCAGGCCCAGAGCGTCAGGCCGATCGCCAGGATGGCGTGGATCCGCCAGACGGCTGGGGGGGCACCCGGGTCTGTCTCGATGGCGGGCACCAGGGCCCGGCGTCGCCGGATCAGGAGGCCGCCCGCGGCGAGCAGCCCCGACCAGCCGAGAATCCCGGCGGGCCGGAGCCAGCCCAGGGTGCCGAGCACTTCCATGCCGAGCACCACCCAGGCAAAGGCGATCATCGCCGCGCCAAGCCCTGCGTCGAGCCGACGCGTCAGCCGCAACCCGCCGCGAACCAGCCACCAGGCACCGGCGGCCAGCAGGACGTTCGCCAGGATACCCGACAAGACCACCATGCGACGTTCGCGACTCCCCGCTCGGCTCCGGGCCGGCGATCGATTCTAACCGAACGACCCGACGAAGCGACCTCCGGGAGCCTCGTCCGTGGTCCGGCCCGTCGCTTTACGCCCCCGCCGGGGGCGGCTATGATGGTCGAACCAAGCATGCAAGATCATGCAAGATGGTGCTTTCCGGTCCGGAAGGGGTGCGACGATGATCGGTGCGACGATGTCGGCGAAGGACTACCTGGCGCTGGTTTGCCAGGAGATCGAGAAGATGGATACCACGGAGCTGGAGAAGGTCAGCGAGCTCATCGAACAGGCCTACGACGCCGGCCGATTCGTCTTCATCATCGGCAACGGCGGCTCCGGCGCGAACGCCTCGCACCTCTGCGAGGACCTCGCCAAGTGCACTCTCTGCGACTTCGAAAATCAGAAGCGCCTCAAGGTCCTGAGCCTGACCGACAACACGGCCGGGATCATGGCCTGGGCCAACGACGAGGGGTACGACCGCATCTTCCTCGAGCAGCTCAAGAACCTGTCCTCGCCGGGGGACCTGCTGCTGGCCATCTCCGGCTCGGGCAACAGCCCGAACATCCTCCGCGCGGTCGAATGGGCCAATGAGCACGGGATCACGACGGTCGGAATCACCGGGTTCGGCGGCGGCAAGCTCCGGAAACTGGCCCATCACGGCCTGCACGCCGCGGTGGACGACATGGGAATCGTGGAGTCGCTCCACCAGGTCGTCTTCCACTGGCTGATCGACGATCTCCATCGCCGATTCAAGGAAAAGGCCGTCACGGTGAACGGCGCGAAGGCCCGCTGACCCATGGCAAGCGGCTTGTTGCTGGGAATCGAGATCGGCGGCACGAAGCTCCAGCTCGGGCTCGGTCGGGGCGATGGCAAGATCCTCGCCCTCGAGCGGAGGCGGATCGACGCCGCCTACGGCGCATCGGCCATCCTCGACCAGATCAAGGACAGCTACTCCGAGCTGCTCGCCACCGAGGGCACATCCGCGGCCGAGGTCGCCGCGGCGGGCGTCGGCTTCGGCGGCCCGGTTGACGTGGACCGCGGGCGGCCGACGACTTCATTCCAGGTCGGCGGCTGGGCCGACTTCCCGCTGGCGGACTGGATCCGCACGAACCTCGACGTCCCGGCCGTCGCCGTCCAGAACGACGCGGACACCGCCGGGCTGGCCGAGGCCCTGTTCGGTGCCGGGGTCGGGACGTCGCCGCTCCTCTATCTGACCATCGGGAGTGGGATCGGCGGCGCGCTCATCCTGGATGGGGCGATCTATCGGGGCGCCGGCCGCGGGGCCGTGGAAATCGGCCACCTTCAGATTCCGGACGTCTTGACGACTGGCTCGCCCCTGGCCGAGCTGGAGACAATCGCGTCCGGTTGGGGGATCGCGGCGCGGGCCACTTCCGTGGCGGTCGAGCGTCAGGCGGCCGGCCTGCCCACCTGGAACGTCCTGGAGAGGGCGGGGGGAGATCCTCGGGCGATCACCGCGGACCTCGTCGCCACCGCCGCCCGCGAGGGCGATCCGATCGCCGACGGGGTGCTCGACCGGGCCCGGCGGGCGATCGCCCACGCCCTGCGCCAGGCCGTGGCGCTGCTGGCCCCGCGGCGGATCATCCTCGGCGGGGGCGTCTCGCTCATCGGCGAGGAGCACTGGTTCAGGCCGATCCGACGGCTCGTGGAAGCCGAGGTCTTCGCCCCGTTCCGGGGCTCGTTCGACATCGTGCCGGCCCAGCTCGGCGAGGAGGTGGTCGTGCACGGGGCCCTCGCCCTGGCCCGCGGGGTCGCCACCAGGCTGCCCTGATCGGCGAGAGCCGGAGGGAATTCCTCCCCCTCTCACGTTCGGTCCAGATCATGAGCAAGGACTGCCGGGAGTTCTTGCAGACCACTTGGACGAAATTGCCACTCGTCCGTACCCCCTGGCCGGACCGGCAGATCGGGATACGTCAGTCCCCACCATTCCATCCCCGGGATCATGGTGAGCCAGGGATCATTAGGGCGTGCCCACCGCGGAGGACCCGGGATATTTCCCTAACTCCCACGGAAGAACGAGTTACAGACTCTCTTGGGAGGTGTCGGAGGGCTTCAGGCTGGGGGGCCGGGCGGTGCGTAGCCAGGCCGGCAGGACCGAATCAGACGATTCTGCGGGACGTACCGGGATCTCCTGATGGTTTTTTCAGACAAATGGCCCTGAGTTTGCTGTGCGGGATATCATGTTGGTGAGTGATGGTGGGATCAAATTCTCGGAGTCGCCTCTTTCTTCGGATGAGTCCTGGGCTACATTTGAATAAAGGAATCAACGTTCTTCATCACGCGGAGGATTCCGCGAACCATGACGCCCAGAACCTCGTCTACACGAATGAAGGCAAATCGGGAATAATCCGCCCGCTCGATTCGAGGAAGACCATCCGGCGAGAGCCTTGTTGAGAAGCCCGGTCTGTGTCGGGTAGCGCCGGACGGTGGAGGAGATGGGTTCCCGTGTTGCAAATCGCCTGAGGGTCGATCCCCAGAAAGAACATGAGGCTCGCCATGACTGCGAAGCTGGCCGAAACCCAGATGTGGCAAACCAATCTGGCCTCCCTGATCCGCTCTGGTCTGTTTACCAGGGCCGAGACGGGCGAGTTGAACGGTCTCTATACGGTCGTTGGCGTGTACTCCGACGAAACGTGTTCCGCACCCATGGCCAAATATTCCGACGCGAGGCGGGCTGCCGACGCGGCGAATATCGTGAACCAGCTCGCCAAGACTCCTCGGTCGGCGGAATCGAACTGAATCGATCGACGCTCGCCCAGACTAATACACGGGGCGGCCGCTCTTTACGCAGAGCGGCCGCTCCGTTCGTTTTCCAGCCGGCGAATCCGGGTCGCGGCGGGCGCTGGCCGTGCTTGGCGAAGCCGGATGCCCTGTTTATGATTGTCGTGCTGACCTCGAAATCGAACCGCCCGGAGCAAGCCCCATGTCGATCCTGGTCGTGTATCACCTGGAAGGGAAATGGTATGGCGAGGAGGCCACCTACAAGCGCTCGGGGAGCGGATTCTACCGCGAGTACACGCGCATCGAGATCCCCCAGTCGAAGGCCGAGATCGAGGGCTTCGCCGCCCAGAACAACTACAAGATCGAGTGGCGGGGCGAGATCCCCGTCGCCGCGGCGGGCTGATCCCGGGCCATGGGCCGGGGTCTTCAGGGGACCAGGGGCTTGCTCCTCCAGACGATCTGACAGCGATTGCCTTCGGGGTCGTTGAAGAACGCGGTCTTCATCGTCGGCGTGTCCACCTCGGTCCCCGTTTCGAATGCGATCCCCAGGGCCTCGAGCTCCCTGCGGCGAGAAGCCACGTCGTCGACGAGGAAGGCGGTGTGGCAGACCCAGCGCGTGTTCGCGACCGACGCTCCCTCGGCGAGTCCGATGATCTCGAGGGCGACGCCTTTCTCATCGGCGAGGAAGAAGCCAGGCGGATTGCCGCCGCTCTCGAGCGCGACCGTCATCCCCAGCGTCTTGACGTAGAAATCCTTGAGCGCGGGGGCATCCTTGGCGAAGATGGCGAAGTGTTCAATACGTGCCACGGTCGTGTCTCCCATCGGTTTCTTTCCAGGATCGCCGGTCACTTCGATCGCTCGGTCCTGGGTTTCGATCTCGGTTTCGATTGCTTGGGTTTCGCGGGCCCGGCGAGCTTCATGATGGCGGACCATTCGGCCGGGCTCACGGGCTGGATGGACAGGCGGCTCCCCTTCCGGAGGAGTTCCATGCCGGCGAGCTCGGGGATCTCGCGGAGGCGAGGCAGGCCGAGGGGGGGCTCGATCGGCCGGATCGCCTGAATCGAGACCTGGACCCAGGTCGGAGCGTCGGAGTCGCTCTTCGGGTCGTAATGGTCATCGGAGGGGTCGAAGGCGGTCGGATCGGGGTGCGCCTCTCGGACCACGCGAGCGATGCCGGCGATCGCGGGGGGATCCGCGTTGGAGTGGTAGAAGAGGACCTCGTCTCCCTGCTTGATGGAGTCGCGGAGGTAGTTCCTCGCCTGGTAGTTCCTCACGCCGTCCCACCCGGTCGTGCTCTCCGGCGCGGCCTGGAGGTCGGCGAAGGAAAAGCAGTCGGGCTCGGACTTGAACAACCAGTAGGCCATCTCGATTCGGCTCCCCCGAGTCACGGCTCGCCGCGACGGAATTACCCGAGAAACCTGGCGCGCCGACCAGAGAGTCTATAGCATGAAGGTCGGGGCTCAAACGGGGAAGCGACGTGTAGGGGTGGACCGGCGAGGGACGTTCACATGGAGGGTCTGAGTCCACTGATGGCGGTCCTGACGCCCCCGGGACGTGGAGCGATCGCGGTGATCCAGGTCTGGGGCGAGGGGGCGACCCAGGCGGTGGACGCCTGCTTCCGGCCGGCCCGGGGACCGGGACTTTCCGAGGGAGCCCCGGGACAGCTCCGACTGGGCCGGATCGGTCGCGGGGCCGGCGATGAGGTCGTGGCGGTGCGGCTCGACGGGCCGCGATCGGCGATCGAGCTTCAGTGCCATGGCGGGCCGGCGGCGGTCGGGCTCGTCATGGAGGCGCTCGGGTCGGCCGGGGTCGTCGCGACCGGGACCGACGCATGGGCGGCCTGGCAAGGCGATTCCCGCATACAGGCCGAGGCGCTCGAGGACCTGCCCCTCGCCCCCACGGTCAGGACGGCGGAGATCCTGCTGGAACAAGCCCAGGGGGCACTCGACCGGGAGCTGGTCGCGGTCGAGGAGGAGTTACAGGCCGGTCGGATCGACGCGGCAGGGCACCGGATCGATCTCCTCCTGGAGCGGGCGAGGATCGGGCTCAGGCTGCTGAGCGGGTGGAGTGTCGTCCTGGCCGGGGCGCCCAACGTGGGGAAGAGTCGTTTGCTGAACGCCCTGGCGGGCTATCGGAGGGCGATCGTCGACTCGACTCCCGGGACGACGCGCGACGTCGTGACCGTTCCGATGGCCTTCGACGGCTGGCCGATCCAGCTCTCGGACACGGCCGGCCGGCGCCATTCCGACGATCCGATCGAGCGCTCCGGCCTCGATCGCGCCCGCCTGGCCGTGCGGTCGGCGGACCTGGTGCTCGTGGTCCTCGATCGGTCGGGGCCCCTCGCGATCGGCGAGGAAGACGAGATCGTCACCGTCGAGCCGGATCGCTCGGTCCTGGTGGCGAACAAGTCGGATCGCCCGGCGGCCTGGCACCCCGAAACGGTCATCCCGGCGGACCGTCGGGTCGTGGTGGTGTCGGCGGCGACGGGCGAGGGCCTGGACGGCCTTTCGGCCGCGATCGTCGCGGCGATCCTCCCGGATCTGCCCCCGCCGGGGGCGGCGATCCCGTTCCGGGTCCGTCATCGAACCTCCCTCGAAACCGCGCGACGATCCCTCGCGGCCGGGGATCGGCAGGACGCGATTCGCGAAATCCGAAGCCTCCGGCGCGACCGTGTCGGGGCCGGCCCATCCGGGGGGACCGGTTGAGCCGCGGACGATCAGGAGTCGGTCGCGGGCGGCGAGGGGAGCTGTCCGAGGTCCGGCCCCCGATCGAGGGCCAAACCTTGGGGGTCGAGGGAGAAATCGTCCTTCGAAAGGGAGCAGGCGGGCTGATCCGGGTCGAGCCGGTTCCGGAAGCGAACTCCCTCGATGATCGGGAGCGAGTCGCTTGCATCGAAGGCCGTTTTCCAGTCCGATCGCGAATAGTCGCGGGGCGAAACGCCGGTCTGGCGGACCTGATCGCGACGATAGGTCGAGATCTGGACGTAGGCGATGTGATCCGCCTTCCAGGCGATCCGATCGCGAAGCTGGTCCAGGGAGCCCTGGCCGTCGACCCGGAAGAGGGGCTCCTGGCCGGCGGTCGTGAGGATCGAGTTGCTGGCCTCGATGGCCGTCGTGGCGGGTTCCTTCAGGTCCGGCGTGCTCTCGAGGTAGACGAGCCCTCCCTTGGTGCGGGCGGTCGATCGATCGATCCGGACCTTCAGCGTCGGCGAGGAGGCGGTCGCCGGCGGTCCGGCCGACGGCGCCTGGGGCATGCCGGTGGCGTGGAGGAGGCTGCCTTCGGTCCCGACCAGGACGCTCCGGAGCTGAATGTCCACGGGACGGCCGGACGCGACGACGATCGCGTCGCCGCAGGAACGGAGGAGCGAGTCGGAGACGAGGATTGTGGACACCGAGGAGGCTTCGCGGGGGCTCCAGGGGGCCATCGTGGGCTGGACGGCGATCGCCGCCGAGCGAGGCGATCGATCCGCGATGGTGATCGTCGTGTCCAGGATCTCGAGACGAGTGCCCGGCGAGACGGCGACGGCCGCCTCCGGACCGGACATGGCCAGGTCGATCTCCTGGCGCGGGAGGACGAGATCCAGTCCCCGGAGCGTGAGGCTCCCGGATCGGAGCTGGAAGAGAGACATCCACGACGACGGAGACCTCGACCCGAAGGCCGGCGGGCGGAGCCGGAGCCGGGGCCGGCTGCCGGCCCCTTCCTCGGACTCGATGATCCACCGGCCGCTTGACGAAAGGTCGATCGGGGACAGGTCCAGGTCCGCGTTGCGGGCGATCCTCAGCGTCCCGCCGCGGGCGCCGTCCCGGCTGACCGCGTTGAGGAGCTGTGCCGCGCTGCGGATCACGTCCTCATCGGACGTGACGGTCGAGGTTCGATTGTTCGACTCGCCCGGGTTCGAGCCCGTGGACGTGGCCACGGGGGGGGCGGAGGCAACCGGGGAGACCGGGCCAGGCGAGGCCGGCGGTCTTGCTGGCGGAGCCGGGCTCGCCTCCTGGCGAGCTTTCGGAGTCGTCTCAACGCGGGCGGCGGGCTCGGTGGGGCCGAAAACGACCGAGGGCGGGATGGTCGGCGAGGGAGCGCCCTTCGTCTCGGCCGCGAGCCTGCGCTCGGCGGGCTCGACGTCCTTCGTCGCCGCGGTGGTCCGCCCGTCGGCCGCTGGGTTCGGAATCGTCGCCGATCGGGACGACTTCGCGGCGGCGGACGCGAGTTTCGCCGGATCGCCCGCGGCCGGCGGCTCCCCCGGCCCGGCGGCATGAGCCGGCTCCAGGGTCCGCGCGGCATAAGGGCCCTGCCGCACCCCGAAGGATCGCCTGCTCCCATACTCCGATGAAAGAGTAAACGCTTCCGTCGGATTCTCCTGGTCGATCGTCAGCTCCTGGAGGGGGCGGGGGGAATTCCACACGGGCGACCTGGCGAGTATGGTGTCCGTCTCCCGGAGGGCGGAGCCGGCCTCGCACCACGAGCCGAAGTCGTCGATGGCCTGGGATTCGTCGGCCTCGCCCGTCGGCTTGAGGAACGTGCGGATGCGATAGAAGAGGTTGTACCGCCCTTGCCAGGTCAGGTCTCGAGGCACATCCACCGCCACCAGCGTTGCCGGCGTGGAGCCGGCGGGGGCCACGACGGAATCGTCGCACTGGACGCGAGCGATGACCCCCTCGAGCTCGAGCACGGGGCCGTCGCCGGCCATGAAGCTGGAATGGCGGAGGCGGATGTCGGCGGGGACCGGGGCGTCGCCCGCCCGGTTGAACACGCGGATGGCCGGAGAGCAGGGCCCCAGGGTGCAATCCCGGAGGATGAGATCGGTCGCACCCTCGGATGCGATCCCGGCCTGGAAGCCGTCGAAGTGGCACGTGTCGACGAGGACGCGAGGGGGCCGATCGCGGTCGATCCCGTCCGCCTGGGGCCGCTGCGAGCGGAGCCGAATCGCGGTACGGTCGCGGCCGTCGCTCCGCGAGCCCTGCCGGAACATGCAGCCCCGGATCGTCAGCGATGTGTCCTCGGCCACGAGCGCGGCCTGGACCGCGGGGCCGTCGCTGTCCAGCTCGAAGGTGAGGCCGTCGAGGCTGACGCTCCCGCCGGAGAACCAGAGCAGGGCAGGGGGGACGCCCGTGACGGCCTTCTCGGCCGCGGACTTCGCGGTGCCGGCGCCCAGCTCGATCCCGGCCGTCGCTCCGTCCGCGAACGCGGAGTCCGCGGCGAACCTCAGGACGGGGCGGGTCCCCGAGTCGGCCTTGATGGTCAAATCCCGGCCGGTCAGGACGGCGGTCGCGCGGTGATTGCCTCCTCTGGCGCCGATCACGTAAGGCCCATCCTCGGTCAGCGTGATCACCGCGCGGGGCGGCGCGGCCGAGAGGATGGAGGCGAGATCGTCCCCCGGGCGGACGGCGATGTTCCTCGGCTGGGACGTGACGAGAGGCCGGGGATCGTCCGCGGCGGCCGCTCCCCTGCCGGACGGGCCGTTGGCGGGCACGGCCGCCGGCCGGACCGAGCCCGAGGGCTCGACGACGGCGGTCCGCGGCGAGGGGAGGCTCATGCTCGCGGCGGCCGGGTCGTTCAGCTCTCGTCCCCACCAGGCGAGGAGGCCGATGACGGTGCAAAATGCGAGCCCGGGCAGGAGCCAGACCAGGTGCCGCTCCCAGGCCTTCCGATCGCCGCGCGACGACCACGGGTGGCTGTCGGACGGCAGGACGGGCATCCCCATCTGTCCCGCGATCACGAGGAGGTCGCGGACGACCTGCTCGGGCGTCTGGTAGCGGCGCTCGCGATCCTTCGCCAGGAGCTTGCCGATGAGCCGGCCGAGCTCCGCCGGGACCGAGTCGTTGAGCCCGCGGATGTCGGGAGGCGGCTCCTCCTGGTGCTGAAGCAGCTTCTGGAGGACCGTCCCCCCGGGGAACGGAGGCCGCCCGGCGAGCATGTGGAACATGGTGCAGCCGAGCGAATAGAGGTCGCTGCGAACGTCCACGTCCCGGGGGTCGCGGGCCTGCTCCGGGCTGATGTAGTCGAAGGTGCCCAGCGTCATCCCGCTCTGGGTCAGGCCGTGGTCGGTGTCGCGCTCGAAGCGGCGCGCCAGCCCCATGTCCACGAGCTTGGCGCGTCCCTGCGGGGTCAGGATGATGTTCGATGGCTTGATGTCGCGATGGACGACCCCGCGATCCGAGGCGTGGACGAGCGCCTGAGAGATCTGGAGGCTGATATCCACGGTCTCGGCGGCGGGGAGCGGCCCCTTCTCGTCGACCCGGCGTCGGACCGTCTCGCCCTCGATGTACTCGAAGGCGATGAAGTGATACGGTCCGTCCTGGCCGATGCTGAAGACCCTCGCGATATTCTCGTGATCGAGCTGAGCCGACGAGCGGCCTTCCTGGTAGAACCGCTGCACGATCTCCGGATCGTCCGTCTGATCGAGCGGCAGGAGCTTGAGCGCGATCCGCCTGTCGAGCTGGACGTCGAGCGCGCGGAAGACGGCCCCCATGCCCCCGACGCCGATCGCCTCCTCCAGGACGAACGTGCCGATGATCTCGCCGGCACGCGGCAGCAAAGCGACCGCGGGGGCCTGGACGGCCGAGCCCTGCCCGGCCTGGAGCTTCCGCGCCAGGCTGCTGGGCGTGCGGACGACCGTCGGCGGATCCTGCGTCTTCTCCGGTCCCGCTCCTTCAGCCCCCTCGGCCCGGGGCGCGGAGGCCCCGTGGGCCCCGGAGTGGGCGGATGGCTCCTTGCCACGAGTTTCTTCAACGCTCTGCATCAAGGGCTGCTCGATCCGACCCGGATGCTCCCAGCAGGACGCCTCCGTGTCCGTTTTCAAAACTGGATTTGATGGACAGAAGTGAAGCGACGTGGCGCGGCGAGTCCCGTTCGTCGGCCCGGCCAAGTATACCGCGTTGTCCATGCCGAGCCTAGAGACTCAAGGACTCTCTCGGCCGCAATGGACGATTTCACCCTGGAGGGGATAGGAAGGGCAGGACGACCCGAGACAACGCGTCTCGCCACGTCCGCGTGGTGAGCCCGGGAGTGGACGTCGGCCGCATCCGCAAGGGTCCCGGCCTGGAGGCGAAGGCAACGCGACGGAACCTGGCCGTCGGCTTCCTGAGGTCGACCGGGACTGAGAAGACCGCCGATAGCAACCGAAGGCAGGCCACCCGGGTTGATGGCCTCTTCGCCAGGCCGAGCATCCTGCAAGGGTGAGTCGCCCGGTCGGCCG
>NZ_JAALJH010000038.1 GCF_011064615.1 Aquisphaera insulae | reverse complement strand
GAATCTGCGAATGGAACGAGAAGCCGATCTTCGCCCGGCCGCCATCGTCCCGGCCGCCGATCACCACGGTCTGGAGTTCGACAACCTGCATCATCCCGTCCGGGAAGGCCAGCTTCTCCCTCATCTCGTCCGCGAGCAGGCCTGTCAGGCAATCCCAGTGGAACACCCTTGGCGCCTCCTCGACGAGGGCCCGCTTGACGACTTCGGCCACCTGCTCCTGGTTGTCGCGCAGGTACTCGACGGCCGCGACCTGGGCGTCCGACGGGGGCTGGACGCCATGGCGTCCGGGGCCGTCCGCGATCACCCTCGACATGACGACCCGGAATCGGCCGGCCCTCCTATCTTCTCCCCGCGTATCGGGCCTCTCTCGCCCTTCGTCGGTCCAGCGCTCGTAGAATGGTTGGAATGCGGGAAGCGAAAGAGTCAGGCCCCATCCGCCGGCCTTCCGTTCTTCGAGCTTACCGATTCTGGGATGGTTCACGGCATCGGTACCCGGTAGGGACTTGGTCTCCTGGAGAGTCCGCGGTCCCGCAACATAGCGACGTTCGCGACGGCTCGCAATCTTCCATGGGAGGCTGAATCCGAGGAGAAGATGTCCTGTTTCGACGGCGTCTCCAAGGATTGGGGCTTGGTACACTGAAAGGAAAGCCCACGCAAGGAGCATGATCATGAGCACCATCAGGGGCATCGTCCGGAACGGCCGAATCGAGACCGAGGGACCAATCGACCTGCCCGAGGGGACCGAACTCCAGATCCCGATCCCGGATCGGCCCGGCGATTCAGAGCCCGGCTGGGACAACAGCGAGGAAGGCATCGCGGCCTGGCTGGAGTGGGCCGACTCACTCCGGCCGCTGCTCTGCAACGAGCCGCAGGAGGCCGAGTCTGAAGCCTGGCTGAAGCGGTGCGACCGTCACGCCGCCGAGAGATCATCTCGGGACGTCGAGGGACTGTTCCGATGAGGCGCTACCTGCTCGACACCAACGCTGTCGGGGACTGGATCAATCGGCGGCACGGCGTCGATCTCCGGGTCCGCGAGGTGCGCGGCCGCGGCGCGGTCATCGGGACTTGCGAACCGGTGGTCGCCGAGCTGTTCTTCGGCGTCGAGAACAGCGAGACGCGGGACGAGAACGCCGAGCGTCTTGAGCGAGCGCTGGCGGGGCTGAAGTGCTGGCCACTGACGCGGGAGGCATCCCGCGAGTTCGGCCGCATCATGGCCATGCTGAAGCGCTCGGGGACGACCATCGGCTCGATGGACGTCCTCATCGCCGCCATCGCTCGGACGCTTCCCGAATGCGTCGTCGTGTCCAGGGATGCCGACCTTCTCCACATCCCCGGCCTGGCCGTCGAGGATTGGACGGACACATCGTGAGACCAGCGTGGGTTGGACATGCATCGTGCACAGGCCCGCTCGACCGCGCCGAGGAGGAAGGGAAGAGTCCTCCTTCGCTCTCATGCCCTTTCCGTGTCGTTTCCTGCATTCCGTGGTGAAACTCCCCTGTGTCGACCGGTGTTCGTCCGCAGCTCGCTTCGTCTTTCGTAGACCTCGGTAGTCTGACGAGCGACTCACGGGTCCGCCGCGGGGCTTCCGCGCGTCAATGGCAGCAGCTCCCGCCCGCCTTCCTCGGCGACGGCGGCACGTCGACGGCCGGGTTCCTCGCGAAGAAGCCGGCGGGCTTGAGGGTGAAGCCGATGTAGGCCGTGGGCATGACGGGGTAATCCTCCGGGCGCGGGATGTGGGTGTGGCCGAAGGTGTACCAGAGCACCACGTCGGTGTCGTCGATCGGCCGGTCGGCCTCGGTCCAGGCGCCCAGGCCGTCGCCGCCGCGGGACTGGTTGGGGTAGTCGCCGGCGCCGTACTTTTCCGACGGCCGGTACGGCGTGACCCAGACGTGGTTCTCGACGAAGCCCGCCCGCTTCCGCCACCAGGCCCTCGGCGAGGCGTACGGCACGGAGTTGTCCCCGGGCAGGAAGCGGTAGCCGACGGGCTGGCCGACGTGGTTGAGGGCGCCCGGATTCACGACCTTCCACGTGCGTGCCGTCTCCAGGCACAGGTTCCCCCGCGCGGCCTTCTCGGTGGCGAGCGGCGTGGCCACCGCGCGGAAGGCGTTCTCGAACGGGTTGTCGTCGTCGATCGGGTCGGCCGTCACGTCCACGCGCTGGACCGTGTTGGCGACGCCGTCGAGGTCGAAATCCAGTCTCATGTTGAAGAAGTGCTGATGATTGGGCGCATAGACCTGAGGTGCGACGAGCGCCCCGTGCGGCGGGGCCTCGCCGGGCCTCGCCGCGCCCAGCGAGAGGATCCCCGTGAGCTTGACCTCGAACTGGATCGTGCCGTCCTGGTAGAGATACCAGAAGAAGCCGTACTCGTAGTTCTCGACCGTCGAGACCGACGAGACGACCAGCCGCCGGGATCGGCGGACTTCCGGGTCGTCCGGCAGGCGGCGGTCGGTGTGCTTCCAGAGGATGCCGAAGTCCTCCTCGTGCATGCAGACGGCGTTCTTCAGGACGAACGGCTCGCCGCGGCTGTCGCAGAGGTGGGCGTCGAAATAGCGGATCAGGCCCAGGCAGTCGCAGCCCAGGACCAGGCTGTTGGCGCACATGCCCATGCCGTACTCGCCCACGTCGAAGGCGTTCTTCCGCCGCTGCGTCGGCCGGGGGTCGCCGTAGGGGACGACCATCTCCGTGAGCGAGGCGCGATAGAGCACGGATCGCTCGCGGCCCTCGTCGTCGTAGCGGAGGTGATGGAGCGTCAGCCCTTCGCGGGCGTTGAAGCCGATCACGAACTTCCACTTCTGCCACGAGACCTGGTAGCCGTCCACCCGGAAGCTCGGCCCGTCGGGCTGGGAGATCTCCAGGGCCCTGATGTCGTCGCGGAAGCGCCCCGCCCTCGACGCCGCGTAGTTGGACGCCTCGGGGGGGACGGGCCAGGGCCCATGGTCCTCCACCCGGACGACCTCCATCGTGTTCAGGTCCACCACCGGGCGCAGGCCCTCGATCGGCCGCGCATAGCCGTTGTCGGTCGGGTCGGAGCGGAGGAAGCAGAGCGGCCGCGCGAGCCGTCGCGAGCTGTCCTCCGGGTCGCCGTAGTTCCCCGCGCTCCAGATGTCGACCATCACCAGGCTCGTGTCGTCGATGCCCGCGTGCTCCTTCAGCTTCGCCCGGAATTCGGGGCTGTTCAGCACGGCCTGCTCGCACTCCACCTGCTCGTCGATCGTCATCGTCGGCTGCACGCCGGGGACGTGCACCCAGGACAGCGGCGTGCCGTCCCGCAGCGAGACCAGGGCCTCGTAGCAGGCGTTCGCCGCGTTGTCGAAGAGGACCACCGAGGCTTCGCGGGGGGCCTCGTCCATCGACTTCCCCTCGTGCACCAGGGCCTTGTCCGGCTCCCGGAGCGAGATCGAGACGAACCGGCTGGTGGGCGAGACCTTCCCCGCGCGACGGAGGATCTCGACCGCGGCGCCGACCTCTTCCCCCGAGAGCGGTTCGAGCGGATGCCGCCGGATCGGAGGGACCGCTTCGCCTCGCGGCGTGATCTGGACGAGTGTGGACATGATCCCTCCGGATTCTGTTGTGGCGACGTGAGCCGAGTCTCGGCATGCCTCGCGCCGGGGGAGGGACGGCGCGGCCGATCGATCGATCGACGACGTTACGCCGAGCCGGTCATTCGGGTCAAGCTCCCTCGCCGGCCCGGGGGAACTCTGTCGGCCGTGCGGATCGTGCCGCGTCCGATCCGGAAGCGAGTCGAAGAGGCCGGCGCCCCGATCGCCTTCCCCGGGTATCCTGAGTGGGTCCCCTATTCTCCGGACACAACTCGGAGCCCATCACCGTGCCCGTCCTCGAGCGTCTCTACAGCCTCGAAGTCGAATTCCATCGCCAGTTCCGCGCCGCCTCGGCCAACCCCGCCGAGGCCTGGAGCATCCACACGAGCTACGCGCTCCAGAACGGGTACGAGCCGCTGATTCGGTCGGTCGGCATGGTCGACGCGGCGATGCTGAGCAGCCTGAAGGAACGCCTGGGTCGGGGCCACGACCCGCGCGACGTCCAGGCGGCCTTCCAGTCGCTGCGACGGCTGATCGCGGTGGCGTGATAGGCACCCGCCGCGCGGCCCGGGAGCGGGCTAAGCCGATTCGACCTCGATCCACGTCGGGGCGTGGTCGCTCGTCTTCTCTCGCGCCCGGATGTCGCGGTCCACGCCGGCCGCCTTCAGGCCGGGTGCGAGGGCCGGGCTGACCAGGAGGTGATCGATCCGGATGCCCGCGTTTCGCGTGAAGGCGCTTCGGAAATAGTCCCAGTAGGTGTAGATCTTCGCTTCGGGATGGAGGGCGCGGAGCGAGTCGGTCCAGCCCTGGGCGAGGAGCGCGTGATAGGCCGCGCGGGTCTCCGGCAGGTAGAGCGCATCGTGGACCCACCGCTCGGGCTTGTAGGCGTCATGCTCGGTCGGGATGACGTTGAAATCCCCGGCGAGGACCACCGGCCCGCCGGCCGCGAGCAGGCCGGCCGCGTGCTCGTTGAGCCGCCGGAACCAGCCGAGCTTGTAGTCGAACTTCGGCCCCGGCGCGGGATTGCCGTTGGGGAGGTAGAGGCAGCCGATGGTGACCCCGCGGACGACGGCCTCGATGTAGCGGCTGTGCGAGTCGTCGGGATCTCCGGGCAGGCCGCGGCGGGTCTCGCGGGGCTCCTCGTCCCGGGCCAGGATCGCGACGCCGTTCCAGCTCTTCTGGCCGTGCCAGACGGCCTGATAGCCGACCTCGCGGAGGGCGTCGGCCGGGAACCGATCGTCGGGCGCCTTGAGTTCCTGCAAGCAGGCGACGTCCGGAGTCGACTGTGCGAGCCATTCCAGGAGCAAGGGCAGGCGAGCCCCCATGCCGTTGACGTTGTAGGTCGCGATCTTCATCGGGACTCCGGACTCAGGGGGCGAGCCGCTGCCGCGAGCGTGGCCTGATCGCGGCCCTCCGACTATAATGCGGGGGTCAAGTGGTTTGAAGAGGAGGCATGGCCATGTCGACCGCAGCAGCACCAGCAGCACCCATGACCGCTCAGCCCACCGGGCAGGACTGGAAAGACATGCTCGAGGATCTGCTCCCGCCGCAAGGGACATGGAGCGAGCAGGAGTACCTCGTCCTGACCGATCATCGCACTCGGCTGGTCGAGTACACGGACGGGATGCTGGAGGCGCTTCCCATGCCGACGGACAAGCATCAGAGTATCTTGCAATTTCTCTTTCTCGCCTTCCTCGGTGTCGCGATGCCGCTTGGTGGCAAGGTCCAGTTCGCGCCGCTGCGCCTGCGGGTACGCCCGGGAAAATACCGCGAACCGGATCTCCTTCTCCTCCTCTCGGAAGCCGACCCACGCCGGCAGGACCGCTTCTGGCTTGGGGCCGACCTCGCGCTGGAGGTGGTCAGCCCCGAGAAGCCGGAGCGCGACCTCGTCGACAAGCGGCACGACTACGCCGAGGGGGGCGTCCCGGAATACTGGATCGTCAATCCGATGGATGAGACGATCACCGTGCTCTCGCTCCGCGGCGACTCGTACCACGAGTCGGGCGTCTATCGTCGGGGCGAGTCGGCGGCCTCGATCCTCCTGGCGGGCTTCGCCGTGGATGTGGCCGCGACCTTCGACGCGGGCGGACGGAAGGACGCTCCTCCGCGTTGATCTCGGCGACGATTTTTGGGAAATCGGGTCCTGGAGACAAGGATTTCGGGCCTCTCGCCGATTTTTCCGCGCATGATACCTCGAGAGTCATGTTTTTGGTGATGGAGACCTGATTCGAGATCTGACCACCTGTTTACAGTGCGTGGTTGGTGTCATGCGGTCACGAAGGAGTGAGGATGTCGGGGGTCAGCAGGGATGAGATGCGACCCGCCGGTTACGCGGCCCTGCTGGAACGATTCGGCAACTCGGGCGCTCCCAACTGGCATCGGTCGATCGTGGCGTCCGGGACCGTTCGGCGGACGGAAAGAGCCGGCATGACGGTCCTGGACGTCTACCCGGCCACCTACTGGCCGGGCGATTCGTCCGTGGACCACCTCGAGTTCGCGCTCAAGTACGACGGTACGAACCTCGCCCTGCTTGCGTCGTTGCTGCCGGCCATCAGCCGGGAGGAAATCACACGATACGTCCGATCCAGGCCCACCGGGAAGTACGCCAGACGCATCTGGTATTTCTACGAGATGCTCACGGGTGAACAACTCGATGTCGAGCATTCCATCGGCAGTGGTTTCGTCGATCTCGTGGATCCGGAGGAGCAGTACACGAGTTCAATCGCGGTTCCGGTTCGACGTCAGAAGGTCCGGGACAACTTGCTGGGCGATGTCCGCTTCTGCCCGACCATCCGTCGGACCCCGCGACTCGAGGCGATGCGGGCGAAGGACCTCACCTCGAGGGCGGCCCAGCTCGCCGCGTCGTATCCGCCGGACCTCCTCCGGAGGGCGCTCGGATATCTCTACACGAAGGAAACGAAATCGTCCTTCGAGATCGAGCGGATCCGCCCGAATGCCTCGAGGATCGAGCGGTTCGTCACCCTCCTTCAAGCCGCATCGACCGAGGACTTCTGCGTCAAGCCTCAGTTGATCGATCTCCAGAATCAGATCGTCGAGCCACGCTTCAAGGAGACCGACTATCGAACGAATCAGAATTACGTCGGAGAGTCGTTGGGGTTCGGTCGCGAGCGGGTCCATTACGTCTGCCCGAGGCCCGAGCAGGTCCCGGACCTGATGGCGGGGCTCATCGAAGCTCACGGGCGGATGGAGTCGGGCAAGCTGCATCCGGTCCTGGAAGCGGCGGCAATCGCTTATGGGTTCGTCTTCGTCCACCCCTTCGAAGATGGCAACGGCCGAATCCATCGCCTGCTGATCCACAACATTCTATCCCGCCGGGGATTCACGCCGGCCGGCGTGATCGTACCGGTGTCGGCCGCCATGCTCCGCCAACCGGCCGACTATGACGCCTCGCTCGAGGCCTTCTCGCGTCCGATCGTGGACCTTGCGGACTATTCTCTCGACGACCAGGGCCGCATGACCGTCCAGAACGACCTGGGCCCCCTGTATCGCTACCCGGACATGACGGCCCAGGCCGAGGCGCTCTTCCAGTTCGTCGAGCAGTCGATCGAGACGGACATGGTCGAGGAGCTCGACTTCCTCGCGAGCTACGATCGCACGAAGCCGGCCATGCAGGAGATCGTCGACATGCCCGATCGCGAGCTCAACCTGTTCCTGCGGCTCTGCATCCAGAACAACGGCGTTCTCTCTTCTGCGAAACGATCGGCCCACTTCTCGTACCTGACCGACGACGAGGTCCGCCGGCTCGAGCAGGCCATCGCCGAAGGATTCCGACGCCCCCCCCGCGGGAACTCCTGATTCGGATCGCGGGGAGGGCCCGTCGTTCCTTCAGTCCGTCAGGTTCAGCCCCGACTGCACCCGGCTGCGGGCCGGTTCGGCGATCAGGAAGCGCTCGCCCCCCTGGAGGCGGCAGCCGCTGATCGAGACGCCCCGGGCCTTCGGGCCGACCTTGAGCTGGGGCCGGTCGGACTTGAAGAAGTCGCAAGTCTGGATGAGCGCCGCGCCGGCCTCGACGTCGATGCAGGGGGCGTCGGAGCCGTCGGCCGCCCAGCCCGCGAAGTGGCAGGCCTGGAAGATCGTCGTGCCCTTGCCTTCGAGGATGGCCTGGCTGCCGGTCTTGGGGATCGGCCAGAAGCCGCAGTTGCTGAACTTGACCGGCCCCTCGTTCTCCGGCCCGACCTTCACCGTGGCCATGACCTGGCAGTTGGTGAAGGCGAGCCCGGCGTGCGGCTGGGTCGCGTCCACCTGGATGCCGATCGGCCCGATGTCGGAGCCGCACTGGGTCAGCACGACGTTCGGCACGCCGCGCTCGGTCCTCACGAAGTGGAGGCCCGTCTTGGCCAGGATCACGAAGCAGCCGCTCATGTATTCCCAGTCGGTCTGGCCGATCCGGAAGCCCTCCAGGTTCGCCTCCAGATACGCCCACAATGCCTTCCAGCCGGCCTCGGTCCGGACCTTGCCGCCGAGGCTGCAGCGCTGCCAGGAGTGGGGGTTGAAGTGGACGTTCTCGATCCGGCCGATGTCCGTCGTGCCGTCCACGAAGATGCCCAGCTTGAGCGGACAGCCGAAGACGTTGCGAATGAAATGGAGCTCATTGCGATGGGTGCCGAAGTCGATCCCCTTGTAGGGGTTGACCAGGGTGACGTCCTCGACGGTCCCGTGCATCCCCTCGCCCTGGATGGCCCACGGGTACGGCTTCACGGCGGTGGGATCCTGGTCGGGATAGAAGACGGTGATCCCCTTCACGGCCGAGCTCTGGTGGAGCATGATCAGCGGCGGCCCGTCCTCCTTGCCGGCGCTACCGGTCGCGAGCAGGACCGTCCCGTGCTCCGTGTTCGCGTGGTGCGGCGCCTGCCACTCCCCGGCCAGGCAGACCCCCGGGGGCACGTCGAGCGAGCCGTCGATGCGATACATCCCCTTGGGCAGCTCGACCACGCCCCCCCGATCCGCCGCCGCGGCCGCCAGCGCCTTCTGCACCGCCGCGGTGTCGTCCGCCTTCCCGTCCCCCTTCGCCCCGAAGTCCCGGGCATTCACCCCGGCAAACGCCGCGCTCGGCATCAGCAGCAATACGGTCACCCAGGCAAGTTGACGCACCATGAGAGTTGTCCATATTTTGCGAACATTGATCAACCCGGATCCGTGCACGACTCGAGGCAGATCCGGCTCGAATTGCGAGTATCGGGGCGATCGGGGCGGGGATCAACGGGGAAGGGCGTTGAATCTGACCTTTTGTTCACGATGCCCCTTGAGGCAGTCCAGGGCGAGGACGTACAATGAAAAATGGGGACAGCAGCAAGGAGCCCACATCCGTTCCGGAGATGAGGCCGACATGAAATTCCGGTTCGACTCGCTCAAGACGACGCAGGCCGCGGCGCATCTCCTCACCCTGGAGGCGAAGGTGATGGATCGGATGCGGCTGCTCAAGTTGCTCTACATCGCGGACCGGGAACTTTTGGCCAGCAAGGGGCGCACCCTGACGGGTGATCGCGCCGTTGCCATGAATTTTGGGCCGGTGCTGAGTCATACCTACAATCTCATCAAGGGCACGGAGGAGTCACCGGCGGATTGGAACCGGTGCATCCTATCGGTCGGCAAGAAGGTGGTGCTACTGGCGGAGCCGGGGCTGGGAGAGCTTTCGAATCGCGAGATCGACAAGCTCGAGGAAGTCAGCAATCGCTTCCGTGCCATCTCCACGGCCGGTCTGTCTGCGTACACTCACGAGTTTTCGGAGTGGGCTCGGAACTTCGAGCCCGATACGTCAAGGCCGATCCCCTGGGCGGATGCCCTGGTCGACCAGGGCGCCAAGGATAAGATCTCGGCCATTGAGGAGAGGCTTGCCGAGCAGGAAGCCATCGATTCGATCTTCGCCTTACCGGGCGATGACGGGGTTGAGGCGGGAGCCGGATCGTGAAGGGCGGAGATACGTTCAGGCTCGTCGGTGTCGCCGACCGTCACACCTGGGTCGTTCTCAGCGATTCCGAGAAGGATCCGAATCGGATACTGATCGTGAGTTTCACGAGCTTCGCGGTCGGCGTCGGCATGGATGAGTCTTGCATTGTGGAGGTAGACGAGTTCTCGCTTCTGACGAATCGCTCCTGCCTGTATTATGAAGACATCAAGGAACTCTCGCTGGCCAACCTGACTTCCCTGGAAGGCGCCGGCAAGCTCCGACGGCGGACACCCGTCCCCACCAGCCTGCTCCAGAGAATCAGGGACGGCGCGATAAGGTCGCCCGATTGCAAGTCAAAGTTCAAGGCGATCTTGCTGGGGCAAGGGGTTGTATCCTAGGTCCATCCGATCCAGCGCCTTGCGGTGGAATGGCCCCATGTTCCACGACTATCCCGGTTTCGTCCCGCCCATAGCCCGGCTCTGGAACCTGGCGAACATGCCCTTCGATCGGGCTGGGTTCCGGACGATCGGATGATCCGCTCCGTCGACGTAATCTCCCGGGGCAAGTCACGGGTCGTTCCAGACGTTCATGGTGACGTCCTCATGGCGGGAAGACGGGTGGAGGTCGGGACCGTTCCGACTGGATTCATGCTACGGTTGTTTATGGAAATGGGCGAGACCTTCGTGAGGCGGCCGGAGTCGTTCACGGTTTCGACCAGAGGCGATGGACGAGATGGTGTCTGGCGGGTTCATGTCGGCAGGCCATATCTTCGCAATGGGATGGCCGACCTCACGAGTGTTCGGAGTTTGCGCCCAGCGTGAGCAAGGTGTCAACGAACTCGAAGCTCGGAGAGGAGGACCACGCGATCGGTAGGAAACGTCGCGGGAACAGATTCTCGAACTCTCCTGTCGCTCGTGCAGAAGCGACAATCCAGGTCGATTGCCAGGCGAAGATAAGACATATCCTTGAAAGTCTTCGAGAAGGAGACGCACATATCGAGCGTCGAGGCCGCGCCGTCTTCGGTCTCATCACTCAGGGGGATGTCCAACTTGAAGAGCTTCTTCACGGCTTCCTCGCCATCCTCCTTCGATAGTCGGCGCTCTCCGGATGCCTTCCTTGAGCCGCAAGCCTTGGCGAGTAGAGCGCGGACCTCGTAACGAAAGATCCGAGGGGCGTGAAGATCCAGGCTGCCCTGGAGGAATCGGAGGAGGATCTCCTCCGCCAGGTCGACGTCGAGCTCGTCGTCGAGGAACCATTTGGCCGCGACGCTCGCGTCGATGACCAGCCGGTCAGCCATCCTCCCGAATCTCCCGTAGGGCGTTCACGATGTCGAAGGAGATCGGGCCGATTTTCCTTCGCAGTTTCGAGATGCTATCGAACAGGGCCCGTTTCTCCGGTGTCAGGCTCTCGATCAAGGCGTCACGACTCGCGGAACCGAGCGGAGGAGTCAGTTCGCCTGACTGCGGCGAGCGACAATCCGCTCCGCCGAGTTGAGCTTCCAGGGCGTGTCCCTGCTCGTTCCAGGCGTTCATCGCGACGTCCTCATGCCCAGCGGATGGGTGTGGATAGGAATCGTTCCGCCTGGATTCATGATACGGTTGTTGGCGGAACTGGGCGAGATCATTCGTGAGGAGGACTTCGTCGGGAGGCCATGACGTTCGCTCACGGCCCGGCCCTCCGCAGCTCGAAACGGACGGTCGCGGCCTTGCCCGCGCGGAGGGTGACGCGTTGCTGTTCGCGAGAAGGCTGATAGCCGGGCGGTGGTGGGGAGTGCATGACGGAGAAGGTCGTTTCGCCGGGGGGCATCACGGCACGGAGGCGGCCCCTGGCGTCGGAGACGGGGTTGACCGGATTGTCCATAAAATCATGGGTACTCGTGACGGAACGCGGATTATTGCCGGCGGGATTCGTCGTGGACCAGAAGGTGACGCCCGGCAGTCCCTGGCGGGTGTCGGCGTCGATGACCTCAAGGTTCACCACGCAGCCGAGGTCGATCGAAAGCTCGAAGTCCTGCTCGGAGGGCTCGGCGGCGACGCTTAGCTTCGACCTGATATAGATTCCGCGCGATTCGCCGGTCTTGCGGTGAGCCAGGATGTCGTACTCGCCGGGAGGGAGCCGTAGTTCGAGGCGGCCGTCGGCGTCCGAAACTCCGGAAGCGGACGATCCGACGTCACCCTGCCACGCCATGACCTCGATCCCGGCCGCGGGATCCTTCGTCCCGACGATGACCGTCTTGACGGCAACTCGACGGGCCCTGTCCAGGACGATGAGGATTGGGCCGGTGTGGACGGTTGGTCGTTCAGTCCTGTCCTGGATCGAGTCATGAGGGTAGTCGAAGGCGGCCGCGGGCCGCTCGGTCGTGGCGGCGTGGAGCGTCCGCGGGGCACTGCTGGGATTCTCGATCCGGAGGTAGAAACCGCATTCGGCAGGGAGACCATCCAGGTGGAAGCGGCCCTCCTGGTCGGTCCGGGTCGTCGTCATCGCCGCTGGCGCGGCGTTGATCGCCCCAAACATGCGAGTGCTCGTGTGCGTCTCCTTGCCCGCGTAGTCGAGATAATCGCAGCACAGGATCCGGATCGACGCGCCGACGATCGGACGTCTCCTCTCATCGACCACCCGGCCCGCGAGGAAGCCTCGCCGAGGGAGCGTCAGGTCCATGACGAGGGGATCCCTCTCGAAGAAGTTGTAGCCCTCGATCACGTCGTTGAGCTCGGGCGGGCGGGGCCGGGGCACATACAGCTTGATCCCCTGCCATGCGAAACCATGGCCGGGGGCCGTCGCGAAGACCTCGAAGGTTCCCTGAGGCAGGGTGTTGTGATTGTGCCACAACGGGAGGGGGGCGTCGGCGAAGCGATAGGAGCCGTCGGCATCGGTGGTCGCGGTCCCGATCGGTGCTCCGTCGAAGTTCGCCGAAACGAGGTGGACCGTCGCGCCGGCGACCGGCTTGCCCTCCGCGTCGGTCGCCTTGCCGGAGACGGTGATGGATACCGCCTCCTGTTCGAGCTTCTTCGGGGCGTTATGCACCGCGGCCTGGCCGGTCGCGGGGACCTTCATCGGAGGGACTGCCATCGCGCCGAAGCCTGCCACCATCGCCAGGACGACAGTCATGAAACTAATGACAGAGCATGTAAGCAATCGGTAGATTTCGCCCCTTCGGACCGCGCCGACCAGGACACTGGCCGAGGCGGAGGCCGCGGCATGTCCTGGGGCCGCGCGGACGACGGCGTCCGACCAGGAGTGCGGTACGACGGTCGCGGCGCCGCCGGAGCGAATGGCGAGGATGGCCGCGTCGAAGGCCAGGCCCTGACGTTCGAACTGGGGCTTCAAGCGGTCGCGGGCCCTGACGAGGCGTCGGCGCAGGGTGCGTTCGCTGGTCTTCAGGGCGATCGCGGCGTTGCGCTGGGGGATGCCGCGGAGGTCGCAGAGGAGGACGGCCGAGCGGAGGGCCTCGGGCAGGGCGGCGATCGCGGCATGGACCGCTTGCGCGAGGTCATCGGATTCCGCGGATTCGTTCGCGGAGATCATGGCCGTCGTCCTGGCCACTGCCTGTTCCCGTTTCTGCCGCCGGGCGGCGACCGCATTGGCCCGGAGTGCGACGCGGTGGGCGACGCGGAAGAGCCAGCCGCCGAGGTCGGGGCGGCCGCGGAGGGAACTCGCACGCTGGACCAGGATCAGGAAGGTGGCCTGGAAGGTATCCTCTGCGTCGGAGGGATTCCGCAACGTCCCCAGGGCGACCCGCAGGACCATCGGCCCGTGGCGGGCGACGAGCGCCGCGAAGGCGTCTCCGTCGCGGTCGGCGAGGAAGCGATCCAGGAGCCGGTCGTCGGGCGATCCGGTCAGGACGCCCTGCGCGAAGATCCGATCGAGCGGTCCCGGTGCGATCGCGGTGGTTTCCATGGCCATCGGCCGACATCCTCCAGGGATCATGTTACACCCCAGAGTAGGCGCGCGGCCGGCCCGACCGGCCATCCATCTTCGATTTCGATCCCTTGGCCAGGCGGTTCGGCGTGGTCCCGGGGATCCGGCGAAAGCGTTGCCTCGGGGCCGGAGCGGGGTACAATGAGCCCCTTTGCATCCTCTCCGTGAGGCATTTCCCTGCCCGCGGTGCATGTCCTGAATTTGGGGAGATCGCCGTGCCGTCCACCCCCCTCGCCGGCCTGCGCCGGTTTCTCGTGACGCTTGCGCCGGCGGTGGTGGCCGGGATGGCGGCCTTGCAGGCCGCGGACGATGGGAAGGCGCCGGCGCGGCCCGCGTGGACGACCTCGCGCGTGACGGGCTCGCCGGAGCCGCCGCCGCCGTTCCGGCTGGTGAGGGCATTCCCGAGCCTGAAGTTCGATCATCCCCTGCTGATCGTCCGTATGCCGGGGAGCGATCGCATGGTGGTCGGCGAGCAGGCCGGGCGGCTCTATTCGTTCCGGGCCCGGCCCGATGGGAAGGCGGAGCGGTTCCTGGACCTGCCCGCGGAGATCCGGACGGTCTCGCAACTGGCGGGGGCGAAGGAGGTCGAGGCGGTCTACGGGCTGGCCTTCCATCCCGACTTCGCGCGGAACCGCGAGTGCTTCGTCTGCTACACCCTGCGGGCGGCCGACCCGGCGAATCCGAACCTGAAGGACGGCACGCGGGTCTCCCGGTTCCGCGTGACCTCGACAGACCCGCCGCGGATCGACCCGGCGAGCGAGGAGATCCTGCTCACGTTCCTGCAAGGGGGGCACAACGGCGGCGACCTCCACTTCGGCCCCGACGGGAAGCTCTACATCTCCACGGGCGATGCGACCAACCCCAACCCGCCGGATGCCCTCAACACCGGGCAGGACATCTCGGACCTGCTCTCCTCGATCCTTCGCATCGACGTGGATCGGAAGGACGAGGGGAAGGCGTACGCCATCCCGAAGGACAACCCCTTCGTCTCCATGGAGGGCGCCCGCGGCGAGGTCTGGGCGTATGGCTTCCGCAATCCCTGGCGGATGAGCTTCGACCGCGGGACCGGCGAGCTGTTCGCGGGGGACGTGGGTTGGGAACTCTGGGAGATGATCCATCGCGTCCAGAAAGGGGGCAATTACGGATGGTCGGCGCGCGAGGGCCCGCAGCTCATCCGGTCGGACCAGGTCGGCCCGACGCCGATCCAGCCGCCGCTCGTCGAGCTCTCGCACGCGGTCGCCTGCAGCATCACCGGCGGGGTCGTCTACCGGGGCAAGGCGTTCCCGGAGCTGGTCGGCGCGTACGTCTTCGGCGACTGGGAGACCCGCCGCCTCTGGGCCGCGCGGTTCGAAGGGGATCGCGTCCGAGAGATGCCGGAGATCGCCCGGCCGTCGATCCGGATCGTCGCCTTCGGCGAGGAACGCGACGGCGAGATCCTGATCCTCGACTACGACGGAGGAACGATCCACGCGCTGGAGCGTGAGCATGAGTCGGCACGGAACGCGCTGTTCCCGACCGCGCTCTCGCAAACCGGGCTCTTCGCCTCCGTGAAGGACCATCGGCCGGCGGAGGGCGTGGTCCCCTTCGTCGTGAACAGCCGCCAGTGGCAGGACGGGGCGACCGAGGAACACTGGGCGGCGTTCCCGGGCCTCTCCCCCGCGACCCTCTTCCCGACCCCGCGGCCGATCCCCGGCGCGGGGCAGGTCAGCCTGCATCCCTATCGCCTCCACTTCCCGAAGGACGCGGTGCTGACGCGGACGATCTCGGTGGCGGGCCGGCGGGTGGAGACGCAGATGCTCCACTTCGACGGCGGCGACTGGCGTGCCTACTCCTATGCGTGGCGCGACGACCAGACCGATGCCGACCTCGTCCCCGCCGAGGGGGGCGAGAAGGAGGTCCCCGACGGCGGGCGGCGGCGGACCTGGACGTTCCCGGGCCGTGGCCAGTGCATGTCGTGCCACAACAACCAGACGGACTACACGCTCGCGTTCCTGCCGGAGCAGTTGAACCGGCCGGGGCCGGACGGCCGGAACCAGCTCGTGGCGATGACCGAGTCGGGATTCGTCCGACGGGTCGACGAGGAGACGAAGCCCCTGCCGCCCTTCGATGCCGCCTCGGCGGGGAAGGAGCCGCGGCTCGCCGACCCGGCCGACGAGCGGGAGCCGCTCGAGGCCCGCGCCCTCGCTTACCTCCACGCCAACTGCGGCCATTGCCATTGCGACCACGGCGGCAGCTCGGTCCCCCTGCGGTTGAAGTATCCCACGCCGCTCCCGGAGATGCATGCCCTGGACGTGCGGCCCACCCGCGGCGATTTCGGACTGCCGGATGCCCGGATCGTCAGGCCGGGCGATCCGTATTCCAGCACCCTCTACTTCCGGATGGCCAAGTTCGGCCGCGACCGGATGCCCCACCTCGGCGCCGAGCGGCCCGACGAGGCCGGGCTGGCGCTGATCGGGCGCTGGATCGCCGGGCTCAGCGGCAAGCAGGCGACCGGGCCCGTCGTCGTGCCCGAGGCGTCACCCTCCAGCCCGAGGTCCGCGCAAGTCCTGGCGCGGAAGCTCGGCCGGGGAGAGATCCAGGGGACCGCCAGGGCCGAGGCCCTGGCCGCCGCGACGAGGCTCCCGCAGGGGGCGATCCGGGATCTCTTCGAGGGCTTCCTGCCGTCGGACGGGAAGCCGCGGTTGGGCCCGAATCCACGCCCCAGGACGATCCTGGCGCTGGAGGGGGACGTCGGGCGCGGGGCGTCGCTCTTCTGGTCCGCCGGGGTGAAGTGCGGGGAGTGCCACCGGGTCGGGGATCGCGGCACGGCGGTCGGGCCGGACCTGTCGGCCATCGGCAAGGCCCGATCGCGCGGGGACCTGCTGGAGAGCCTGCTGGAGCCCTCGCGGCGGATCGAGCCGCTCTATGCCGCCTACTCGGTCGCGACGCGTCAGGGGCACGCCCTGACGGGGATCCTGGTCCGTCGTGACGCGAGTCGGCTGGTGCTCCGAGATCCGCTGGGGAAGGAGATCTCGATCGAGGCCGCGGACGTCGAGGAGCTGCGCCCCTCGCGGGCCTCATTGATGCCCGAGGGGCAGCTCTCCGGCCTGTCGGCCCAGGAGGCGGCCGACCTGCTCGCGTACCTCTCGTCCCTGAGATGAGAGCGGCCGTGTCGTGCCGGGCGGCCGGGATGCGTGCCGTCAGAAGACCTTGAGGATCGCCGTCTGCATGTTGAAGTCCTCCGGGTGCGCGGCGGTGACGGGGAACTCCCAGAAATTCATAAAGAAATAGTTGTTCATAATATGGAATCGGGTGCCGGGGCCAATGCCCGCGTAGGTGGTCTTGCTCGTGCCCTGCATCGGGACGTTGAAGTTGCCGGCGACGTAGAAGACCAGGTCGCCGAAGGGGACGTCGTGGGGCCGGAAGTACCGGCCGACGGCGAGGTCGCCGGTGAACGACGTCTGAGGGCCGCCGGGGTTCTCGTGCTGGTTCAGCGGGATCACCGGCCCGGCGCCGCCGCGGACCACCCAGGAGCCGCCGGGGTTGGTCCAGAACTCATACCGCGGGCTCAGCGACATGACGTGGTTGCCGTTGAGGGCGGAACCGGTCGGAGTTCGCACGAAGAAGGCGAAGGTCTGGGTGGTCGCCTCGCTCTCGCTCAGGAGGAACCGCGGGATCACCGTGAAGTCGCCGAAGTTGCGGGTATAGCCCTGGAACGGGCTGCTCGTCCCGTTGGCGGCGACGAACGGGACGTCGAAGGCGACTTCGAAGCGGCGGCTGAAGGGGAGGAAGAGCACGTAATCCCCGAAGTAGCCATCGCCCCGGTACGAGGTATTCAGATGGTGATTATATGTAAAGTTCGTGAACCAGAGTCGGTAGAAGACGCCGTCGAAGGCGCCGAGCCAGCCGTGGCGGGGCGTCGTCCCGTTCCGGCCCGCCGGGCCGCCGGCCCATGCCTCGTTCCAGCCCTCGGAGAAGAACGTGCCCAGCGACAGGGGCCGCCATCGGCCCGGTGCGTAGACGTCGCCGAAGAGGGATTCGAGGGCCGCGTCCAGGAAGCTCATCTCGACGCGGGGCGCATCGGGGACCTCGCCGCGGCCGGCGAAATACTCCGGCGCGACCGGCTCCGTGGCCGCGGTGGGCTCCTGGGCGGAGGCGATGCCCGCGATCGAGGTCAGGATGAAGGCGGAGGCTAAGAGGAGTCCCGCGAGGCCGCGCGTCCGGCGGCGGCCTGCGGTGTGCGGACGGCTCGATCTGGGCACGACAGGAACTCCATCCTCATTCGTCGAGGGATCGGGAGCCCTCCGGCTCCTCGGGTTCTTGCTCATTGTGAACTGATGAACCGTGGGTGCGGCCGCCGGGCGAGTGATAACCAATGTATCGATCGGAACGGGCGACGATTTCAGTCGAACCCGGTGGTCCCGGGAAAAAAACGACCCGAATCGAGGCGTCGCCGCGTCCCCCCCCGGGGCGGAGGGATCCGCACTGGCATCGGGCGGGCGGATTGGCTCTAATTCAAGGTCCTGGCTAAGCCCGGCGGAGCCCGCCGGCGGTAGGACGACTCTCCCTCCATTCACCTTGACGGCGGCATCATGAAGCTCGAGACCCTCTGCCTCCACGGCGGCACCCAGCCGGACCCCACCACGCTCTCCCGGGGCGTGCCCGTCTATCGGACCAGCTCGTACGTCTTCAAGAACGCGGAGCATGCGGCCAACCTGTTCGCCCTTCGCGAGCTGGGGAACATCTATACCCGGCTCATGAACCCGACCACGGATGTGCTGGAGAAGCGAGTCGCCCTCCTGGAAGGGGCCCCGGAGCTCGGCGGCCTCGCCGTGGCCTCGGGCACGAGCGGGATCTTCTACTCGATCATCAACGTCGCCCAGGCGGGGGATAACATCGTCTCGGCCCGGAATCTCTACGGCGGGACGTACACCCAGTTCAAGGACATCCTCCCCTCGCTCGGCATCACGACCACGTTCGTGGATTCCAACGAGCCGAAGAACTTCGCCGCCGCGATCAACGACAAGACCCGAGCCCTCTACTGCGAGACGGTCTCCAACCCCGCCTCCGACGTCACGGACCTGGAAGCGGTCGCGAAGATCGCACACGAGCACGGGCTCCCCCTGATCGTCGACTCCACCTTCTCCACGCCGTACCTGACCCGGCCGCTCGATCACGGGGCGGACATCGTGGTGCACTCGCTGACCAAGTGGTTCGGCGGCCACGGCACGGGGATCGGCGGCGTGGTCGTCGACAGCGGCAAGTTCGCCTGGGCGGCCGGCAAGCATCCGCTCTACACGACCCCCGACGAGAGCTACCACGGCCTCCGCTGGGGCATCGACCTCCCCGACGTGCTCCGACCGCTCGCCTTCATCCTGCGGATGCGGACCGTCCCGCTCCGGAACCTCGGGGCGTGCATCGCCCCCGATAACGCCTGGATGTTCCTCCAGGGGATCGAGACCCTGCCGCTGCGGATGGACCGCCACTGCGAGAACTCGCTGGCCGTGGCGAAGTTCCTCAAGACCCACGCGGGCGTCGAGTGGGTGCGATACCCCGGCCTGGAAGGCGACCCGATGTACGACCTCAACCGGAAGTACCTCCGCGGCAAGGGGGGCTCCATGGTCGTCTTCGGCATCAAGGGGGGCGCGGCGGCGGGATCGAAGTTCATCGACTCGCTGAAGCTCTTCTCCCACCTGGCCAACGTGGGCGACGCCAAGAGCCTGGCCATCCACCCGGCGACCACCACCCACTCGCAACTCGAGGAGCAGCAGCAGCGCGAGGGGGGCATCACGCCGGAGCTCGTCCGCCTGAGCGTCGGCATCGAGCACATCGACGACATCCGCGCGGACCTCGACCAGGCGCTGAAGGCCTCGGCCTCGGCCTGAGGCGGCGCGAGGCCAGGCGCACTCAACCCCCCTGCCCCCCTCCGCCCCGCGGCGCCTCGCCGGACCCATCCGGCGGCGCGACGCGGGGCGGATCTCCTCAACGATCGGCCGATCCCCAGGCTTCCCGGATTCATGAGCGATACCATCGGCGAGACGCGGACGCGGTTCTTCGAGTACAACGACCCGGCCCATCCCCTCGTCCTGAGGGTCGGAGCTCCGTTGCCGGCGTTCACCCTGGCGTACGAGATGTACGGCACGATGAACGCCGACCGATCGAATGTGATCCTCCTCTACCACGCGATGACCGGCAACCAGCACGCCGCCGGCTTCAACCCGGAGGTGCCCGGCCTGGACGGTCGCTGGACCGAGGAGAACCACGAGGGCTGGTGGGACGGCTTCATCGGCCCCGGCAAGGCGCTCGACACGGACCGTTTCTGCGTCCTCTGCGCCAACTACCTGGGGGGATGCTACGGCTCGACCGGCCCGGCGTCGATCGACCCGGCCACGGGCAGGCCGTGGGGGCCGTCGTTCCCGGTCCTCCGGATGAGCGACATCGTCGACTCGCAGATCAAGCTGCTGGACCACCTGGGCGTCTCCAGGCTGCACGCCGTGGTCGGCGCGTCGATCGGCGGGTTCCTCGGCCTGCTGACGGCCGCCCGCTACCCGGACCGGGTGCGGATCGTCCTGCCGATCGGCACCGGAGTCGAGACCTCGATCTATCAACGGATCATCAACTTCGAGCAGGTGAACGCGATCGAGGCCGACCCGAACTTCCGCGGCGGCGACTACTACGACGGCGCGCGGCCGGACCTGGGGCTGGCGCTGGCCCGCCGGATCGCCCACAAGACGTTCGTCTCGCTGGACACGCTCCGCGAGCGGGCCCGGACCGAGCTGGTCTCCACCAAGCCGCCGTACGGCTGGTACGAGATGAACCACCCCGTCGAGTCCTACATGCTCCACCAGGGCAAGAAGTTCGTCCGCCGGTTCGACGCCAATAGCTACCTGCGGATCCTGGATGCCTGGCAGTGGTTCAACCTCGTGGACGAGGCCGGCGCGACCAGCTTCAAGGACCTCTTCTCACGCTGCCGGCACCAGGAGTTCCTGGTCTTCAGCATCGACTCCGACCTCTCGTTCCCGCCCCGCGACCAGGCCAGGCTCGTCCGCCTGCTCAAGCGGGCCGGCGTCCCCGTGATGTGGATCACCGTGCACTCGGAGAAGGGCCACGACGCCTTCCTCCTGGAGCCCCGGTCCTTCGCGCCCCACATCCACCAGTTGCTCGAGGACACGCGGACCCCGGCGACGACGTTCCCGTCGAGCTGAACGTCGGCCGAGGCCGCGACGGTATCCTCCTTCGCGCGTCATTCCCGGCCGATGCCCAGCGAATCGGCCACGCGGTTGATGTAATTGAACCAGGCCGCGATGAGGGTGATCTGGAGCCTCGCCGTGTCGTCGAAGCCGGCGGCGGCGAGCCGCTCGTGGTCGGCGGGCGAGACCTTCGTCGCGTCCTTCGTCAGCTTGACGACGTACTCCACCATGACCTTCTCGGCCTCGGTGATGGGCGCCGTCCGGTAGTCTTCCTCGAGGGCCCGGACCAGGCCCTCGTCCAGCGTGACCCGACGCAGAAACTCTGCGTGCGAGACGATTCAGTAGTGGCACGCGTTGGTCAGCGAGACCATCGTGGCGATCATCTCGTGCTGCCTGCGCGCCAGCGGCAGCGAGGGGGACATCAGCGCCCCGAAGGTGGCGAACGCGTGGTAGAGGGCCTCGGGGATCAGCGTGTGCGAGGCGACGATCCCGGGCAGGCCCTCGTCGAGCTCGTGCACGGGCTCGGCGTACTCGGCGGGGTAGAGCACCCGCTGGCGGCCCATCGCGTCGCCAACCCGCGGGTCGTCCTCGGGCGAGACCGTGCGGATCCAGGGCATCGGAATACCTCCCGGCAAGGGATGAAGGACTTTTATCGACGAAAGAATGAGCGTCCGTGGATCTAGAGCTCTGTCGACGCTCAGAATTCGGCTTGCAGGACAGACAGGAATGTCTGTCCCCCCGGGTTTGAAGCCGGGTGTGTCGGAGATTTCGGAGGACAGGCATTCCTGCCTGTCCTGCTGCCAGCCCGAAAATCAAGCTGTGACAGAGCATTAGTTCAGAATGTCGTCGAGTCCGGCGGCCTTCCGCCGCCGGCGGGCGAAGAAGATCTCGTACGCGGGGATCCCCAGCAGCACCACGCCCAGGCCGATCCCCGTGTGGCGGGGATTGTCCCCGGCGAGGAGTACCATGAGCGCCGTGGTGGGCACCAGGAAGAGGATCGGCGGCAGGGGGAACCAGGGGACCGCCAGGGCTTCGGCCCCCTCGCGGCGGCGGAGGACGAAGACGGCGGCGACCGCCAGGCCCAGGAAGAGGACCGTGGGGACGACGAAGTAGCCGAGCAGGGCGTCGAAGTCCCCCACGCCCACCGCCAGCACGCACGCCAGCGCCGCCTGGATGCTCGTGGCCCGCGCGGGGGTCCCGAACCGGGGATGGATCGCGGCCACGCCTCGGAAGAAGAGGCCGTCGCTCGCCATCGCGTAGTAGACGCGGGGCATGGCCATCAGGAGCGCGGCCAGGCTGCCGAGCACCGCGATCACCACGATCAGCGACAGGACCACGCCCCCGGCGCGGCCGAAGAGGACCTCGCCCGCCTGGGAGACGAACATCTTGCGGTCGTCGATCCGCTCCGGCGGCACAAGGTAGAGGAACATCATGCCGATCACGAGGTACGCCAGCGTGACGATACCCACGCCCAGGATCATGGCGCGGGGGAGCGTCCGCCTGGGGTCGCGGACCTCGCCGGCGATCTTGCTCACGTCCCACCAGCCCCCCAGCGAGAAGAACGCCGCGATCATCCCGCCGATGAGCGCACCGACCAGCGGCTTCGAGCCGGGCCGCTGTTCCACGAAGGGGGAGAAGTGCGACCAGTCCCCGCGGCCGGCTCCCAGCCCCCAGAGGATCAGGAAGCCGAGCAGGACGATCTTGATCGCCGCCAGGGCCTTCACCACCTGGGAGCCGAGCCGCAGGCCGACGATGTTCACGGTCGCGAGGGCGAGGATCGCGGCGACGGCGACCCCCGCGCGCTCGAGATCGGAGAGCGGCACGACGTCGCCGATGGAGCTGGCCAGGCCCACGGCCACCGAGGCGGTGATCCCCGGGTCGGTCACCAGCATCGACAGCCAGCCGTAGAGGAAGGCCATCCGGGGCCCGTAAGTCTCCTTCAGGTAGACGTAGAGCCCCCCCGCCTGGGGCATCCGGGCCGCCAGGCCGCCGAACGAGAGGGCGCCACCGATCGCGGCGGCGCCCGTGGCGAGCCAGACCGCCAGGATCCAGAACGGCGAGCCCAGCGACTTCACCATCCCGGCGGTGGTCAGGAAGATGCCCACGCCGATGACCTCGGCCACGATCACGGCCGTGGTGGTGGCCAGGCCGAGCTGCCGCGTCAGCGTGGACGCGGCTCCGGACGCAGAACCGGGGACTGACACCTCAGCCCCCGGATCAATCGAGAGATTCGCCATGCGCCGATCTCGCCTGGAAACGGCCTCAGAGGGCGAAGACCAGCAGGGCCATCATGCCCGCGGCGATGACGCCCAGGCTGCCGAGGCGGGCGAGGCTCTCCTCCGCCATCGAGGGAGGGGCGTCGGTGGGGCGAAGGATGGTGGTGGGAGAAAGCATGAGTACGAGCTCCTCTGTCACGCAATGCGGGAAACTTGCCTTGAACGCATGGGGGTTGCAGGGCCTGCCGATCGCGAGCCATGTCGGGGGACGTCACAACCGCCAGGATCATGCCTGGCCCTGGAGGACGGACCCACACGCATTCAGGCGCGTCCTGCCATCAGCGGCCGGACGCACAGGCTTCCTACGATCGGGAGAGGCGAATCGTTCAGGCGAGGAATCGAGGAGGATGGAAGATCCCCGAGGAGAGGATGGCGGGGAGAGGCCAGGCTGCTTCCGAAAATTCGCTCCGGTGCGAAGCGGAAGAGGAGCGAGCCTGGGATTGGAGGACGCCCCAGTGATCGAGCGTCGGGGGGGCGATGACGGTCGTGGACCCGGAAAGCGGCGGGACGTGACCGGAGCATCCGGGGCCCGAGCACGGGGCGGGCTTGCGCGGGGCCATGTCCTGGCTGTCCGCGAGCGTTCCCCCCGTGATCAGGTCGTCGAAGCGGGCGACGGAGGCCAGGAAGCGGTCGTGCGTCCCGGACCCCACGGCGTGATTGCAGCCCGCGGCGGCCTCCGGCGCGAGCAGCCCCTGGGCCAGGGCGATCAAGAACGCCCCCGCCAGGAACCGAATCGGCATGCCGGATGACGACGACCTCATCACGCCTCGATTGCCCGAACGAGCAGATCTGAGAGGAACCGGGTCTCGTACCGTGGCCACGACTTGGGTAGCAAGAAAAGGTGGCGCCTCGGCGCCGATGCGAGAAGATACCTCAGGACCATCGGCCGCCGCAAGAAGATCTTCCAGGAAAAGTGCTCGAAATATCCGACCCGCCGGGGCGAGACGTCCCAGGCTCCGCCCCGGCGGGACGTGCCGGCTCAGATCGACGAGTCGTCCTCGTCCTTGTCGTCCGCTTTCTCCTTCTTGCTCTTGAGGTCCTTCAGTTCCTTGAGGAGCTGGTCCACCTGCCCCTCGAGCTCGCGGAGGCGTTGCTGCTTGCCAGGGGCGTCCGGCGGGGCGGGGAGCTCGCGGCGCTCGCGGGCGGCAGGGGGCGAGTCGGGGGCCGGCGGCCGGGGCGGCACGGGCGGGAGGGGCCGTCCGTCCGGGCCGCGGCGAGGGCCGCGCGGCAGCCGCATCTCGCGGGCGTTCCGGCGCTGCATCGAATCGCGGAGGCGTCGGGTGGCCTCGTTGAGCTGCTGCTGGAGCTTCATGACCTCGCGGCGGGCCTGCTCGACGTCCTGTTCGGGGGTGGCCGGTGGCGCCGGCGGGGCCGGAGTCGCCGGAGCCTCGGCCGTCGGCGCGTCGCCCTTCCTGCGCTCGGGAGCCGGCGTGCGGAACCCGCGGCGGACGTCGTCCCGGGCCTGGTCGAGATGATCGCCGACCGCGCCGTGCAATTCCTGCCGGGCCTTCTCGACGGCCTCCTTCACGTCGCGGCTCGCCTTCTCGGCGGCCTCGCGAGAGCGGGTCTCGAGCGTGCCCCCCTCCTTGAAGCTCTCGCGGAGCTCGTCCCGGGTCCGCTCCAGGGCCTCGCGAAGGTCCTTCGACAGGACTCCATCCTTGTCGAGCGCCTTGCTGACGTCGCCGGCGGCCCTATCGAGCTTCTCCATGACCTCGCGGGCGATCGGCCCGAGGTCGCTGGACAGCTTGTCGCCCAGCTCCTTGAGGTGCCGCTCGAGGATGTCGCCGACGTCCCGGGACGCCTCGCCGGCCTGGTCCCTGAGCTTCTCGGCCGCGTCGCCGGCCCGCGTGGCGGCCTCGTCGAGGTCCTTCTCGGCCTTCTGGCGGCCGTCATCGGCCTTCCGGGCCGCTTCCTCCCGTAGAAGTTCCCGGAACTGACGGTTTACCTCTTGCCGATTCTTGTCTTGCTCCAGCATCGACTCGAGCCGGAGGAGTTTCTCCACGGCCTCCCTCTCCCGTTTCGCATTCGGGTCGATGTCGTCGATCATCTGGGCTCGGGCCGTGACTGGGAACGCGGCGGCCAGGCCGAGCGCCCCGATGCACGCCGCCCGGCGGAGACGGCGGAAACTCCTCGCGTCGGTGATCATCCTCGTCCTCCCTTCAGTGGCCGATCAAGATGCAGAGGCCGGCGCGCACGCCGCCCCAGGGGACTTCGCCTCCCGGCTTCCATTATTGGCGACGCCGGTCGGGCCGGCCTTGTCTCCTCCCGTAACTCGCGGCGAAGTCTTGACTTCGGGGGTGCCAGATCCTCGCCTCGCGGGCGGTCCTCGCGAGGGCCAACTACGGGGGCCTCGAGGCGGTCCGTCATGGTGGCGGCCGGGCTCGCGTTAGGGGGCGTGCTTCGCCTACGGCCGGGTGGCCTCGGCGGCCGGGACGGCCTGGAGCGAGATCTCGCCGTTGCTGGTCTCGAGTCGGACGTTGATCGCGGCCTCGGCCTCGGCGATCGGCCCGGAGCCGATGCTCGCCTTCGGGGTGCCGGCCAGCCGCCCGACCAGGTGATTGGTCCCCGGCTTGCCATCTTGAACTTCCAGGCCGGCGAGCTCGCTCGTGACCCGGCCGTTGGACGTGCGGGCGGAGACGTGCAGGGGAGCGGAGCTGGGGACGGCCAGGACCACGCGTCCGTTGGACGTCTTCAGCGAATGCTCCCCCGTCGCCAGGTTGCCGACGAAGCGGACCTCGCCGTTGGAGGTCGTCGCCGCGACGACCGCGTCGGTCCCCTCGGCGTCGATCCGCCCGTTGCTCGTTTCCAGGTCGAGCTTCCCGCGGGCGGCTCGCACGTCGATCTCCCCGTTGGTTGTATGAGCGACGATCGGCGAGTGGACGCCGAGCGCGTGGATCCGGCCGTTCCGCGAGGTCAGCGTCAGCGCGGTGTCCGTCGGGACCTGGAGCTCGATCTCCGCCGCCGACGACCAGGCGAGCTTCGAGCCGGCCCGCGTGGCCACGACGCGGACCGTGTCTCCTTCCTGGGCGTAGGCCACCTGGACGTTGGCGATGTCCCCCTCGGCGGCCGCCTGGTCCCTGCCGCAGCCGATCCGCGTCACCTTCACCTTGACCTCGCGGCCGGGGATCGCGGCGACCTTGATGCCGCCGTTGAAGGTCTCCGCGATCACCGCGGGGCTCCCCTGCCCCGCGATCGGGAACGACCGCTCCTCGACGAGCGTGGCGCGGACCATGTTCGTCATGATCGCGGCGCAGCCGGCCGACAGGAGGAGCGTGCATGGGACCAGCAGCAGGGCCATCCGGGGGGTCTTCGGCGGGATCATCGGCAGCCTCCAGGCGGGGGGCGTTGCGAGCTCCGCGACCGCCCCGCTGACCGGAATTCGCACCGGTCGCCCCAATATTGGCCCCGAGGCGATCCCTGCATCGGGAGGTTCGCCGTGCGGCGTCCCGTGGCCCGGGAGGCCGCACGGCGAGTTGCCCGGCGTCATCGCCATCACTTCCGCTTCGTGTATTCGACCTCCATCATCTTCGCCTCCTTGCCGCCGGTGATCGTACCGGTCGCGTACATGACGAAGTGGCGTGTACCCTCGTCCTTCGCGGTGGTCACCATCCGCATCACCATCTTCGTGTTGTCGACCGGGCAGACGCCGTCGCCCGTGAAGCTGAGCGTCTTCGTCCCGGCGTCGTACGTCCCCTCCAGGACGATGACGGACGTGCTCATGCTATCGATCCAGGTCCCGACGTACTTCTTCTTGATCGGATCGTAGCCGTACTGGCCGCGGCCCTCGAAGGCCAGCCCGGCGAAATCCCCCTTGAACGTCGAGACGATCCAGAGGCCCCCGGTGATCACCGTGTTGACCTCGACCCCCTTGGTGACCGTCGGGGCCGACTCCGGCCCGGCCTCGTACGACTTGATCGTGGCATCCCACGTCCCCTCGTCCGCCGCCAGGATCTTGTGCTCGGCGGTCGGCTTGGGGAACGGAGGATCGTCGGCCCTCGCGATCGAGGCCAGGGCGGTCACGGCGACGCACAGGCAGGCGAAGGACTTTGCCGGCTTCATCGTCATTCTCCTCGGTCCGAAAATGGTCGAGATGGGACGCGACAGGGAATATGTGCGCACGTTCAGGTTTTGTCAAGAAATTTTCGACCGATTTCGTCCCCAGCCCGCGCCGTTTCGGCCCCGTCGGCTCGAGTCGGGAGTCGGCCCTTCGGGCTTCAGGGATGCTCGCGCCGCCTTCTCGCCTCGTAGGCCCCGAGGGCGAGGTAGGCGGTCCGGAGGAGGCTTGGGGAGCCGTCGGCCGGACGGGGGGCGCGTCGGATCAGGTCGCCGAGGATGTGGTCCGCCTCCGTGGGGGCGCCGCGCTCGACGTCGCCGAGCATGGAAGCGGTCATCGTCGATCCCCGGTCCGTGAGGATCCCGCGTGCCCAATCGAGGTGCTTCTGCCGGGGCGGCCGTCCGACGGCGACGGCGATGGCGTTGCACTCGTCCAGGAGGGCGACCGCCAGGTCGGATCCGCCCGCCGCGGCGAGGTCCCCGACCGAGGCGCGGACGAGGCAGGTGGTCCCCGCCAGGGCGGCGAGGAAGACCCATTTCTCCCACATGTCGAGGAGGATGTCGTCGCTCGCCCGGGGGTTGAAGTTCGCCCCCTGGAAGGCGGTCGAGGCCGCCTGAACGGCCGCGGCCTGCTCCTCCAGGCGGGCCCCGTAGACCAGGCCGTGGACGTCGCTGCGGTGGATGATCCGCCCGGCGTCGTCGAGCGCGGCCGAGATGAAACAGGCCCCGCCCAGGACCCTCTCGGTCCCGAACCGGGCGTCGAGTGTCTCCAGATGCCTCATCCCGTTGAGCATCGGCAGGACGATCGAACCCGGCCCGACGGCCGGCGCGAACGAGGCGATGGCCCCGTCCAGGTCATATGCCTTGCAGCTCAGGAGTACCAGGTCGAACGGCCCGCGGGACTCGAGGTCGGCCGCCAGGACGGTCGGCGGATTCTCGATGGTCGCGTCCCCGCGGCCGCTCCGGATGGCCAGCCCCGTCGCCGCCAGCGCCTCCGCACGTCGTGGCCGCACCAGGAACGTGACGTCCCGCCCGGCCTCGAGCAGCCTCCCACCGAAGTATCCGCCGGTCGCCCCGGCACCGACGACGAGGATTCTCATGGGTGGCTCCGGTTTCTGGAGGGTGACCCGATCTCGCGATCCGGTTTCGCCGCGGTGGACTCGATGCCACGTTTCGGCACTGTCCCGAAATGCTGAGAGCGAGGGCCTGGGGCGTTTGACTGTTGGCACATTGCTGCGGCGGGGTGGCCGTGGTGGACGCGCAGCGACACCACGGTAAGGCAAGCCGTTGCGCCGGACGGGCTTTGCTGCCAGGCCACGGCGGTCCCGTGGTGTTCCACCACGGCCACCCGGAGGCTCTGCTTGTGTGCAAGGAGTGTCAAGAGCCGCCCCCGCGACTTGGGAAGATGCCCCCGTTTCCGTCCCTCACGCGAACCGCTCCAGCTCTTCCCCCTTGGCGACGACGGTGATGCCGTCGGCGGTGAGGGTGAAGCCACGGGCCAGGTCGAGGTCGCGGTTCCAGCCGATCTCGAATCCGGCGGGGACCTTCACGTCCTTGTCGACGATCGCGCGGCGGATCCGGGCGTGTCGGCCGACGTCGACGTTGTCCAGGAGGATGGAGTCCTCCACCAGGGCGAAGCTGTTGACGCGGACGTTGGGGGAGAGGATGCTCCGGTACACCTGGCCGCCGGAGATGATGCACCCCTGGCAGACGACCGAGTTGAACGCCGCGCCCCGGCGATCCGGGTCGGTGTGGACGAACTTGGGCGGCGGGAACGGGCGCTGGAACGTGTGGATCGGCCAGTCGCGGTCGTAGAGGTTGAGGATCGGGTCGATGGAGATCAGGTCCATGCTCGTCTGGTAGTATGCGTCCAGGGTGCCGACGTCGCGCCAGTAGGCGGCCGTCTTGCGGTTCTCGTCGCGGAACGGGTAGGCGAAGATCCGCATCCCGGCCTCGAGCATGGAGGGGATGATGTCGCGGCCGAAGTCGTGGCGGCTGGCCTCCTTGCGGGCGGCGTCCTGGAAGAGCTGCTCGTACATGACGCCGGTGTTGAAGACGTAGATGCCCATCGAGGCGAGCGACAGGCCCGGGCTGCCGGCCATGGGCGGGGGCTCGGCGGGCTTCTCCACGAACTCGGAGATCCGCCCGGCGGCGTCGGCGGCCAGGACCCCGAACTCCGAGGCCTGCTCCCGCGGGACCGGCAGGCAGGCCACGGTCAGGTCGGCCCGGTTGTCGCGATGGTAGTCGATCATCCGAGCATAGTTCATCTTGTAGATGTGATCGCCGGCCAGGATGATCGTGTCGCGCGGGGCGGCCTTCTCGATGGTGTAGACGTTCTGGTAGATCGCGTCGGCGGTCCCCATGTACCACGTGTCGGCGAGCCGCTGCTGGGGCGGGATGACCTCGACGTACTCTCCCAGCTCGCGGCAGAGGAACTTCCACCCCTGGTCGATGTGCCGGTTCAGCGAGGATGCCTTGTACTGGGTGAGGACCAGGACCTTGCGGAGCTCCGCGTTGATGCAGTTGGATAGGGTGAAGTCGATGATCCGGTAGAGGCCGCCGAAGGGGACCGCCGGCTTGGCGCGGTCCCTCGTGAGCGGGTCGAGCCGCGTCCCCTTCCCCCCCGCCAGGACGATCGCCAGCACATCCCGATACACCGCCCGCCTCCACGCCCTGCCCGACCGCCGCCGCCGCCGCCGGGCGGATCCCCTCGATCGTCGAGGGGCCATCGGCCCGCGATGGGGCTCCTTCCATTCTGTGCAACCGACGCGGCCGAAGCCAGCGGGGGGCCGCCCGGGGAAACCGGCTTGGCCCCCGGGGGCCGGCGGCCTTACAATCGAGGGACGCACCGGCCCCCTCGCCCCGCGACGCGGGCGCCCGATTCTTCACGAAAGCTTCGACCGATCCTCGCATCCGATCGCGACGATGAGGGCCCCGCCCGCGCCCCCTCCCGGCGCGGGCTCCCGCCGATGTCGGCGATCGCGGGGCGTGACGAGACTCCGAAACCGAAGGACCACGAAAGCGAATTCCATGCCTGCTCAACCTCATTCGGATCGATCGGGGGCGGCCCCCCGCGCAGCCTTCGGCGCCCTCTCCCTGGTGGCGGCCCTCGCGGCCGGGGCCGGGGCCGGCGCCCAGGAGCCCCCCGCGCCGGCCGTGAAGGATCGCATCAAGGAGCTCCAGGCCCGCTACGTCGCCTCCGCCGCGGAGAAGCTCCCCCGGGCCTACCACTTCGGCTCCCAGGGCCCCGGCGACGTCTTTTCGAACCATCACAGCCACAGCAATCGCATGGTCCCGGTCTACACGTTCGGGCGCAAGATCGACGTCTCCTCGGTGATGGGCTCGAACAGCCGCTATCGCGACCCCGAGCGGATCAAGGAGACCTTCGGCCGTCTCCCCGAGAACACCCTCAACCCCTCGGCCGACTACGCCGATCAGAGCGACCTCCGCCGGGTGCTGAGTGATGCCGCCGGCCGCGGCGTCAAGCACCTGTTCATCGTCTGGTTCGACGGGCTGGACTGGCCGACGACGCGGGCCGCGGCGATCGTCAAGTCGGGCAAGGTCTATGACGAGGGGAAGGGCGCGGGCCTCTTCTTCCAGGACTACGCGGCGGAGGGCTCCGCGCAGTACGGATACGTCGTCACCAGCCCGACCCACGACTTCAGCGTGCAGGACGTGGACCGGCAGATGGTCTCGATCCCCGCGAGGAGCCTGCCGGGGGGCTACGACGCCCAGATCGCCGGCCCCAACCCCTGGACGCTCGGGCCGCTCGGCCCCAAGGCGCCGGGCTACTTCAAGGGGCAGAACTCCAACGACGCCGACAAGGCCGGCGTCCTGGACGTCAAGCGGATCCTCCACGCCTACACCGATTCCTCGCAGAGCGCCGCGGAGCTCGTCAGCGGCGTCAAGTCGTACAACAGCGGCCTCAACGTGGCGGACGACAGCCGGCTGGTCCCCACCCTCTTCCACGAGCTCCAGGAGCGGGGCTGGAAGGCCGGCACCGTGACGAGCGTCCCCTTCAATCACGCCTCGCCGGCGGGGATGTACGCCCAGAACGTGGAGCGGGACGACTACCAGGACCTCGCCCGCAGCATGCTCGGCCTGCCGGGGATCATCCAGCAGGCGCGCGGCGGCAAGCTCTACCCGGGCCTGGACGTGGTCATGGGGACCGGCTACGGGATCGTGACCACGACCTCGAGCCTGAAGATGCAGGGCAAGAACGGCGTCGAGGGCCCGCTCTTCATCACCGACGCCGACCGCGCGGCGATCGACGTCCGCAACGGCGGCAAGTACGTCTGCGTCCACACCGAGCCGAATACCAGCGGCGAGGCGGTGCTGAAGGCCGCCGCCGCCGAGGCCGTCCGCAAGAAGGCCCGCCTCTTCGGCCTCTTCGGCGCGAAGGGCCTGGACCATCTTCCCTACCGGACCGCCGACGGCCGGTTCGACCCGGCGCCGAGCCTGAACAGCAAGGGGGTCCCGGTGGCGGCCGAGGCCTACTCGCCGACCGAGATCCTGGCCCAGCCGACGCTGGTCAACATGGCCGAGTCGGCGATCGACGTCCTGTCCGCCGACCCCGACCGGCCGTTCATCCTCTTCGTCGAGGCCGGCGACGTGGACTTCGGCCTCCACGCCAACAACCTGGACAACGCCATCGGAGCCCTCTACAGCGGCGAGGCCGCCGTCCAGGCCATCGTCAAGTGGGTCGAGGCCCACAGCAACTGGGACGACTCCGCCGTCCTGGTCTCCTCCGACCACGGCCACTACCTGGTCGTCGACGACCCCAAGGCCCTCATCGAGGGGGACTGAACCGGGATCGGCCCGTCCCGTCGCCGCCTCCGCCGGGGCGACGACGGGGGCCACGGCGGATTGGGTTCGGTCGTCGCGAGGCTGTTCCCGCGACGTCGACACAACTCCTTGTGGTACAAGGGATAGATTGAGCTCTGAAATTGGCTTCGATGGCGCGATCTCGTCGATTTGCGGCGGCCTCGGCGACTCGTCCTCGCCCGCCTGCCGGCCCTTGCGGAGGCTGCGGAGCTCACCGAGGATCTCCGTCAGGTCGCGGCTCATCGCCTCCAGCCTGAGCCGGAAGTCCGGTCGGGCGGACGTCTCCGCATCCGCCTTCTCGGCCTGCTCGATCCTCCAGCAGACCTCGGCCGCCCGGGTCAGGAGGTCCTTCTCGTACCCGCCAGCGTCCGGATCGGCCTCGGCGAGGAAGATCGCGAACAGCCGCTCCAGCCCGCGCGGCCTGGACCTCCCCGCCCCCCGGAATCGTCCCCCTTCCCTCCGCCTGGCTTCGATCGACCGGGCAGCGTACGGCCGGTTGGCGGAGATCTGAGCCTGTGCGGCCATTGATGGATGCCTCCGCGTGGAGGGACCGGGAATCGAGCGCGCGGACTCGCGCAGCCTCTATCCCAGTACAATCCCGAAAAAAGGCCGGCGAGTTTCAGGGATCCGGGAATTTTTCGCGCGGACGCGGCTCATTCCACCGAATCGGCGGCGGTTTCCCCGCGATCGAGGCGGCGGGAGGCACCGCCGGATACCGATCGCGGGACGGATCCGGCTGCTCGGAGGCTCGGCGGTGGACCGAGCGTCCGCATCCTCGCCCCGGCTCGCCACTCGTCGAGACGAATCGCGTCATCGACTCACTCACTGCCGCCGAAACGCTTGCGGTGAGGGCTGCATCTATTGAAAATTCAATCGCCCCATGCGAGTCTGGTTTGCGACGACCTGGGACGATCTAATTTGTGTGAATTGCCCAAATCATCAGAACTGCAATCACACAAGATCGAGACAGTAATAGGCGGCATGCATTCGGCTTCCGGGCGGCTGCGAATGGTGGTGCGGCAACTCGAGGCAGTACCAGCGAGGCGAACATGTTCGAGAGTCAGACGGGTGGGGTCCGCCGTCGTCCGATGTCCGCACGTGGCCGCAGCCGAAGGGTGGCGTTGGAGTGGCTGGAGAGCCGCGAGCTGTTGTCGGTCTACACGGTCCAGAATACGAACGACGACCTCAATTCCGGCTCGCTGCGATGGGCGTTGACACAGGCGCAGACCGATCCCGATCCGACGAGCCAGGTCTGGTTCCAGCTCGGCGGCGCCGGGGTCAAGACGATCGCGCTGGGGTCGCCGCTGCCGACGGTGTCGCACCCGACGGTCATCGACGGGTCGACGCAGGGGAATTACACGGGGCAGCCCCTGATCGAGCTGGACGCCTCGGCCCTGAAGACCAGCGACGTGGCGCTGACGGTCACCGCCGGGGGCTCGACGATCAAGGCCCTGACCATCAACGGCTGCCCGGGGACGGCGATCCTCCTGGACCAGGGGGGCGGCAACCTGGTGACGGGCTGCTACATCGGCACCAACGCGGACGGGACCGCGGCGAAGGCCAACGGAGTGGGGATCTCGATCGCCGGCAGCAAGGACAACACCATCGGCGGCACCGCCACCGGGGCGGGCAACATCATCGCCGGGAACACGAGCAACGGCATCCAGGCGATCTCCTCCGGCGCGACCGGGCTGGTGATCCAGGGGAACCAGATCGGCGTGAGCACGGGCGCTCGGACGGTATCAACGATACCCCTCGTAGGCTTTGCCGGCCTGCAATACAACGACGCCAAGTCCGTCCCGCCGGGGACGTCCGTCGCCGTGGGGAACTTTAATGATGTCATCGAGGTGGTCAACGGGGCGCTCCGGTTCAGCGACATAGGCGGGGCCAACCCCACGACCATGAAGCTCTCCGATTTCTTCCCGGCCGCGACCGCCCCCGACCTGTTCGCCCCGAAGGTCTTCTATGACGAGCTCGCCGGCCGGTTCGTGGTGTCCGCGCTGGAGCATCAGGCCGGCACGTCGGGCTCGTTCCTGAACGTCGCGTTCTCGGACGCGGGCAACGAGGCGAGCTTCTCCTCGAAGTACCGGATCGACGTGTCGAGCGGCGGCAACTGGGCGGCCAGCCCCACCTTCGGCTACAACGCCGACGCGATCGTCTTCTCCTTCAACCTGTACAACCCGGCGGGCACGACCCGGATGGGGGCGGAGGTCCTCTCGATCGCCGCGTCCTCGATCGGGGCCGGCTCGCTGACGACGGTCGCGGTGAACCGGCCGAGCGACTACTCCCTGGCGCCGGCGATGATGCACGGGGCGACGGCCGGCCAGCCGATGTACTTCGTCGAGAGCGACCCCGTGCCGGCCTCGAGCTACAGCACGGTCCGGGTGATGACTTGGGCGAACCCGCTGATCGCCGCGTCGACGTTCGGCAGCAGCGTGATCACGGTGCCGGCCTATGCCGACCCGGCCGACGCCAGCCAGCCCGGGACGACGGCGAAGATTGACACCGGTGACACGGGGATCGCGGGCGTCGCCTGGTTGAACAACCGGCTGGTGGCGACCCACACGATCGGCTCGGCGGCCGGCGACGCGAACGTCCGCTGGTACGAGTTCGCCACAGACGCCTCGAATGCCCAGAGCTTCCCCACGCTGGCCCAGGCGGGCAACATCAGCCGCGGGGTCGGGGTCGCCACCTATTCGCCTGCGATCGCGATCCAGGAAATGGGCTCTATCGGACTGACTTACGTGGAGTCGTCCTCCACGGAGAACATGTCCATGTACGTGACCAACCAGATCCCCGGCATGCCCGCCGGCGCCACGGCCGCGCCTTATCTGGCACAGGCCGGGGCGGCGACGTACGTCTCGACCGAGCCCCCGCCCTATCTCGCCGGCCCTACCGGGAGCATCGTTGTGAATCCGAGTGGCGGCTCTTTTCTGGCCGCCAATGAGTACGCGTCGGCGTCGCAGGCGGGGGCGAACTGGGGGACCTGGCTCCTTTCATTCACAGGTTTAAGTACCCTGACACCCAGCTACAAGGCGATCGGCAACGGCGGGTCCGGGATCTTCCTCAACGGCTCTTCGGGTGTGGTCATCGGCGGTACGGTCGCCGCCGCCGCCAACGTCATCGGGGCCAACGGTGGCGGGTCGGGCGGCGGGTCTGGGATCACGGCCCTGGGGACCTCCGGCGGGCTGCTCATCCAGGGGGATTTCATCGGCACCGACCCCTCCGGCTCGACGGGCCTGGGCAACGTGGGCAATGGCATCAACCTGTCGACGAACAGCAACACCGTCGGCGGCACGTCCGCCGCGGCCCGCAACGTGATTGCCGGCAACGGGCAGGCGGGGATTGCGATCTCGAATGCGTCGAACAACGTCATCCAGGGCAACTTCGTCGGCGTCGCGAACTTCTCCAACGTCGCCGTGCCGAACAGGGGCTACGGGATCGTGGTCACCTCGTCCACCGGGACGACGATCGGCGGCACGGTGGCCGGCGCGGGCAACGTGGTCTCCGGCAACGGCACCCAGGGCATCGAGATCAACGCCGGGCAAACGACGTCCAGCGGCACGCTGATCGCGGGGAACATCGTCGGCCTCAATGCCCTGGGCACGATCGCCGTGCCCAATTCGGGCTACGGCATCTTCCAGAACGGCGCCGACCTCACCACCATCGGCGGCACCGTGGCCGCGGCCCGCAACGTCATCTCCGGCAACAGGAACGAGGGGATCTCGATGGGGACCGGCGACCATTCGCTGGTCGTGGGGAACTACATCGGGACCGACATCACCGGCACCAAGGCCATCGGCAACTCGAAAGGACTGATCTGGACGAACGCCTCGTACGCCACCGTCGGCGGCACGACCGCCGCCGCCCGCAACGTCATCTCGGGGAATACGGCCGCCGGCATCGACAGCTTCGTGCTCGGCTCGGGCTACGAGGTGATCCAGGGCAACTACATCGGCGTCGACGTGACCGGCATCAAGGCCCTCCCCAATGGCGGCACGGGCATGCGGATCTCCGGCCCCACCAACAACACCATCGGCGGGACGACCACCGGCGCGGGCAACGTCATCGCGGCCAACAACGGCAACGGCATCGAGTTCACCGTCGGCCCGGCCAACGGCACCGTGGTCCAGGGGAACTACATCGGCACGACCCCCGGCGGCGCCACCAACCTGGGGAACGTCGGGACCGGGATCGTCATCTGGTCGGACGACGTCACCGTCGGCGGCACGGCGGCCGGCGCGGGCAACGTCATCGCCTACAACAGGGGCAATTCCCTGGACCCGGGGGACGGCATCCGGCTGGTCTTCGACGTCCACCACAACACGATCCTGTCCAACTCGATCCACGACAACACCGGCCTGGGCATCAATTTCGGCAACGGCCCCACGCCCAACCACCCGGACGAGATCGGCGCGGTCCCCGGGCCCAACGACTACCAGAACTACCCCGTGCTCGGCTCCGCGGTCTCCACCGGCGGCAACCTCGAGGTCATTGGCTCGCTCAACGCGGGCGCATCGACGCAATACGTGCTCCAGTTCTTCTGGAACCCCACCGCCGATCCCTCGGGCCACGGCGAGGGCCAGTACCTCATCGGCACCAGGACGATGACGACCGACGCCTCGCACAACGCGCCGTTCGACTTCACCTTCCCGGGCGCGAACGTCCCCGGGGGGTCGTTCGTCACGGCGACGGCCACCGATCCCGACGGCAACACCTCGGAGTTCGCCCTCAACGCCGAGACGGTGGTGGTCGCCGACCTCTCGATCACCGGCTCGGCGAGCACGACCTCGCCCCCCGTGCACGCGGGGGGGACCATGACGTACACGTTCACGATCACCAACGCCGGCCCCGACCCGGCCCACGGGGTCGTCTTCACGGACGCCCTGCCGGCCTCGCTGTCCTACGCCGGCTCGTTCACCGCGTCGGTCGGCGGGGTCACCTCGTCGGTGAGCGGGCGGACGATCACCGCGACGCTGCCGACGATCGCCGCCGGCGGCTCGGTCGTGCTCAGCTTCCAGGTCAACGTCCTGCTGGCCGCGGTCCCCTCCGTCTCCAACACCGCGACCGTCTCCACGACCGACTTCGACCCGAACCCGAACGACGACACCGTGACCGTCACGACGGCCGTCGCGGCCTCCGCCGACCTGGCCGTCAGCTCGCTGGCGGTCACCTCGACCGCCCCTTATTACGTGGGCCAGGACCTCACCTACGCGATCACGGTGGTCAACAACGGGCCGTCCCCGGCCGCCGGCGTGTCGGTCGTCGATACCCTGCCGGCGAACGTGACGTTCGTCTCGGCCACCGGCGGGGTCACGCCGGTCGCCGGCAAGCTGACCTTCGCCGTGGGAAACCTGGCGGCCAACGCCTCGGCCACTTTCAGCTTCACCGTCATCCCCCTGGCCGCCGCCACGGCCTCGCCGATCGTCGACGGCGTCACGGTCGACGGGAGCGACTTCGACCCCGACACCTCGAACAACGCCGCGTCCGTCTCCACGACGATCACCCCCAGCGCCGACGTGTCCGTCACGGTGACCTCCGACGCGGCCCTCAGCTCCGGCGTGCCGACCGCGCTGGCCGGCCAGCTCATCACCTACACGATCACGGCGGCCAACGGCAACCTGTCGCCCGCCACCGGCGTGATCGTCACGGATACCATCCCGAAGGGCTCGACGTTCGTCTCGGCGACCGGCGGCGCCACGCCGAACGCGAGCGGCGTCATTACCTTCCCGACCTTCGGCCTGGCGGCGAACGCGTCGACGGTGTTCACGGTGCAGGTGAAGGCCGCCGCGGTCTCGACGTCCACGGTCACGTCCGACGTGGCGAAGATCGTCGCCGACCAGAACGATCCGTCGCCGGCCAACAACACGGCCACCGCGAGCGTGACCGTCAACCCGCTCAGCGATCGCGGCGTGACGGTGACCGGGCCGGGCTCGGTGTACGTGGGCGAGCCGGCCGTCTACGTGATCACGATCTCCAACGCCGGCCCCTCGGCGGACATCGCCGCCGTGGTCGTGGACACGCTCCCCTCCACGGTCGTGATCACGTCGGCCGTCAGCTCGACCCCCGGGGTGACCCCCGTGATCTCCGGCAACACGGTGACGACGAACCTCGGGACGCTCGGCGTGACGACCGGCCTGACCACCTTGCCGACGATCACGGTCACGGTGATCCCCCAGGCCGCGGCGGCCGCGGCCGGCATCGTCAACACCGCCACCATCTCCGGCAATTCCGCGGACCAGACCCCGTCCAACGGCACCGCGACGACGTCCACGACCGTCGTCCCGTCCGCGGACCTGGCGGTGAGCCTCACGGCGGCCTCGAGCGCCCTGGTGGAAAGCCAGCTCGTCTACACCCTCAAGGTGACGAACAACGGCCTCTCGCCGGCCACCGGCGTGTCGGTCGTGGACGTCCTGCCGGCGGACGTGACGTTCGTCTCGGCCACGGGGGGGATCGTGCCGGTCAACGGCAAGCTGACCTTCGACGTGGGGAGCCTGGACGGGCCCGGCGGCGCGAACTCGGCGACCTTCAACATCATCGTGACTCCGAACGTGTCCGCCGGCAACACGACGCTGACGAGCACGGCGACCGTGAGCGGCGCCGTGCACGATCCGGACCCCAGCAACGACACGTCCACCGCGACGACCGCGGCCAGGCCGGCCATCGACCTGACTTTCAACAACGTCTTACCGGCCGTCTTGCGGATCACGCAGGTGGGCGAGAGCGTCCCCTTCTCGTTCACGGTGACCAACAAGGGCCCCTCCACGGCCACGCACGTGACGATCATCAGCCCCCTCGCCACGGGGGCGTCCTATGTCGCGGGCTCCGGGGTCGTGAGCCCCTCCGGGACCGTCGCCCTCCAGGGGACGTCCATCGTCGCCAGCGTCGGCACGCTCGCCGCCGGGGCCTCCGCGACGGTGAGCTTCACCGTCACGCCCGGCGTCGTCGGGAGCCTGGTGGTGAATGTGACGGCGTCGGCCACGGAGACGGACACCGACCCGTCCTCGAACACGTCCAGCCAGAGCGTCACGGTGGTCGACCGGGTCGGCACCTTTGCCTTCTCGTCCGCGTCCTATAGCGTGAATGAGAACGCCGGCACGGCGACGCTCACCGTGAACCGGACGCTGGGCGCGCGGGGGGCGGTCCAGGTCGACTACCAGACCGTCGCCGTCAACGCGCTGCCGGGCTACGACTACACGCCGGTCTCCGGCACGCTGAGCTTCGCCGACGGCGAGACTTCGAAGACCATCGTCGTCCCCGTGCTGGCCAACCCGTACGGCAGCGGCAACGAGCTGGTCAACGTGGTCCTGAGCAACGTCCGCAGTGACGAGACCCTGGGCGCGCCGGTCCTGGGGACGCCCTCGACGGCGACGCTGACGATCGTCGACCTGGATCCGAACACGACGCCGTTGACCGTCACCGCCTTCCAGTGGACCGGGACGACCGCCGACATCAGCCAGGTCTTCGTGACCTTCAGCAAGCCCTTGATCCCGTCGACGGCCCTGAATCCGAACAATTACCTGCTCCAGAGCATGGGACCCGACGGCAAGTACGGGACGGGCGACGAGTCGCAGGTGCCGGCCGCCGTGACCTACGACCCGTCCAACTTCACCGTGGCCATCGCGCCGGGCACCCCGCTGCCGGCCAACGCGTTCTTCCACCTGATCCTCAAGGGGACCGCGGGCGGCCTGATGGACATCGGCGGCTACGAGCTCTCCGGCGACGGCTCCACGGCCGGGACGAACTACGCGGCGATGTTCGCCCGCGGGACGAACCTGGCCTACTACACGCCGACCAATCAGCTCGTGACCCTGACGCTCGCCCGCGGCGGGTTCCTCGACGACCTGCTCTACGGCAACGGCCAGGGCCAGCGGCTGACGGTCGTGAATCGGGTGGCCCATCGGTCGGTCCTGTCCGGCACGGTCAAGACGCTGGACGGCAAGAACGGCCAGGCGTACCTGGGCCAGACCATCTGGGGCCTGGGCAAGTTCGGCGACGTCCGCGTGAAGATGCACGCCCCCCGGTTCCTCCTCGACTACTACCCGTTCTCGCCCGGCTCGAAGGCGGCCGCCCAGGGCACCAAGGGGACGGCCTCCGTGTCGACCTCCCCCGCCGCCACGGCCACGGCCTCGGCCAGGGCCGCCGCGAAGGCCAAGCCGGCCGCGCGGGCCGGTCACGCCCCGGCCATGAGCCGGCCGTTCCACGCGTTCCATCGCTGAGGAGGCGGGCCGCGGGGGCATCGGATACACTGGTCGACGGCCCACCGGGCCTGCCGGCATGATCCGATGCCCTCACGGGCGCACCGATGAGACCCGATCCATGAGCGCGACGCGACGTGGAGATCACGGGGCGGCACTGGCGGCCCTCGACGCGAAGATCAACGCCCTCTTGCCGCCGCGCTATCAGCATTGCTACTCCGACGTGCCGCCGGTCTCCATGGGCTCGGCCGGGCTGATCTACGGGCCCGACGGCAAGGTCGCCTGGGACCGGATCTGGACGTCCTTCTGCGACCTGGCCCTGGCGGGCGGCCCGCCGCACCGGGGCAAGTTCCTGGGCCCTCCGCCCGCGGCGGAGGTCGCGGCCGATCCGGATCGACACCGCGCGGCGGTTGCGGAGATCGACCGGGCCATCGGCCTGACGAGCGGGTACGTGGTCGAGGATGGCTACGCCCCCGGTTGGGTCGGCATCCGGTGCCGGGACCTGGCGGAGGCCGCCTGGCTCCAACTGGCCGTCAACGCCGAGAACGTGGCGGCCCGCCGCCGCGGGACGATCCTCCAGCTCCCGGCCGGGCCGGCCTTCCGGCCGGAGAAGGAGATCAAGAACGTCGTCGTCGCCCTGGCGAAGGCGTCCCATTACTGGGAGGACCACCTGTCCTCCGACCAGCAATCCCTCGCCTCCGCCGAGGACCTCGAGCCGGCGACGTCCGACGAGGCCTCGTCCGCGCCCGACACCTACCGGGCGGCCCTCGCCGCCCTGGAATCCGCCGTCCGTGCGGCCGGCCTGCCGTTGTCACCTCATCCCCACGTCGGCTGGATCGGAGCCCAGACGGCCGACGAGGAAGAGGCCGTCTGGCTGCTGCGGGCGATCCTGGTCGAGCGGATCCCCGTGCGCCGAGAGGAGAGCCATCTCTTCCTCCCCGTCGGCGCGACGTGGAGCCCGGAGCAGGCGGCCGAGGTCGGCCACGCCTTCCGCCGGGCCTGGGACCTTCGCCGCGCCGCCTTCCCCCATCGCCCCGCCTGGCGGCCTTCGGGACGCGCCTGACGTCCGCACCCGAGATCGACGTCCCCCGTCCGATCCACGAGATTCGGGACGACCGGCGGTCCCCGGTTCCCCCTCGGTATTACGATTGGTAGGATCGTGTTACCGGCCAGGGGCCGGGAGACAGCGCCACGGCTTTCGCGGAGGAGGGCTCGCATGGGACGTCGTCGTGGATTCACTCTGATCGAGCTGCTGGTGGTGATCGCGATCATCGCTGTCCTGATCGCGCTCCTGCTGCCGGCCGTGCAGTCGGCGCGCGAGGCGGCGCGGCGGATGCAGTGCACCAACAACCTGAAGCAGGTGGGGATCGCGCTGCACAACTACTACAGCGCGCTCGGCACGTTGCCGTCGTCGGGGATCATCGCACCGATGACGAACTACTGGGTCTGCTGCGCGACCGGGCCGGGGATGCCGACGTGGCCCGGGCACTACCGCTATTCGGCCTTCGTGCAGATCATGCCCTACACGGAGCTCGGCACCGGCTACAACGCGATGAACTACAACCTGCCGCTCTACGACGTCGACGGCAACGACATGCCGCAGAACACGACCGCGTACCAGGTGCAGATCCGGACCTACCTCTGCCCGAGCGACATCCGCGAGGAATCGCTGCCCAATCAGAAACCGTGCAGCTACGCAGTCAACAGCGGCGACGGCCTCCCCGGGGGCTTTGGCCTGGCCGGCAGCTACGGCAAGCCGGACGGCCCGATCTACCTCAATTCGAGCACGACGTTCGCGAGCCTCGTCGACGGCTCGAGCAACACGGCGCTCGTGGGCGAGAGCCTCATCGGCAGCAACTCGAACATCCCGCCGGCCGCGGGGGCCCCCAATCCCCAGGAGATCGCCGTCCAGATCCCCTCGGGGATCAGCGGGTTCGCCGACACCTTCAGTTACATCCCGATGACGACGACCGAGTGCACGGCCTCCACCAGCTATCGCTGGGACCGGCAGACCAACTGGCTGGAGGGGGACTACCGGCACACCATGTACAACCACTACCTGACCCCCAACAGCGGGACCTACGACTGCCTCCGCGGCCCGCATCACGGATGGCGGGCCGCGCGCAGCCGGCACCCCGGCGGCGTGAACACCCTGTTCGCCGACGGCGGCGTGCGGTTCGTCAAGAACTCGGTGAACCTCGCGACCTGGCGGGCCCTCGGGACCTCGGCCGGGGGCGAGGTCGTCAGCGCCGACGCATACTGAGAGGAATTCATCCATCATGAGACGACATCGTTTGATTTCACTCGCCGCCGTCGTCGCCGCGGCCACCCTCGCCCACGCGGCCGACGCCCACGAGCTCTGGTTCCACCTCGGCGGCGGCGACCAGGAGACGGCCCGCATGACCTTCGGCGACACCCCCGCGCCCGGCGAGGCCGAGCGGGTGGCGGAGATCGCCCACACCAAGGCCTGGGCCGACGGCAAGCCCCTGGACGTGACCCGGCTCCCGGACGGCCTGGAGGTCAAGCTCGGTGGCCCGCGCCCGGCGGTCCTCTCCGCGTATGCGGATCGCGGCGTGATCGACTACCAGGGCAAGACGTTCGTGATCCAGCTCGCGGCCTACGCCCAGACGAGGGCCATCGACGCGGCCCGCGCGGCGGACCTGGGCCTGGGCGGCGACCAGCTCCGTCTCCTTTTGGTCTCGCGGGACGGCGGCCCGCCGGTGGTCCGCGCCACCTGGAAAGGCGAGCCCGTCCCGGAGATCGCGGTGAAGGTCTTCCACGGCGCGGACGCCCCGCGTGAGCTGAAGGCCGATTCCCGCGGCGAGGTCCCCTGCCCCGACCTGATGGAGGGGCCGTGGACCCTGTATGCCCAGCACATCGACGGCGTCGTCGGCAACCGCGACGGCCGGAGCTATTCCGAGACCCGCTTCAAGGCCACGCTGGCGATCAGCCCGGAGGCCGCCCTCGGCCCGGCGGTCGCCGCCTGCCTGGCCCGCGTCCGCGAGGCCCACGGCGGGACCGGCCCCTGGGCCGTCGTCGGCTACCGGATGGGCGAGCGGGCCCTCAAGGAGCTGAACCGCCCTCGCCACGAATTCGCCCTGTACGTCCTCCACCGGAGCCCGCAGGAGGTCCAGTACACCTGCATGGCCGACGGCCTGATGGCCGCCACCGGCGTCAGCCCCGGGCGGCTGAACCTGAAGCTGGAGGATGCCCCCGTGGCGGCCTTGCGGACCATCGTCCGCGACCGCGGCACCGGCCGCGCCCTGGCCTTCACCGTCAAGCCCGAGCTCGCCGCCGCGATCAAGGACCTCCCCCACGAACGGCTCGACGCCGAGGGCCGGCGGGTGGCGACGCTCCCCGACGACGCCATCTTCACCATGACCGAGGCGAAGTGATGACGACGCGCCGGTCGTCTCTGGCCCTGGTGCTCCCCCTGTTCGCCCTGGCCGGATGCGGTGCCGAGGGCCCCTACTCCGGGACCCTCTACCCGGTGACGGGCCGCGTCCTGCTCGCCGACGGCAAGCCCTTATCCGGCGGCTCGGTCCAGTTCATCCCGGCCGAGGGGGGCCTGCCCGCCGCGGGCGACGTCGACCAGGACGGCCACTTCACCCTCAAGACCTTCAGGACTCGCGAGGGTGCCGCGCCCGGCAAGTACAAGGTCCGCGTTGAGCCCAGCAGCGAATTCCTCGCCAGGAAGGGCAAGAACCCGAAGCTCCCCTTCGCCGCCAGGTACCGCGAGTACGACGGCGAGACCGGCCTGACCGCGACCGTCCGTTCCGGCCCGACCGAGCTGGAGCCGTTCCGGCTGGAGGCGAGGTGAGTTGCATCGAATCTCAAAGCAGCCCGAGCTGGCGCCGGCTCGTGAGCGAGAATCGTTCGTCGAGATAGCGGGCCAGCGCATGGTCGAGGATGTTCCTGGCCTTATCCTCGGGATAGCGCAGTCGGTCCCTCAGTTCGTGTGCTCGACCGGTGATGGCATCGGCGATCATCTCACGGCAAACGCGATAGCTCTCACTCCCCCTCAGGCCATCTCGAGATGGAGCGTTCGCGGAGCTATAAACGAGCGCCTCGGACATCGCCGGATACTCGCTCCGGTCGACATTCTTCAGGAAGTCGGTCAGGACCGAGTTGAAATAGCCGTCACCGAAATCACGCGATGGCTTCCGCAATGCGGCTCGCAAACCGAGCGCGAAACGATCTGCCTCCTGGTCCGCATCGACTGCCGGCACCTCAAGGTCGATGAGTCCGGCATTGAGCTCGTCGTCCCACGGTGTGGATTCGATGGGAAGCTCCCTACCGTCCTTGACGAAATGGACGTGCAACTCGGCGTCTCCTCCGAGACCCAGGCTGAGGTCGGGCCGAGAGACCTCGACGGTCGCTCGAGTGTCGCGCTGTTCCAGCCGCTTCTTCCAGTGACGCAGTCGCGGATCGGTGAGAGGCTGGGCCGGCCGGCGAAAGAAGTCATCGAGCCTGGTCATCACCTGCTCCTCGGACAAGATCATCAGGCTTGGCGTCGTTCAGAAGCGCGGAGAGGACAAAGGTCGCCGCGTTCCTGCACGCAAGGAAGCGGCCCTTCTCTATCATCGCGTCTCGACGCTCGTCTGCAAAGTCGGAGACGCCCTTGACGACACACCAGACTGGGTCGTCAGTTCGCTTCGACGCCGCCAGGAGGCCGACCGCCTCCATTTCTCCGCCGACGATCGGGTCATCACCCGGGGGCACACCCTGTACCAACTCATCCCGGAAGCGCCGACTCTGAATGCGAGCTGCTCCCGACAGGATCGCTCCGATATGAATCTTGAAGTCATGCTGCTTCCGCTCCCGTTCCTTCGTGAGGAGTGTCACCAGATTGCCGCGTGCCGGGCGCCGATTGGCCTCCGGATATCGGCTGATGTACCCCTCGCCGCAGAGGAAACGACGGAACGAACTTTGCATACCGACGACCGTTCGGTTGTCATACGGGATGAGCGAAGTCGACACCAGGACGTCTCCGAGATTCTGCGTCCGAGGATCGATGCCGAAGGCCATGCCGACCTGAACGATACCCTGTGCGCCTGTGGCTTCCTGAAATCGAATCGCGCGGGCCGCGGACCCAAGATGTCCGATCGCTCCCATCACGACTCGACCTCGCTCCTTGATCGGGCTGACAGCGATCACGGTCTCATTCCCCACCTGCCCCATCCAGTGGTATTCGCCCAGCCGTTGATCTCTGATCTTCTCGAGTGAGAGGCCCAACTCTCGTGCGGCTTCGCTCAGCGCGTCCTGCTCCGTGGGAGTTGCAACAAATAGCAACAAGGAACACGAGCGATAGCTGGAGTCCTGTCCTCGTTCGATTGGGGCCGACATTTCGACAACCCACGCTTGAGAAACGCATGCGGCGCGTTTCGAGGAAGGAGCTACATTTCGTCCGACTTGGCGTCGGCATGTCTCACCATCATCGTCCGCGCGTGGCTGAGCACGAAGCCTGCGCGCTGGGCGGTCCGCTGGGAGCCGCCGCCGGGGGGCGTGACGATGGCGGCGAGGTCGCAGCCGGCGGCGCGGGCGTGATCGAGCCGGGCTTGAAGGAGGGCCGAATGGATGCCGCGGCCTCGGTAGGGAGCCAGGGTGCCGTCGGTGTAGAAGAGAGCGAGGCCCTCGTGGATCCAGAGCGATCCGCCGCCGGCCGGCTCGCCGTCCACGACCGCGAGCCAGCCCGTGTTGGCGGGGAGGGCGGCCATGGCGAGCATCCCCTCGCGGAGCAGCGGCGGCGCCGACTCGGGATCCTCGAAGAAGCAGCGGAGCGTCACGTCCACGAGGGTGTCCCAGTCGCCCACCCCGGCGGGGACGATCTGTAGAGAAGCCGTGTCCGTTTCGGCGTCGTCCCGGGTATCCCCGCCACCGGCTTCGAGTGGGCAGACGAGCGAATGGCTCTGATCGGCGACCGTGTAGCCGCGGAGGCAGAGCGCGGTCAGGAACGACGGATCCGCCAGGGTCGCGACCTCGACCTGGACGGGAGTCCCGCGGTCGAGGAAGAACTGCTCCATCCGTGCAATTTCGTCCTCGCCGACCGGCCCGTCGAGCGCCAGCCCCTGGGCCTGAGACAGGAACGAGCCCATCCCCAGGAACGCCGCATGCCCTCCACCCACGGCGATCCAGTCCGCGCCCAGGGCCGGGTCGAGGGCACGCTGGGAGCGCGCGGTCTCGACGTTGATCGCATCCCAGCCCGCCTCGACCCTCCGGACCAGGTCCAGGTCGGTCACATCTCGCACGTTCCGCATCGGCCCGCCTCGCCCCCCCCGCGGGCTCTCGTCCCGGAAGGCCCGTCCCAAGGACTCGGAAAATTCGCCGGGGCGATGCCACGGTGCCCTGGCATCGCCCCGGCCGCGACCGAACCCCGAGCGTCCGGACGCCGGGCCGGCCCCATTACTCATTGTATCGCATTCCGCTGTGAGCTCCCGCCATCGGTCGGGAGGTCAGCCGACAACCCTTCCCTCTGGAGCGTTGTCTCATCGGTTGGGAATCTATCATTCTTGTGTACGGTTGTCAATCGATATTCGACGGTTCACCGATTCCGTTTCCGATCGGACGGCGGGTTGCCAAGCGGGGGCGGGCCGGGGATGATCGGGCAAGTGCGACGGCGCGGCGGGGGCCGCGTTGTGTCGCTCCGCATCGCGATCCGAGAGGCGAGCCCGAGTCATGTCCACGAAGATCCGCTGGCTGGGACATTCCGCGCTCCTGCTGGAGACGAATGGCGAGAACGTCCTGATCGACCCGTTCCTGACCGGCAACCCGAAGGCGGCGATCAGGGCGGAGGACGCGCCTGCGGACCTCGTGCTGATCTCGCACGGGCACGGCGACCACGTCGGCGACGCGGTCGCGATCGCCAACCGCACGGGCGCCACGGTGCTCTCGAACTACGAGATCAGTTGCTGGCTCCAGAAGCCGCCCCGGAATCTGACCAAGGTCCACGGCCTCCAGCACGGCGGCGGCTTCACGTTCCCGACCGGGCTCCGGGTCAAGCTGACGCTGGCCTTCCACGGCTCCGAGCTGCCGGACGGCTCCAACGGCGGCAACCCCGCCGGCTTCCTCATCACCACGCCCGACGGCCTCAAGATCTACGACGCCGCCGACACCGCCATGTTCGGCGACATGGCCCTGATCGGCGAGGAGGGCCTGGACCTCGCCCTGCTCCCGATCGGCGACTACTACACCATGGGCCCGGACGACGCCCTCAGGTCGGTGAAGCTCCTCAAGCCGAAGCACGTCATCCCGATCCACTACAACACGTTCCCCCCCATCACCCAGGACGCCCAGGCCTGGGCCGACCGCGTCAAGGCGGAGACCTCCACCACCCCGGTCATCCTCCAGCCGGGCGAATGGTTCGAACTGAAGAAATGAACTAACCACAGAGACACAGAGGCACAGAGAAGAGGGAATGGGCAAGGGACGAAGAGACGGGCGCGGGGGGAAGTCAGGCTGGAAGGAAGAACGATTCGATTGAATCAATAAAAATAGGCATGGTCGTATTTTATGTGATTCCGGGCGCCGCCGACTGTTGCCCGCGCGACTTCCGGGCTTTCATCCCCTTTCTTCGGTTCTTGCCTACACCAGTCTTCTCCGTGCCTCTGTGCCTCTGTGGTTAGTTCAATTCTTCGTATAGTTTTGCGAACGAATCGATCATGGTTTGTGCGTCGAAGTGGGATTCGACCCGGGCGCGGCCGGCGTCGCCGAGCCGGCGTTGGCGGGCGGGGTCGCGGATGAGGTCGCGGAGGGCGCGGGCGAGCAGGGGTGGGTCGCCGACGGGGACGAGGACGCCGGTCTCGCCGTCGGCGACGACCTCGGTGGTCCCGGGCGCGGCGGTCGCGACGACGGGCTTGCGGTGGAGCATCGCCTCGAGCACGACGTTGGGGAGCCCCTCGTACGAGCTGGGCAGGGTCACGACGTCGGCGGCGGCCATCAGGCGGGGGACGTCCTCGCGATGGCCCAGGAACAGGACCTTGCCGGCGAGGTCGTAGGCGCGGGCGGTTTCCTCCAGGCGACTCCTCAGCGGCCCGTCGCCGACGATCAGGGTCCGGAGCTCCGGCTGGACGTGCTGGAGCAGGTCGAGCGCCTTGAGCAGGTCGTCCACCCGCTTCTGCTCCGCGAGCCGGCCGGCGAAGAGGACGAGGGGCGCGTCCGGGGCCAGGCCGAGCGACGTCCTCGTCGCGGCCCCGTCGGACGACGCCGGCTCCTCGATATCGATCCCGGAGTAGATCATCGCCAACCGGTCCTCCGGCACGCCGAGCTCGCGATAGTAGTCGACGACCGCGCGGGAGTTGCCGACCAAACGATGGCACCACGTCGCCAGGCGACGGTCGACGGCCTTCTCGACCTTCCCCTTCCAGAGGTCCACGGCCATCTCGGTGGTGATCACGGCCGGCACGTTCGCCCGCCGGGCGGCGATTCGCCCGTAGCTGTTGGCGGCGAAGATCCAGGTCTGCACCACGTCGAACCGCTTCGCTTTGAGGAACCGGGTCAGCCGGCCGAGCGCGAGGGGGTCGACCTTCCACCGCTTGCCGATGTTCGTCACGGGGATGCCCGCGGCCTCGAGCTCGGCGGCGAGCGGGCCGCCCCGGGTCAGGGTCGCGACCTCGACGGAGAATCGATCGCGCGGCAGCCCCTTCGCCAGCAGGACCATCTGCTTCTCCGCCCCGGAGCGGTCCAGGGTCGGGATCAGTTGCAGCACCTTCAACACGCTCGACCACTCCTAGCCCTGAGGCTTTCCTTCCGGGACCGTGGCGCCCGCCGAGGGCCCTGCCCCGCCCTGCCCCCGGCCGTCGATGAGCTGGCGGAAGAGGGCGAGATGGCGGCGGGCGACGGCGGCGATGGAGAACTCATTCTGCGCGCGTGAGCGAGCGGCGCGGCTCATGTGGAAGGCGCGGTCGAGGTTCGCCCACTGGTCGAGGATCGTCCGCGCGAGCGCGGCGGGGTCGTCGGGCGGCGCGAGGCGGCCGTGCTTGAAGTCGGCGATCAGGCGGCGATTGCCGGGGATCGACGAGGCGACCAGCGGGATGCCCAGGGCCATGGCCTCGAGCAGCGCGATGCTCATGCCTTCCTCGCGGGACGGCAGGACGAACAGGTCCGCGCGGCGCAGGTCGGCGGCGACGTCGGCCGAGGCGCCGGGCAGGTCGATCGCGCCCTCGGGGCCCAGCTCCAGGCCGAGCTCGCGGGCCTGTCGCTCCAGGGCGGGGCGCTCCGGGCCCTCGCCGACCAGGGTCAGCCGGGCGCTCGGGTGGACCTCGCGGACGGCCGGCCAGGCGGCGACCAGCGTGTCGAGCCCCTTCTCCGGGGCGAGCCGGCCCACATAGGCCGCCCTCGGGGCGGCCTTCCAGTCGGCGCGCTTCTGCCAGGGCTCGGCGGGGATGGGGACACCGTTGGGGAGCGGGTGGATCTTCGCCGGGTCGAAGCCGGCGAGCCGCAGCTCGCGGTCGATCTCGCGGGAGATCGCGACGATCGCATCGGCGTGCTTGCAGCGGGCGCCGATCCGGCGCCCGAACCGGCCCCACGACTGCCAGGCGAGGTCCCCCGTCGCGCCGGCCCCCTCGGGACGGACGACGACCGGGAAGCCGCGTCGCCGGCCCTCGCCGACGGCGACGTAGGCGTCATGCTTGAGCATCGAGACATAAGCGAGGTCGACCGGGTGCTCGGCCAGCCACCGCGCGAGGTTCCGCATGTAGAGCCACGTCCCCAGGAACCGAAGCGGCGAGGTGGCCAGCCGGACCACGCGTAGCCGCCCGGCCCCGCGATGGCCCTCGAGGGCGTGCTCCTCCTCGGGCGGCAGCGACGCCAGGCCCGGCGCGCGCGCGGTCAACACGACGACGTCGGCCCCCTCGCGGGCCAGGGCCTCCGCCAGGTAGCTGAGCACCTTCTCCGCCCCGCCGATGAGCGGCGGATACCGGCGCGTGATCAGGGCGAGCCTGAGGGTGGGTGGGGTGCTGGCGTTGGCGTTGGCGTTGGCATTCACGGTCGAAGTCGATGTCGAAGTCGATGTCGATGTCAATGCGGGGTGGCTTCCGGCCCGTCGAGGATGCCGACGTACGGCAGGTGCCGGTAGTCGTCGTCGTAGTCGAGGCCGTAGCCGACGACGAAGGCGTTGGGGATGGTGAAGCCGCAGTAGTCCGGCTCGAGCGGGACCTCCTGCCGGCCGATCTTGCGGAGCAGGACCGCCGTCCGTACGGACCTCGCCCCGCGGTCGTTCACGTGGCGGATCAGGGCGGAGAGCGTCTGGCCGGTGTCGAGGATGTCGTCGAGCAGCAGGACGTCTCGGTCGGCGACGTCGGGGGCGAACGACTCGTTGATGACCAGGGTCGTGGCCGTGGTGGTCGCCCCCTTGTAGCTGCTCGCCTGGATCAGGGCGATCCGGTGCGGCACGCCGATCCGGCGGATGAGGTCGGCCAGCACGATCAGGCTGCCGGTGAGCACGGCCGCGATCGTCAGCGGCTTGCCGTGATAGTCGGCCTCGATCTGCCGGCCCAGCGCGTGGACCCGCTCGCGGATCTCGTCCTCGCTGATCAGGACCTTGACGGCGTTGTGCACGGGCGATTCGCTCCGGGATCGCGCCTGGGGCATGGATCATGCCGTCGGCGGTGGTTCTTGCGGACGTTCGGGGATCTTCTGCTGCGGACGAGCCCCCCATCATCATATCGCAGGCGAGCCAGGATCTGCGAGACGGCCCGCAGGTTCTCGAGCCCCTCGATATTCCGGGCCTTGCGACCATTCAGGGTTGTACATCCGTCGCGGCCGTGCCGACCTTGCGCGGCTCGTAGTCGACGGCGCGGCTCGGGGCGGTCCGCTCGGCGAAGGGCTGGAGTGAGACGGCCGTGAGGGGGGCTTCCTGATACCAGAAGGCCACGCTGGTGAAGTCATCCGCCCCGGGCCGGAAGGGGGCGTTGCCGGGGACGTGAATGCTCTGGATCTCGACCTTGAGGGACTCGCGAAAGCGGACCGGGTTGGTCACGTACCAGCGGTACATCCGGTGATCGCCCCCCTCGTCCAGGAGCAGGCCGCAGTAGGGATAGGCGAACGTCTTGCCGAACTCCCAGCAGGAGCCGTACTCGTCCTCGGTGCCGGGGGAATGGACCTCGGTCCGGCCGTCCCGGTGGAAGAACGTCACGCCCTCGCCCCACCATCGCGGGCTCAGGGAGTGGACCTGCAGGATGTTGCCGACGTAGTGTCCGTGCCCCTTCACGTCCAGGATGGTATGCCGGCTGTTGAACGTGTTCTTGCCCCCGACGCGGTCCGCATCGACGACCGACTCGAGCGACGGTGCGTCGTTCCGGACCGGGTTGCTCCGCCGCCAGGCGACGTGGAGGCGGCCCTTCTCGGCGGCGTACTTCGGGTCGCTCTCCCAGTCGAAGCCGAAGGCCACGCCCCGGTCGTAGTCCGCGTTCCCATCGTTCGCGAGCACGAATCGCGCCCGGCGGGCGAACGGCATCGGGAAATGGCACATGTAGGCGAGGTGCTGGATCTGAATGGGAGCGGATTGGTAGTCGATGGTCCTTCCGCCGACGGCGCCGAAGAAGTCCGCGAGCGGGACGTGGATGCTCGGCTCCGGGGCGTCGTCCCAGTAGACCTTCAGCACGAGGCCCGGGTCGATCTTCCCGCCGCTGTCGTCGGTGATGTACCAGTACGTCACCTTGCCCGGGCCTTCCAGGTCCGCCAGCACGATCTCCTTCCCCCGAGGGATCGCCGTGCGATGGTATTTCACGTGGCTGTGCGAGGTCCCGTCCGTGATCCGGTCGAGATCGGCGACGGACTGGCCCCAGGCGGGCGTGGGGAGTGGGCAGCAAAGCCCCGCGACGAGGATCGCCACGAGATTCCTGATGACGGTGAGATTCATCCTGACCGGTCCCTTTCGCGGGGTGTGTCGGGCCCTTCGACGGCTTGGCCCTCCCCAGGATTGAACGCCGGCCCGCGGCCCGAGTCCAGCCCCGACCGCCGGAGGCCCGGCCCGGGTGGTGCGCGGGGACCCTGGCCAGGCCCAGAGGCCGGTCGTAGAATTGACCCGGGATCGAGGCGGAAAGTGAGGCTCACCTCGCCCGGCCCGCGTCATGGGGAGTGATCCGTGAACGCCCATCGAGCCAACCCAGACGAGAAGTTCGGCCTCGAGCGAGATGAGATGCCTCCGCCTCATCCGGAGAAGCCGCGATGGCGATGGAGAAGGCTCACGGCCCTGGAATGGGCAACAATCTTCGGAATCGTCGGATTCCTGGCCGGGCTCCTGATCCCCGGGTCGGATCATGATTTTTCGCCCCGGTTTCCTCCCGCGCCCGCCCCGGACGCACCGAAGTCCTGCGGCGAGATCGCGGGCCGCTATCTCGATGGCGGAAGCCACGGCGGCGGGGGCGACCTGAACATCCTGGAGGACGGACGATACTCGCTGGTCCGATCCGCCTGCGTCGGGGTCCTCGACCGCGATTCGGGCTGGGCCCGACGCGTCGGCCAGCACCTCCTGTTGTCGCCCGCGGGATCGGCCCCGAAGCGGATCGAGCGGACCTTCTTCTCGGTCGATTGGAGCGGGCGATCCTACCTGGTCCCGGTCGATCGGATGGACGATTTCTGCGTGGCCGTCATCGAGGGGGACGAGCCGAGGGACGACCTCCGCGGCCGTTTCTTCCTCCGCCTCGGTGACGAGGAGAAGCGCATCGACGGAGTGCCGACCCTTTCGGAGCCGTGGGCCGCTTACCTGCGCGACAACCTGTTGATCGGCACGATCAGCAGCGCACAGCTCGACCCGCAGCGAGTGACGATCGACCTCGGCTCGGAGGGCGGCGTCGAGCGTGACGACGTCTTCATGGTCCAGGGGCACAGGGAGGGCGGCTGGCGCCGGGGCCTGAGGGTCGTGGCCGTCGCGGGGCGCTCGTCCGAGGCGGCCGAGATCCGCGATCGGCCGTCGCAGCAGCCGCTTGAGCCGGGCTGGAAGGTCGTCGCCTGGAAGAAGCCGAAGGCGGATGCCGGTGCGGATTCCGCCCGGTGACCGTGCCCGATCACGATTTCCCGATCTTGTCGGCCTGGTCACGGAGATGGGTTCGGAAGTCCTTGAGGCTCTCGCAGACAGCCGCCACCTTCACGAGCCGGCCCAGCGTCTCCTCATCATCGATCGCGGCCAGCTTCGATCGGAGCGAGGACGCCCTTGCGCCGAACCGGGCCGTCAGGACATCCACGATGTTGCGGACCTGGTTCTCATGGGTCGCCTTGTGAGCGGCCTCTCGCTTCCACTCTTCCTTGAACTTGTCCAGGAACGGCAGCTCGAGCATGGCCTGTTCTCCTCCCAGGAACCGGAGAAGTCCCTCATCATGGACGGGGATTCCTGGACGGCAAACGACCTCGGTTGAACGCCATCACCCGACCAGGGGGATACTCACGAATGATCCGTGGCCGGGTTCCGCAACTGGCCGCGAAACTCCTTCAGGCTGGCGCAGGTCACGGAGAGCGACTGCAATGCCTCGAGCCGCTCGGCATCCGCAATGGCCGCCAGCTCGGGCTCGAGGTCCTTCGCGCGGGAATTGAATCGCGTGACGAGGTTCTTGACGATCACTCGGACGAGGACATCGTGAGCGGCCTCTCGCTTCCACTCTTCCTTGAACTTGTCCAGGAACGGTAGCTCGAGCATGGCCTGTCGTCCTCCCAGGATTTGGAAGAGCCCCTCGTCATCATATCGCAGGCGGGCGAGGATCTGCGAGACCGCCATCAGGTTGTCGTGCTCCGCCGCCGCCGCCGCCTCGCGGTCGATCCGCGCGCGGCAGCGGCGGAAGAAGGGCTCGGGCGGACCGTCGATCCGTCCGAGCAACGCCCAGGGGACGGCGCCGATCTCGGGCGCCGCCAGCAGGTCCTCGGCCGGGATCGTCCAGAGCTCGACGACGTGCCAGCGGAGATTCCAGATCGTCCGGCCCCAGCCGCTGAGGATCTCCGCCTGTCGGGGCACCCGGTAGCGGCCCTTCGGGCTGAGGACCACGACGATGACCTCGGGGAGCTCGCCGCGGTCCAGGTAGACGAGCGCCGCGTCGCGGACGGCCTGCTCGACGACCCGCGGCTCGGGGTAGGTCGCCATCTCCAGGACGAAGAGCCGGGGATCGCTCGCCCCGGCCAGCAGGGCCTCGACGAGGCTGTCGGGCAGGGCGCGGGGCTGGACGACCTCGGACTGGAGGGCCTTCCATCGGACGATGCCGCTCACGCCGGCCAGCCGGAGGATGGCGCCGCCGTGGTGCTGGATCAGCCACTTGCTGCTCTTGTCGTAGTCGTGCATCGACTCGCCTCGAGTTGTCTCCTTCGACGTCCTCCATTCTGTAGACTGATCGGGGGCATGTCCAATCGGTCGTGCCGCCGCGAACCCGCGAAGCTCGACGGTGTCTTTCCGCTCGAATCATCGTCCCCGTCTTCGAACTCCAGGAGCCCCGCCATGTCAGCGCACGCCGATCAGATCGAGGCGTTCCTCTCGGGTCCCGTCCAGGTCCGTCGGCTCGTGGCCGACATGAGCCGCGATCAGATCGAGGCGAGGCCCGTGCCGGGGAGGTGGAGCACGCTGGAGGTCGTCTGTCACCTGACGGACAGCGACCAGGCGTGGTGCCATCGGATGAAGCGGGTGATCGCCGAGCACCTGCCGCTCCTGATTGGCTACGACGAGACGCGGTTCACCGCCGCCATGCGGTATCACGACCGCAAGCTCGAGCCGGAGCTGGCGCTGATGGAGGCGATGCGGCGGCAGATGGGGGACATCCTGAGGTCGCTCCCCGAGGAGGCCTGGTCGCGGGCCGGCGTGCACAACGAGCGCGGGCTGGTGACCCTGGAAGAGATGGTCGGGCTCGAGACCGAGCATGTGGCCCACCACGTCCGGTTCCTCGTCGAGAAGCGCCAGGCGCTCGGATTGTCGGCGGAGCCGGCCTGACCGCCCTGCCCCGTCGCGGCGGGGGCCCATGCGCGATAGAATCGCCCTCGGATCCGGTCGAGCCGGTGCGCCGCCTCGTCCCGCGAGGTGCCTTCGCCCGGCCGGCCGTGTCGCCGATGGGATGGGGCGATTCGTCATGCCGACCGCCACGATCGATCTGACCGCCATCGCCGAGGCCGGGGTCGTGGGCGCGGGGGGCGCCGGCTTCCCCACCCACGTGAAGCTCGCGGGCAGGGCGGACTCCGTCCTCCTGAACGCCGCGGAGTGCGAGCCGCTGCTCCACAAGGACAAGGAGGTCCTCCACGCCCATCCCGACCGCGTGCTCGCCGGGCTGTGCTCCGCGATGCGGCTGGTCGGGGCGTCGGCCGGCTGGATCGGCATCAAGGAGAAGTATCACGACCTGATCGAGGACCTGGAGCCGCGGCTCCCCGGCGGCGTCCGGATCGCGCCGCTCCGCGACGCCTACCCGGCCGGGGACGAGTTCATCCTGGTGTATGACGTGCTCCGCCGCGTGATCCCCCCGGGGGGCATCCCGCTCCACGTCGGCGCCGTGGTCATGAACGTGGAGACCGCGCTCAACGTGGCGAGGTCCGCCGAGACGCCGGTCGTGGAGAAGTTCCTGACGATCGCGGGCGCCGTGGCCGAGCCGGTGACGCTCCGCGTGCCCGTCGGCGTAACCCTGGCGCAGTGCGTGGCCGCGGCCGGCGGGCCCACCGTCCGGGATGCCTGCTACGTGGTCGGCGGCGTGATGATGGGGCGCCTGGAAGACAATCATGACGCCCTGGTCGACCGCACCACCGGGGGCGTCGTCGTCCTCCCCGAGGATCACGTGGTCGTCCGCCGTCGCCGCCAGGACTGGACGCAGATCGCCCGCATCGGCCGCTCGGCGTGCGACCAGTGCAGCTTCTGCACGGAGCTCTGCCCGCGGTGGCTGCTCGGCCACCCGATCGAGCCTCACAAGGCGATGCGGAGCCTGGGCTTCAACCTGGTCGGCGAGGCCAACGTGATCGGCACGTCGTTCTGCTGCGAGTGCAACCTCTGCAGCCTCTATTCCTGCCCGGAGGAGCTGGATCCGCGGAACGTCTGCGTCCAGAACAAGCGGCGGCTCGGGGCCGAGAAGCGCCGCTGGGAGGATCCGCCGTTCAACCCGAGGCGAGCCGAGCTGCACCTGGAGAACCGCAAGGCCCCGATGGCCCGCCTGATCCGGAAGCTCGGCCTGGCCGGCTTCCGGAACGTCGGCCCGCTCCGCGCCGGCACGCTGGCGGCGAGCCGGGTGGGCATCCCGCTCAAGCAGCACATCGGCGAGCCCTGCCTCCCCTCGGTCGGGCCGGGTGACCCGGTGGCCCGCGGCGACGTCGTCGGCCGGCCGCCGATGCGCGACGGCAGACCCGCGCTCGGCGTGCCGGTGCACGCCTCGATCGACGGCCGCGTCGCGGAGGTCCGCGACGGCGTGGTCTGGATCGAGGCCCGGGCGTGAACCTTCTCAGCTCGGATCGGGGGCGAAAATCATGTCAGCACATCGTTCGATCGGCGCCGCGGAGTTCTCGTGCATCGGCCTGGGGATCGAGGCCCAGGACGAGATGCTCAAGTCGGCCTCGGTGGAGCTGCTGATCGCGAGGACGATCTGCTCCGGGAAATACCTCGTGGTCGTCGGCGGCTCGGTCAGCGACGTCCAGGCGGCGATCCGGGCCGGGCTGAACAAGGCGGACGAGGCGGTCATCGATCACATGGTGATCGCCAACGCCCACGAGTCCATCTTCCCCGCGCTCGGCCAGTCGGTGGTGCTGCGCCCGGAGGAGATCGGCGCGCTCGGGGTGATCGAGACGTTCAGCGGCACGAGCGTGCTGGCCGCCGCGGACGCCGCGGCCAAGGCGGCGAACGTCACGATCTTCCGGATCCACGTCGCGATGGCCCTGGGCGGCAAGGGGCTCCTGATGATGACCGGCGGCGTGGCCGACGTCCGCGCCGGCGTCGAGGCCGGCATCAAGCCCGTCCGCGACCGCGGCCTCCTCGTCTCCCGCGTCGTCATCCCCCGGCCGAGGCCGGAACTGTTCCAGGAATATCTCTAACGAGGATGGCAATGAGCATGCGTTGTCGAGTCGCATTGGTGCTGCCGATCCTCCTGGTGGCCCTGTCCTCGCGCACGGCCGCCGATGAGCCTCCGCTCTACGCCTACCTCGGCGGCACGCCCGCGGCCTCGATGGTCGGCTACACGCCCTCGGAGCTCGACCCGCGGCAGGAGGCCAATCAGAAGAAGCTGGCGACCAGCTCGATCCGGGCGGACCTCGAGGCGCTCCGGCCGGCCTTCGACGGCCTTGTCCTTTATGGCTACAACGAGGGTTGCACGCCCCGGATCGTCGGCCTGGCCGTCGAGCTGAAGTTCCGTGCCGTGCTGCTGGCGATCTGGGATCCGAAGTCGGCGGCCGAGCTCGACGGCGTGGCGGAGCTCGCCCGCCTCTACGAGAAGGACCTGGCCCTGGGCGTGATCGTGGGTAATGAGGGCCTGACGTTCGGCCGCTACGAGCCTGACGACCTGGCCCTGGCCGCCCGACGATTGCGGAAGACGCTGCCGGGCGCCGTCCCGATCGGGACGAGCGAGCCGCTGGGCGCCTACGCGAAGGGCGAGTGGAAGCTGACCTCCTACGGCGACTTCCTGGCGCCCAACGTCCACCCGGCCTTCGACCGCAAGGAGCTCGGCCCGGCCGAGGCGGCGGCCTGGGTCCGCGGCGAGGCCATCTCGCTCGCCGCTCGCTCCGGCAAGCCGGTGATCGTCAAGGAGACCGGCTTCCCCCACGCCGGCCGGGAAGGCTTCACGCCCGAAACCCAGGCGGCCTTCTGGGCCGCGTACCTCGCCCCCGGCCGCGTCGCCCGGCCTCCCGCCGCGTCGAGCCCCACCGCCCGCGTCTTTCACGGCGTCGCCTTCGAGTCGTTCGACCTCCCCTGGAAGAGCGAGGCGTCCGGCCTGGTGATCGAGCAGTCCTGGGGGCTACTTTCCGCCCGCCGCAGGCCGTATCCGGCGTTCGGGGTGTGGAAGCCAGGGAGCGGGCGGTGAGCGATGACGGCCTCGCGAGGAAGGCCTGAGCCCCGTCCGAGAATCGGCGGCAGGTCACGTCGGGCCAGGTCCTCGACGACTTTGAGTGGCTCCGTAGGGCCTCGATTCCAGGTCGGAGCCGGCCTGTTCAGTGCAGTCGAATGCCCATGCCCTCGAGCATCGACGACATGGAGCGCGAGGTCGACTGGTGCTCGCTGAGCTGGCGGCGGAGGGCGTCGAGCTCCGCCTGGGCGGCCTCGAGATCGGACTCCAGGTTGGCCCGGACGCGGGCCGATTCGAGGAGCCGGGCCTCGAGCCGAGCGGCCTCGTCGCGCTTCGATTCCAGGGCGGCCCGCTCGGCGGCGAGGGCCGCCTGGAACTCGTCGGTGAGATGGGCTCGGACCTCGGCGATCGCGGCGGCGAGCCCCCGGGCGTGGCGGGCCTGCGCCTCGTCCATCGCCAGGGCCAGCGCCGCGGTGTGCGAGTTCACCGCGGCCTCGAGGTTCGACCTCGCGGTCTCGACCTCGTCCTCCAGGCGTGCTCGCCCCGAGCGGGCGGCGGCGAGCTGCTCGGCGTGGGTTCGGAGATCCTCGGCGAACTGCTCGGCCTGCTCGCGGGCCGCTCGCAGGTCCTCGTCGCGATCGCGGGCCGTCGCCTCGAGCCGCGAACGCTCCCGGTCCGCGGACTCAAGCCGTGCGTGCAGATCCCCAAGTAGAGACTCCATCCTCGCGGCCTCGGCGCGGGCGGCCGTCAGCTCCGCCTCGGCGCGGGCGGACTTGCCGGCCAGCTCGTCGACCTGGAGTCGGGCGGCGTCGAGCTCGCGCCCGAGGGTCGCGTGGTCGGCGGCGAGCTCGTCGTGCTCGGCGGCCCGGGACTCGTGCTCGTCCAGGAGCGCTCGCAGCCCCTGGGCCTCGGTCTCGAGCTCGAGGATCCGCGCCCGGAGGCCGGCGGACTCCTCGCCCGATCGCCTCGAACGAGCCTCCGCCTCGTCGCGATCCGACTGGAGCCGCGCAAGGTCCTCGTCGCGACGGGCGAGGTCGGCGAGCAGCGCCGTCCGCTCCGTCTGAAGCGCCGCCAGCTCCTCCGCGGGCTGGGGCGGCGAGCCATCCGACCGGACACCCTCCGGCGGCGGGGCAAACGCCGGGGGCGGATCGTCGGCGGGGCTGAGGATGCTGTAGAGTCGGTCCAGCGGATCTCCCCCGTTCGCCTCCAGCGGCCAGGAGCCGGGCGTGTGCGCGACGTCCTCGACGAGGAACTTCTCCCGGCAATGGCTGCAACGGACGTGGCGGCCGGAATGGCCGCGGCGGACCTCCAACGCCGTGGCGCAGGCCGGGCAGGAGACGACCATGTAGTCGTCACGGCTCTCGTCCGGCCATGGCGCCGACGGCGCGTCGACATCGCCGGCCGCGATGGCCTGGAACTTGAACTGGCACTGCTTGCACCGCACGTGGGTGCCGTGGTAGACGCTGCGGATCCGAAGGTTGGCGAGACAACTGGGGCAGACCGCGACGAAATGCGTCGGAGATTCGCTCATGGTGATCTTCCCCGGTTCGGAGGACGGGAGGGGGCGACCCTCGAGGGGACGGACCTGGCGATCTGACTCCGTTCGATCATTTCATGAAGTGGTGGGGAATTCAATATCGCCCACGCAGTCTCGTTTGGGTGATCCGGCGGAAGGGGATTTGGTGCCGTTCGCGCGACAGGGAGTCGCTTCTTTGGCACGTCGAGCGGGGACGCTGAGGTGAGTGAGGCGGTACGGAGGGCGGTCAGGGTCGATCTCGCCGCGCCCGGCGTGCTTTCTTTGCGGGCGCGGCGAGGGTTGAGGTCGGCGGGAGGCGGTGAGTCCGCCCGTCCGGTCAGCGGCGGGGCTGGAGCCGCCTTCTCGCGGCGATCCCGACCAGCACGGAGGACCAGAGCGCCATGGACAGCGGCTCGGGGACGTTCGTGCCGTCGCCGCCGCTGGTGCCGCCGCCCGAGCCCGAGCCCGAGCCGCCTCCGTTGCCATTGCCGTTGCCGTTGCTGGTATCGCCGGTGATGATGATCCCCGGGGTCATGGACTGGAGGACCGGGGGATTGCTGGCCAGGGCATTGGCGATGCTCAGGCTGAAATGGAGGACGCCGCCGGGATCCAGGCCCTTGCCGAAGAAGACCAGGCCGAAGAGCTGCTCGGGGGTGCCGTCGGCCGCGGTCGCGTCCTTGAGGGCGACGACGAGCTGGTTCTGGTCGAAGCCGGTGGAGTCGGGGAGGATGGTCAGGGGGCTCCCCTCGGTGCCGTCGGCGTTCTTCGGCGGGACGATGCTCCCGGGCGGGAGGACCATGGCGACGACCTGCGGGCCCTGGATGTCCGCGGCGGGCGCGGGGAGGGTGGTCGTGCTGATCAGGCGGTAGGTGGCCGTGGTGGATGAGGATGCGTTGGGGTTGACCGAGTCGGCGCTCGCGACGGTCGGCGCGAGGAGGCCGCAGCTCAGCGTCAACAGCGTCCCCGCCAGGGCCATGGGGGATGGACATCGAAGCGTCACGGCAAGGATCCTCCTTGAACTCTGCCAATCATCTGCATCGAGCCCGTCGATCTCTTTTCGAGGGGCCCTAGCTGCCTCGTCGCGTCAGCTCGCTTTCCCGGACGCGGCCCGCACCGCAGGCCGACAGTCATTCGGCCTGAACGCGGTTGGTTGCTTCCGGGATGGTTCTCACCCAAGTCAAGCCGAAGGCTCAGGACATCGTGAGGTGGCGTCTCGGCGGGGGCCTCAGGGACTTGAGGGCCGCATTCTGCATCCAGGCCAGGAAACGGTCAAGCTCGAATCCAAGATGGCCGAAGGGGAGGGCCAGCCGCGAAGGCACAGTGAGGGCAGAGAACCTGGAAAACGAAGGTAAGGATGGAAGGAATGAACGAGGGGGAAGATGCAGTGAACGGCAAGCAAGACGGCCCGGGAATCGAATAAGGTCCCGGTAGCGGTCGTCTGAGGGGTTAGGTGAACGTATGGTAGAGGCTCCTCCCAGCGTGCAGACGCCCGATGAGATCCTGGTCGAGCGTGCGCGGGGGCGCGATCGCTCGGCCTGTGAGGAACTCTTCCAGCGGTTTCGGATGGACGCCTATCGGGTGGCGTACCGGCTGCTGGGGAACGAGCAGGACGCCCTGGACGCGGTCCAGGATGCGTTCATCAAGGCGTTCCTGGCGCTCGGGGATTTCGACGGGAGGAGCGGGTTCCGGTACTGGTTCCTGAGGATCGCCGCCAATGCGGCCCTGGACCTCGGGCGGAAGCGGAAGCGACGGCCCGGCCTGTCGCTCGGCGACGGCAAGACGGGGCTGCCGGAGCCGGCCGAGTACGAGGATCCGGCCCGGGGCTTGCATCGGCAAGATCTCCGGCGGGCGCTCGACGCGGCCCTCAATGCCCTCAGCCCCAAGATCCGCACCACGTTCATCCTGTTCGCCGAGCTCGGGATGAGTTACAAGGACATCGCCGAGACCCAGGGGATCGCGATCGGGACCGTGATGAGCCGGATCAACGCCGCCCGGACCAAGCTCCAGCAGTCCCTCGACTGGGACAAGCTGAAGGGCCTCGACGAACCGGGTCATTTTCAAGCACGACTGCACGACCCTCGATCGAGCCACGAACACGATCCGGATTGATCGCCGGATCCGCCGGATGCCGAGGAACCATGCCGATGCCGAGCCGGGGACGCCCGGCGGCCCGGAGAGGATGATCGAAACGATGCGATGCCATGACGTGATCCATTCCCTGAGCAGTCCCGGCCCCGCGGCCAACCAGCCGGCGGTGGCGCAACACCTCGCATCCTGCCCGGCCTGTGCCCGCCGGGCCGACGAGGCCGCGAAGCTCGATCGGCTCTGGGGGGCCACGGCCCCTGATCGGCCCGATGGCGACGCGTGGGGCCGCGTCTGGTCCGCGATCGACGCCCGGCTCGATGCTCCCGCGATGGCGGAAACGACGCGGCCTTCCCGACTGCGGCTCGCTCCCGCGACGTCCGCCGGTGCCTCCGCGCGTCGGCCCCGGTGGATGATGGCCGGCGCGGCGATCCTTGCGGTGGCGGCGGCGCTCCTGGTGGCGTTCGTCCATGAGTGGCAAGCCGCGTCGCGGACGAGTGATGCACCGGCGATCGCCTCGTCGGCCGGGACGAATGGGGTATCGCCTTCCATCGATCCGCCGATCGAGATCGAGGAGGGGCAGGTCGCCCTGATCTGGACCGACGACCGGGAGCCGAGGGTCGTCGACATGATGTCGTTCGATCCGCTCAATGACGAGGATCCCTGGTTCTACTTCCTGAATCGCATCGAAGATTCCAGGTCCGTGGTGGTCATGTCGGAGTGAGCCCTCGATGCCGCGCCCGAATTCCAGCGCCCTGGCAAAGCTCTCGGCCGTATGCGGCCTGATCGTGGTCGTGGCCGCGGGGCCGCTCGCGGGCATCCCGACCACGGCCCTCGCCCTCGCCCAGGAGCAGGCCGGCGGAGATGGGGCCAGGCAGGTGACCGTGCTGGCGATCCTGGCCACGCCCGGGACGAAGGAGATGGACACGCGGCTCGGAAGTGTTCGAACTCAGCTCCGCAAGGCCATGCCGGATCACGGCTTTCGCCTGATCGAGGTGGAGAGCAAGCGGCTCAAGGTCGGGGAGTCGATCACCTGCGACGTCGGCCGCGATTACACCGCTCGCACGACCCTGAAGGATGCGGTCGAGGAGACGGGCAAGATCCGGTTACGGTGCGAATTCAGCCGGGGCAAGGTCGTGGAATTCTCGAAGGAGATCCGGTCGCCCGTGAATCAGCTCTTCTTCTATGAACGGACGCTCGACGATGGCAAGCGCGTGCTGATCGGTGTGGGCGTCCGGCCGTCCTGAGCGGGCGGGAGGAGAAAGCAAAGGGCCGTCCCTGGCCCCGTGGCCCGCGCGCCGCCTGCCCGTCCGTGGGCGCGACCGTTTGCGGGGCCTGCATACGCGGTCATCCCTGACCGGTTCGGTCCTCCGACCGACAACAGTTTTATCGGCAGACCGGATCGCCCCGCTTGATGGAAAAACGAGGGGGCCCGGGGACCGGCTCGGGGAGAGGCAAGACGGCAGCCGGCCCGCGCCGCGACGGCCCGGTTCAGACGGGTCGCGGCGCGAGGTCGAGGAGTCCCGCGGCGTGGCCACGGAACTCCCTCCGACTCCCCCCTGATGGGGGGAGAGCCGGGATTTCGCTGCCCCCCTTTGCCGAAGGGGGGGCAGGTGGAGCTTGTGGGACAGAGGCTCAGGCGATGGTGATGGAGTTGTCCAGGTAGACGTCCTGGATGGCGTGGAGGAGCTTGGCGCCCTCGGCCATGGGGCGCTGGAAGGCCTTGCGGCCGGAGATCAGGCCCATGCCGCCGGCCCGCTTGTTGATGACGGCGGTCTTGACGGCCTCGCCGAAGTCGTTCTTGCCGCTGGCGCCGCCGGAGTTGATGAGGCCCGCGCGGCCCATGTAGCAGTTGGCGACCTGGTAGCGGCAGAGGTCGATCGGGTTGTCGGTGGAGAGCTCCGTGTACATCCGCTCGTCGAGCTTGCCGTAGCTGGAGCCGCCCATGTTCAGGGCCTTGAAGCCGCCGTTGTTCTCCGGCAGCTTCTGCTTGATGATGTCGGCCTGGATGGTGACGCCCAGGTGGTTGGCCTGGCCGGTGAGGTCGGCGGCGACGTGGTAGTCCACGCCGTCCTTCTTGAAGGCATTATTGCGGAGGTAGCACCAGAGGACGGTGGCGAGCCCGTGCTCGTGGGCGCAGGCGAAGGCCTCGGCGACCTCGACGATCTGGCGGCCGCTGTGCTCGGAGCCGAAGTAGATGGTCGCGCCGACGGCCGCCGCGCCCATGTCCGCGGCTTCCTTGATGGTGCCGAAGAGGATCTGGTTGGCCTGGTTGGGGTAGGTCAGCAGCTCGTTATGGTTGATCTTGACCAGGAACGGGATCTTGGGGGCGTACTTGCGGGAGACGGCGCCGAGCACGCCATAGGTGCTGGCCACCGCGTTGCAGCCCCCCTCGATGGCGAGCTTGACGATGTTCTCCGGGTCGAAGTAGGCCGGGTTCTTGGCGAAGCTGGCGCCGCCGGAGTGCTCGATGCCCTGGTCGACGGGGAGGATGGACAGATAACCGGTGTTGGCCAGCCGGCCCGTGCCGAAGAGCCGCTGGAGGTTCACCAGCACCCGGGGGTTCCGGTCGCTCTGGAGGAAGATCCGATCCACGAAGTCGGGGCCGGGGAGATGCAGCGACTCCTTCGGGATCGTCTTGCACACATGTTTCAGGAGGCTCTCCGACTCCGCGCCGAGCAATTCGCCAAGATTCGTCGCCATGATAGGGCTCTCTTTGGGTCCAGATCGTAAGGGTCGCCGACGAGTCCCCCGCCGATGCGGCGGCCGTCGACCGGCCCGCGTCCTGAGTGGGTGCGATCGTTCACGAAGGCCTGGCTCTATCGCGGCCCGGGCCGTGCCCTTCCAGGGCGATCGGCCTCCGGCCTTCTTTCAGGAGATGCCCGCTCGGGGAGCCGGGGCATCCCGATCCGACCCGGTGATCGCATACCTTCGCCCACTCGCTGACGATCGGATCAGGACCCATCATAAACCCCGGCGGGGCGGTCCGCAATGCTGCGGGGGCAGGCGAATGCTCGCCGAGACGAGTCCCGAGGCTCCGACTGTTCGTATGAGTCTTGGATCCGTAGAATTGAATGTGACTCCCTTGGGGGTAACCAGCTCAGGATCGCTGGATGGAACCTTTTGTATGCCTACGATTTATCGCCCAATGAAACGGGCAGAGGACGGCTTACCCATCGTCGGGTCGAATTCGAAGGAACTCGAGATTCGGCTCCCGCCCGACCGGAACGCAGATGTCGACCTCGACGACAATGGCCATGTCATCACCAACGGCAAGGGCATGTCGGTGGCCGAACACTGGAAGTATCTCCTCGGCCATCTGATACCCAAGCGGCTCGTTGCGAGGATCCCCGGCGCCACTGGTTCGAACGCCCTTACCTGCTACAGGCTAGGTTCCGGAGCTTTCGTCGAAGGTGCCTTGAACGATGATCTCGTCGTTATCATCAAGAGCCACGATATCCACGCTGCGAACGTCGCGCCGTCCCGATCGGGCCACATTGAGGATTTCCAGGCTGCACTGGCCGCAACGAGGACGCAGTGGCGGCCGGACGAGACGTGAGTCATGAGTGACAAGCTCTTCTTCGACAATCCCGATTTCCTCGAATACGTGCGGCTCCTGTCCGAGCTTCACGAGTTGATCCGCCTAGAAGCGGATGAAACGCCCGAAGGCGAGGCATTACGCGATCGGATGGATGAGCCTGGCAGTCGACTCTCACTCGATGAGATCACCTGCGTTAACGCCATCTCGGCGGACTTCTACACGCTCACCGCATCGTCGATCGAGCCCGTCCTGCCACAGACGGGTGAAGTCAAGGACGACCTCAGGTCTGCACTGGAGGCCAGGGATCGAAGGGAATTTCGCCGGGCGCTGGATCTACTTCGCGATCGCGCCGCGTACATCAGTCCGGAAATGCTCTCGTATGTGAGAGGATCGATCTGGGGGGGAGCTGGAGAATATCGTATCGCGGTCGAATTCTTACAGCATGCCGCTGAGTTAGCACCAAACAATGCGAATTATTCCTACCAAGCGTTGCACTTCCTCTCCCTGGCGGACGCGGAAACCGCGAGGGAGCGGGCGCAGCAGATAGTGGCGGCCCCGGCAGGTCATTTTCCTCGAGTCGTGCTTAAGGCCGCTGATATCCTTTTCCAATCCACTCGCGATCAACCGGAACAGGAAGCCCGGCCTGTCCTCGAGACGCTGATCCCGATTTGCCAGGAGGTCATCGATCGCCTGGAGATTTCAGGCGAAGACAGTCGCCAACCCTCACCTCTTGCGACGGCTTTCGGGCTCACCGGACTCTGTTACGAGCGACTGGGCGTTACTCATCGGGCGCGTATCTATTACGACCGTGGCCTGGAGGAATTCCCGACCAACGAGGCTCTCCTCTTGGCCCGCGGAGTCCTGCTCTATGGGCGCGAAACGGATAGGTCCATTAGGGATTTCGAATATGCGGTCCAGGGTGGATCTCGTCTCGTGTGGCCGTATCTTTACCTGGCCCATCATGCCTTGCTAGACAATCGATTCAGCGACTGCTATGACTTCTGTAATCGAGCCCTCCGACTGTCAGCACCGAATGACCTGCAAGCGAACCTGGTGGAATGGATGGCCATCAGCCAGGCCTCGTTGGGCTACCCGCCCCAGGTGGTCAAGTCCGCTTTCCGCGCCGCCCAGGAACTGGCCCCGGGCAACGATCGGATTGCGAAGAACTTCCGCGTATTTCTCGAGAGTCAGAGTTCGCGCGACCTCGGATGGGAGAAGGGCTCCGAAGTCGACATGCGGATCATCGGAGAACGAAGAATGCGTCCGGCGGCCTGAAGGCTGTCGGTGACGATGGGAAAGGTCGACCCGCAGTCTCGCGTTGTCTCCAGTTCACCTTGTCGCTCACCTCCCCACGATCCCCTTCCCCTTGAACACGGCCGTGAACCCGATGTCCGCGATCGTCAGCCGGTAGGACTTCGCGGCCGTGAGCTTGGCCTTGAAGGTCAGGGTGACCGCGTGGGAGGACGCGGCATAGCTCGCGGCGAGGACGCGGATCGGCTTGCCCGGCTTCTTGCCGACGATCGGACCGATGACGACGTACCGGGCCGCGGTCGCCGCGACGGCCGTGTCGACGGCCCGGTCGAAGGTGATCACCACCACGGGCGGCTTGCGCTTGACGGATTGGATCGCGATCGAGATGACGTTCGGCGTCGGCGCGACGATCGAGGCGCCCACGGCCGCCGAGCTCCCGCCGGCGATGCCCGTGGCCCCCGCATAGGCGGCGGCGAAGGCGTGCGCGCCGGCGGCGAGGTTGGCGAGCATGAGCGACGCCGATCCGCCGGACAGGCCGGCCGAGCCGACCAGCGAGCCGTTATCGTAGAAGTTGACCATGCCCGCGAGGGCGACCTGGCCCGGCGACGTGACCGCGACCGAGGCGCTCAGGGTCGCGGACTGGGCGGAGGTGGCGACCGTCAGGCTGACCGAGGTCGTCGCCGGATTCGCCGTCACGGTGGCCGCGTCGGCCGAGGCGGCCGCGTAGCTCGCGTCGCCCGAGTAGACGGCGTGGAAGGCGTGCGCGCCGGCGGCCAGGGGGGCGGTCGCGAAGCTGGCCCGCGCCGTCGCGGTGCTCCCGGAGATCGTCGGGCCGATCGCCGCGGTGCCGAGGTACGTCGCGCCGTCGTAGAAGGCGACCGTGCCCGTCATCGGCGTGGCGCCGTCGGAGCCGGCCTGGAAGGTCGCCGCGAGCGTCACGCCCTGGCCCTGGTAGACGCTCGTCGCCGAGGAGGTCAGGGCGCTCGACGTCGCGGCCGCCTTGCCCACCACCAGGGTCGACGCGGCGGAGTCGGCCGGGGCGAAGAGGGGATCGCCCGCGTAGCTCGCGACGATCGCATGACTGCCGACTCCCAGTCCCGAGGCGAGCGTCGCCGAGGCCGTGCCGTCGGGGCCGACCGCGGCCTGGGCGAGCGTCACGGCGCCCTCGCGGAAGACCACCGTACCCCCGGGCCGCGACGCGCCGGATGCGGCCGACACCGTCGCCGTGAGCCGAACCGATTGCCCGAACGTCGCGGCTCCCGGCGCGATCGCCAGCGTCGTCGTCGCCGACAACCGCGTGAGGTCCACCGCGAACGAGCCGAGGGCCGGATCGCCGGCGATCGGATTCCCAGCCAGGTCCTTCACCGAGCCGGCCACGATCGAGATCGCGTACGAGCCCTCGGGACCGGCGGCCCACGAGGCCCCCGGCGCGTGGATCGTGTACGTGACGACATTCCCCGAGACCGAATAGCCCGACACCGTGGCGCCGTGGCCGACCGCGATGTTGCCCGCCCCGAACGTCGTCGGGTCCACGCCCGCGGTGGCATCGGCATAGCGGACCGTCACCTTCGTCGTGCTCGTGCCCGCCGCCTCGATCCCCACCCCCGCGGCGGAGACCAGCACCGCGGCGGGCGCGATGGCATCCACCACGAAAGAGCCGAGACTCGACACCCCGGCCATCACGTTGCCGGCCAGGTCCTTCACCGAACCGGCGATCAGCGCGATGGCGTAAGCGCCTTGCGGACTGCTCGCCCATGTCGTCGAGGAGGCCCTGATCGTGTAACTGACGGCGTTGCCGGCGACCGAATAGCCCAGGACCGTCGCCCCGTTCCCGACCGCGAGGTTCGCGGGCCCCAGGCTCGAGGGATCGATGCCGGAGGTCGCATCCGTGTAGGTGATCGTGACGACCGTGGTGTTCGTTGATGCGGTCGCGTTGACCGTCGGCGCGGCGATGAGCGAAGCGGACGGCGCGACGGTGTCGACCAGGAACGATCCGAGGCCGGCGGCGGCGACCGAGTTCCCGGCCAGGTCCTTCACCGAGCCGGCGACGAGCGAGATCGCGTAGGAGCCCTGCGCGCTCGCGGCCCACGAGGACGCCGGCGCGGCGACGGTGTAGGTGACGACGTTGCCCGACGCGGAGTATCCCGTCACCGCGGCGCCGCGGCTGACCGTGATGTTGCCGACGCCGAATGTCGCCGTGTCTAGCCCCGAGGTCGCATCATCGTAGGTGACGGCGATTGTGGTTGTGCCGCTCGCCGCGCTCGTGGCGTTGACCGTGAGTGACGAGGAGAGGACAGCGGAAGGCGGGGCGGTGTCGACCAGGAACGAGCCGAGGCTGGCGGCGGCGACCGCGTTGCCCGCGAGATCCTTCACCGAGCCGGCGACGAGCGCGATGGCGTAGGAGCCTTGCGGGCTGGCTCCCCAGTTCGTCCCCGGGGCGGTGATGGTGTAGGTGACGACGTTGCCCGACGCCGAGTATCCGGTCACCGTGGCGCCGCGGCTGACCGTGATGTTGCCGACGCCGAACGTCGCCGGATCGAGTCCGGCAATCGCATCATCGTAGGTGACGGCGATTGTGGTTGTGCCGCTCGCCGCGCTCGTGGCGTTGACCGTGAGTGACGAGGAGAGGACAGCGGAAGGCGGGGCGGTGTCGACCAGGAACGAGCCGAGGCTGGCGGCGGCGACCGCGTTGCCCGCGAGATCCTTCACCGAGCCGGCGACGAGCGCGATGGCGTAGGAGCCTTGCGGGCTGGCTCCCCAGTTCGTCCCCGGGGCGGTGATGGTGTAGGTGACGACGTCGCCCGACGCCGAGTACCCGGTCACCGTGGCGCCGCGGCTGACCGTGATGTTGCCGAGGCCGAGGGAGGAGGCGTCCAGGCCCGAGGTCGCGTCGGCGTAGTTGACGGCGACGGTCGTGGTCCCGTGGGCGGCCCCGGTGGCGTTCACGGGCGGAGACGGGCTGAGGCTGGCGGTTGGCGCGACGGTGTCGATGAAGAACGAGCCGAGGCCGGCGGCGGCGACCGAGTTCCCGGCCAGGTCCTTCACCGAGCCGGCGACGAGCGCGATGGCGTAGGAGCCCTGCGGGCTCGCGGCCCACGAGGACGCCGGCGCGGCGACGGTGTAGGTGACGACGTTGCCCGACGCGGAGTATCCCGTCACCGCGGCGCCGCGGTTGACCGTGATGTTGCCGAGGCCGAAGGAGGAGGCGTCCAGGCCCGAGGTCGCGTCGGCGTATGTGACGGCGATAGTGGTTGTGCCGCTCGCCGCGCTCGCGGCGTTGACCGTCGGCGCGGCGGTCAGTGAAGCGGAAGGCGCGACGGTGTCGACCAGGAACGATCCGAGGCCGGCGGCGGCGACCGAGTTCCCGGCCAGGTCCTTCACCGAGCCGGCGACGAGCGAGATGGCGTAGGAGCCCTGCGCGCTCGCGGCCCACGAGGACGCCGGTGCGGCGACGGTGTAGGTGACGACGTTGCCCGACGCGGAGTATCCCGTCACCGCGGCGCCGCGGCTGACCGTGATGTTGCCGACGCCGAATGTCGCCGTGTCTAGCCCCGAGGTCGCATCATCGTAGGTGACGGCGATTGTGGTTGTGCCGCTCGCCGCGCTCGTGGCGTTGACCGTGAGTGACGAGGAGAGGACAGCGGAAGGCGGGGCGGTGTCGACCAGGAACGAGCCGAGGCTGGCGGCGGCGACCGCGTTGCCCGCCAGGTCCTTCACCGTGCCGGCTACAAGGGAGATGGCGTAGGAGTCCTGCGGGCTGGTCCCCCAGTTCGTCGCCGGCGCGGTGATGGTGTAGGTGACGACGTTGCCCGATGCCGAGTATCCGGTCACCGTGGCGCCGTGGTCGACCGTGATGTTGCCGACGCCGAACGTCGCCGGATCGAGTCCGGCAATCGCATCGGCGTATGTGACGGTGATTGTCGTTGTACCGCTCGCTGCGCTCGTGGCGTTGACCGTCGGCGCGGCGATGAGCGAAGCGGACGGCGCGACGGTGTCGACCAGGAACGAGCCGAGGCTGGCGGCGGCGACCGAGTTCCCCGCGAGATCCTTCACCGAGCCGGCGACGAGCGCGATGGCGTAGGAGCCTTGCGGGCTGGCTCCCCAGTTCGTCCCCGGGGCGGTGATGGTGTAGGTGACGACGTCGCCCGACGCCGAGTACCCGGTCACCGTGGCGCCGCGGCTGACCGTGATGTTGCCGAGGCCGAGGGAGGAGGCGTCCAGGCCCGAGGTCTCGTCGGCGTAGGTGACGGAGAGGGTCGTGGTCCCGTGGGCGGCCCCGGTGGCGTTCACGGGCGGAGACGGGCTGAGGCTGGCGGTTGGCGCGACGGTGTCGATGAAGAACGAGCCGAGGCTGGCGGCGACGACCGAGTTCCCCGCCAGGTCCTTCACCGAGCCGGCGACAAGGGAGATGGCGTAGGAGCCCTGCGGGCTCACGGCCCACGAGGCCGCCGGCGCGGCGACGGTGTAGGTGACCACGTTGCCCGACGCCGAGAATCCGGTCACCGTCGCGCCGTGGCTGACCGTGATGTTGCCGGCGCCGAATGTCGCCGTGTCTAGCCCCGAGGTCGCATCATCGTATGTGACGGCGATTGTGGTTGTGCCGCTCGCCGCGCTCGCGGCGTTGACCGTCGGCGCGGCGGTCAGTGAAGCGGAAGGCGCGACGGTGTCGACCATGAACGAGCCGAGGCCGGCGGCGGCGACCGAGTCCCCGGCCAGGTCCTTGACCTCGCCGGCCACGAGCGAGATGGCGTAGGAGCCCTGCGGGCTCGCGGCCCACGAGGATGCCGGTGCGGCGATGGTGTAGGTGACCACGTTGCCCGACGCGGAATAGCCGGTCACCGTGGCGCCGCGGCTGACCGTGATGTTGCCGATGCCGAATGTCGCCGCGTCGATGCCCGAGGTCTCGTCGGCGTAGGTGACGGAGAGGGTCGTGGTCCCGTCGGCGGCCCCGGTGGCGTTCACGGCCGGGAGCGAGCTGAGGCTGGCGGCGGGCGCGACGGTGTCGACCAGGAAGGATGCGAAGCTCGGGTTCCCCGGGATCGCGGAGCCGTCGATGGCCTTCACGCTCCCGGCGACGATCGAGATCGCGTACGAGCCCTGCGGCGAGTTGCTCCAGGTAGATCCCGGCGCGGCGATGGTGTAGGTCACCACGTCGCCCGATGCCGAGAATCCCGCGACCGTCGCGCCTCGGCTCACGCTGAGGTTGCCCGTGCCCAGGCTGGCCGGGTCAAGGCCCGACGACCCGCCCCCGTAGGCGATCGTCACGGTCGTGGTCGACTCCGCGGCCGAGGCGGAATTGACCGTCGGCGCGGCGACGAGGCTCGCCGTGACGGTCGCGGAGGCGACCTGGAACGAGCCGAGGAGGAGCGGGCCGGCGATCGGATTGCCCGCGCCGTCCTTGACACTGCCGGCGACCAGCGTGACGGAGTAATCACCCTGCGGACTGGCCGCCCACGAGGCGGCGGGCGCGTTGACCGTGTAGGTCACCACGCTGCCCGCCACGGAATACGCCGTCACGGTCGCGCCGTTGCCGATCGCGACGTTCCCGACGCCGAAGGTCGTCGCGTCCAGGCCCGAGGCCCCTCCGTCATACGTGACGGCCACGGTGGTCGTCGCGAGGCCGGCATCGGCGGCGTTGATCGTCGGCGCGGACGAGAGCGCGGCCGTGGGCGGGGTCGTGTCCACGAGGAACGTGCCCAGGCTGGCGACGGCCGCAATCGGGTTACCCGCGCCGTCCTTCACGCCGGCCGCAACGACCGCGATCGTGTACCCTCCCTGCGGACTGTCCGCCCAGGTCGCCATCGGGGCCGTGACCGTGTAGGTCACCGTGTTGCCGGAGACGCTGAAGCCGGTGACCGTGGCGCCGTTGCCGACCGTGATGTTGCCCGTGCCCAGGCTGCCCGCGCTCAGGCCGGAGCCGCCGCCGTCGTACGTGACGGCCACGGTCGTGGTCTTGCCCGCGGTCGCCGCGTTGACGGCCGGGGCGGAGGCGAGCGTCGCGGTGGGGGCGATCGTATCCACCGTGAAGGAGCCCAGGCTGGCGACGGCCGCGATGGCGTTGCCGGCGAAGTCCTTCACCGTCGTCGCCAGGGAGATGATGTAGGGTCCCTGCGGGCTGGCGCCCCAGGTCGACGCGGGGGCCGTGATGGTGTAGGTGACGACGTTGCCCGCGGGCGAGAAGCCCGTCACCGTGGCGCCGTTGTTCACCGTGATATTGGACTTGCTGAACGTGGGAGGCGAGACGCCGGACGCGGCGTCGGAATAGGTGACCGTGACCGTCGTGGTCTTCCCGGACGTCGCGGCGTTGACGGCGGGGGCGGCCGTGAGCGTCGCGGTGGGCGCGACCGTGTCCACCATGAACGTCCCGAAGGACGAGACGCCGACGATCGGGTTCCCCGCCAGGTCCTTCACCGAGCCGGCCGCGAGCGAGACGTAATAGCGCCCCTGCGGGCTGCTCGCCCACGTCGAGGCCGGCGCGGTGACGATGTAGTAGACGTTGCCGCCGCTCGCCGACACGCCGGTGACCGTCGCGCCGTTGCTGACGGTCAGGTTCCCCGTCCCCAGGCTGGACGGGTCGATGCCGGCGCCCCGGTCCGTGAAGATCACCATCAGGGTCTCGGTGTTCAGCCCGCCGGACGAGCCGTTGAGGGTCGGCGCGCTGTTGAGCGTCGCGGTGGGTGGGACCACGTCGACGAGGAACGAGCCGAGCACGCCCGCCGCGATCGAGCCGCCCGCCAGGTCCCTCACCGAGCCGGCCACGATCGAGACGTCGTACGCCCCCTGCGGCGCATCGCCCCAGGTGATGCCGCCGGCCGTCGGCGCCGCGATCGTGTAGGTCACGGTCGTCCCCGCGACCGAGAAGCCCGTCACGGTCGCCCCGTTGGTCACGGCGATGTTGCCGATGCCGAACGTGGACGGATCGAGCCCCAGGCCGGACTGATCCGCATAGGTGACGACGACGACCGTCGTGCTCGCCGCGCTCATGGCGGCGTTGGCCGGCGGGGCCGAGGTCAGGGCCGCGGTCGGCGGCGCGGTGACCTGGAAGGCGCCGGCGTCTCCCCCCGCGGCCGGACGCGTCGCCCCCCTCTGGTCGATGGCCGGCACGCTCAGCCCGAAGACGGCCGTGCCCGGCGCGATCCCGGCGAGTCGCGATCCGGTCACGGCGATGGTCTGCGTCGGCCCGCCATGGCTCGCGAGGCCGGCGGGATCCAGGATCGGGATCGAGGCCGTCTCCACCGAGCCGCTGGCGAACGAGCCCGAGACGCCGCGGACCGCGCTGGACGGCGTCGAGCCGCCGACCATCGCCGCGTCGATGGTGGCCGCGTCGTCGCCGCCGGCCCCCGTGCTCCACGACGAGCCGTCGACCCGCGAGACGAGCGCCGACCGGCCCGCCCCGGAGCTGGCCAGCAGGCTGCCGGCCATCGAGACGGCCGCGGTGACGGGGCCGCCCGGAGTGAGGCCGTCGCCGGTGCGCCACTCGCGGCCGTAGGCCAGGCTCGAGAGATCCAGCCCGTCGGTATCGGCGTCGTTCTCGCCGAGGGTCGCGTTGACCAGGATCACGGAGCCGTTGAGGTTCAAAATGCCCCCGCCGTGCCCCTCTCCGGCCGAGCCCCCCGCGCCCGCGGATCCGCCGCGGGCCTCATTGCCGGCGATCGTCGAGTTGATCACCGTCAGGCTGCCCGTGAAGTTGAAGAGGGCCCCGCCCATGCCGTCGCCGCCGTTGCCATCGCCCCCGACGCCGAAGCTCGCCAGCGACTCGGAGCCGGTCGCGCTCAAGCTGCCTCCCGAGTTGCCTCCCGTCGCGCCCGATCCCGATCCGCCGATGGCGCGGTTGCCGGTGATCGTCGCGCCGTCGAGCGTCAGGGAGCCCATGTTGAAGATCGCGCCCCCCGCGCCGAGGCCGCCGCCCCCCGTCCCGGAGCCTTCGCCCTGGGCCACGCCGTTGGCCAGGGTCAGGTTGCGGAGCGTGAGCGTCCCGTACGAGTCGCCCAGGTAGCCGCCGCCGACCTCGAGCAGACGGAACCCCGGCGTCCCGGCGGCCGCGCTCCGGACGATCGCCGCGGGCGCCGTCGAGGAGCCGATGATCGCCAGGTTGCTCGTGATCGCCGGCAGCCCCGTCGGGCCGAACCCGTCGTGGTCCGCGACGGCCAGCGTGTAGGTCCCCGCCAGGTTGATCGTGTTGCTGGCGTCCCCGTTGGTGTTGGCGTCGTTGATGGCGGCGATCAGGTCCGCGGCGACGCCGCTGGCGATGTTCCACACCGCCGGCGCCGTGCGATCCTCGAGCGATTCGAGATAGAACCGGCGTGCCCGACCGCGAGCCACTCGCCGGCCCGACGCCCCATCCCGAGGGCGCATGCCGCCTGCCATCGTCCCGTTCCTCCTGGATGCCCATCGATGTCGCGACTGACGATCCGCCTCATCGTCAGGCGGCCGGACGCGTCGCCGACCCACCTGCCTCCATGGATCCAGCCAAACCCTAGGACACGTTTGACGTCCGTGATGATTCGATCCGGACGAAGTCGCCCCGATTCCACGGCCATTCACCCCGCTCCAGGACAATGGAGGTCCGTTCGCGGGGACGACGGAAGACGGGCAAGGAACGCAGTCGGCGAGGTCGGCGGGCCCTGGGAAAGCGAGAGAGGCGGAGGTCCCGTTTCGAAGTGCGAAAGGCCGCGGCGATGAGCGCCGCGGCCAGGAGAGATCGGCTCGTCCGTGACGGCAGCCCCGATCAGCGGGAGCGGGCGTGGGCCGGCTTCGGGTTCTGGCCCGCCAGGAGCTTGCTGGTGATGCTCCTGGTATAGCCGATGTCCGGGACGGAGAGCATGTAGGTCCGGTGCAGCAAGAGCCGCCGGTGGAAGCTCAGGGTGACGGTATGAGCCTGGCTGTCGTAGGTCGCCGCGGCGACGGCGATCCGCCTGCCCTGCCGTCGGCCGAAGGTCGGGCCGGTCAGGATGTAGCGGGCTGGGTTCGAGGCGACGTCCGGGGCCACGTCGCCGGAGAGGGTGAGGACCAGCGTCGTCGGCCGCCAGTGATACCCGTAGCGGGCCACTCCGACGACATTGCCGCCGGAGACCACCGCGACGACCGCCGTCGAGCCGCTCGTCGTCGCGTTCTGGCCGCCGGGGAAGGCCGCCGTGAAGTGGTGCGCCCCCGGGGCGAGGTTGGCCACGGTCAGGGAGGCCGTCCCGTCCACCAGGGGGGCGGAACCGACGAGCGTCCCGTTGTCGTAGAAGAGCACCGTCCCGGTCAGGGTCGGCGTCCCCGGCGAGGTCGCGACGACCTGCGCCAGCAGGGTGGCGGAGTTGCCCGAGACGTTGACGGCCAGCGACGAGGCCGTCGTCGCCGGGGCGACCACGACGCTGGTGGTCGACATCGACGAGGCCGGCGCGTAGTTGGCGTCGCCCGAGTACACCGCCGTGATGACGTGGTCGCCGGCGCTCAGCGTCGCCGCCAGGCTCGCCTGGCCGGTGGCCGTGGCACCCGACACCACCTCGCCGGCCAGCGGCGTCGTGACCGGCGCCGTGCCCAGGAAGGTGGAGCCGTCGTAGAAGGTCACCGTCCCGGTCATCGGCGTGGTGCCGTCCGACGGGGCCTGGAAGGTGGCCGTCAGGATCACCGACTGGCCGTAGTAGACCTGCGAGGCCGACGACGTCACCGCGCCGGTGCTCGCCGACGACCGCGCGACCGTCAGGGAGACGGCCGGGGAGGCGGACGGGGCGAAGAGGGAATCGCCGCCGTAGCTCGCCGTGATCGAGTGCGTGCCGACGCCCAGCCCGTCGGAGAGCACGTACGAGGCGGTCCCGTCGGGCCCCACGACGACCGTCGCCAGGGCCGTCGTGCCGTCGTAGAAGATGACCGAACCGCCGGGCTCGAGGGCCTGCGAGCCCCCGGCGATCGCCGCGTTGAGCGTGACCGATTGGCCGAACGAGGGCGACGAGGGCTCGACGAGCAGCGTCGTCGTCGTCCCGGTGCGGACGGAGACGTCCACCGTGAAGGAGCCGATGAGCGGCACGCCCGCGATCAGGTTGCCGGCGTTGTCCTTCACCGAGCCGCCGATCACCGAGAAGGAATACGTCCCCTGAGGGCTGCTCGCCCAGTCCGAGGCGGGTGCCGTGATCGTGTAGGTCACGGTATTCCCGCTGGCCGAGTAGCCGGTGACCGTGGCCATGTTGCCGACCCGGATGTTACCCGTGCCGAACGTCGAGGTGTCGACGCCGGAGACCGAATCCGCGTAGGTGATCGTCACCGTGGTCGTGTTGCCCGAGGCGCCCGCGGCGTACACCGGCGGGGCGGACGTGACCGTCGCGGTGGGCAGGACCGTGTCGACGAGGAACGCGCCGAAATTCGGCACGCCGGCGATGCCGTTGCCGGCGTAGTCCTTCACCGAGCCGCCGACCAGGGCGACGGTGTACGTCCCCTGCGTGCTGCTGGCCCAGTCGGAGGCGGGCGCCGTGATGGTGTAGGTCACCACGTTGCCGACGGCCGAGTAGCCGGTCACCGTGGCGCCGTCGCTCACCGTGATGTTGCCGATGCCGAAGGTCGAGGTGTCGATGCCGGAGGTCGCGTCGGAGTAGGTGACGGTGACGGTCGTCGTGTTGACCGGCATCGTGTCGGCGTTGACGGTCGGCGCCGAGATGAGCGTCGCCGTGGGGAGGGCCGTGTCCACCAGGAACGAGGCGAAGTGGGCGTCGCCGGGTAGCCCGTTGCCCGCCATGTCCTTCACCGAGCCGGCGACCAGGGCGATCATGTAGGTCCCCTGCGTGCTGCTCCCCCAGTTCGAGGAAGGCGCCGTGATCGTGTAAGTCACGGTGTTGCCGACCGCGGAGTAGCCGGTGACCGTCGCCCCGTTGTCGACGGTGATGTTGCCGATGCCGAACGTCGAGGTGTCGACGCCGGAGATCGTATCCGAGTAGGTCATGGAGACGGTGGTCGTCCTGGCCGAGGCATTCGCGGCGTTGACGGCCGGTGCCGAGGTGAGCGTCGCCGAGGGGAAGACCGTGTCCACGAGGAACGAGCCGAGATCGGCGTTGCCGGCGATGGCGTTGCCCGCCAGGTCCTTCACCGAGCCGGCCACGATCGCGACGGTGTACGTCCCTTGCGTGCTGCTGGCCCAGTTCGAGGAAGGCGCCGTGATCGTGTACGTCACGGCGTTGCCGATCGCGGAGTAACCGGTGACGGTGGCCCCGTTGCTGACGGTAATGTTCCCCAGGCCGAAGGTCGAGGTGTCGATGCCCGAGGTCGCATCCGAATAGGTAATCGTCACGGTCGTCGTACCGGCCAGGCCGGCCGTCGCGTTGACGGTCGGTGCCGAGCCAAGCGTGGCGGTCGGGGCGACCGTGTCGACGAGGAAGGAGCCGAAGCTGGCGTCGCCGGCGATGCCGTTGCCGGCGTTGTCCTTCACCGAGCCGGCGACCAGGGCGACGGTGTAAGTCCCCTGGGTGCTGCCGGCCCAGTTCAAGGAAGGCGCCGTGATCGTGTACGTCACGGCGTTGCCGACCGCGGAGTAGCCGGTGACGGTCGCCCCGTCGCTCACCGTGATGTTGCCGGTGCCGAAGGTCGAGGTGTCGATGCCGGAGGTCGCGTCGGAGTAGGTGATGGAGACCGTCGTGGTGCTCGCGGAGGCGTCGGCCGCGTTGACCGTCGGCGCCGAGGTGAGCGTGGCGGCCGGGGCGACGGTGTCGACCAGGAACGAGCCGAAGCTGGCATCGCCGGCGATGCCGTTGCCGGCGTTGTCCTTCACGCTGCCGGCGACGATCGCGATCGTGTAGGAGCCCTGGGTGCTGCTGGCCCAGTCGGAGGAGGGCGCCGTGATGGTGTAGGTCACCACGTTGCCGACGGCCGAGTAGCCGGTGACCGTGGCCCCGTTGCCAACGGTGATGTTGCCGATGCTGAAGGTGGACGTGTCGATGCCCGAGGTCGCATCCGAGTAGGTGATCGTCACGGTCGTCGTGCTGGCCGAGCCCTCGGAGGCGTTGACCGTCTGCGCCGAGTCGAGCGTGGCGGCCGGGGCGACCGTGTCGACGAGGAAGGAGCCGAAGCTGGCGTCGCCGGCGATGCCGTTGCCGGCGTTGTCCTTCACCGAGCCGGCCACGATCGCGACGGTGTACGTGCCCTGCGTGCTGCTCGCCCAGTTCAAGGAAGGCGCCGTGATCGTGTACGTCACGGTGCTGCCGACCGCCGAATATCCGGTGACGGTGGCCCCGTCGCTCACCGTGATGTTGCCGATGCCGAACGTCGAGGTGTCGATGCCGGAGGTCGCGTCGGAGTAGGTGACGGTGACGGTCGTCGTGCTGGCGGAGGCGGCCGAGGCGTCGACCGTCGGCGCCGAGGTGAGCGACGCCGCGGGTGCGACGGTGTCCACGAGGAAGGAGCCGAAATCGGCGTCGCCGGCGATGCCGTTGCCGGCATTGTCCTTCACCGAGCCGGCGACCAGGGCGACGGTGTACGTCCCCTGGGTGCTGCCGGCCCAGTCGGAGGCGGGCGCCGTGATGGTGTAGGTCACGACGTTGCCGACGGCGGAGTAGCCGGTGACGGTGGCCCCGTCGCTCACCGTGATGTTGCCGATGCCGAACGTCGAGGTGTCGATGCCGGAGGTCGCGTCGGAGTAGGTGACGGTGACGGTCGTCGTGCTGGCAGAGGCGTCGGCCGCGTTGACCGTAGGGGCCGAGGTCAGTGATGCCGACGGGAGCACCGTGTCCACCAGGAACGACCCGAAGCTGGCATCCCCGGTGATCCCGTTGCCCGCCTGGTCCTTCACGCTGCCGGCGACCAGCGCGATGGTGTAGCTGCCCTGCGTGCTGCTGCCCCAGTTCGCGGAGGGCGCCGTGATGGTGTAGGTCACCACGTTACCGACCGCCGAGTAGCCGGTGACCGTCGCTCCGTTGCCGACCGTGATGTTGCCGATGCCAAAGGTCGAAGTATCGATGCCTGAGGTCGCGTCCGAGTACGTGACGGAGACCGTCGTGGTATTGAGGATGGTCGAGGACGCGTTGACCGTCGGCGCCGAGTCGAGCGTGGCGGTCGGGGCGACCGTGTCGACGAGGAAGGAACCGAAGCTGGCATCCCCGGTGATCCCGTTGCCGGCGTTGTCCTTCACCGACCCGGCCACGATCGCGATGGTGTAGCTGCCCTGCGTGCTGCTCGCCCAGTCGGAGGAAGGTGCCGTGATCGTGTACGTCACCACGTTGCCGACCGCCGAGTAGCCCGTCACCGTGGCGCCGTCGCTGACGGTGATGTTGCCGATGCCGAAGGTGGACGTGTCGATGCCCGAGGTCGCGTCCGAGTAGGTGATCGTGACGGTGGTCGTGCTGGACGAGGCATCCGAAGCGTTCACCGTGGGTGCTGACGTCAGCGTGGCGGTCGGGGCGACCGTGTCGACCTGGAACGAGCCGAAGTCCGCGACCCCGTCTATCCCGTTGCCGTCATTGTCCATCACGCTGCCGGCCACCAGGGCGACGGTGTAGGTCCCCTGCGTGCTGCTCGCCCAGTCCGAAGCGGGGGCCGTGATCGTGTAGGTCACCACGTTGCCGACGGCGGAGTAGCCGGTGACGGTGGCCCCGTTGCTGACCGTGATGTTGCCGGTGCCGAAGGTCGAGGTGTCGATGCCGCTGCCGGAATGGTCGGTGTACGTGACGACGACCGTGGTGGTGCTCGAGGAGCCCGTCGCGGCGTTGATGTCGAAGGTGGAGTCGAGGGTCGCGGTGGGGGCCGAGACGATCTGGAAGGCCCCCAGGTCCGTGGACTCCGGCCTGGAGATCCCGCGCTGGTCCACATCGGGGACGACGAGGCCGAAGAGGGATGTCCCCGGCGCGAGGCTCGTGTTGAGCTGGGACTCCAGGGCGATCGTCTGGGTGGGCCCGCCGTTGCTCGCCAGGCCGGCCGGGTCGAGGGGCGGGACGGTGGTGGTGTCCACGAAGCCCGTCGTGATCATCCCGGTGACGCCGCGTACCACGTTGGACGCCGTCATGATGTTGTAGATGGCCGCGTTGACGACCGCGGCGTTCGAGCCGCCGCTCCCGGTGCTGTGGGGCGAGGTGTCCGCCCCCGTGGCGAGCGCGGAGATGCCCTCCCCGCTGCTCGCCAGCAGCGAGTTGGCCAACCGGATGGTCGCGGTGACAGGGCCGCCCTTCGTGAACTCGGCACCCTCGCGCCACTCCCGGCCGAAGGCGAGGTTGTAGACGTCGAGGCCGTCCGCCAGCACCGCGGTCTGGCCGGTGCCTGAGCCGTAGTGGAAGCCGGAGGTCGCGGTGTTGCCGGCGAAGGTCGCATTGACCAGGGTGACGGCGCCGTTGAGGTTGAAGACTCCGCCGCCGAAGGCACCGCCGGGCTGAGCCGCCCAGGTCGCGTTGCCGCCGACGGCCTGGTTGGAGGCGATCGTCGAATTGACGATCGAGAGGTTGCCGGTGAAGTTGAAGATCGCCCCGCCCAGGCCCGCGCCGCCGCCGCCGCCGCCATGGCCGAGGGCCTCGCTGCCGCTGGCGCCGGCCCCCCAGCCTCCCGGGAGCCCACCGCTACTGGGGTTGCTGGCGCCGCCGCCGCCGCCGAAGCCGCCCTCGCCGCCGGGGCCCCCGCCGCCGTAGGTCGGGTTGCCGCCGCCGCCGCCGCCGAACCCGCCGCCGCCGCCGTTGCCGCCGCCGCCGCCGCCGCCGCCCACGCCGCCGCCGCCGGCGTCGCCGCCGGACCCCTGGCCGCCCTCCCCGAAGTCGCCGCCGTACGCCCCATCCATCGGATACGACGTGCCGCCGCCGCCGTCGCCGTAGGTCCCGCCCTGGCCCGCGGCGCCGCCGAGGTTGCCGCTGCCTGCACCGTTGCCGCCCTGGTAGCTGTTGGAGACCGCGCTATCCGAGGCGTTGAATCCGCCGCCGCCCCCCGTCTCGCCCATCCCGGACCAGCCGCTGCCGCCGACCGCGCCGGGCGCCGGCCCGCCGAACCCGCCGCCGTTGTCCCCGTCGTTGTCCGAGCCGATGCCGCCGCCGCCGGACCCGCTGGTGTACCCGCTGCTGCCGCCGAACGCCAGGCTATTCGTGATGGTGACCCCGTTGAGCGCCACCGTGCCCATGTTGAAGATCGCGCCGCCGGCCCCCATGCCGCCGCCGCCCGAGCCCGCGTTGCCCCCCTTGGCCACGCCCCCCGCCAGCGTCAGGTTGGCGAGCGCCAGCGTCCCGTAGGCCACCCCGCTCTGCCCGCCGGCGACGTAGAAGAGCCGGAAGTTCGGCGTGCTGACGTCCGTGCTCCGCTGGATCGTCGTCGGCGTCGTCGAGTTGCCGACGATGCTCAGGTTGCTGGTGATCGCCGGCAGGCCCGTCGGGCCGAACCAGTAGTTGTCCACGCTCGTCAGGGTGTACGTGCCGGTCAGGTTGATCGTGTTCGACGGGTCGCCGTTGGTGTTGGCGGTGTTGATCGCGGCGATCAGGTCCGCCGCGACCCCGCTGCTGACGGGCAGGACCGCCGGGACGGCGCGGTCTTCCAGCGACTCCAGGAGGAACCGGCGGCCCCTGTCCCGCGCCCGAGCCCGGGCTGCGGACGCCCGCCATCCCCTACGCCCCGGCCTCGTCCCCCTGACGTCTCCCATGCGAGTGTCCCAAGCCATCGTTGTCGAGCCTCCTGAGCCAGGACGGTCCCCCCAGGGACGTCGAGGTGACCTCGCCTCCGCGACGGCGGCCCGCGGCCAACGGCGCGCGGAATGTCCTCGTCACGTGAACTGGCAGAAAGCTAGAATGTCCCGACAAGATGCGCGAACGCCGCATCAGGTTTTTCCTACCCTCATGGCAGGCGATCCGGGCCCGGCGCCGGCCGGCCGGCCGGCACGGCTCGCGAGGGCCGCGGGAGAGCACGGCCGCCGCGGCCCTCACGAAGTGCGGAAGGCTACGCTCCCAGCTCCGCGACCAGGCGGCGATAGGCATCGAACGCCGGCTTCGGCGTGTCGTCGTCGCGGCGCAGGCCGAGCCGTGTCCAGAAGTCCGGATTCGCGGCATGGCCTCGCGGACGCAGAAGAACTCGTCATGAGTCACGTTGAGGCGGCCCTTGCGAGCTGCGTCCTTCGTCCGTCCCGCGTCCCGGAACCGAAAACGCAATGGCGGTCTTTCCCCGGCCCAGCTCCGCGAGGATGGCCCGGCTCACTCGCGGGGATCGTCTATCCAGCCGGTTTACTTCGCCGCAACCCTTTCCAGGAAGGCGGATTCCGCCTTCTCGGCCTGCTCGATCTTCCAGGAGAGCTCCAAGGAAGGGCTCGACCGGCGGATGTGCGGGCTCGCGGGGTGACCCGGCCCCGGCGGCGATCTTGAGGACTTGGGTGACGGATCCTGGTAGACTCATCGATGGTCCCGGATGTCACCATCCCTCGTGGGTCCAGCAACTGATCCGCGGTTCGATTCGGGGATGCCTCGAGTTTACCCAGTCCTCCGCACGACCGGGACCATCCCGACCGTCTGTCGGCGCAGGTTCAACCGCCGGCGAGCCACGCGGGAACGCCGGGGGGGCGACTGACCCCGACTCACCTTGATGACCCCGACGGAACCCGGCCTTTGACCCGGTCGGGCCTGTCGGTGTTTCGTGATGCTGTCGCCGAGCCATCGAGATGAAAACGGAGCCGGAAACCTCCGATGCGAATCAGCCCAGGGCCAGGAAGCGAAGCGTCCGCCGCTGGATCCGACGAGGCTTCCTGCTCTGGGCCGTCGTCTCCACAACCTGGCTCGCCAATTCTGTCCGGACTCGCGGGGTCCCGGAGCGCATGCTGAGGAGCGATGCCGCGGTCGTCGTCGCCGACCGGGGCGAGACGTTGGAGTTCGTGCCGGCGGCACCAAGCTCGAAGGCAGGCCTGATCTTCGTGTGCGGCTCCGGCGTCACCGCCCAGGCCTACGCTCCGATGCTACGCCCGATCGCCGAGGCCGGGTATCCGGTCTTCATTGTCAGGCTTCCCTATCGGTTCGCCTTCCGCGAGGCGGACAAGCAGGTCGCCGTGGATCGTGCCCGCGGGCTGATCGCCGCCCACCGCGAGATTGACCATTGGGTCGTCTCGGGCCATTCGCTGGGTGGGGCCCTGGCTTGCCGGGCGGTCCGGTCCGAGCCGGCCGCCTTCGCGGCGATGGTGCTGCTCGGCACCACACATCCGAAGGAAGACGACCTGTCATCACTGGCCATTCCCGTGACCAAGGTCTACGCATCGAACGACGGCGTCGCGCCGCCGGAGAAGACGCTCGCCAACAAACGGCTCCTGCCGGCGCACACCCGCTGGATCGAGATCGAAGGGGGGAATCACTCCCAGTTCGGCCACTACGGTCATCAGCTCTTCGACGGCACCGCGACCATCAGTCGAGAGGAGCAGCAAGCGTCCGCACGCCGGGCGATCCTCGAGGCGCTGACGGAGACGCCACGCGGCCGGTGAAGGCCGGCGAGGGCCGTACGAGGGGCGGCACGGGGACATTCTGATAGCCCGCAGTGGGGATGACCCTTTCTCCCATCGACGCACCTCGGCATGGCTCAGATGGGCCACACGGGGACATTCTGATCACATGGGCCACACGGGGACAGGTGGGCCACACGGGGACATTCTGATCAGCCGCAGTAGGTTGCACAATCTGGGCATCCGCCGCTTCGACACCCAACGGCCCACGGACATCGATTAAGTCTTGCGGTCCGTTCCCTCCACGCGGGGTCAGACCGAGTTCCGAGTTACTATACAGCGTAGTAACTCGGAACTCGGTCTGACCCCGGCCCTTCCGTGACCCCGGTCCTTC
>NZ_JAALJH010000037.1 GCF_011064615.1 Aquisphaera insulae | reverse complement strand
TCGGCACCCGCCCGCCCGGCTCTGCCCTTGACCCGGTCACGGCAAGGCCGCGAAAATGGTCCCCTTGCGCGGGCTCGCGAGGTGGCCCGCGCGTTCCTCGACTCGAGCGAAAGACGGGCCGGTCATGGCGACGCACGGATCCGAACACGACGACGCGTTCCAGGCGACGATCCCGATGCATTCGATCGGCCAGGTCCCCGACCACCTCGGCCGCTACGGCGTCTTCGGCGGCCGGTTCGTGCCCGAGACCCTGATGGACGCGCTCAACCGGCTGGCCCAGGCGTACGAGGAGGTCAAGACCGACGCCGCCTTCCAGGCCCGGCTCGCCGACCTGCTCAGGAACTACGTGGGGCGGCCGTCGCCGCTCTACCAGGCGGAGCGGCTCACGGCCTTCGCCGGGGGCGCGGCGATCTACCTCAAGCGCGAGGACCTCAATCACACCGGCGCCCACAAGATCAACAACGCGATCGGCCAGGTGATGCTGGCGAAGCGGATGGGCAAGACCCGGGTGATCGCGGAGACCGGCGCGGGGCAGCACGGGGTGGCCACGGCGACGGCCTGTGCCCTGTTCGGCCTCGAATGCACGGTCTACATGGGCGAGGAGGACATCCGCCGCCAGAAGCTCAACGTCTTCAACATGCGGACCATGGGGGCGACCGTCGTCCCGGTCTCGACCGGTTCGAGGACGCTCCGCGACGCCACCAACGAGGCGATGCGCGACTGGATGGGGTCTTCGAAGCAGACGCACTACACGATCGGCAGCGTGGTCGGCCCGCATCCGTTCCCGATGATCGTCCGGGACTTCCAGGCGGTGATCGGCCGCGAGGCCCGCGCCCAGTTCCTGGAGCGGACCGGCGGCCTGCCGGACGCCGTCGTCGCCTGCGTCGGGGGGGGATCGAACGCCGCCGGGATCTTCTACCCGTTCATCGAGGACGCCGAGGTCGAGCTGATCGGCGCCGAGGCCGGCGGCCGGAGCCCCAAGGCGGGGGACCACGCATCCAGCCTCACCCAGGGGCGGCCGGGCGTCCTCCACGGCAGCTTCAGCTACGTCCTCCAGGACGACGACGGCCAGACCCTGGACGTACACTCGATCTCCGCCGGGCTCGACTACCCGGGCGTCGGCCCCGAGCACAGCTACTGGAAGGACAAGGGGCGGGTCCGCTACGAGAACATCACCGACGCCGAGGCGCTGGAAGCCTACGGCACGGCCGCCCGCCACGAGGGGATCCTGCCGGCACTCGAGTCCAGCCACGCCCTGGCCCAGTCGTTCAAGGAGGCCCGCCGCCTGGGCGCGGGCAAGTCGATCGTCGTCTGCCTCTCCGGACGCGGCGACAAGGACGCCTTCGAGGTGGCCCGCCTCCGCGGCGAGCCGATCTGAGCGGCCGCCCGATCGGATCGACCCCCTTCGCTTCTCCCCACACGTTCCCCGAAGACGCCCCCTGCGACGATGCCCACCATGAATCGAATCGACGCCCTCTTCGGCCGGCTCCGCGCGGAGGGCCGCCACGCCCTGATGCCCTTCCTCACCGCCGGCGACCCGGACCTCGCGACCACCGGCCTGCTCATCCGCGAGATGGTGCGGAAGGGCGCGGACATGATCGAGCTGGGGATCCCGTACTCCGACCCGATCGCCGACGGCCCGGTGATCGCCGAGAGCTACCATCGGGCGCTCCAGAGGGGGATCAAGGTCAGCCACATCTTCCAGACCGTGCGGACCCTCCGCGCCGAGGGCGCCCCGGAGCTGGACGGGACGCCGATCGTCTCCATGGTCTCGTACGCGATCATCCACCGGGTCGGGGTGGAGCGCTATCTCAACGAGGCGGCCACGGCGGGCTTCGACGGCCTGATCGTGCCGGACCTGCCGCTGGAGGAATCCGCGGCCCTGATGGATCGGGCCACGGCCCGAGGCCTCAAGCTGATCCAGCTCATCACGCCGGCCACGCCGAGGGACCGCGCGGAGGGGATCGCCCGGCTGACGACGGGGTTCATCTACTATGTCTCGGTGGCGGGGATCACGGGCGAGCGGCGGGAGCTCCCCCCGGACCTTGTGGAAAACGTGGCCTGGCTCCGGACCCGGACCGAGCTGCCGATCTGCATCGGCTTCGGCATCGGCGCGCCGGACCAGGTCCGGCGGCTGGCGCCGGTCGCCGACGGCCTGATCGTGGGCAGCGCCCTGGTCCGCCGGCTGGCCGATGCGATCAACCGGCCTCGCGCGGAGGTCGTCAAGGAGGTCGGCGAGTTCATCGGCGAGCTGGCCGGCGCGATGAAGATCCAGGCCGGCGAGCCCGGCTGACATGGGGGTCGCGTCGAGTTCCGGCTTTCGTCATAATGCTCGATGCGTGCGTGCGGCATGGGGAGCGGGCACTCTCTGACCGGGCGGCGACCATCGTGGACCCCTGGCTCGACCTGACGACCGAAGACCGTGTTGATCCCCGGGGCGAGGACACGCACACCCTGGGATCGGAGCCGAACTCCCCCACGCCGACGGGGCCCCCGGTCCGGATCGGCCGCTACCGCGTGGTGAAGCTGCTGGGGCAGGGGGGGTTCGGGCTCGTCTACGAGGCGTACGACGAGGAGCTCGAGCGTCCGGTCGCGCTCAAGGTTCCGCATCCGCACCTGGTGGCGCGACGGGGGGACGCGGAGCTCTACCTGGCCGAGGCGCGGAACGTGGCCGGGCTCGACCACGCGGGGATCGTGCCGGTCTACGACGTGGGGAGCACCGACGAGTATCCCTGCTACGTCGTGAGCAAGCTCATCGACGGCCAGACGCTCGCGACGCGGATGCGGCGGGTGCACTACGCGCCGCGACAGGCCGCGGAGCTCGTGGCGAGCGTCGCGGAGGCCCTCCACCACGCCCACGGCAAGGGGCTGGTCCACCGGGACGTGAAACCCGGCAACATCCTGATCGCGGTCGACGGCCGCCCCTACGTGGTGGACTTCGGCCTGGCCCTGCGGGAGCAGGACGTCGGCAAGGGCTCCCGGTATGCCGGCACGCCGGCCTACATGAGCCCGGAGCAGGCCTGGGGCGAGGGCCACCGGGTGGACGGCCGGTCGGACATCTTCAGCCTGGCGGTGGTCTTCTACGAGCTCCTGGTGAAGCGGCGTCCGTTCCGCGGCGAGAACCGCGAGGCGCTGCTGGAGCAGGTCACCCGGCACGACCCGCGGCCCCCCCGCCAGGCCGACGAGTCGATCCCCCGCGAGCTCGATCGGATCTGCCTGAAGGCGCTTTCGAAGCGCGCCTCGGAGCGATACTCGACCGCCCGGGACATGGCCGAGGACCTGCGGCTCTTCCTCGAGGCGGACAGGCAGCGGGCCGCGTCGGCCCAGGCGATGGCCCTCCCCTCGTCGCCGACCGCTCCGCACGCGAATCCGACGACGACCCTGGCGACCCCGCCGCCGCCGTCGCGGGACAGCCTGCCCCTCTCGATCCTGCCCCAGAACATCGTCCCCCGGGGCCTCCGGTCCTTCGAGGCCCGGGACAGCGATTTCTTCCTCAGCCTCCTGCCCGGCCCGCGCGATCGGGAGGGCCTGCCGGAGAGCCTGCGATTCTGGAAGACGTGGGTCGAGTCGGACGCGGACGGCTCGGCGCCGGTGGGCCTGATCTACGGGCCGTCGGGCTGCGGCAAGTCGTCCCTGGTCAAGGCCGGGCTCCTGCCGTTGCTCTCGCCGGGCGTCATCCCGGTCTACGTCGAGGCGACGCCCGGGGATACCGAGGCTCGGCTCCTGAACAACCTCCGCAAGCAGGTGCCCGGGTTGGGCGAGTCGCTGGGGCTGCGCGACAGCCTTGCGGCCCTGCGACAGCGTGGGATCCTGCCCGCGGGCAAGAAGGTGCTGATCATCCTGGACCAGTTCGAGCAGTGGCTGCACGGCCGGCGGGAGGAGGAGGCGCCGGCCCTGGTGCAGGCGATGCGCCAGTGCGACGGCGAGCGGGTCTGCTGCATCGCCATGATCCGGGACGACTTCTGGATGGCCGCCACTCGGTTCATGAAGGCCATCGAGGTCCGGATCGTGGACGGGCGGAACGCCGCGGCGGCGGACCTCTTCGACGCCTCGCACGCCACCAAGGTCCTGGCGGCCTTCGGCCGGGCGTTCGGCCGGATCTCCGGGTCCCTGGGGCGGCGGCAGCGGGAGCACGAGTCCTTCTTGAGGGAGGCGGTTGCGGGCCTGGCCCAGGACGGCAAGGTCGTCTGCGTCCAGCTCGCGTTATTCGCCGAGACGATGAAGGGGAAGCCCTGGACGCGGTCGGCCCTGGCGGGCCTCGGCGGGACCCGCGGCGTCGGGTTCGCCTTCCTGGAAGAGAACTTCGGCGAGGCCGCGGCGCGGCCGGCCCATCGGTTCCACCGCAAGGCCGCGCGGGCCGTCCTGGCCGCCCTGCTCCCGGAGCCCGGCGCCGACATCAAGGGGCACATGCGTTCGCGCGAGGACCTGCTCGATGCCTCCGGCTACGCCGCCCGCCCGCACGACTTCGACGACCTGATGCGAATCCTCGACTTCGAGCTGCGGCTGATCTCGCCGACCGACCCGTCGGGCATCGACGTGGCGGGCGCGCGAGGCGCCGGGGGTGACGGCGAGCCCGGCCGGCTGTATTACCAGCTCACCCACGATTACCTCGTGCATTCGCTCCGCGACTGGCTGACCCACAAGAAGGGGGAGACGGCCGCCGGCCGGGCGGAGCTCTGCCTGGCGGACCGGGCCACGCTCTGGGAGACCAGGCCGGAGAAGCGCTTCCTCCCCTCGCTCCTCGAATGCCTCCGCATCCACGCGTATACGCGGCGAAAGGCGTGGACGCCCCCCCAGCGGGCGATGATGCTCCGGGCGGACCGTCGCTATGCCACGGCCGGCATGCTCTGCCTGGCCCTCGCGGGCGCGTCCGCCTGGGGGTGGTACGATGCGGCCGGGCAATTCCGCGCCGACGTCCTGGTGGACTCGCTCGGCACCATGTCCATCGAGGCGAATCCCTCTCTCAAGGCCCAGTTCGAGGGGGTCCGGCGGTGGGCCCGGCCGCATCTCCAGAGGATCCTCGCCGACGAGTCCCCCTCGAGCCTGCGGTATCTCCACGCCAGCCTCCTGCTGGCCGACGAGGATTCGACTCGCCTGATCTTCCTCCGGGACCGGCTGCTCACCGCCGCCCCCGCGGAGGTCGCCGTGATTCGCGAGGCGATCCGCCCCTACGCGTCCCCCATCACGCCCTGGCTCCGCTCCATCGTGGCGGACTCCGCCCCCGGCGACGCGAGGCTCCTGCCCGCCGCCGCCGTGCTCGCCGATTTCGCCCCGCGCGACCCGGCCTGGGACGCCGGCGCGGAGAAGGTCGCCAGGGCCCTGCTCGCCACCAACCCCGCGGCCATCGGCCTCTGGATCCAGGGGTTCCGGCCCATCTCCGACAGGCTCTCCACGCCGCTCCAGGACCTCTTCCGCACCCGGAATCTCCCCGAGAGTGAACGGGTCGTGGCCTCCACGATCCTCGCGGAATACTCCGCCGATCCGCCCTTGCAGCTCGCGAACCTCCTGATGGACTCCGAGCCCCGCTCCTTCTCGATCCTCTTCCCGGCCGTCCGCCAGCGGAAGGCCAAGGTCGAGTCGACCTTCGAGGACGAGCTGAAGAAGCAGCCCGGGCCGAAGGACTCCCTCGACGACCGCTCGCGGCTCGCCGCCCGCCAGGCGCGCGCGGCCCTGGCCCTCTACCTGTTCGGTCGGACCGACGTCGCCCTCCGCCGGCTCCACCTGGTCCCCGACCCGGAAGTCCGCAGCCACCTGGTCGTCGGGCTCCGCGCCGTCGGCGGGGACGCCCAGCCGCTGCTCCAGGCGATCGAGAGCCTGCGATCCGAGCCGGTCACCTCGCCGGACTCGACGACGGCGGCGATCCTGGACCCGGCCGTCTCTTCGCGCCGGGCCCTGATCCTCGCGCTGGGGCACTACGACCTGTCGGAGCTGGGCGAGCAGGGGCGGGACCTCATCGATCGCCTCTCGGAGTCCTACCGGAATGATCCCGACGCCGGCATCCACGGCGCGACCGATTGGGCCCTCCGCCGCCTCGGGCAGGACGCCCGCGTCGCCGCCATCGACGACGACCTGAGCAAGGCGAACGTCCCGGCCGGCCGGCGGTGGGACGTCAATTCGCAGAAGCAGACCTTCGCCCTGGTCCGCGGCCCCGTCGAATTCCTCATGGGGGCGCCCCCGGAAGAGTGTCGCAACGGGACCTTCGACCTGCGACACCGCCGGCAGATCCCCCGCGATTTCGCCATCGGCCTGAAGGAGGTCTCGGTCGAGGAATTCCAGCGTTTCCTCGCGGAGAACCGCGGATTCCCGCACAAGCGGGACCGGTTCTATGCCCCCCACGACGATGGTCCCGTGGACTACGCCTCCTGGTATGACGCCGCGGCTTACTGCAACTGGCTCAGCCGCAAGGAAGGCCGCCGCGAATACTACGAGCCCAACGCCGTGGGCTGGTACGGCCCCGGGATGAAGGTCCGGCCCGGCGCCGAGGACTGCGACGGCTACCGCCTGCCGACGGAGGCCGAGTGGGAATTCGCCAGCCGCGCCGGCACCACCGCCAGCCGGTTCTTCGGCTCCGGCGACGACCTCCTGCGGTTCTATGGCTGGGACATCGTCCAGTCCGAGGGCCACGCCTGGCCCTGCGGCCGACTGCTCCCCAACGACCTGGGCCTCTTCGACACCCTGGGCAACGTCTATGAGTGGTGCGAGGACCGATTGCTCGATGCGACGGTGGGCCCCCAGGCGCTCCTCACGGTGGACGGCCTCGATCCCGGCCACGTCCTCTCCGACAACGAGAGGCGGATGCTCCGCGGCGGCGGCTTCGTGGACGTGGGACGAGACATCCTCACCCCCTTCCGGGCGTACAACCACCCCAACAACCAGCTTGGTTCCTACGGCTTCCGGATCGCCCGCACCGTGAAAGCCGCGGGGCCGGCGGGGAACGGCCGCTGAGCCCACCCCGCGATTCAGACCTCGAAGCTCTCGTGGAGATCGGGGATGCGGATCGGGGTCCTGACGTGGGGCTGGAGGAGGGGGGCGAGGGCTTCCATGGATTCCGGCTCGCCGTGGACGAGGAAGCCGTGCTCGATGCCCCCGCCCGTCTGCTCATACCAGGCGGCCAGGTCATTGCGGTCGGCGTGCCCGGAGAACCCGTCGAGGACGTACACGGCCGCGTTCAGGTCGTACCACCGGTCGAAGATCTGCACCCGCTCCACGCCCTCGGAGATCCTCCGCCCGAGCGTCCCCTCCGCCTGATAGCTGACGATCACGATCGCGTTGTCCCGGTCGGAGACGACGTGCCGGAGGTGGTGGCGAATCCGGCCGGCCTCGCACATCCCGGAGGACGAGATGATCACCGCCGGCCCCTCCAGATAGTTGAGCCGGCGCGAGTCGTCGAAGGTCTGGCAATACTCGACGAATCGGGATCCGAAGTAGAGCGGATCCTTGTCCATCAGCTCTCGGGCGTGGGGCGTGTAGGCGTCCGCGTGGTCGCGATGGATCTCGGTCAGCCGGTTGGCCAGGGGGCTGTCCACGTAGATGGGGATCGGCCTGACTTTGTGGACGGCGAAAAGCTCCTGGAGGCAGTAGACCATCCGCTGCGTCCGGCCCAGGCTGAAGGCCGGGATGACCACCTTCCCGCGGAGCCGAGTCGCCCGCGCGATGATGGCGTGGAGCTGCTTCATCAGCTTGTCGTAAGGGTCCAGCTCGCGATTCCCGTAGGTGCTCTCCGAGACGAGGATGTCGATGTCCTTGACCACCGTCGGGTCGGGCAGGAGGCTGGTGTTCCGCCGGCCGAGGTCCCCCGTGAAGACGAACCGGCGATCGCGGCCGTCCTCCCGGTAATCGAGCTGGACGATCGCCGAGCCCAGGATGTGGCCCGCGTCGTGGAAGGTCAGCGTGACCCCCGGGACGACCTCGGTGGGCTCCTCGTACCGCACCCGGTTCATCCGCTCGACGACCCACTCGACGTCCATGAGATCGAAGAGGGGCTCGGCGGACTCGACGTGGGGATGGCTGATCGCCGCGTTGCGGACGTCCTCGCGCTGGATCCTCGCGCTGTCGCGGAGCATCACGCTGGTGATGTCCGCCGTGGCGGGCGTGGCGTGGATCGGCCCGTTATACCCCTGCTTGACCAGATACGGGAGGCGGCCGATGTGGTCGTTGTGCGCGTGCGAGATGATCACCGCGTCGAGCGACCGGGGGTCGAACGAGAGCTGCCGGTTCGGGCTGTCCGGGTCGATCCGGTCGGAGTCGAACAGGCCGCAGTCCAGCAGCAGGCGATGCGGGCCGATCTCCAGGAGATGAGCACTCCCCGTGACCTGCCGGGTGGCGCCGTGGAACGTGATTCGCAACCAACCCCCTCCCCATCCTCTGCGGACCGGCCTCCGGCGCGGGGGGAGCCCGGCCGCTCGTCGCCCTCGGGACGGGCGACGTAGGCCCGGAGATCGGCGGGCAGCTCGCCCGGGGGCCGCGGTCAGCCTCCCGGCGGATGCCCGATCGTCTTGATCTCCAAGGACTTCATCATGCCAGAAAGGCCGCGTTCGCATCAAGCCGATCGACCGGCCACTTCCCCCGGAACAATCCGGTCGGGGCCGGCGAATTCGCGGCGACTGCGGATGCAAGGCCGCCCGGGTTTCCCTATAATGCGTGCCCCGGGCGATCGGATGCCCCGGACATCGACGCCGTACTTGCCATGACCATGGAGGGTGTTGTGCAGGCCCAGATCATCCATCGCGACGCGTCGTCACGGCCCGAATCGCCTTCCCTCTCGGCGACCGAGATGCCGCCGCCCGCCGCCTCGCCCCGCGCGAATCCCTCGCTCAAGCGTCGAGTGAAGGACCTGGGCAAGCGCGGCCTCCGCCGTTTGTTCGAGGTCGGCCAGGGCCTCGGCTTCGACGTCCTCCCCCGTCACTTCTACTCCCAGGTCCCGGACATCCGCGAGCTCCGCCGCGAGGCCGGCTGGAAGGAGCCGTTCAGCCTCTTCGGCGTGGCCGGGTCGGACACCGACGGCCAGTTCGACTTCCTCGAGTCGTGCTGCCCGACCGAGCGGACCGAGGAGCTGCGTACGGCCGCCGTCCACCGGCGGGCCTGCGAGACCAACGGCGAGCCCGGCTTCGGGCCGATCGACGCCGATTCCCTCTTCGCCTTCATCCGCGCCGTCCGGCCCGAACGCGTGGTCCAGGTCGGTTGCGGCGTCTCCACGGCGGTCATCCTGGACGCCGCGCGGGGCATCAAGGGCTACCGGCCGGAGATCGTCTGCGTCGAGCCGTACCCGACCGAGTTCCTGAAGCGGGCCGCCGCGGCCGGCGACGTCCGCCTCGTCCCCGAGAAGGCCCAGACCGTCCCGCTCGAGGTCCTGACGGATCTCGGCCCCGACGGCTTCCTCTTCATCGACTCCACCCACACGGTGAAGCCCGGCAGCGAGGTCAACCGCGTGATCCTCGAGGTCCTGCCGCGCCTGGCCCCCGGGAGCTGGGCCCACTTCCACGACATCTACCTGCCCTACGACTACCAGCGCGGTCTCCTCGAGGACGAGCTATTCTTCTCCGCGGAGACGTCCCTCCTCCACGCCTTCCTGGTCAACAATCCCGGGTGTTCGATCCGGCTCTCGCTGAGCATGCTCCATCACGCCGATCCGGCGCGCCTGATGACCCTGATGCCGAACTACCGCCCCGCCGCCAATGACCGCGGCCTGCGAGCCGGCGAGGGGGACTTCCCCAGCTCCATCTACCTTCGCATGAGCTGATCGAACGGCTTCAATCCGCCCGGGATGGCCGCCGGATCGTCCCGGGCGTACGATGGATCCCGGCGAGCCGACGAGTTCCCGGCCCCGTGGAGCCGATGCCATGAGCACCGCGACCCCGCCGATCGGTCAGACGACGATCCCGCCGCTCAGGGACGGCGATGTCCTCACTCGGGATGAGTTCGAACGCCGATACGATGCGATGCCAGAGCTGAAGAAGGCGCAGCTCATCGAAGGAGTGGTCCACGTGGATTCGCCTGTCAGCTCCGGCCACTTCACGTGGCAGATCGATCTAGCGACCTGGCTGGGGGTCTACAAGGCGACCACCCCCGGCGTGACGGCCGGCGACAACGGGAGCGTCCGCCTGGACCCGAAGAACGAGTACCAACCCGACCTCTTCCTCATGATCGAGGCGAGCCGCGGAGGTCGGGCAAGGATCGACGCCGACGGGATCGTCTCCGGCTCGCCCGAGCTCGCCGTCGAGATCGCGGTCAGCAGCGCGAGCCGCGACGCGACGGTCAAGCGCCGCGTCTATGAGCGCGTCGGCGTCCGCGAGTACCTGCTCTGGCGGGTCCGCGACCGGGCGCTCGATTGGTTCATCCTCCGCGACGGACGCTTCGAAGAGCTGTCCGCTTCGGAGGACGGCATCATCCGCAGCGAGTGCTTCCCCGGCCTCTGGCTCGACCGCGAGGCCCTCCTCCGCGGCGACCTGGCCGGGGTACTGGCCGTGCTCCAGCGGGGGATTGCCTCGCCGGAGCACGCGGCCATCGTGGACCGGCCGGGCACCGCGTGACGCGGATCGCGAACGGGACGAGATCAACCGGCGTGCAGAAGCTTCAGATCCCGCCGCAGATCGCCCACCGATCGGGCTGTTCCGGCCGCACGACGGTCCGCGCGGATCGCTCCCGCCGCACACCCTGTTTCTCGACCTCCAGCTTGACCGGAACGGCCAGGGCCTTCGGGCCATTTATGGGCCACGGGACCGGCTTCCCGATCTCGATGACGCGGAGGATCTTCTCCCCGGATCGGTCGCGGATGCGTTTCATGTCTTCGGCAGAGTAACCTTCGTAGATCAAGCCCGCCCTGTCATCGTTACCGGCGATGATGGCTTCGAAGTAGTCGCGCACGGCCTTCGTCGCGACCTCCTCCTCCGTGAGCTCACCCCTGACGATGCCAGGTGGACGGCGGACCTGGTCGAGGTGGATCACGTCCTTGGGCATCCTGGGAAGGAAGACCTCGGAGTCGATTGGCTTGTTGTAATCGAGAAACTGCCGCTCTTCCATCAGATCCCAGTCATTGCCCGTCCCGCGCTTCCGAACCTGCACGAGATATCGCTGCACGAGCCGCGTCCGGGAATCGATCTCGTAGACATAGCGGCGGTCGGGATTCCTGGTGTCCGTGGCGATGAGGACGAGCGGTTCGCCATCCCGCACGGGCAGGCGCGTTTCCACTTGCAACTTGCCGGAAGCCTCATCCTTTTGCAGCCGATCGAAGAACAGCCTGGGGTCGGCAAGGTCCCGCAGATCCGACATTGTCCTGGCGCTGTCCTCGGCGGGAACGATCAGGTGCGCGTTCTTGTCCAGGAACCACACTTCGGACCTGCCTTCGGAGAGGATCACCACCTTGGCCCCGTCGTCCAGCGTGTGGAAGTCGGCCCGGACGCGCCGCGGAGTCCCGTCCGGGTTGAGTTCGACCCAGATCGCGCTCAGCCGCTTGGCGGGCGTGATCCTGGCATGATAGCTCCTCACCCCCTCAAGAGCTTTCGCCGTCTTCTCGAGGCCATAAGCTCGGTTCGGCGGCCCAACGAGGAGCCCGGCAAGGATCAGCGCCGCGCAGGCCACCGTGGCCGCCGTGGCGGACAGGCGACGATGCGTTCGGACCATGTTCAGCATCCTTTCCAGAACAGGGAGCCTCGACCCTTCCCGTTCGTCCGGAGCGGGGTAGCCGATGGCGGTCTCGATGACACGATCCAGGGTGTCGACCGGGATCGGCTCCGCACTGGCGGCCCAGATCGCCCGGTCGAGGAGGCGGTCGGATTCGTCGCGGTCGGATTCGTCGGTGGAAATCAACATCCCGGTCTCCTCGTGGCTTCAGCCAGCAGACCGAGCCGATCCTTCAGCTTCCTTCTCGCCTTGTGGAGGGCCACGCCCACGGCGTCCGTGCTGATGTCCAGCGTGCGGGCGATGGCGGTATTGTCCATCTCGCCGAAGTAGCGGAGCGAGAAGACGCTCGCCTCGCGGTCGGGGAGCTCGGCGACGGCTGATCTCAGGCGGTCGGCCAGCTCACGTTCGATGGCCAGCGATTCGGGCCGCGACGACTCCGGGGCGGCGATGTCGTTCGCGTCGAGCGGCACGACGAACCCCTCGCGGCGAGCCCGCAGGCGGTCGATGGCCCGACGCGTCGCCAGGTGGCGGATCAGGGCCCCCCAGTCTCGGACCGGCTCCGCGGCGTGCAGCCGGAAGGCGTCCAGGAGCGCCTCCTGCACCGCGTCCTCCGCGTCGGACGCATGGCCGAGCAACCGCCAGGCCGACGCGAACGCCGCGGGCGTGTGCCTCCGCACGATCGTCTCCCAGTCCTCCCGACCGGATGGCATGTCCTCACCCCGCGGACCGATCCCTGGCAAACTTCTACCCACTCTGTCGTACCGGCGACCCGGAGATTACCCCCGGTCGACGATTTTCTTCGATAAGAGTATTCTGAACCACGGCCAAAGCGAATCTCTCGACTCCCTGAAGCGTTATCATGAACACGGTGACTCCCTTCTCTGCTTCGGACTCCATCCCACCGCTTCGCGATGGCGACGGGCTTTCACTCGATGAGTTCGAACGCCGCTGGGAGGCGATGCCGGACCTGAAATTCGCGGAGCTGATCGAGGGTATCGTGTACCTCGGCGGGCCAGTCCGCCTCCGAGAACACGGGAGTCCGAACGTGGAGATCGCCGCCTGGCTGGTCAATTACAAGATTGACACACCGGGAGTGATCCCCGGATTGCATTGTAGCCTTCGCCTCGACGCGAGGAACGAACTCCAGCCCGATGTCCTCATGATGATTGACCCGGCGCTCGGAGGGCAGGTGCGGCTCGACGAGGCGGGCATCGCCGAGGGCGCTCCTGAACTCGTCATCGAGGTTGCGGCGACAGGTGCCTGTCGGGACGCGACGATCAAATCACGCATCTACGAACGCTTTGGCGTCCGCGAGTACGTCCTCTGGCGCGTTCGCGATCGCGAGATCGACTGGTCCATCCTCCGCGACGGCCGCTATGAAGCGCTGAAGCCTGATGCGGACGGCACCCTTCGCAGCGAGGTCTTCCCGGGCCTTTGGCTGAATCCTGACGCCATGCTCACCGCGGACCTCGCTGGAGTGCTTGCCACGCTCCAGCGCGGCCTCGCGACGCCCGAACACGCCGCCTTCGCCGCGCGACTCGGCGGCGCCTGACATCCGGCGCTCAGGGATTCCACCCCTTCAGCTCATCCACGACCTTGAGGATCTCCTCCCGCTTCTTCTCGAAGAGGCCGAAGAGGGCCAGGATCAGCACGCCGGCGGCAATCCCGGCCGCCCACCAGAGCCAGCTCTGCTGGAGGTCCACGGCCGCGTACCAGGTGATGGTGAAGATCGCCAGGCAGACGGCGCCGAAGCCCAGGTAGAGGAACCCGCGGACGCGGAGCCAGATGCCGGCGAAGATCCCGCCGATGCCCAGCAGCGCGAGTACGCCCGGGAGCCACGGGGCCTGGGCCACGCCGGTCAGGGCGATGTCCCCGAGCGAGGAGACGTAGATCGCCACCGCCGCCGCGTACCGGGTCGCGGCGAGCTGCGATTCGGTTAGCCTGTCCCGGTTCCAGTAGGCACCGACCACGGCGCAGAGCGCCGGCGGGATGACCCAGAGCTGCGGATGATGCATCAGGCCGAGCCCCTCCACCTGACCGAGCATCGTCCAGATCGCCGCGTTGAAGGCCAGGGCCGAGAGCGCGCTGAAGACCAGCGACGAGCGGAGTGCCGAAAGGAGTGCATACAGCCCGCCCGCCAGCGTGAAGAAGACCACCGACTGGGCGGGATCGGGCGTGCTCCAGAGCCCCTTCGCCAGCGGCAGGAACGGGAGGAAGACGCCGGTTCGCTCCAGCGGCTCGGACAACACCCTTCGACCCTGGCGGCGGAAAAGCTCGCTCAGACCGACGCCGACGAATGCGAGCCCCAGCAGGATGAGCGACATGTACCGGGCCAGGAACCCACCGAAGAGCCAGGGCATCGCCAGCTTCAGGTGGAGGACCAGGATCGCCAGCAGGGCCTCGGCCCCATAGACATACGCCGTCCGGCCGCGCTCGGTCAGCCCCAGCGGATCGCGGCCCGGGACCACGGCGGCCAGCAGGGCCGCGGCCGACGCGAGGGCAAAGGTCGCCGCCACCAGGATCACCGCCCATGCGGAGATGGCCGCCGTTTCGCCTCCCACCGCCGCGGCGACCTCGGCGCCCAGGACCACGATGAGGGCCCCCAGCGCCAGGACCAGCAGGGCAGGCACCAACCGACGCGCCGCGCTGGTCCACTCCGAAAAGCGCGGGAGGAACTTCGCCAGGCCAAGGCCATACGCAACCGCCCCGGCGACGAGCGCCGCGAAGGTCACCACCACGCGGTCGAGGCTCGCGTTGACGGATCTCGGATCGAGCCACGCCCAGCCCCAGGCCACGGCCCCCACAACCCCCAGGCCCAGCGCGACCGCCTGAAGGGCCGACCGCCGCCGGCCGTGCGCCAGCAGCCCGACCGAGAGCGTCGAGGCGAGAACGGCATCGGCGGCACACGATCGCCGGATGACGTCCGTGCTGGACAGGATCGTCCCGAAGGAGAGACCGACCACCGCGGTGATGATCGCCAGGTTCGCCATCAGCAGCGGGACCGGGCCGGCTTCCTCATCGACCGCCGGGACCTCGATGCCTAGCCGGTTCGCCAGCCCGCGGAAGAGATCGCGACGGCTCCAGAGGTAGCTCGTCAGGACGGCATACGCCGCCAGCACGATCGACCCCAGCCAGACGAGCATCTCGTCCGACAGTGGAAACGGGACGAGCACCCAGCCGACCGCGCACAAGCCCAGCAAGTAAAGCCCTCGCAGCGAGCCGCGGGCGGAACGATCCCAGAACCCCGCGGCGAAGGCCGCCGCCGTCGCCGCCAGAGCCAGACAGCCGGGCCACGCGTAAGGAGGGTGGCCAGGGCCGAGCGGCCGGGCCAGGGCGATCGTCACCCCAAGGCCCAGCGCCCCGAGCGCGAGCCACACCGCGACCCGGGCGAGCCGGCTCGGCGACGGGCTGAGCCTGCGGCCCAGCCAGATCCACAAGGGCACCGGCAACGCCAGTCCCAGCGCGTTGACGTTCAGCAAATCCACCGGAGGAACCCCATCACGCATCGAGGCCGTCCACCAGGCCGAGGCGCACCAGGCCAGGGTCATCGCCAGGTTGATCAGGACCGCCGCCGCCGCGAGATAGGGCCGCCGGAGCGTCCAGAGCGCCAGCCCCACCGCGGTCGCGACCGAAGCTGCCAGCCCGCCGAGCGTCCACCAGGGATACTGGGGCGACGACGCGACATAGCCTCGCACCGAGTAGAGCACCACGATCCCCAGCGAGAGCGTCGACCATGCCGCGACCGCCCGACGCGCCGAGGCGTCCATCGCCGGGGCCGATCGTCCGGCGCGATACCAGCCGGCCAGGAGGAGCAACAGGCCCGCCACCGCCTGGTTCGCCAGCATCTCGTGATACGTCCGCCAGTCGCCCGCATCGCCGGCCGCCCGGCCGAGAGCCAGCATCGCTCCGCCCGCGACCAGCCCCATCCCCAGGCCACCCGACCCGAGCGGACGCCCCGCGACCCGAGAGTGCACGACGACGGCCGCGACCGCCAGGCCGAAGGCAGCCCAGCCGAGCGGATCGGCCATGGCCCGGACCGCCGACGTCGGCATGGGGTCGAACCAGAGCGACGACGTCCCCAGGGCAAGCACGATCAGATTCAGCCCGGCCCCGAGCCCGACCAGCACGGTCAGCACGTCGGGAACGGCCACCGTCGACGTCGAGCCCGATCGCCGGGCCGATCCGGCCAGGACGCCCAGCCAGGCCATCGCGAACCCGGCCGCCACCGCCGCATCGACGTGCGCCAGCCTGATCACGAAGCCGCCCCCCAGGCCCATGCCGGATTCGATCCCGGCCAGCAGAAACCCGAGCGTCGCCGCGGCTTCCAGCACCAGCGCGGAGGCAAAGGCAAGCCGGCTGGATCGCTCCCGGATCGAGCACCCAAGGTGGACGATCGCCAGGAGCAACACCGGCGGCAGGTAGGAGCCCAGGCTCCCCATCCGGGCGAAGAGCGTCCCCGGCGCGGGGCCGACGACCGGAGCTCCGGCCATCGCAGCCAGGGTCGCGTATCCGAAGATCAGCAGGGCCGGTGAGAAGGCCAAACCGCGGAGGATCGACTCTCCTCCCGGCCCCACCAGCCGGGCCCGTCGATCGCGACCCCAGAGCAGCGCCGAAACCGCCAGGCCGTAGAGCGACGAGGACCATCGGAGCGCCGACGCCGCGGCCACGTCGCCTTCCCAGTTCCCCGCCAGCAACGGCGCGGCGAGCCAGCCGATGAGGATCGCCCCCATCAGGTCGGAGCGACGGCCCCGAATCGAGAACTCCGCCAGGACCATCGCCAGGGCCAGAACCAGCAAGACCCACGAGCCGGCGCCGATCGCCGGGGCATGCGGGATGCCGGGGATCTCGAACAGCACCGCCGGAGAGACCACGCGCATCCCGCCTCGCGGGCTCAGCTCCTGGAACACGCCGGGCAGCGATGCATACAGGGCCAGCCCCACGACCATCGCGATCGGCACGCCGCGGAAGACCCGGTCGAAAGCCGGCCACGCGGGATGGAGCAACGTCCGCAACCGATCGGTCTCCGGCCCACGGACCACCATCCGACGGATGGCGATCCAGCCCAGTCCCAGGACGGCCATCGCCATCCCCAGGGCCTGGACGCTCCGCGGGTCGAGCCAGCTCCATCCCCCGCGGAACCACGGCCGGCCTTCCAGCCAGCCGCCCACCACGCAGGCGACCGCCGCCGTCAGCGACGCCTGGAACGCGGCGAACGCCGCGGGCGAATCGGCCCGCCAGGCCATGGCCAACCAGACCACCGCCAGCCAGGCTGCGTGCCCGGCCAGCGATGACATCGGCGTCCACGGCAGGAGCCAGAGCCAGAGGGCCGAGGCCAGCACGACGGCCGGCAGCAGCGTCCTCTCCAGAACAGGCCCCGCGTCCCGCAGGAACCGGCTCCGCCCCCGGGCCGAATGAGCCTCGTCCCGCGCGGGCACACCGAATCGCTCCAGCCCGGCCATCGCGCCCAGCGTCAACGTCGGATGCGCCAGCAGGACATCCAGCCACGGTGCCGTCAGCCCCCATCGTTCCCGGAGCCCGAACACGAGCCCCTGTCCCAGTGCGGCGAAGCTCAAGGCCGAGCCGATCCCGGCCAGCGTGCGGACCTCGGCCAGCCCGCCGGAGGTCTCGAACAGCGGCCAGCGGCTGAACCACGCCGCGCACGCGATCGCGATGACCGCATACGCCGCGAAGACCCACGACGCCCCCGTCGGATCTCCCGCGATTCCCAGCCCGTGCCAGGCGACCAGCCCGATGCTGACCGCCGCCACCAGGCCCGCTACCAGGCCATACGCCTGCGCCACCAGGGATTTGCCACGGCGCGAGGCCGTCGCCACCACCCCCAGGCAAGCGAGCACCAGCGGCATCAGGACCAGGCCGCTCGACCGGGACAGGAGCGCGGTCAGGGCCTCGGGGGAGGTCGCCGACGACGGCAAACGCCCCGTGAGCATCAGCCAGCCCAGGAGGTAGACGACCGCCACGCACAGGCCCGCCGCCGCATGGGCCGCCGGGATCTCCAGGACGAGGGCGACCGTCAGCAGGAGCGCCGCGTTCAGCCCCGCGCCGAGCATCATCTCGGCCGGAGCCGGCCAGGGGATGACCACCGCGGCGAGCGAAACGAGCACGGCCGCCGCCGCGATCGAGGTCCCCGCCGTCCTGTAGGCCGCCAGCTCCCTGGCCGTCGCCCGCCGCCAGAGCCAGAGCCCCGTCGCCAACCCGGGGGCCGCGGCCAGGGGCAGCAGCGGCGCCAACGGCCGGAGCACCGCGGCCGCCGTCCCGCACCGCGTGATCAGCAGCCCCAGCGCCAGGACCACCGCGAAGCTCCCAAGGCCCAGCCCGCGTAGCAGCCCCTGGGCCGCGGGCTCGTCCAGGTCCGGATCACGGCGGACGGCCCGGAGCAAGCCGCCCATCGCCGCGGCCTGGGCCGCCAGGGGCAGCACGCCGAGCGCCAGCGAGGCCCCGGTCGTGCTCCCGGGCCCGGCCAGCCTGCCGATCAGGAACATCGACGCCGACGGGGCCACCACGCCCACCGCGAGCGCCCACGGGGCATGCCCGACGAGGTACCGGCCAGCCCCCAGGCAGAGCATGGCGAACAGGCCGATGACCGCGATCTCGCCGAGCCAGACGGCCGGAGATTCGGCCGTGCCCCGCGCGAACGAGGCCACGGCGAGCATGTTCAGGGGGGTCAACAGGCAGGCGATCTCCAGCAGCCCCCTCGCCGTCGTCGGCAGCCTCCAGCTCCGTTGCGCATGGAACCCGACCGCGAAGAGCGCGGCAGTCACCCCGTTGAACAGCCCGAACTTGAGCCAGGGCCGCTCCGCGATGCTCGCCCAGAAGCTGATCACCAGCGCCAGCGAGCAGCCGACGATCAGGAGGCCGCCGACGAGCTCGCCCCAGCGGATGTTCTTCTCCTCCAGGAACGCCGAGAGCAACTTCGAAAGCGGCTGCGCCGGCGGCTTCGGCGGGCGTGTAGGGGATACTTCCGCCGGCCGTTCCACCTCGCGACGGGCCATCGCCGCGGCGAAATCGCGGGCGCGGGCCGCGATCCCCTCACGGACGGTCGAAGTGGACTCGACAGACGGCCTCGCGGGCTCCGGAGCCGCCTCCCAGAAGACGATCTCCGCGGGCTCCGGTCCTGGCTTCGGCTCGGCGACTTCGGGGCGGGACGGCGCGAGCGCCTGCGGCGGCGTCTCGGCCCGGATCAGCTCGATGAGGCGATCCCGCAGGCGGACCGAGATCAGGCCCGCATCCTGATACCTCCGGACCCTCAGGCAGAGCCGGTCCAGGACGCGCCCGACGTCGGGTCGCGCCGACGGCGGCCATCCGCCCTTGCTCCAGTCGCAAAGGATGCAACGCTCGCCCCGTGGCCCCCGGACCACCGTTTCCCCGCAACGGGGGCACAGCCCAACTTCGATCGGCCCAGGTCGCGAATCCCCGTAAGACCGCGTCACCGCCAGGATCACGGCCCGGGCACCGATCCAGAGCAGGTGCCCGACCGTGGCGATCACCGCCAGAACGAACGCGATCACCAGGAAGGCCCAGATCATGGGTTGCGTCTCGCGAACTACGGACCGTCCCGATTGCTACTCCCAACCCTAGTACATGGCCGTTCCGATGGAGACCGTGCCAGCGACCGCCTCGATTGCGGTCGCCGGCACTGTGTCCGGATCAGTCCAGGTCCAGCATCGCGACGAGATCCGCCTCGGGCACCACGACCTGAGGTGTCCGGAGCACGATCCGCAGGCGATCGCCGTCCGCCCTGGCCGAGGATTCGACGGCCTTCCCGCCCAGGGTCACGGCGACGGCCTTCGGTGCTCGGGCCGGCTGGAGGAGCAGCTCCGCGACCGGAAGCCGGCCCTCGGCGACGGTCAAGGTATTGCGCTGGCTCCGTCCGTCCCGCTTCTGGAGGAGCGACCCCCACCCCTCCGGCCCGCAGAAGAACGCCTTGAAGTTCTCCGGCGTCAGCCGCGGCGCGAACGTCAGCCCGCGGGCCGGCCCGTCGTACTCGTAGCCGGAAAGCGCCAGCAGGAGCGACCACGACGACATCGCCCGCGCGTAGTGGCCGCCGCATTCGATCTCGTTCCAGGGATTGCGCGGGATCGGCGCGCGGTTGACGCCGTCGTAGCGGTCGCGGGCCCCCTTGGCAATCGACAGGCCCTCCTCGATGAGTCCTTCGTAGATCAAATGCGCGGCGACCTGGTACTCGATGCCCGTCCAGACCTCGTCGGAGTAGAGCATGACGTGGTCGGGCCGGCCTCCCTTCGGCCAGGTGCAGATGATGAGTCCCTTGTCGCCGTCGCCGGCGAACGCCCGCGGCATGTGCTTCCAGCCTGTGAGGTCGGTCTTCCAGTTGTGCCGGAAGACGGCCTTCAGGGCCGAGACGACCCGGTCCCTGGGGAAGAGGTAACCGAGTCCGAGCTGATGGGCCCACCACTGGCCGATGAGCTGGTCGCTCATGCAGCCGGGTCCGACCTCGCCCGACATCGACCTGTACTCGTCGAGCTTCTGCTCGAAGTACTCGCCGTTCCAGCAGAGCTTCTCGAGGTTCGCGGCGCCCCTGGCGCGGATCGCGGCAAACCGGGTCGCCGACGCGTCGTCGCCCACCCGCCTGGCCCATGCCTCGCCGGCGCGGAGGGCGGCCAGGTAGTAGCCGCTGATGAATGTGGTGACGCCGTGGAGGGCCTCGTCGTACGTGTTCCACTGGTCGTCCTGGAGGATGCCGTCGGGCTCGCCGTTCGATCCGGCCGCGTCGCGGGCGATCAGGTACTCGACGGCCTTCTTCACGGCCGGCCAGTACTCCTTCAGCCAGGAGTCGTCGGGATGATTGAGCGCCTCGCGATACGCCTTCAGGATGCAGCTCGCGTGACCATCGGCGAACGGACGCTCGCCGGTGGGCCTGGGCGGCGAGGGGAAATACGTGCGATTGTTGATCCCGCCATTGGGCAACTGCTGGTGGCGGAAGTCGATCCGCCGCATGTCCTTCTCCAGGTCCGGGAAGAGCCGAGCGAGGGATTGCTCGTAGCCCCAGACGTGGGTGCAGGTCGGGTCGCAGCAGCCGTTGGAGCCCTCCCAGCCGTAGACGTCCCCGCTCGCGATCCGGAAGACGATGCCGATGTGCCGGAGGATCGCCGCCTGCGAGGTCAGGCCGTCGAGCAGCCAGTAGGGCAGGGTGCTGTCGTAGAAGGTCCTGCGGAACCGCTCCGTCTTCTCGCGGTACGGGGCCAGGTTGGCCGCCGCCTCGCGGAGCACGGCCGCCGCGTCCGGGTAGGGGGTCGCATAGTGGCATCCCATCCAGGTCCCGTCACCGTTGTACTTGTTGGGATAATGCCATGTCAGGAGGAAGGGGACCTCGGCCGACTCGCCGGGCCCGATCGTCACCATGGACGCGACGGCGCCGGAGGTCGTCCGGCCGGGCGGGCTCGGAGGGGCGGGCGGGACGGAGCCGGGCCGGGGGAAGGCACCGTGCTCCGAGAAGTGGCGCCAGACCTCATCCCAGTCGTCGAACGACGGATAGACCGTGGCGTTAGGGCCGGTCGTGGCCAGCGCCACGGTGCCGAACCCGGGAGCCTTCGGCGTGACGGTCGCGGGCGCCTCGTAGGCCACGCCGATCAGCGAGCAGAGGATCGCGAAGGCCCGATGCCGGCTCGCCCGGACCTCGGCCTGTCGGCGGTCGAGGATCGGTCCCAGGACGATCACGACCTGTCCCTTGCCGAGGGGTCGGCGGAGCGTCCGGAACGGACCGGCCGTCGCCGTCGTCGTCCCCTCGCGGTCCTCGCGGCCGGCCAGCTCGACGCCCCCCTCGCGCGGCACGACGTCGCGGAACCGCGCCGGCAGCAGCTCATCCAGGAGCCGGTAGACGGCCGGATCCCCCGCGCGGTCGGCGAAGACGATCCGGTCGACGTTGATGTGTCCCCACGGCCCCTTCTGCTGGTCCACGATCTCGAAGTGCGCCGTCTTGCCGACCAGGTCGTTGACGCCCCAGAACGCCGGGGCGAGCTTCTCGTCGTCGCGGCCGGCGGCGGAGCGGACGACCTGCCCGTCCACGACCAGGCGGAGCTGCGTGGTCGGCCGGAAGCCGCCGCCGATGAGGAAGCGGATGAAGGGCCGCTCGATCGTGAAATCCCTGCTGATCAGCCGGCCGACGGTGTCGTCGCCGCCGACGAACGAGTTCACCAGCCGCTTCCCCTCGAAGCCGCTCACCGGCTGCTGACCCGGGAGCGTCCCGGCCGGCGGCACGTCGCCGAAGGCCTTGCCCTCGACCTTCCACTTGCCGTAGCCGTCCTCGAAGTCCTCGAAGACCACGTCCGGGCGGGCGTTCGCGGCGTCCACCGCCTTGCCCCCGGTAACCGCCCCCAGGGACTTCAGCAGGGGCATGTCCGAGCCCGAGAACACGAGCGTCGCGCCGGCCTCCACCGCGGCCTTCGCCGCCTCGAGCCAGGCCGTCGAGAGGTCCGCCGGCGCGTCCTCCATCCAGAGGATCGACCGGGCCGGGTCCTTGCCCGCAAGGCCCCCCTGCGGCGGCTTCTCGTGCGTCTCGACGTGCAGCCCCGCCGGCCAGTCCCGGTGCGGCTTCGTGACGTCCTTGAGATTGGCGAGGGTCGCGATCGAGACCTCGCCGTCGATCGTCGCCTCCGCGGCGGTCACCGCCCGGAAGACCAGCCCCTTCGCGCCCGGCTCGCGGACGACCTCGTTGACGTTGCCGCCGAGATTCGGATGCGAGTGCCCCTCGATCGCACCGACGGCGTCGTATCCAACCGGGTTGGTCATCAGCGCGCCCAAGGAGACGACCTGATCGGTATCGCTCGTGTTCTTCACGCGGAAGACGAAGACGGCCGCCGGGATCGACGACAGCTTCGCATCGAGCGGCGCGAACGGCGAGAAGGCGTCCAGCTCGAGCGTCACCGGCAGCTCGGGATCCTCGAAGCGGAGCGTGGCGATCGGATATTCGCCCGTCATGGCGATCTTCCGGATCCGCGTCCAGTCGCGACCGCCGCGGGTCTGGAGCAGCCGCGTCGTCTTGCCCACGCGAGCGACGAAGGCGAACGGCACCTCGCCGTCGCGGAGGGTGTTGAAGAGCTGCCAGGTGGTGAGCTGGCCGTCGGCGCCGATCTCGAAGTTGCCCGTCCCGATCCCGCCCAGGTGCATCCGCGCGCCGTCGTGCGTGGCGGAGTCATAGACGCGGCGGGCCCTCGGGTCGAGGAGCGTTTCCTTCCAGCGCGCCAGGTCCGCCGGCGCCGCCGCGAAGGCGGAGGTGGTCCCCCCGGCGGCCAGCAAGGCCCCGGCCGCCCCGATGCCGGTGATCTCGATGAACTCCCGCCTGGACACCTCGGGCCATTGCGGCCCGCACGCCCCCGCGCAATCGCACTTCCGCGTCATGACGTCTCTCCCCGGATCGTCGGGCCCGCCGGGTGGCTGATCCCGGCATGTTGCCCTCATGATAGCCGGCCCGGGGGGCTCGCGAGAGGCCCTGGCGGTCCGCAAGGGATCACGGGGACAGGGTGCCCTCAGGGCGTGAGCCAGTCCTCCAGTCGAAGGTCGGGGAGGTCCTGGAAGTGCCTCGTATTGTGGGTCACAAGGCAAAGGCCACGTGCCAGTGCCACGGCTGCGATCATCAGGTCCACAGGATTGCGCGGGCTGCCGTGACGCTTGAGCCACCCTCTCAGCCTTCCGAATTCCTCCGTGCTCGCCGCATCGAAGTCGACCAGGCCAACATCCCGTCTCAGCTCCTGAATGCCCGCAAGTATAGGATCAGGCGTATCCAGCAAATAGGCGCCGGCGTACAGCTCCCCCAGGACGATCGCAGGGATCCAGAGACGCCCCGAATACTGAACAAAACGGTGGGCCAGACCGCCGGGCCGCTTCATGTGCTCCGAACAGATATTGGTGTCGAGCAAGAAGCTCAGTCGGCTGCATCCCTGTACTGGGCCTGCTCTCGCTCCCGCTGAATCTGCGCGAAGGCCACATCGAAACCGGGAAGATCGGCGGCGATCCCAGCCGACCGAGCAATCCCTTGTCCCCACGTCGTGACGGGGGGTATCGCCGTGACCTGGACCTGGACCTGCTCACCGTCGGCGAGACCGAGTTCCTCTTCCAGCTCGATGGTCTTCCCACGGACCTTGCCTTGAAGTGTGCGGGTCATGATGGCTCTCCTATTTCTCTTTCTCCGAACGCCTTCTTCCCTCATCCTATCTCATCCCGGGTCGTCCGTCGGGACTCCCCGCGTGTGAAGAGAGATGTCTCCTGGCCCGGGCTTGCTTCTCAGCGGTCGAGTGCTGGGACACCGACCACCGGCCCCGGACCGGGGGCGAGACGGACCACCAAGCAGGTGGCCGACAGCCGCGACGGTTCCGGCCCGGATCGGTCGCGAGGGTTGCCGCAGGCAGAGGTCCTGCGGTATCGTCGAGCCCTTACGCCCTTCGCGCTTGCCCTTCCAGGATCGCATCGATCGTCGTGCCACCGAGATTCTTCACCACACTGCGACGGCGCAATCGCCGGCCGGAGCGGATGGACCAGCCCGGGCTCCCGGCGGACGAGCACGCGCGGGCCCTGGCCGGCCTGAAGCGGATCAACGCCCTGAGCCGGACCGATGCGGTCGCCTGGCGGCGGATCGAGCCGCTGGCACGCGCATTGCCTTCGGATGAGCGGCCGCTGCGGGTACTCGACGTCGCCACGGGGGGCGGAGCCCTGCCGCTGGCGATCCGGGCCCGAGCCCGGCGCGCCGGGCTCGAGGTCGCGGCCGACGGCTGCGACGTCAGCCCCCAGGCCGTCGAGATCGCCGAGGCCCTCGCCTCGGCCCGCGGGTCGACCTGCCGGTTCTTCGCGCTCGATGCCCTCAACGACCCCTTGCCCGAGGGTTACGATGTGATCACATGCTCGCTCTTCCTCCACCACCTGGACGAAACCGAGGCGGTCGGGCTGCTCGGCCGGATGGGCGCCGCGGCGCGACGGCTCGTGCTGGTCGACGACCTCATCCGGAGCTCGTGGGGCTACCTGCTGGCGGCCGCCGGCTGCCGGCTGCTGTCCCGGTCGCCGATCGTCCACGAGGACGGGCCGACGTCGGTGGCAGGGGCGTTCACTCCCGACGAGGCCCTGGACCTGGCTCGCCGCGCGGGGCTGCGCGGGGCGACGATCGACCGCCACTGGCCCCAGCGATTCCTCCTGAGCTGGAGGCGGCCGACGTCATGAGCGTCCCGACCCCGAATCCGGCCCCGACGCTGGACCTGGACGAGGCCGCCGGCCGGACCTGGGACGCGATCGTCCTGGGGGCGGGCCCCGCCGGCTCGATCGCCGCCCGGCAGCTCGCCGGCCGCGGCGTGCGGACGCTCCTGGTGGACCGCAGGACGTTCCCCCGGCCCAAGGTCTGCGGCGCGTGTCTCAACGACGCGTCGCTCCGGGAGCTGGAATCGATCGGGCTGGGGGACATCGTCCGCGGGCTCGGCGGCGGCCGGATTGAGGCGCTGGAAGTCGGGCACGAGGGCCGGACCTTGCGGCTTCGATTGCCGGGGGGGACGGCGATCTCTCGGCCGGCACTCGATGCCGCCCTCGCCGGCTCGGCCGTGGCCGTCGGCGCCGGCTTCCTTGACGGGGCGGAGGGGATCATCGGGCCGGCCGCGGCGGGAGCGCGGCGGGTGACGCTCGTCGCCGGCTCGCGCAGGGTGCAGGCCGAGGCGCGCGTCGTCCTGGTGGCGACCGGCCTGGGTCCGCCGCGGTTCGAGGAGGATGAGGGGGTCCGGAGCGTGGCATCGCCGGGCTCTCGCGTCGGCGCCGGATGCGGACTCGCGTCCTGTCCGGAATTCGGGCGAAGGGACACGATCTTCATGGCCGTGGCGAGCCGCGGCTATGTCGGCCTCGTCCGGGTCGAGGGGGGCGGGCTGAACATCGCCGCGGCCTTCGATGTGGGCCTCATCCGGGACGAGGGCGGGCCGGGGGCCGCCGCCAGGGTGGTGCTGCGCGAGGCGGGTTTCCCGATCCCCTCCGGCCTGGACGGCGCGGACTGGCGGGGGACGCCCGCGCTAACGCGACGAACCCGGCCGATCGCCGGCGAGCGATACTTCGTGCTCGGGGACGCCGCCGGCTACGTCGAACCGTTCACGGGCGAGGGCATGGCCTGGGCGATCCGATCCGGCATCGACGTCGCGCCCCTGGCGGAGATGGCGACGGCCGGCTGGAGCCCCGCGCTGTCGACGTCCTGGTGCGGCCTCCACCGGGCACGCGTCTTGCGACGACAACGGCTCTGCCGGGGCGTGGCGGCGCTCCTGAAGCGGCCATGGATGGCGCGGCTGGCCTTCGCGGTGGCGAATCATGTCCCAGCGGTCGCCGGGCTCGCGATCCGGCAGGCCGAGGGAGGCTCCGTTCCCTTGATGGATAAGCGGGTATTCCCATGAGCATGACCGTCGCGGGGATCGGCACGGCCCTGCCGCCGCACCGGATCGATCAGGCGGATGCCGCCCGGATCGCCTGGGAGTACGCCTGCGAGACGCCCTCGCAGGAGCGGCTCTTCGCCACGCTCTACCGGCGGGCCGGCGTCGAGGGCCGCGGCTGCGTGGTCCTGGATCGGTCCGACGGCCCGCTCGAGGGCCGGCAGTCCTTCTACGGCGTGAATCCGCCGACGACGCTGGAGCGGATGCTCCGCTACGAGGCCGAGGCCGGCCCGCTCGGCGTGGGGGCCTGCCGGGCCGCCTTCGAGGCCGCGGGGGTGGAGCCGGGCCGCGTGACCCACCTGGTCACGGTGTCTTGCAGCGGGTTCTATGCCCCGGGATATGACATCGCGCTCTTCAAGCAGTTGCCACTCCGGCCGGGGACGGCGCGGACCCACGTGGGCTTCATGGGGTGCCACGGCGCGCTCAACGGGATCCGGGCGGCTCGCGCCTTCGTCGACGCCGATCCCGACGCCTGCGTCCTGCTCTGCGCCCTGGAGCTCTGCAGCCTCCACCATCAATACGGATGGGACGCCGACCGGATCGTCTCCAACGCCCTCTTCGCGGACGGCGCCGCCGCGCTCGTGGCCTTGCCGGGCTCCCGGTCGGAGGGCCGTGACGGCCGGGGGCCGCTCCGCGTGGTCGCCTCGGGCTCGACGCTGATCGACGACTCGGAGGATGCCATGTCCTGGCGGATCGGCGATCACGGCTTCCGGATGACGCTCTCCTCGCGGGTCCCCGACCTGATCGGCGAGCACCTGCGGCCATGGCTCGAGGGCTGGCTGGCCGGGCAGGGGAGGGACCTCGCGTCGATCGGATCCTGGGCGGTCCATCCCGGCGGCCCGAGGATCCTGTCCGCGGTGGCGGAAGCCCTGGCGTTGCCCCCCTCATCCCTGGACGTTTCCCAGCGCGTGCTGGCCGATCATGGGAACATGTCCTCGCCGACGATCCTCTTCATCCTCGACCGCCTCGCCCGCGAGGACGCCCCTCGGCCCTGGCTGGCTCTCGCCTTCGGCCCCGGGCTGGCCGTCGAGGCCGCCCTGATCGACTGACGGACGTGTGGCCACCGCGATGCGATCCTGGCCTGGGGTGTCGCTCGGTCGCCGCGCGTCGCCCGGTCACCCGCGGGATTTCGTGCTCATTCGCGTTCGGAACGACGCCCGTCTTGTTAGCCGAGCCTTGGTGTGTCGTTCGGCATCCGAGCGCTCGCTCGACCTGGCCGTCAGCTCCCCCGGAGGCGCCTCCATGAAGCGCTTCGTCCGACTTGGCGTGTGGTTCGTGCTGGTCTTCTCTTCGATGGCCGCACGGGCCCATCCCGGTTCGGGAATCGTCGTCGATCGGTCCGGCAGGATCTACTTCGTCGATACCGGCGTCGGCGTCTGGACGATCGATACGCAAGGGAGACTTGCCCGGCACGAGGGCGAGGCCTTCCACTGGCTCGCGATCGACCGCCGCGGCGGTCTCTCCGCCCGAGACATGCCGCGTGACGCGGGGGGCGAGCTCCCGGTCATCGGCCGCGACCCGACGCTGATCCTCTCCAGCGACTTCCCGATCGCGGTCGGTCCAGACGGGGTCTTCTACTATCCCCGGGCCGTCGGCGACCGCGTCCGGATCATGCGGCTCCGCCCAGGCGAGAAGCCCGAGGTGTTCGCGATGCTCCCTCCCGTGCTCGAGGTCGATTCGTCCGGGAGGGAGAAGGCGGTCCCCTGGATCCATGGACTGGCCGCGGCGGCCGACGGGTCGCTGTACTACTCGGAGCTGGCCGCGGTCAGGAGGATCGCGCCGGATGGCAAGATTGCCGTCGTGGCCGACAAGGTCAAGGTCCCGAGCTGCGATCGCCCGCCCGCCGCCAAGGATGAACACCTTGGCCCCGCCCTGCGTGGGCTCGACGTGCGGCCCGACGGGACCGTCTTCGTCGCCGCATCGGCCTGCGGGACCGTGCTCCGGATCGCGCCGGACGGGACAACTTCCGTGGCCCTCCGCACCGAGGGCGTGTGGAGCCCCACGGCCGTCGTCCTGGCGGGCGAAGACCTCCTCGTTCTGGAGTACTGGTCCGTCAAGGCGACGACGCGCCAGGCCTGGATCCCGCGCGTGCGGAAGCTCTCCGGCGACGGCAAGGTGACGCTCCTCGCGACCGTCGAGCGTCGATGACGAAGGCTCGAGCCGCCGGACGTTCGAGACCTTCTCGAGCCCCACGCCGGCCTGGTGGAAGGTCCTGATGCCGGCCAGGAGCGTCATCGCTTCGGGGCGGGGCCGCGGCCGTCATCGACACCCGCGGGGAGTCCGTTCGCCGCGTCGTCGAGGATGAGGACCCAGTCGCCGTCGGCGCTCGGCTCGAAGTCGCGGGGACGCTTGTCGGCGATCGCGCCGATGCGGGTCGATTCGCCCGTGCGGGGGTTGAACCACCAGGCGATCGCGCGCGGGCCGGAGATCGTGCCGACGTCGAGGGTGATCTTCCGCCTGGTGGGGAGATAGGTCACGGAGAACGAGCGATCGGAGGCGATCGCGGTGACCGCGTAGTCATTGGTCGCGAAGGGGCCTCGGCCGGCGACGGCGACGGCATTGCGGGCGTCGGGGACGAGCTTCCACCAGGGCCGCGATTCGACGAACCGGCGGAGGTGCCCCAGCGAGATCGCGCCGGGCTGCTCCAGCACCCTCCGCCAGGTGGGAGGCATGTTCCAGTTCGGCGAGCCGTACGCATGGCCGCAGCCGCCACCGAGCACGCACCACCAGGCCTGCTTCCTGGCCTGGAGCGCGCTGCCCCAGTCGCTGTGCTCTCCCTCGTAGGTCGACTCTCCTAGGAGGAACGGGCGGACGGGACGCTTTGTGTACTCCGCGTGGCTGACCTCGTAAACATCCGGTTGGTTCTTGTTCCACGCCTTGTTGAAGCCGCGGAAATAGGTGTAGACCATCGACACGTCCAGCCAGCGCTCGTCCGCCGGCCAGACGTCGGTGCTGGAGTGCGACGACGAGGCGTGATAGGTGATGAGCTGATAGGGCGCCGCCTCCTTCAAGCCCAGGCCGATCTGGCGGATCTCCGCACGGGCGTTGTCCGGGTCGATGTCGCCCCCGAGGATCCACGCCACGTTCGGGAATCTGCCGTAACGCCGGCCCAGCCAGCGGCCGTATTCTCGGCACTTCGTCGGCCCGTTGGCGTTGAGCGGCTTGGGCGTCCCGTCCTTCTCCTTGCCGGCCCATCCCACCCCGCAGCAGTCCGACCACGCCGGTGCGATGGCCAGCAGCATCCCCAGCTCCCGCGCCTCCTCCACGACCCGATCCACGTGCGCGAAGTACCGCTCATTCGGCCGGCCGAGATCCTGCTCCGGCGGCCGGCCCTCGAAGGGGAGTTCCCCGTCGCGATTGGTCATGCCCAGGAATCCCGTGAGCATGACCTGGAGCGCGGTGAACCCTTGCTCCTGTCGCCTCGCCATGTACTCCTTCGCTTCGGCCTGGTTGAGCTTCAGGAAGATCATCCACGGCGTATCCGCCTGGTAGAAGAACGGCTTCCCGTGCCCGTCCACGAGGTGCCGTCGATCGTCGCTGATCCGGATCGGGAACGACCGCCCCGGCCACGCCACGGCCTCATCCCCGATGGCCTCGGACCTCGACGCGGCCAGCATCGCCCCCAGTGCCACGACCATCGCCGCCTTAGGGTACGCGCGTCTCACGTTCACGACTCCACCTCGAACGCATGCGGCGACCGCACCGTAACTGGGCCGGCCGCGTCTTCCGGCATGTTGGTCTTGGCGGGACGGGAATGCAAGCCGCCGGCCTCCCCGCTCACCTGAGGCGACCGCGGATCATCGCGGACTCGCGGCCATGCTCGACGGAGCCGCTCCACGTTGAGAGGCCGCTTGACAATTCATAGCCCGCCGGCTATGATTCTGCGATGCAAGTCGTTGCTGACGATCTCTTCCGGGCCCTCGCGGATCCGACCCGGCGCTCGATCTTCGAACATCTGATGAGCGAAGGGGAGCAGACGGTCCGCGCGCTGACGGAGCGGGCCGGGGTGTCGCAGCCGGCGGTCTCGAAGCACCTGGTGGTCCTGAAGCAGGTCCGGCTGGTCCGCGACCGGCCGGAGGGACGGCAGACGTACTATCGGGCGGATCGGGAAGGGCTGGCGCCCTTGATCGACTGGATCGATCATTACGCGTCCTTCTGGAAGGGCCGCATCGATCGGCTGGGGAAGTTGCTGGAGGAGATGGACTGATGGCCTCCGCCCACGAGGGAGCACGATCGGGCACGGGATCCTTGTCGCTCGAGTTCGACCTTGTTCATCCGCCGGAGAAGGTGTGGCGGGCCCTCACCGACCCCGCCTTGCTGGCGGAGTGGCTCCTGCCCGCCATCGGCTTCCGGCTCGAGCCGGGGGCGGCGTTCTCGCTGCAGGCGCCGCCGCAGCCCGGGTGGGACGGCATCGTGAGTTGCCGGGTGCTCGAGGTCGATGAGCCCAGGACCCTCCGCTACGGATGGGTCGTGGGCGACATGGAGCTCGACACGGTCGTGACCTTCACGCTGGCGCCCAGCGCGTCCGGCACGCGGCTGTCGGTGGTGCATTCGGGCTTCGGCCCGGACCAGAAGCAGAACCTCGGCGGTGCCCGCTACGGGTGGCAGATGATGGGGAGAAGGCTCGTCGATCTGCTGGCCCGGATGTCGTGATCCGGCGAGAACATTCCTTTCAGGGAGGATGTCTTGAACATAAACGAATGGATTCGGCAGGCCCACCGCTGGGTGTCCATCGCCTTCACGGCGGGAGTCATCCTGAACATCGTCGTCATGGCGAAGGGGCCGCCGCCGCCCTGGGTCGGCCTCATGGCGCTGATCCCGCTCTTGCTGCTGCTGATCACCGGCCTGTACCTGTTCGTGCTGCCCTATACCGCCCGGAGGCGCAGCGTCGGACGGGCAGACTCCACACGCGCTCGCTGAGAGGGACACGAACATGGCAACCAAAGGGCCGCACCCCGCGGACAGCCACGACATGATCCGCGTCCGCGGCGCGCGGGAGAACAACCTCAAGGACGTCAGCGTCGAGATCCCCAAGCGCCGGCTCACCGTGTTCACGGGCGTGTCGGGATCGGGCAAGTCCTCGCTGGTCTTCGGGACGATCGCGGCGGAGTCGCAGCGATTGATCAACGAGACCTACAGCGCGTTCGTGCAGGGGTTCATGCCGACGCTGGCCCGGCCGGAGGTGGACGTCCTCGAAGGGCTGACAACCGCGATCCTCGTCGATCAGGAGCGGATGGGGGCCAACGCCCGATCGACGGTCGGCACGGTCACGGACGCCAACGCGATGCTCCGGGTCCTGTTCAGCCGTCTCGGCGTGCCGCACATCGGCCCGTCCAATGCCTTCTCCTTCAACGTCCCGTCGGTCCGCGGCGTCGGGGCGGTGACGATCGAGAAGGCCGACGGCAAGAAGGTCGAGAAGAAGTCCTTCACCGTCAACGGCGGCATGTGCCCGCGATGCGAGGGCATGGGCATGGTCAATGACATCGACCTGTCCCAACTGTTCGACGACGGCAAGTCGCTCAACGAAGGCGCGCTCACGATCCCCGGCTACACACCCGACGGCTGGCAGGTCCGCATCTTCGCGGCCGCCGGCCTGGACCCGAACAAGCCGATCCGCAAGTACACCAAGCAGGAGCGGCAGAGGTTCCTCTACCAGGAGCCCACCAAGGTCAAGTTCGAGAACATCAACCTGAGCTACGAGGGCCTGATCTCGAAGATCCAGAAATCGTTCCTGTCCAAGGACGTGGATGCGATGCAGCCGCACGTCCGGGCGTTCGTGGAGCGGGCGGTCACGTTCACGGCCTGCCCCGACTGCGGCGGCACGCGGCTCAGCGAGGCGGCGCGGTCCTCGAAGATCAAGGGGATCCACATCGCCGAGGCCTGCGCGATGCAGATCAACGACCTGGCCGGCTGGGTCCGCGGGCTCGACGAGCCATCGGTCGCGCCGTTGCTGAAGGCGCTGGGGCACACGCTGGACTCGTTCGTGGAGATCGGCCTGGGATACCTGAGCCTGGACCGGCCGTCCGGGACGCTCTCGGGGGGCGAGGCCCAGCGGACGAAGATGGTCCGCCATCTCGGGTCGTCGCTCACCGATGCGACGTACGTCTTCGACGAGCCGACGATCGGGCTGCATCCGCACGACATCCGGAGGATGAACGAGCTGCTGCTGCGGCTCCGCGACAAGGGGAACACGGTCCTGGTGGTCGAGCACAAGCCGGAGATGATCGCGATCGCCGACCACGTCGTGGACCTGGGCCCGGGGGCCGGGACCGCCGGCGGCGAGGTGGTCTTCGAAGGGACGGTGCAGGGGCTGCGGGCCAGCGGCACGCTCACGGGGCGGCACCTGAGCGACCGGGCCGCGCTCAAGCCCGCGGTGAGGAAATCCACCGGCGTGATGGAGGTGCGCGGGGCGCGGTCCCACAACCTGCAGGGCGTGGACGTGGACATCCCGCTCGGGGTCCTCGTGGTGGTGACCGGCGTGGCCGGCTCGGGCAAGAGTTCGCTGATCCACGGATCGGTGAGCGGACGGCCCGGGGTGGTCTCGGTCGATCAGGCGCCGATCCGGGGCTCGCGGCGGAGCAACCCGGCGACGTACACCGACCTGCTGGAGCCGATCCGCAAGGCGTTCGCCAAGGCCAACGGCGTGAAGCCCGCCCTCTTCAGCGCCAACTCCGAGGGGGCCTGCCCGACCTGCAACGGCGCGGGGGTGATCTACACGGACCTCGGCATGATGGCCGGCGTGGCCAGCCCCTGCGAGGACTGCGAGGGCCGGCGGTTCCAGGCCGCGGTGCTGGAGTACCGCCTCGGCGGGCTGAACATCGCGGAGGTGCTCGACATGCCGGTCGAGCCCGCGGTCGGCTTCTTCGGGGCCGGCGCGGCGAAGACGCCGGCCGCGCACGCGATCCTCAAGCGGCTGGCCGACGTGGGGCTCGGCTACGTCCGCCTCGGCCAGCCGCTGACGACGCTCTCCGGGGGCGAGCGGCAGCGCCTCAAGCTGGCGACCGAGATGGGGGCCGAGGGGGGGATCTATGTCCTCGACGAGCCAACGATCGGCCTCCACCTGGCGGACCTCGCGCAGTTGCTCGGGCTCCTCGACCGGCTGGTGGATGCGGGCAAGTCGGTGATCGTGATCGAGCATCACCAGGCGGTGATGGCGCACGCCGACTGGATCATCGACCTCGGCCCCGGCGCCGGCCACGACGGCGGCCGGATCGTCTTCGAGGGCACGCCCGCGGATCTCGTCGCGGCGAAATCCACCCTGACCGGCCGGCACCTGGCGGAGTTCGTGGGGGCGGCTGAATCCAGATGAGCCGTGGAGGACACGCTCGACGCGATCGCTCGTCGAATCAGGGCATTCGAAGGACGCGGCAACTCTCCTCGTAGACCGCATCGAGATCCAGAGGGACCGCAAGGTCGTCTGCCAGCCAGAGGGGGAGCGTCGGGAGCGGAAAGGGGCTGATGATCTCGATGGCGGCCACCAGGCGACGTCCGTATCTCGTGTCGTAGATTCCTACTTGACGATGATGGCCGGCCACGCCCCGTGCATTTCATCCCAGGATCGCTCATCGTCGAGGGGGGGACGAAAATGGTCGCGGAGTGGCATGGCGGTGCTCCAGATCACTCTTGGATCGTCGGGGCCTTCGCCGTCCTTCCGGACATTCCATCCCGGAAGAGCTGCCCGGCGATACGAAGGGCGACCTCACTCACCGCTCGACGAAGGTGGCGTGCCAGGCCATGTCGAGCTCCGCGGGCGGCATGCAGGAAAACGGGTCGCACGCCTGGAAGCCCAGGGTGCAGGCCCCGTCGAGAGGGCCGGAATATCTGTTCTTGCCGACGCGGAGGCGGCGGCGGAACTCGATCGTGCCTGTATAGGTGAGCCGACCCTCGTTGCCGGGGATCGGCTCCGGGCCGGTCCATTCGCCGGCCGGCTCAACGTCGAAAGGCATGGAGATGGCCAGGCTCGTGGCGACCTCGGGGCCTCGCGAGCCCTTCATGGCCGCGATGTGCCAGCCGTCCTTGATCTCGACGCGGACCGTCAGCGTGAACTCCTCGCCGGGCCGGAGCTTCGCGGGCGAGCACTCGGCGCGGGCCGCGACCCGGGCGGGCTTCGGCGGCGGCACGGTCAGGGGCGACTGCTCGAAACGTCTGGGCGGCGTCAGTCCCTCGGGGGCGACCAGGAATTTGTATCCGCCCGCCTCGGTGAAGAAGATCCGCGGCCGGCCGGCGTCGAGCCAGGACCGCCAGCCCTTCGGGTCCGGAAACCGATCGTTCGTGTAGCGTTCGAGGATCCGCCGGGCGCGGTCGGCCTGGTCCCCGCGCTCGAGGCGGGCGACGCAGGCTTCCAGCAGGCCGACGTCGTGGTTCGAGAGCCCCAGGGCCTTCACGTCCTCGTCGATGGCCGCCTCGATGATCCCGTCGTGGTCGGGACCGGGCATGAGCCACTCGTAGTTCTCGCGAACCCAGGCGGCGGGGGCCTTCGGGTCGGATTCGGCCTGCTTCGACACCGCCTGGGGGAAGGCCCTGCCGGTGATCACGACGTCGAATCGCCTCTGCTCCTCCAGTCGCTCCTCGGAGTGGGCGGCGAGTGCCGGATTGGACCGTCGGTAGGCGTCTCGATCCATGGCCGTGGCGACGTGCTGAGCGAGCATCAGGGTCCATGCCCTGCTGAAGGCCGTCTCGACCTTGCGGACGAAGGGCTTCTGTCCCTCAAACTTGCGGATGTAGCAGACGGCGTTGAGGAAGCAGCGCCTGGCCTCCGGGGTCAGATCGGCGGGCGCCGCATAGAATCCCCAGAGGAGGAAGTTCCCCTGGCGGGCGATCGCGGCCGAGTCGGGGCCCTTCGAGCTGAGGCCGGCGGAGATCACCTCGGCGTCGGGCGAATCGGCGAACGTAAGCCCCTCGGCGATCAGCCCGGCGTCGATCGCGGGGAAGGTTCGAGTCTGGACCTTCCACGCCCGAATCGTCGCGCCGATCGGCTCGCCCAGGCTGAGCGAAGGATACTGTGCGGGGGTGGGAAACGCCGTGAAGGTCGGGTTCACGTCCAGGGGCGTGTGGAAGATCTCGTGCCCCAGGGCCAGGCCGTGGGCGGCCTCGAAGAGGCAGAGGCAATGCCAGTCGATCTTGAGCTTCCGCGACTTGATGACCCGCTGCCCCGCGCCGCCGATCAGGATCGTCGGCCTTGCGTAGTCGTCCGGGAGCTTCGGAACGGCCGGGTTGGGCAGGCTCGGTGGGTTCGGGTCGAGCTTGCCGGATGCATCGGTGCGATAGAGGCTGGTCCAGTCGAAGATGACCACATCGAATCCGTCGGCCATCTTCGGCTCGAAGGTCCGGTAATCGACGGTTTTCACCTCGCGGAAGGTCTGGCGGAGGAAGGCGGCGAAGTCCTTCTCGCGGTCGCTGCCCGGGTTGCCGGCGTAGACGACGCGGATCGCGAATGGATCATCGGCCGAGGCTTGGGAGGCGATCATCGGGAAGAGGATCAGGATCAGCAAGCCTCGCGCGAGTCGCATCGTCACGGACTCCGTATCGGGGATTCATCCCGGGCGGATGCGTCGACGGGGCGATCTCGTCGCCCCGGGGGATTCACCTTCGACGGTTCAATTTGACAAGTGTCGACGTTCATAAACAATGGATAAGTCCGCCGCGACCGTTCAAGCCGTCCCCCGGCCCTCGGGCGCGGGCAGTTCGCCAACCGCCGGCCGCTCGCGCGTGAGCGTATCGGACTCGAGGCGGTGGATGGTCACCCCGGCATCCTTCATGAACCCCTTCAGGAACTTGTAGTAGCCCTGCGGAGACATCTCCTTCCATCGCCAGATGTCGAGTGAATTGAGGATCGTCCGCAGGATCCCGATCAGGTCGTCCTTCGGGGGCAGGGCCTTCGTCTCGGAGTAGACCTGCCAGTTTCGGCGGATTCTCTCGCGGATGAAGTCCTCCGCATCCACTTCGTCCTCGTCCGGATCCTCGGGATCGGGGAGCGGCGACAGCGTGCCATCGCGCAACTGGATGATCATGCGCTCGATCGCCGACTGGACGTCGTTGTCGGTCAGGTCGGGGTCGAGCATCACGTACGACTCGTAGATGCCGACCTCGGTGCGGAGCATCACCGGCACCAGCTCGGCGGTCCGGTACTTGTTGCCGGAGTAGGCGAGCGACTCCTGCGGGCGGGATCGCTCGGCCCGCTTCTTGAGCTTCGCCTTGCGCTTCTGGTCGCGGCTGAGGTTCTTCTTCGCCATCGAGCACGTTCCTTTCTCCGGGAGTTATCGTCCGACCGGCCGGCGGGGCAGGCTCCACAAGGCGGCGTCGAAGGCGGCCTTCGTCTCGTCGTCGAGGATCAGGTCGGCGGCGGGGAGGGTGGCGTCGAGCTGCTCCGGGCGGCTGGCGCCGACGATGGCCGAGGTGATGCCGGGCTGGGCGAGGACCCAGGCGACGCTCGCCGTCGCGACGTCGAGGCCGCGGGCGTCGCAGGACGCCTTGAGCTCGGCGACGGCCTTGAACTGGGCGGCGTGCCAGTACCGCTCGCGGTAGAGCTCGCCGGCGGAGCCCATGGTGAATCGCGTGCCGGGCTCCGGCGGGGCGTCGGCCCGATGCTTGCCGGTGAGCAGGCCGCCGGCGAGCGGGTTGTAGCCGATCACGCCCAGGCCCTGGTCGCGGCAGAGCGGGAGCAGCTCCGGCTCGATGTCGCGGACGAGGGCGTTGTACCTCGGCTGCACGCAGTCGTATCGCGCCAGGCCGTCCCGCTCGCTGACGCCGAGCGCCAGGGCGAGCTGCCAGGCCGGATAGTTCGAGCAGCCGACGTAGAGCACCTTGCCGGCCCGGACCAGGTCGTCGAAGGCCCGCAGGGTCTCCTCGATGGGGGTCTCGGGGTCGGGGGAATGGGCCTGGTAGAGGTCGATGCGGTCGGTCCCGAGGCGCCTCAGGCTCTTCTCGCAGGAGGCGACGATGTGCCGCCGCGAAAGCCCCTGATCATTGGGGCCGTGGCCGACGCGGATCCGGCACTTGGTCGCGACGACGAGCTCGTCGCGACGCCCCGGCGAAGCGGCCAGCCAGCGGCCGACGACCTCCTCCGTGAGCCCGGCAGTCTCCGGCGCGACGGGGAGCGGATAGCAGTCCGCCGTGTCCAGGAAGGTCACGCCGGCTCCGTACGCCTTCTCGAGGATCCGGAACGACGTCGGCTCGTCACACTGGCCGGCGAAGGTCATCGTCCCCAGGCAGATGTTCGAGACCTTCAATCCCGTCCGTCCGAGTCGTCGCTGCTGCATGGCTGGCTTGCTCCCGGGTCGCCCCGGCGCGGGCCGGGAGATCTCCCCACCATAGCAAGATCGGCCGCGGCCGCGATACCGGGTCCGCGGCGTCGCGATCAGGCGGGGGCGGCCTCTGCGGACCCCGACAGTACGTCCAGGATCGTCGGCCCGGGCATGCCCGGGCGGCGGAAGAAGTAGCCGTGGCAGGCGATCGCCTGCTCGCGATAGGGCGGATACCGGAGCAGGACCTCGTGGGCCGCTTTCAGGTTGTAGTGCGGCATCAGGCCGAAGACGTGGTGGGTCAGGTGGTAGTCCTGGCCGTACGGGAAGATCGCCCAGCGGACGATCGGCGCGCAGAAGAAGTTCCGGGAGTGGCGGAACTCGCCGCCCTCGGGCGCGTTGCTGTGGTGGGCTATCTCCCGGAGCTGCATGAACGTCGCATAAAACGTGACCAGGGGAGCGACCCAGAAGAGGAGGAAGATCGGCCACGAGCCGGTCAGGTGCACCGCGGTCAGCACGGGGAGCCAGAACGAGCCCCGCAGGCAGCGGCCGACGCGGAACCGGTAGACGCCCCGGGGCTCCTTGAAGCCGGCGGTGACGTTGGCGTTCTTCGCCTGCCCGGCGAGGTAGGTCCAGAGCGACGGCAGCCAGAACGAGCCCAGCACGTACCGATACCAGAACGTCCGCTTGCTCATCGGGAACGGATAGCGGTCCTCGTCGAAATGGAGCCGGGAGATGTCCGGATCCTTCGCCGGGTCGTTGAGGAACTGGTGATGGGCCAAGTGCGTCACCCGGAACCGCTGGGTCATCCCCATGATCGGGAACATGCAGAACAGGTCCGACGCGAGCTCGTTGGCCAGCCGATTGCGGAAGAGGGCGTAATGGCTCCCTTCATGCCCGAGTCCGGAGAGCCTGTGCTGGAAGGCCGCCACGACCGCCATCCCGAGGGCGCAAAGGGGCCCGAACGCCGCCGTCGGGATCGCGCCCGCCGACCAGGACCGGTAGAGCCAGCCGCACGCGGCCAGGGTCGCCGCCAGGCCCAGGTATTCGCCCAGGATGTAGGGGACGTTCGTGATGTCGTCCGCCCGGAGGAGCGGGATCAGTCGGTGGTGGACCTCGTCCCAGGTCAGGTCCCCGGCATCCGGTTGCGGATTCTTGAGCGAGGTCGAGAACGCGGCCGACATGAAAAGGCCTCACGGGGGCGACGGGGGCGGGCCGAATCCGTGGGGACGGGCCATGCGGGTAAGATCGACGGGCTCGGATCGGATTCTTTATCTTGATTATCTATCTTACCAATCGATGGTGTAGGATGGAGAGACGATCCTGGAGATGGGAACGGGTCGGCCGGTCGTCGCATGATCGGGCGGAGGTTGAGATGATTGAGCTCGCGGAAGAGAGGACCGGGCGGGCGGTGGCCCAGGCCGTGGCGTTCCCTTCGACGTCCGTCCCGGCGCGAAGGGACGAGGCGGACTGGGCCGATTTCAGGCTCTGGAGATCGCGGCTGATCGAGGGGTTCGAACGATCGGCCGTTCGCCCCCAGATCCCCGGGGCCCTCGTGGGCCTGGCCTTCATCCATCTGGCCGGCTTCCTGCTCTGCCAGGCGAGCTATGTCCCGGACGGCAAGGCGAACCTCTGGCACCCGGTCCTCTGGCTGGCGGAGCTGATCGCCGTGCTGGCCTACTGGCGGCGACTGATGGGGCGAAACTGGGCGCGGACCTCGGTGGCGATCAACCTCGTCGTGAAGTTCTGGACGACGTTCCTGATCCTCTCGTTCACCGTGGTCACGTCGAACTGGTTCACGGGTTACGAGCTGGCCTGGTACAAGCCCGTCTGGGGCACCCTGAGCACGTTCCTGTTCGCGTCGATGGCCTGGTTGTTCACCCCTTTGTTCTTCATCCCGGCCGTCCAGATGGGCCTGACGGGGACGCTAATGGTCAACCTGCCCGATCACGCCTTCCTGATCTACGGCGTCTCGTGGTGGATCGCCCTGGTGGGGGTCGCCGCCTGGATGCAACGCCGAGACCGCCAGGCCCTCCTCGCTCCCGCAGACTGAACTGAGCGGTCTCGTATCTCCCGGCGAGGAGCCGCCTGGCCTTTCCTCGCCGAGTTTTCCTCCCTCTCCCGTCTTTCCCTCTCCCGTCTTTCCCTCTCCCGTCTTTCCCTCTCCCGTCTTTCCCCCTCCCGTTCTTCTTCGGCTTGATCTTCTCTGTGCCTCTGTGCCTCTGTGGTTCGTCCTCCCCCCGTCTCATGCCGGCTGGAGGCTCGCCTCGGAGTCGGCCAGGGCGGCCGCCTGGTCGGCCCACCACTGTTCGGCGTGGGCCTCGTCCCAGTCCGCCGCGGAGGCGCAGGCGGCGAGGGCCGCGGCCAGGGCCCGGGTGTCCGGGTAGCGATCGTCGGCCTTCTTCTCGAGGCACTTCATGACGACCGCTTCGAGGTCGGCCGGGATCTCCGGGCGGTGCTTCGAGGGGGGCGTGACCGGGTCGCGGGCGTGGGCGATCATCAGCTCCGTGGGGGTGCCGCCCTGGAACGGGGGCTGGCCGGTGAGCATGAAGTAGAGGATCGCCCCCAGCGAGTAGATGTCCGACCGGCCGTCCAGGTCGGCGGCCATGGCCTGTTCCGGGGACATGTACTGGGGCGTGCCGCTGACGGTGTAGTCGGCGGTCAGCCGGACGGCCTCCGGGTGGTCGGCGGTCAGCTTGACGAGGCCGAAATCCAGCACCTTGGGCACGTCGCACTTGCCGCCCAGGATCGCCACGATGATGTTGGCCGGCTTCAGGTCGCGGTGGACGACGCCCATCCGGTGGGCCTCGGAGAGGGCCCCGCAGACCTGGCGGGTCAGGAAGATGGCGCGGCCGGGCGGGAGCGGGCCGAACTGGTGGACCAGGTCCGAGACGCTCAGGCCGGGCAGGTACTCCATCACGTAGTAGAACGTGCCGTCGTCGGCGTGGCCGTAGTCGAAGATCTCGATCGTGTTGGGATGCGAGAGGGTGGCCGCGGTCTGGACCTCGCGCTCGAATCGGGCCAGGGCGATCGGGTTGGTGTTCACATCGGGCTTGATCAGCTTGAGGGCGCAGGGGCGCTTCAGGAGCTGGTGCTCGGCCAGGTAGACCTCGCCCATGCCCCCCTCGCCGAGCTTCTCGCCCAGGCGGTACTGGCCGAGCTTCCGGGCCTGGTGGAGGTCGCGGCGAAGGTGGTTGAGGGTATGCGACGTGTAGATCGCCAGCGCGGCGCTGAGCAGGACGAAGAGCATGTTGCCGATGGCGAACTCGGTGCGGGCGAGCTGGTCGACCATCGCCGGCGCCTCGGCCGACTTCCACTGGAGCGCGGCGAGGACCAGGAACGGGCCCAGCGCCATGGTCATGACGACCCTGGCGGTGGTCCTCGGATCGTTGGGGATGAACACGGCATAGAGCGTCATGAGGACGAGCAGGTTGATGATGCCGTTCTTCTCCATGGCCACCAGCCGGGGGAGGTCGCCATCGTCGATGAGCCGTGACCCGGTGGAGAACTGGCCGAACATCATCAGCAGGATCATGGCGGCGAAGAAGCCGTATTCCAGCAGCCGCAGCTCGCGATAGCCGAGGTCCGCGCGGGCGGAGAGCAGCCCGACCAGCGAGGCGCAGAGGATCAGCCTCAGGCCCAGGGTGACGGCGGACCGATGCTGCACCGAGCTCGGCTCGAGGAGCCCGAAGAGGAAGAAGGCGGAGTATCCCAGCGCCAGGAAGAGCGCCGCGGCCTTGAGCCGGGTGCGGAGCAGCTCGCCGGTCTCGGTGGTGATGCTCGGGAGCGAGTTCGTCGCCAGGGCCATGTGGAACGACTGGGACGGTGGCGAGGCCGGGGCGGGCGATCCCCCCCAGGTCGTCACCGCGTGCTGGACGGTCGGCTCCAGCAGGATCTCGTCGTCGTCGCCCTCGTCGGCCGGCCGAGCGCCAGGGATCTGGGGTTCTGCGGTGTCGGACATGTTAGCGCTCTCGGGTCCTGTCTACGGATGCCGGATCTCGGACTTCGGGTCTCGTGGCCTCGCCGCGGACCTTTCAGGGCGTTCGGGACTTCAGGGCGTCGGCGGCCTCCCGGAGGGCCTCCATCCCCTGCTTCTTCAGGCCGGGGAGGTCCCCGATCTGCTGCTGGACCTTCTCCGTCATCTGGCCGATCCCCCGGGCGGCCTCCTCCTTCAAGGAGCCCTCGGGCTTCTTGCCCCCTTGCAGCCAGGGCTCGGCGAGGAACGCCAGGGCGACCAGCCCGATGGTCAGGATCGGCCCGAGGATCCGCTTGACCGGCTTGTGGACCTTGTGCCAGTTCTTCGCCAGGTAGACGAAGGTGATCGGCGGGATCAGGAAGAGCACGCCCTGCAGGGGGCTCTCGCGGAAGGGGATGACCGCGAGGTTGAAGACGCCCGTGACGACCCGGCTGAGGTTCAGCAGGATCACGAACGTGCCACCGAAGACCATCAGCGAGTGGTTCCGCAGCGCCAGGCCGAGGATGGCGCACATCACGAAGGGGATGGACAGGAAATAGGCCCCCTCGTTGAGCCAGCGGAAGAGCTTCTGGACCGAGCCCATGCCCTGCCGATAGCCGCGGGTCACCGAGCCCGCGGGCCTGCTCGCCGCGACGGCCGCGCGCATGGCCGGCAGGCTCGGGGCGCTCGCCATGGCGTAGGGGCCGGGGATCGACGGCTCATCCATGGGCGACGGCTTCGATCGCAGCGACCTGAAGTTGTCCACCGAGAGGGGCGCCAGGGCGACCTGGCTATTCACGGCCTCCAGCCAGTTGAGCGGCCGGCCGCCCGACATCGAGAGCCCCGGTCGCGGCGAGCCCGCCCCGGTCCCGACCGGCGTCAGCTTCGGCCCCGCGCCGAGCCCGCTCACCGAGGCCGCGATCGCCGCCAGCGAAGGCTGCCTCGGCCCGGCGGGCCGCTTCGGCTTCGCCGTGCCGATCGTCCCCTTCGCCGGGACCTTCATCTTCTCCCCGCAAGCCTTGCACCGGCCGGTGCGGCCGGCAAGCCGCTCGTCGAGGTCGAAGGTCGCGGCGCACGCGGGACACGCGAAGTGGATCATCGGACCGGCCCCCTGAACCTCGATCGATCGAGCTCGCCCAATCCCCGGGTCAATACCAGACCACGGCCATGCCCAGCAGCAGCAGCGTCCAGAAGATCACCCCCTCGTCGAACCAGGTGATCAGCCGGAAATAGACGAGCGAGATGCCGGCCGTGATGAGCGCCCACTGTTGCCAGGCCGGCTGCGGGATTCGCCCCGTCTTCACGAACCAGATGTAGCTCAGGAACGCCACGCCGGCCGCGTACAGCAGCGCGATCGCGAGCCATCCCTTCTGGAGATTGTCGAACTTGACGATCGACGACACCAGGCCGTAGAAGAACATCGCCTTGATCGCGACATAGTAGACGTCGAACATCATCATCGCTGATCATTTCCTCGGGGCCGACGTCGGCTATCGTGGCGAGCAATCGAATGATACGGCCGGCCCCATGAAGATACGCGAGGTGAGTAGTTACGTCCATGGGGACGTGGGTGGATCAGGAAGACGTGACGTGGACCCGAGTAGGATCGGAATCGATGGTCGAGTCGGGCTTGAATGGATAGTCTCTATGGGTAGGAGGTCGTCATGCGTCGCTTCAAGGTCGTGCTCCATCGTACGGACGAGGGGATCAGCGTCTCCGTCCCGAGCCTGCCAGGCTGCTGGTCGGAGGGTGATACCGAAGACGAGGCGCTGGCGAACATCCGGGACGCGATCGAGGATTACCTGGCTGCCCTCGATGAGCAACTACGCGACGCCGAAGTTCGCGAGGTGGAAGTGGCGGTGTGATCGTGGCGAAGCTGCCGGGCGTGAATCATCTGGATGCGATCCGAGCCCTGTGGGAAGGCCGGATTTCGAGTCGTTCGCCAGGGTAAACACGTCGTCATGAGCGACGGGAACCGCCTTCTGACGATACCCGGACACAACCCCATCAAATCCTTCACGATGGGCGGCATCATCCGTGATGCCGGACTGACGGTCGATCAGATCCGTCAATATCGATGACGAGGCGTCCGGGAGTACGAGCAGAGATGCGGACAAATACTCGCACTCCCGGCATCAGGCAGCGCCGTGCTCACGCCGGTGCCGCACATCCCGCGCTCACGCCCGATGAAATCACATCGAGGGTCGGCACGTCGGCTTGACGCAGGGGCTCCGGCGTCCACGTCGGCAGGTCGCAGAGGCCGCCGCCGAGGAAGGTGTGGTGCCAGAGCTGGGTGGCGACCACGCAGGTCAGGGACAGGTCCATGATCCCCCGCCGCACCGTGATCCGCGGGATCCGGGTCTGCCAGGCGCGCTGGCGGGCGACGCCGGCCGGGTCGAAGTAGCCGGTCGCCTCGAGCGCCTCGCGGCTGAGGAGCTGGTCCACCCAGGCGGGCCGGCTGGCGTCGAGGAACGCCTCGGAGCGGCTCGCCCGGAACATGGTCTTGGGCCGGTTGGCGATCTTCTGCGGCAAGGTCCGGGCGGCGACCTGGCGGAGGATCCACTTGTCCGTGAACCCGTGCAGCTTGTACTCGGGCGAGATCGACGCACAGAACTTGATGACGTCGTCGTCGAGCAGCGGATAGCGGCCCTCGACGGACGAGTTCATCGCCACCCGGTCCCCCTTGGCGTTGAGCAGGAGCCCGGCGAGCATCACCTTGTAGCCGACGTAGAGCGACTGGTTCAGCGGCGCCCAGTTGCGGAACCGAGGGTGATTGATGCCCATGTCGTCGTAGGCCGAGTGGCCGTCGAGCTGGCGCCACATGTCGCCCGAGTAGAGGCCCTCACGCCCGAGCGCCAGCAGGTCCTGGAGGTCCTGCTGGGCCGTCCGGACCCCCTGCAAGGGGAATCGGTCGGGCATGTGAGCCCGGCTGCCCCCCATCAGGCCCAGGACCGACGCGCGAATCGCGGTCGGGATGCCGTCGCCGAACTTCTTGCGGAGCCGGTCGCGGATCTTCTGGGTCTTGAACCAGGCGTAGCCGGCGAGCGCCTCGTCGGCCCCCTCGCCGGTGAGCGTGACCTTGTAGCCCTGGTCGTGCACGGCCCCGGCCAGCCGCATCAGGCAGGCGCAGGCGGAGTCCATCACGGGCCCCTCGGCGGCGCGGATGAGCCGCGGGTAGGCGTCGGTGATGTCGCGCCGGGTCAGGGTCACGGTCGTCAGCCGCGAGCCGAGCGCCGCGGCGGATTCGGCGGCGTGCGACCGCTCGTCGGGCCCGGCCCGATCCAGGCCGATCGTGAACGACGGCACGGCGTACCCGCGCTCGCGGGAGCTGAGCCCGAGGACCACGGTCGAGTCGAGCCCGCCGCTGATGTAGCTGACCACCGGCACGTCGCCCCGGAGTCGCTTCTCCACCGAGGCCCGCAGCAGGTGCTCGAGCTCGTCGATCAGGGGGGTCGGGTCGTCGAGGCGACGCTCCGCACCCGCGTCGGGGAAGTCGAGATCCCAGTACTGCTTCTGCTCAACTCGGCCGTCGCGGATCTCCAGGAAGTGCCCCGGCGGGATCATCCGGATCCCCTCGAAGAACGTCCGCGAGGTCCCCGCGCAGAAGGTGTTGAAGAAGAGGTCGATCGTCCTGCGGTCCGCCTTCGCCGCGATCATGCCGGAGGCCAGGATCGACTTGATCTCCGAGCCCCAGAGGAGCCAGCCGTCGACCTCCGCATAGTGCAGCGGGCAGATCCCGACGCGGTCGCGGCCGAGGATCAGCGTCCGGTCCTTGCGGTCCCAGAGCGAGACCGCGAACTGGCCGCGGGTCTTCTCGAACATCCCCCGGCCCAGGTCCTCGTAGAGGTGGACCCAGAGCTCGGTGTCGCAGCGGGTGGACAGCGTGTGCCCGCGCGTCAGGAGCTCCTGCTGGAGCTCGGGATAGTCGAAGATCTCGCCGTTCTGGGCGACCCAGACCGAGCCGTCCTCGTTGCAGAGCGGCTGCCGCCCCCCCGCCAGGTCCACGATCGACAGCCGCGTGGCGGCCAGGGCCACGCCCGGCTCGATGTGGATCTGCTCGTCATCGGGCCCGCGATGGGGGATCGCCCCGGTCATCGCCAGGAGCCGTGCCGCCGGGAACTCGCGCCGCCCCCTCAGATCGATCGCACCCGCAATTCCGCACATGATACGAGCACTCCCAGCGTCGCGGATCACCGTCCCTGATGCGTGCAGGGTGGCAGGCCCCGCCCGCACCCTCCCGGCCCCTGGACCACGTAACTATATCACGCGAGTCGAGAAGGCGTCGATCGGCGGAAGATGGGACGATTTTGCGGACTGAGGCAGGCGTCCTTAGATTGACGGCCGAGTGCCCGGTCGGGATGATGAGTCGGGAGAAGCGGAGTCAAGGGGGAGCCATGGGTGACATTCTCACGGCAGAGCAAATCGGCGCCCGCTTCGCGCCGGATTGGGTGCTAATCGGCGATCCTCAGACCGATGAGCAGCTCAACGTGCAGGCCGGCGTGGTGCTCTTCCACAGCCCGGATCGGGACGAAGTTTACCGCAAGGCGCGTGAGCTTCGGCCGGGGCGTTTCGCCGTTCGTTATTACCCCGGCAAGGAAGTTGATCAAGCTCACGGATATCGAACGGCCTCCTGAATCCCCCCACGCTCCGGGACGCGAAATCCGGCTCTCCCCCTTACGAAGGGGGAGTTGGAGGGGGTGCTTTGTGCCGACCAGGGCGATCGAATTCACCCCCCTGAATCCCCCCTTCGTAAGGGGGGAAATGAATGCGGGCCGGCTTCCCTGTCGGCGGTAAGAGCCCTATTACGGTGATATTCTTCCTTGCCGAGGTAATACCTCGGGACCTGGCCCGAGAATATGGCGCTCTGGTCTCCTTACCGGATATGACCTCGGGACACATCCGGAAGGGACGACGTTCGTAGGATCGCGGCCATCCCTCGACTCTCTCGTGGGCTGCAGGAGGTCCAACATCGTGCTCGCTGCTCTGATCGCGATCCTCTTCCTTGCGGAAACCCCAGGCCCCGCCGAGATGTTCCGGCTCAACTACGGAAAAGTCAGGGTCTCGACGCGGTTCGAGTATGACCTGTATGTCTCGGACGATCTTCCGCCAAGCGATGCGGCACACGTCCTACCACGCGGATGGAAGCCTGCGTTGATGCCCAAGTTGTCGATCGCCGGCAAGTGGGAGTTTGATGGGACGACGGAGCATCTCGTTATTCTGCCGGATGGCATCAAGCATGGCCCGGTTGCACCGGAGCAGAGGATCGACACAGATCCCAGGGAAGTGATCAGTGACGGGAAGGTCGTGGCCCATCATTCTCTCGATAAGCCGAAATTCCTATTGGAAGTCCGGCGGACGGACAAGCCGATTTTCAACGCCTACGGTCCATTCGCCTGGTGGAACAGTTCCTTCCCCTATTTGTTGAACGACTCGTTTGCGAATTCCACCGTCACGCGGAAGTCCCGACGCTTCTTCGGACGTCAGATCGATCGAGAGGTCCATCGGAGAACGGTCGGCTCCGGCTTCATTCAGCTTTCCATCAGCCGGGAGCCATCGATTGGAGTTATGCCATTTTATATGAGAGCGTTCTCATTCAATTCCAGGTCGGGATCGAAGAGGTCGAATTTCCGGGAGTGCTACATCGTCGACGAGCGGCGATGTGCCGCCGGAGGCGTCCTGCCGACGGAATGGGTGGACACGTTCTTCGGCGTGGCGGATTTCGATCCCGATTCGCCCAACCATGGCGATGACACCCCACTCCGGCCCATGGACAAGGTCGTCATCGGTCGATGCAAGGTCGTCGCCCAGACAGACCTGCGAGGACAGGTCTGCCTCGACCACCTGGACGACGTGAGAGTGATCGCTTCGATCGGAGGTGAGGTGGCCTTGTCGCCGACGCCATCGTCCCTGACGCTGCCTCAGGTTGTTGAACGGATCGGGAAGAAGATCGATAGTCCGAACAGGCGATAGCATTCGCAGCCACGGCCACGGCGTCTGTCGCCCGATGCGCGGCCTCAGTACCCCGGCGGCGCGTACGACGACCAGCCCCGCTCGTGCTCGTTGCGGGCCTTGACGTATCGGGCCCGGTCCATGAACAGGAAGGCGACGACGATCCCCGCGAGGGCCCCGCCGATGTGGGCGAGATAGGCCACCCCACCGGTCTCGCCGATCGAGCCGAAGGCCCCCGCGCCGGAGATCACCTGGAGGGCGATCCAGCCGCCGATCACGATGATCGCCGGGAGCACGGTGATCACGCGGAAGACCAGCACCCTCATCTGGTTGTGGGGGAACCAGACGACGTACGCCCCCATGATCCCGGCGATGGCCCCGGAGGCCCCCAGGGTGGGGATCTGCGAGTTCGGCGCCGCGGCGATCTGCGCCAGCGAGCCGGCGAGCCCGCAGGCGAGGTAGGCGACGACGTAGAGGACCGGCCCGAGGACTTCCTCCACATTATCGCCGACGATCCAGAGGTAGAGCATGTTCCCCAGCAGGTGCATCCAGCCGCCGTGCAGGAACATGCAGGTCAGGAGCGTCATCCATGGCGGAATCGCGGCGGGGGCGTGCGGGATCACCTGCGCCGGGCGCTCGACGATCACGATCCGCCGCCCCGTCGGGTCCCTCGGGTCGCGGACGCGTACGTCCTCGGCCGGACGCACCACGATCGGCTGGTCGAGGTCGTCCGCGTGGGTGACCTCCCAGGGGGTACACGCATAAGCCATCGTGAACTTTTCGCCCCGGTTTTCCTGGAGCAGGAACATCGCGACGTTGGCCGCGATCAGGGCATAGGTCACGAAGGGCGTGATCCGCGTGCGTTCCAGGTCACCGAGCGGCAAGACCATGTCCGAAGCCCCCGCGAAGCGATCGCCGCGGCCCGGGCCCCCTCGCACCATCCCCGAGGAGTCGCCGACGGCCGGCCGATTCGAGCCGGCATTGTAGCACGGCCGCCGCGCGCGGGTACTCCCGCCGCGGGCCCGTTGCCGAGGTCGTGGGCATCCTGCGGCAATCGCGGGCAGGCGGTCAGGCCAGCATCCGACGCGGTTGCGGATGGGCCGCTTCGAGCCTCTCCCATTCCTGACGGACGCGGGAGAGGCCGAAGGCGCAGAGCTCGAACTCCTCGCTGAGCCGGCGGAAGACGCCGCCGAGCTCGGAGGGGCCGAGGGTACTGGCCCGGTAGTAGGATCGCTTGCCCTGCTCCTGGTAGCTGATCAGGGAGTCGGCCAGCGGGGCGGCCTGGAGCTTCGGCAGGGCCTCGGGGTAGACGCCGGTCCAGAAGAGCGTGAAGTCCCCGACGTGGCGGAGGCACTCGCGTCGGCGTTCGTCGCTGGGGGCCGCCTCGGCCTCGGCCAGCATCTCCGCGACACGGCCGACGCGACGCCCCCGGCCGTCCCGGACCTGCCAGACGTTCTGGCTGGAGACGAACCGCGCCAGCAATTGCGAGACATAGCCGACCAGCGAGGGATCGCCGATCCCCAGGTCGGTCATGAAGGTGGATTCGGTCAGGCCTCGGAAGAGGCGATGCAGGGGATGGGATTCGGCGATCGGGCATGCAGTATCCATCCAGGCGCTCCTCACCCAGGGAAACGACATGGGTCAAGACGACCGACCGGACGAGGCGCCCGCCCCGCATCGTGCGGATCCGCGACGCCCTCCAACGGGAAGGCATAGCAAATGCCGGGCCATCGAGGAAGGCCGATCGGTGGCGGGGTTGCGTCCGGCTCGCTCGGCCCACGCATGGGAGAATCTCCCCCCGGGCATTACCATGGATCCGCCGGCTGGCCTCTCGCCATTTCGGCCGGAGGCAGGATCACCGGGGCGATCATCCTGGCCCCGCGGAGCGGTGAAATGCCCATCGAGTTCGTCGCGGGCGATCTCTTCGCGAACGCCGCCAACGCGCGGGCCCTGGCGCACGGCTGCAACTGCCAGGGGTCCATGGGGGCGGGGGTCGCCCGGGGATTCCGCGAGCGATATCCGGAGATGTACGAGCAATTCCGCGCCCGCTGCAAGGCGGTGCCGCGGCAGTTCAACCTCGGTGACGCCTGGCTCTGGAAGGATGATCGTCGGCCCTGGGTCTTCAACCTCGGCACCCAGGAGGCCTTCTGGCACGCCCGGGCCAGCTACGAGGCCATCGAGACGGCCCTGGGGCAAATGAGGGTGATCGCCGATGCCGAGGGGATCGACAGCATCGCCATGCCCCGCATCGGCGTGGGTTACGGCGGGCTCTCCTGGAAGAAGGTCGAGGAGATCCTCGGCCGCGTCCTGGGCGAGTGGCCCGGCCGGGCCATCGTCTACGAGACCTACGTGGCGGCGGAACCCTCCCCGGATCCATCGCCCGGCGATCGACCCGCCGTCCTCCCCGGCCCCCGGCGATCCATTCGGGGGAAACGGCCGCCGCGGTTCCGAGGGATGGCCGTGACGATCGCCTGCCGCGACCAGGACCGAACGGCCGCCTTCTACGAGACCGTCCTCGGGGCCGTCCCGATCCCGACCGACAACGGGATCGGGCGCCACTATCGGCTCGGGAGCCTGCGGCTCAACCTGCTCCCCAATGCGGAGGCGAGCAGCCCGGCGAGCTTCCCCGAGCACGCCCAGCTCCTGCTCTGGATCGAGGTGGATGACCTCGCCCGAGCGGCGGAGCACCTGGCGGCCCATGCCGTCGAGATCGTCGACGCGGGCGACGGGCAATTCCTGACCATCGCCGACCCGGACGGCCTGGTGATCGAAGTCTGGGAGCGATCAGAAACCTGACGCCTCGGCCGCGCCGTCTCCAGGAAGGGGCACTCGTCCGCTCCTTCGGCGGGCTGCATGGTGGCCGCCGGGCTGCGGGGGCAGGCGACCGGGTCGGCGCCGGCACCCTGTTTCACCCGACTTTTTCGGCTTCCCGGAAGATTGGTGAAACTGGCCGGCCCGATTTCGGGATTGTACTTGGATAGACGCGGCGCGGGCGCGAAAGCGACTGCGCGCGCCGTCGATCAATCGCCCTCCTGAACCAAACATCCCGAGGCGGAGGCTTCCGACGATGGCGACCGAGGCCCAGAGACTGGCGAACAGGCGGAATGCACGGCTCTCGACGGGACCGCGAACGCAGCAAGGGAAGGACCGGGTCCGGCTCAACGGGCTCAGGGAGGGGCAGAAGCTCCAGGTCGTCGAGCTGCCGAAGGCGCCCGGGGAGGACCCGCGGGGGAAGGCGCGGCGGGTCGAGGAGTTCCTCGGGGACCTGGCCCCCGGGGCGAGCGAACGGGACAGGGCCCTGATGACCCGGGCCGCCGAGCTGTCCTGGGACATCGAACAGGCCGAGAAGGCCGAATCGGCCTATCTGGCGGAGGCGGCCAGCGAGGGGCCGGGAGGCCGCAAGGCGAAGGAGCCGACGGCCGCCGAACGCGACCAGGAACGGGTTGATCGCCTCGTGAAGAAGCTCCAGGCGTGGACGGGCTGGGTCGACGACCCGGCGGAGCGGGCCCGGGGGATCCTCGCCGAGCTGGAGGGCATGGCGGCCGGCCGTGCCTGGCTCCGCGGGTCCTGGCAGTTCCTCCGGGACTGGATCTGGGCGGGGGGCGAGGTCGGCACCTGGCAGCGCCACCAGCTCGTCCGGATGCTCGGCGGCGACGCCTGGGACATCACCATCGACCCGCGGATCAACGCCGTCTTCATCGCCTGCAACATGTTGAACGAGAAGGGCAGGGCCGGCTGCGACGAGTATTTCGTCCAGGCCCGTGACGCAGCCCGACGGTGCGGGACCGAGGACTTCCTGATCGAATCGATCCGCTGGCGCGAGATCGGCCCGCCGCCGAAATCGTCGGACCTGGCCTGGGCGTTCCTGCTCCGCGTGATCGACCACGAGAAGGCGCGGCTCGAGGCCATGGAAGAGAACGCGGAGGATGCCGGCGACGACGGTTGCGAGGTCCTCTCCGCGGGCGCCGCGCTGGATGGCCCCCGCCGCCAGATCGAGGCGATGAGCCGGGAGCTGATGGACATCCTCCACGAGCTCTGCCAGGTCCGCGAGGATGCGGACGCGGACGCGGAGACCGGGTTAGACGGGCATCCTCACGACCCGGCGGCCGGCCCGGGCGAGCTGGCCACCGAACCCGAGCCGGTTCCCACACCGCACGAAATCGCGGGGGCAAAGCCAATTTTAGCTTTGACGCAAACCGAAACACCCCAATCACTTTCGATCACCGCGACGGGAAGCCCGGGAGACAATCGAACCCAATTTGCGACCGTCGGGGAGGGCGGTGAGTGGAAGGCCGGCAGCCCTCGGCTCGCGACGCAATCGGGTGCGTGCGACGGCGAGCCGAGGGGATTGGAGGCATCGATCAGCCCGGGTCCTTGTTCCGGCTCAGTGGGACTCGGCGGTCTTGCGGGGGACGCCGGGCTCGAAGAACGAGGTGGTCAGGTGGTAGGGCAGGTCGTCGATCTCGAATTCGAGGTCGGCGAAGTAGGCGGCCCGGCCGGTCGCGGGCTTCGGCAGGGGGGCGGTGATGGTGTTGCCGGCGGGCAGCGGGCTGGAGGTCCACTTCGCCTCGCGGAAGTCGCGGGTGGGGGCCGTCGCGGTCCAGAGGCGTGCGGACTTGGGCAGGGGGCGGGACTCGATCTTCAGGGTCGCGGACCCGTCGGACTCGGTCATCGCCCAGGAGAGGGCGGGCATCGGCCGGACGGTGACCGCGTGGCGGAAGAAGGCACCCAGGCCGTTGATCGCCCAGTCCCGGTTCTGCTCCAGGCCGTGGCCCGCGTTGGGGAGCTCGACGACGTACTTGGGGGCGGCCAGGCCGTCCCAGTAGAGGTCCAGCGCGTTGAGGGTCCAGTAGCGATCATTGGCGCCGTTGATCAGGAGCTTGGGCATGGTCAGGCGGTCGCGGAACGTGAACGGGTCCACCATCCGCCAGAGGAGCCGGCCCTCTCCGGTCTGGGCCTTCTCCATCAGCCCCTTGCTGACGTAGTCGTCGATCTGCTCGCTGTACTTGCCCCAGACGTCGAGCTGGTTGGGGCCCTGCGGGCCGAGGTTGAGCATGACGATGACCATCGGGGCGATCGCGATGACCCGGCTGTCCGACGCGCCGGTCAGCCAGGTGGTCCAGCCCCGCTTGGAGGCGCCGGTGACGACGAACCGCTCGATCCGGTCCTTCCCCTGCTTCTCCGACCAGGCCTGGACGGCGTCCATGGCCCGCACGGCGCTCTTGACCATGGGGAAGAGCAGCGGCCACGTCTTGTCCTTGGTGGCGAGGTAGCGGAGGAAGGTCTCGGAGATGAGGTCGTCCTCGGTGCGGTTGCCCAGGAGCGGCTGGTTGGGGACCTGGCGGAGCATGGCCACCCGGCCGCCGGTGGCCCTGGCGATGGCGAAGCCCTGGGCGAAGTCCTTGTCGTCGGGGTGGCTGGTGGTCGAGCCGCCGGAGATGAACAGGAGCGCGGCGCCGCGGTGGGCGAGGTTGGCGGGCTCGATGATGGTCAGGTCGTGCTTCCAGGTGATGTCGTGCCAGACCTGGGACGTCAGCTCCAGGAGGTGGACGGTCCCCTGCGGGGTGGTCTTGGTGCCCAGCTCCTTCCAGGCGAAGGCCGGGTCGGGCGCCTTGACGTACTCGTCGAGCTCGGCGGGGGGAGACTGGCCGTGGGCCGTGGCGGTCGCGGCGATGAGGGCCATGAAGGCCATGAAGCGGAGGGGGAGCGTCGGCGTCAATCGCGGGGTCATCGGGCGGCTTCTCCCTGGACTCGGGCGGTCGTCGAGCGCCGGGATCGTCGCAGCGGGAAGGTCGCACGCGGACCTCTTTTGACCCCGGCCGAGCCACACCCTATCATGCAGAAAAGTCCCCTGGCAATGAATCACCGCCAATCTTCACGGCGGCCGCCGAATGACTCATCGGGCGCCGGCTCGAGGTCGGGTCGACAGGGCAAGTTGGAGGGCGAGTGTCTCGAATCGCGAGGGAGGATGCTGACACATCCTGCACCCACTCTGCCCTTCCGGGTGGCCGTGGTGGAACACCGCGGGACCGCCTCGGCGGAGAAGAAGAGCCTGTCCCCCCACTCAGCCCGCTCGCCGTGGTGTTCCACCACGGCCACCCTGTGCCATCTGTCGATCACTCGATGTTCCGAAGCCAGGCCGCTTGGGACAATGTCGATCGGAGGATCGGACGATGATCTCCGGCGGCCTGACTCGGCTCGAGCACTTCGGCCGGTTCATCGACTTCGCCCTGCGGACGCTCGCCGCGGCCCCCCGGGCGATCGTCCGGTCGTTCGGGGAGGTGGTCTTCCAGTTCGAGCGGGTCGCGGTGATGAGCCTGCCGATCGTGGTGGGGGCGGGCCTGAGCGTCGGCCTGGTCACCTGGCTCCAGACCCATCGGCTGCTGGTCGCCAACGGCGCGGAGTCGGCCCTGCCGAGCTTCCTGAGCGTCGCCGTGGTGGTGGAGATCGGCCCGGTGCTGGCCGGGGTGCTCGTGGCCAGCCGGATGGGCGCGGGGCTCGCCGCCGAGCTCGGGACGATGACGCTCAACGAGGAGATCGAGGCCCGCCTGGCGATGGGGACCGACCCGATCGCCGGGCTCGTCGCCCCGCGGGCGATCGCCTGCGCGCTGGCGGTCCCATTATTGACGGTGATGATCGACGGCTCGGCGCTGGCGGGTGCGCTCGTCGGCGAGCTGACCGGCGGCAAGCTCACGCCCCTGCGGTTCTGGCGGGACTCGCTGATGTTCCTGCGGATGACGGACGTGATCGAGGCCACGCTCAAGACGGCGGTCTTCGGCCTGCTCGTGGGGGTGATCGGCTGCTGGGTCGGCCTCAATTCGGACCGATCCGCGGAGGCCGTCGGCCGGTCGGCCACCCGGGGCGTGGTGCTCGCCACGCTCGCCGTCTTCGCGGCCAACGTCGTGCTCGTGCCGTGCCTCCAGCTCGCCAACCAGGCGTTCGGCCTGGGCGGGCCCTGAGGGCGCCATCGAGGGGGCCGTTGATTCCGGCCGGCGAATTCCTACAGTACGCAGGAAGGGCTGGGGGCATCGCGGGGGAGTGGTTCCAGGCAGGAGGCCGCGACCGGGGGCGATCCCATGAATCGCGACATCGGGCGGTGGCGGGCGCTGGCGAACGCGGGGTTCGTCGTGCTGGTGCTGGCGCTGGGGGGCTTCGGGCTCTACCAGGTGGCCGACCGGCGCTGGAACGTCCAGCCGGTCTTCCGCGTCCGGGCGGCGTTCGCCACCGTGACCGGCCTGGAGGCGGGCCACCGCGCGCGGCTGCAGGGGATGGATGCCGGGGTGGTGGAGCGGGTGATCCCGCCCCGGCTGCCCGGCCAGCCGGTGGAGCTGATCCTCCGCCTGGACGAGCGGCTGCACTCGCTCGTCCGCGAGGACGCGGTGGCGCGGATCCTCTCCGAGGGGATGGTCGGTGCGCGGGTGGTGGAGATCACGCCGGGCAAGCCCGACGCGGCGGCCGTCGCCGACGGCGGCCTGATCCGCTCCGAGGCCCCGATCGAGCTGGGCGACCTGATGAAGCAGACGGGCGACTCGCTCCGGAAGCTCGACGAGCTGGCGAAGACCGCCCGGACCGGCCTGGAGGAGATCAACGCCATCGCCGCGACCGTCCGCGCGGGGAGGGGGTCGCTGGGGAAGCTCGTGCAGGACGACGACGCCTATCAGAGCCTGATGTCGGTGACCAGGCGGGGCGAGAAGACCTTCGCCGCGATGGAGGACAACCTCGACGCCCTCAAGCGGACCTGGCCGCTCTCCCGCTACTTCGAGGGCCGTTCCTACTACGAGCGCGAGAAGATCCTCTACCAGCCCGGCGCCCTCAAGGAGAGCCGGACCCTGGCCGCGGACGACCTCTTCGAGCCCGGCCGGGCGATCCTGACCCCGACCGGGCGAGTCCGGCTCAACGAGCTGGGCACCTGGTGCAAGGCGGCCAACCGGGCGAGGGCCGAGGTGGTGATCGCCGCCTTCACCGGGCCGGGGCAAGATCCGGACCTGGCCGAGGTCCTGACCCAGGAGCAGGCCGACTCGGTGCGCAGGTATCTGGTGGAGAAGCACGGGCTCGACTCCGCCGGCTGGTTCCGCTCCCGCAAGGTCACCGCCGTCGGCTTCGGCACCCAGGTCCCCCGCGGCCTGGAGCCGGCCGCCGAGCCGCTCCCCGAGAGGCGAGTGGACGTGATCCTGTTCACGCCCCAGACGTGAGGGGGCCGGGCCTCCGTCCGAGGCGCGGCCGCTCGCGGCCTCAGCCCTCGCCGCCGAGCCCCTTGCTGATCCGGAAGTCGTGGCCGTCGGGATGGCGGACGTGCATCTCGCGGACGCCCCAGGGCTCGTCGGTCGGCGGGGTCGTGACCTCGAGTCCCCGGGCCAGGCAATGGAATCGGCCTGGGCCTGAGGCGGGACGGCGAGTCCCCATCGGTGGAACTCGCGACGGACGCAGCACAATTATGCAAGAAATCTTCGGCTCCTCGCGAGTGCGCCTGATAAGTCCTTGCGGCGGAGACTGCGGATGGGAGTCGTGCGTCGGGCCGATCGGCCGGGGCTCATCCGACCGGGGACCTCTCCCCCCGATTCGGCTCGAAGGATGATGAGCGAGGTCAACACCTCACCAGGTGGAAAGGACCACGAAAATGGCGAAGCGACCGAAATCGTCGAGGCGGCCCGCGGCGGCATCGCACGAGCGGGACAATCCGCCGCCGGATTTCACCGAGGCGTCCGAGATGCAGGGCGACCGCACGGGGCGATACCTCGTGCTGATGAGGGAGGAGGAAATCCCCCGGGCCGCGGCGGTGCTCAACGACGTCGCCGGGCTCAAGAACGTGGAGAGCGTGAGCGCCTTCGACACCAACGGGTCGTTCGACGCCGAGGCCGCCGAGGGCGCCGGCGGCTGCGTCTTCCCCAGGCTCGGGGTCGCGGTCGTGACGGGCGATCCGGACCAGATCGGCGCCCTCGCCGTCGAGTCGAACGAGGACCAGGGGATCCTGGCGATCGAGCCCGAGCGGATCATGTACGCGCTGGCGGAGGCCCCCGGCCTGATCCTCCCCGCGCCCCCCGCGGATCCGGACCTGGCGCGGAACGCGGGCGGGGGCACGCTCCCGCTGGAGGTCGGGACGGCGACCGCGCAGTACCTTCGGGGCTACCGCGACGCGGTCGTCGCCCTGGTGGACCAGCTCCTGGGCGGTGGAGAGAGCGAGGCGGCGATCGCCGGCCTGGAGGCGTCGCGAGAGAGGTTCGTGGACGACGCCGTCTCGACCTGGGGCCTGAAGGCCACGCGGGTCACCAACTCGCGGTTCAGCGGCCGGGGGATCCGGGTGGCGGTCCTGGACACGGGCCTCGACCTGCGGCACCCCGATTTCTCGGGCCGAACGATCAGCTCGAGGTCGTTCGTGGCCGGCCAGCAGGTGCAGGATGGGCACGGCCACGGCACCCACTGCATCGGCACGTCCACGGGCCCGGAGCGGCCCGGCCAGGTCCGGCGGTACGGCTGCGCCTTCCGGGCCGAGATCTTCGCCGGCAAGGTGCTCAGCAACGCCGGCAGCGGCGCCGACACGGGCATCCTGGCGGGGATCGAGTGGGCGCTCACCAATGGCTGCCGCGTGATCTCCATGTCCCTGGGCGCGCCGGTCCAGCCCGACGAGCCGTTCTCGCCGATTTACGAGAATGTCGGCCGCCGCGCGTTGCGGGCCGGGGCGTTGATCGTCGCCGCGGCGGGCAACGACAGCCGCAATCCCGCCACGGGCGTCCGCCTCGAGCCCCCGCGGCCGGTCGGCCGGCCCGCGAATTGCCCCTCGATCATGGCCGTCGGGGCGCTCGATCGGGTCCTGGCGGTTGGCTCTTTCTCCAATGGCGGCCTCAACCCGAACGGCGGGGGCGTGGACATCGCCGGGCCGGGCGTGGACGTCTTCTCCTCGTGGCCGATGCCGACGCGCTACCGGACGATCAGCGGCACGAGCATGGCCACCCCCCACGTGGCCGGCATCGCGGCCATGTGGTCGGAGGCCCAGGGCGCCACCGGCGCGGCCCTCTGGCAGTTGATGACCGGCTCGGCCCGCCGCCTCCGCCTCTCGGCCCGCGACGTCGGCTCCGGGCTGGTCCAGGCCCCCTGAGGCCATCATCCGGGGCGGCCCGCGGATGGGGCGGGCCGCCCCGCGTCCTCTTGGCGTCTCGACCTGGCCGGGTATAGAGTTGAAGAAGCGGGCTCGCGGGCGAAACACGCTCGCGGGCGATCCAGGCGGAAGGAGGTCAGCGATGAGCGGCCAGGCCAGGAAATCCGGCTCCGGGAAATCCGCATCCAGGTCCTCGTCCCGCAAGGCCGACGGGCCGGAGCATTCGCTGGTCGTCTCGGTGAAGGACGACCACCTCGACCAGATCGACCAGATCGCCCAGAAGTTGAAGAACGAAGGTTACAAGGTCGGCCAGGTGATGAAGATCACCGGCGGCATCACCCTCAAGGGATCCGGCGACCCGGAGGCCAACAAGCGGCAGATCCGCGGCATCGAGGGCGTGGAAGCCGTGGAAGCCCCCGCGGGCTACGAGCTGCCCCCGCCCGACTCCGACGTCCAGTAGCGGGGCGAATCCCGTCGATGGCCGGCGTCCATGGCGAGGGCGGGCGAGCATCCCGACCGTTGACGCACACCCTTGCATCCGCTAGGGTGAGACCCGATCGATCGCGTCGGATGGGCAACTCTCGACGGGCCGAGGAGAGACAGTTCCGTGGCCTCCTTGTTCGTGATCCAAGGGGCCGACCAGGGGAAGCGATTCGAGTTCAAGTCGACCACCGTGGCCCTGGGCCGGGACAACTCGAACGCGATCCGGCTCCATGACACCGAGATCTCCCGCCGCCACGCCGAGCTGCGGCAGGAGGAGGACTCCTATCGCCTCGTCGATCTCGGATCGGCGAACGGAACCTACATCAACGGCCAGCCGGTCACCCAGGCGCCGCTGCACTCGGGGGACCGGATCCAGCTCGGCCAGTCGGTGCTCCTCTACAACGAGGGGGTGACGCGGCCGGCCCGGGACCTCACGGCCCGCGTCGACCTGCTGAGCAAGAGCAGCCCCGAGGACCGGTCCGCCATCCTCAAGAGCATCCCCTCCGGCGAGGGCTCGCGGGTCCTCCGGCAGCCGGAGGCGGCCGCCGGCTGGCTCAAGGAGCGGCTGGCCAGCCTCTCGGTCATGTACCGGGCCACCCAGGCCATCAGCCACGTCCTCGACATCGACGCACTCCTGCCGCAGGTGCTGGAACTCGTGTTCGAATCGATCAACGCCGACCGCGGGGCCATCCTCCTGAAGGACGAGGAGGGGAACCTCGCGCCCAAGGCCGTGCGGCTGGCCGACCCCGAGGGCCCCGACGAGCGGATGACCATCTCGCGGACGATCATCGACTACGTCCTGGAGCAGGGCCAGGGGGTGATCACCACCGACGCCCCCGCCGACAAGCGGTTCAGCCCCGCCCAGTCGATCGTGGACTACCACATCCGGGAGGCCATCTGCGTCCCGATCCAGGGCCGGCACACGACCCTGGGCGTCCTCTACGCCGACATCCAGTCCGGGGCCATGATCCTGGCGGGGGGGGGCAAGGACGGCCCGCGCGGGAAGTTCAGCCAGGACCATCTGATGCTGATGGTCGCGATCGGGCACCAGGCCGGGCTCGCCATCGAGAACACCGACTTCTACAACGCCAAGATCCAGGCGGAGCGGCTGGCGGCCGTCGGCCAGACGATCGCCACGCTCTCGCACCACATCAAGAACATCCTCCAGGGCATCCGCGGCGGGTCGTATCTCATCGACATGGGATTGAATGACAAGGACGACGCCATCGTCCGCCGCGGCTGGACGATCGTCGAGAAGAACCAGACCAAGATCTACAACCTCGTCATGGACATGCTCTCGTTCTCGAAGGAACGCGAGCCGGTGCTCGAGCCGGCGGACCTGAACGAGGTCGTCGCCGACGTCGCCGAATTGATGCAGTCCCGCGCCGAGGAGCTCGGCGTCAAGCTCGTGGCGAAGCCCTGCGCGGGGATGCCCCGGGTGATGATCGACGAGGAGGGGATCCATCGCGCCCTGCTGAACATCGTGACCAACGCCATCGACGCCAGCGAGGGGCAGCCCGAGGGGGCCGTGACGATCTCCACCGAATGGGTCGCGGAGACGTCCATCGCGCGGATCCAGGTCGCCGACAACGGCGTCGGCATCGACGAGGCGGACCTCGCCTCGATCTTCCAGATCTTCGCCTCGACGAAGGGCTCGCGGGGGACGGGCCTGGGCCTGCCGGTCTCTCGCAAGATCATCGCCGAGCACGGCGGCAACATCACCGTGACTTCCCAGCCCGGCCGGGGAGCCACGTTCGTGATCGACCTCCCCATGACCCGCAAATCCGGCCCGGCGGACGTGACCGACGGGCAGACCTTGATGGGATGATGAGCCGGGGTGAATGACCGGCGATCACATCATCCCGCCGCCGCCTCGAATGCTCATGAACCCTTGCATCATCCCCCCCGCCTTGCCGAACGGGTCATTCGGATCCGAGCCCGCCTGTTCGGCCCGCATCTCGTCCAGCTCCTGCAAGATGCCGTTGACCGAACTGATGACGAGGACGCCGTCGCGGACGCAGTACGCCAGACCGAGTTGTTTGAGCAGGAGACGGAGGCTGACCTTGAGCGGGACGTCCTGGAGCTCGATGCACACCGGTGAGGTCATGGTCCTGTCCGCTTCCTGGAGTCCGAGCGGATCGACGTAGATCGGCATCGGCTTGCCGTCCCCGGAGGCCGTCGTCTCCTTGATTTTCCCGAGGACCTCCTCGAGCGGAGTCTCATTCGGGAACTGAAGCGTGACCGGCTTGTCCAGCTTCTCGATCCAGGCCGCATTCCGCGGATTCTTGTCCTTGACCGTGATGTGAGACGAAAGGCCCGCGATCATGACACGCCCCTGCTGCTCGTCCCGGCCGTCGTTCGGGGCCGCTCCGCCCCCGCCCCCGAAGCCGCCCACCGCGGCGGGTGTGGCGGCGGGCGTGGCTGTCGTCGGGGCTGGGGTCGGATGATTGGCTGGAGTTCCGGTTCCTGGGGCCGCGACCGTATTCGCATCCTCAGGGAGAGGATTCGCTGCCATCCTGACGGCGTCTTCCGCTCGAGAAATCGTCTCCCACCATTGTTGCTTGAGCCAGGCTGCCCGGCTTTCGTCCGATTTCACCAGCAAGTCGAGCATGTGACGGAGCCGATCGAGGTGCCTTTTCGCGGTAGCGATCCTGGCGTCCTGGGCGCGTGCCCCTTCCAGTTCGACCTCGCGGAGTCGCTGGGACCACAGGGCGTATTCCTTGGGCGGGATATCCCTCTTTCCGACTGCTTCCTCCAGGTCCGCAAGGATCTCCTTGACCATAGCGGCCGACGACTTGCCCGGCGGCGAGACTCCTTCTGCAGGCTTCTTCACGGCGGCCTTCTCGGCCGGTGGTGACGTCGGCAGCCCCCCACCAAAGCCGCCGCCGAGCTGGTAGGCCGCAACGGTCCCGCCGGTGGTGACGGCCCCGGCGACCAGTATGGGAACGACGATCGATCGGACCAGCGTGAGGTTCATGGCGTGGATCACTCCTTCAGACAGCGCGGTGACGGATGGCGAAAGGGCCGGGCCGGCGAGCGGGAGCCCCTTCCCGGCGGCTCCCGCGGCGACGGCCAGCGCGGCCTTGAGCGTCGACTGCGTCAGCGATCCGGGGACGGCGGCCCTGAGGTCGGGCGTGACGAGCTCGGCGGCCATCGCCGCGGACGAGACCGCCACGCCCCGCCGGACCAGCCGATTGCGGAGGAGGTCTCGCGCCCGGGACAGCCGGCCCTTCACGGAGCCGACCGGCCAGCCGAGGCGAGCTGCCGCCTCCTCGTGCGTCAGGCCCTCGAGGTAGCAGAGGACGACCGGGTCCTGGTACTTGCGGGGCAACCGATGGATCTCGTCATGAATGAGCGGCCGTTCCTCGGCCCGCAGGAGGGCGTCGGCGACCGGCTCGGCGCGGTCGGGCGTCTGCTCGTCGATCGAGCAGGCTTCCCCCCCGCGACTGGCCGTCCCCCGCGTCTCCCCCCGATGACGGACGGACCGGGCCCGCAGGGCAACCCGGTAGGCCACCCCGTAAAGCCAGTTCCCCAGCAAGTCGGTCCGCCGCAGGCTCCCCGCCTTCCTCACCAGGACGAGGAACGTCGCCTGAAACGCGTCGTCCACGTCGTTGGGATCGCGCAGGAGCTGGCGGCAGACGCCCAGGACCATCGGCCCGTGACGCTCCACCAGCGCGGCGAATGCCCGTTGATCCCGGTCGCAGGCGAACCGAGCAAGCAACTGGCCCTCGTCAAAGCCCGCGAGCGTGCCCTCGCGAAAGAGCCGCTCCATCTCCAGATCGACGCGGCCCTGCATGACCCCCATGGCCGAAGGCTCCGGATGGACACCCGGCGGCAAGGCCGCCTCGGATCGCTGACACCAGGTACTGCGCGCTCTGACCGCTCGCGATACAACTTTTCGGGCACGACGGGGAGCCGGAGCGGAGTCTCTAGGAATCGATCAAAATGGCTTAATCTGACCTGGAATACCCGCCGCCCGACATCGAGCCGGTCTAGGGGCGTACCCGGAGGAGCTTGCGAGTACGATCCAGGAGGGTCAGCCACGGCGGTTCCAGGCTCGGCGGGGTCTCGTCGGGGGGGTCATCGAGGGGCTCCGGGCGGCCCCGGTCGTCGACGTGAACGAACTGCATCAGGCCGTCCATCCACGGGGCCTGCGACCGGTCGATGGGCGTTCCCCAGAGGGCCACGACGATCTGGGCGGTGCCGCGATGGATCTGCTTCCCGCGAATCTGGACGACCTGGCCGACCGGGACGGGAGTATAGCAGCGAAGGTCGAGGACCCGCTTGAGGACGAGGTTTGCGTTCAGCCCGGCGGCGCGAAAGGCGGTGGAATAGCCCGCTTCGAGCGCCAGGGAGAGGAGCGTCCCGGCGTAGAGGGTGCCGTGATGATTGGCATCCCGGGGGAGGACGAGGCGATGCGTGAGGGTCTCTATGACCTGGGCCCGCGAGTCCGGCATTCGCTTCGGGTCCCTCCGCGGGAGAGACAGGGAAGTGGGATCGGCGCCGACACCCGGGAATCTAGCATGCGCGGGGAGCCGTCGCAATCGCGCATCGGAATGGCAAGGGGAGCGATGAGGACAACAACCCGGTGAGACGAAGACCGGATCGTCGCGCAAAAAGAAACCCCGTGAAACGGGGCTCTTCTTCATCTTCAGTTGCGCCGGTAGGAATCGAACCTACGACCTCCAGGTTATGAGCCTGGCGAGCTAGCCGCTGCTCCACGGCGCAAGATGATATTACGCCGGAGATGCCTATAAGGGAAGAGGACGGCGGTCGGAATTTGCGGAACCACGACCCGATGCCAGTTACTAAATCCTTCGTTGCCAGGAACTTGAGGTACAATTGCGGGCCCTCGAAAAGACTCGCGGCGGCGGGCTTCGGGACGGAATTCGTCGTTGATTTCGATGATACTTGGGGCGGGCCGAAGGGAGTCCGTCCCGCTGCGATGGAACGGGGAAAACGCCGAAGGATAGGAATGGTGTCGCGTCGAATCGTTCGGGAGCCGCCCGCCCCACAAGGACAACCGCATGCACGCTTCGATTCCCCTCTTCCTCAAGCACCTGGAGCACGAACGACAAGCATCGACCCACACGCTGCGGTCCTATCAGGACGATCTCGCCCTCTTCAATCGCTATCTGGCGGAGAACGGGCTGGAGGGAGAGGATCCCGCCACGCTCGATCCGCAGCGGTTGCGTCGCTATTCCGCCTGGTTGAATTCCCAGGGCTATGCGGCGACGACGATCGCCCGGCGGCTCGCCAGCCTGCGATCGTACTTCCGGTTCCTGAGGCGACGAGGCGCGGTCCCCGGCGATCCCACGGCGGGGCTCCGCAATCCCAAGCAACCCAAGCGATTACCCCGACTGCTCCGGGTGGAGGACGCCATCCGACTGCTGGAATCGATCGCCGTGGACACGGCCGCGGGGGTCCGCGATCGAGCCATGCTGGAGACCCTCTACGGCGGCGGCCTGCGGGTCAGCGAGCTCGTCGGGCTGAATCGCGACGACCTGGACTTCGAGTCCCAGCTCCTCCGGGTACGTGGCAAGGGACGGCGAGAGCGGCTCTGCCCGACCGGTCCCATGGCTTTTCTCTGGATCGAACGGTATCTTGCTATCCGGAGTCCACGGCGAGCCGACGAGCCCGCCGTCTTCCTGAACCGCTACGGGACCCGACTCACCACCCGCAGCGTCGGCCGGCTCCTGGATGAGCACCTGCTCGCGGCCGGGCTGGCCAACGCCGCCAGCCCGCATACCCTCCGGCACAGCTTCGCGACCCACTTACTCGACCGCGGCGCGGACCTTCGGAGTGTCCAGGAATTGCTGGGCCATCGCAATCTCACGACAACGCAAATCTATACGCACGTCACGCGGGACCGATTGCTCGATATATACCATGAAGCGCATCCCCGAGCCTGATATCGATCGCTCTCGCGTCGTCCAGCCGTCAGATCCTCGCTTGCCTTCCTGAAATCAATCAATCAAGAGCCTGAAACGCGAATCGCTCATCCATGCCAGCAAGTTCGCTTTGTAAAACAGCCTTCGCTGTGATCGGTGAAGTCTTGTCTCCGCAGGATCGTATCGGCATGGTTCCTGAGCTAGTGAGGTCGGCAGAGCAGCTCGAGCACGAGTTTGACGAGGGTGCATCCATGACATAGGTGTTTATTCAGAACGACGCCCCGTGGATCGAGGAGACTTGACCCTGCGGGTCGAGGAGTTCGCGAAACGTCCAGGGAAGCGACCTTGCGAGTCAACTGCGTTGGTTGCACCTCGCCTGGTTCCAGCGTTCCGGGGCCTGCCCAGCGAAACATGGCGCCCCAGCCGAACTTCATGGAAGATGCACCCGGCCTCGTGCTCTCTCGCGATCGAGCGATGAGCGGAGAGAAGGAAACCATGCGAAAGTTCCGGATCCTCATCGTCTGCCCCGATCCTCAAGGGCTCGCCCTGCTGACCTCGATGTTGAAGTCGTTGGGCCACATGATCGAGGAGGCCTCGACGGATCGCGGCGCCGTACGGCTGATGGAGCGAAGCCCGATGGATTTGGTCCTCGCGAGCGTGGACCCGGGCGAGAGCGAGGCGCTCGAGCTGCTCTCGCACGTCCGCCGCAAGTATTCCGACGTGCCGGTGATCCTGATGTTCCCGCGGGCCCATCCGGATCGTGCGAAGGAGGCCCTGCGGCTGGGGGCGATGGCGGTCCTGAAGTATCCGGTGCCGGCGGCCGAGCTGCGTGCGGCGGTGCTGCAGGCGCTGGAGCAGTGCGAGCCCAGGCCGACGGCCGACGCGGCCGGGGCGAACTTCGGGGCGCACGCCGCCGGCTACGGCCTCCGTCCCCAGGCCCTGGTGGCCACGGCCCATGTCCAGCACCCGGCGCCGCAGCCCCAGGCCGGCTCCGCGTCGGGCCTGCTGGCGATGCCGATGCCCCTGCCGGCGTCGCTGGCGAGCCCCGGCTATTCGGGCGGGCTCTCGCAGCCCGCCCCGGAGATCGGCGACGCGCCGTCTCCCCTGCTCGGGACGGCGGGCGCCCCCTCACTCGCCTCGGTCGCGCCCCGGAACCCCGAGCTGATCACCACCGACCCGGCCCTCTGCCAGGTCATCGAGCTGGCCGCGACCCTCGCGTCCGTGTCGGCGCCGGTCCTGATCGCCGGCGAGCCCGGGACCGGCAAGTCCCTGATCGCCCAGGTGCTCCACGACGGCGGCGGCCCGGCCGACCGGCCCTTCATCGTCCTCCGCGCCAGCGACCTGGAAGAGCCCGACATGGAGACCGACGGCGAGGAGCCGGTCGCCCGCAGGGCCGTCCCCGCGATCACCGAATGGGCCCGGAAGCTCGACGCGGCCCGGGGCGGCACCCTCTTCATCGAGGAGGTCGGCGCCCTCCCGCCCGAGATCCAGCTCCAGCTCCAGCGCGAGCTCCAGTACCGCGACATCGAGGCCGCCGCCGGCCACGGCCGCCATCGCGGCAACCCGGCGGTCCGCTTCATCGTCTCCTCCAGCGAGAACCTCCCGGCCGCCGTGGAGCAGGGGAGATTCCGGCCCGAGCTCTACCACCGGATCAGCTCGCTCTGCCTGATGGTCCCTCCGCTCCGGCTCCGCGGGACCGACATCGAGCTCCTCGCCGACCATTTCCGAGCCCGCTTCGCCCACGAGTTCCACAAGGATGTCGTCGGCCTCGCCCGCGACGCCCTGGAGGCGCTCCAGAAGCACGACTGGCCCGGCAATGTCCGCGAGCTCCAGGGGGTCATCCAGCGGGCCGTCTCGCGCTGCACGAGCCCCCGGATCACCTCCAATCACCTGATGCCGATCCTCAATCTGCAGCGGCAATCGAGGGCCGCCGCCGGCGCCCCGCGGCCGCATCTCCCGATGGGGATTCGGCCCCTCAAGGAGGCCCTCGAGGAGCCGGAGAAGCGGATCATCATCCAGGCCCTGCAGGCCTTCAACTGGAACCGCCAGGAGACCGCCAGGGTCCTCGACATCAACCGGACCACGCTCTACAAGAAGATGAAGAAGTACGGGCTCCTGGTGGACGAGCCCATCTGGGCGAGCTGAAGTGACCGCCGCGTAAGCGGCCTCCGCCTCTCGTCGAGCGGCCGGACCCGGGTGTCCGGCCGCGGTCATTTCCCCCCGCCGTCAGTCCTCGCCGAACTGCGAGAAGTCCAGGTCCGGCAGCATCGCCCCCTGCTCCTGGAAGTTGATGTAGAGCTCGAAGCAGCGCCTCAGGTCGTGGCGAATGTGGCCCATCGGGGCCGACTCCACGTAGCGGTGAAGGTAGTCCCGGTAGGCGGGATGGGCACAGTTGTCGATGATCTTCCGGGCCCGGGCGATCGGCGAGAGGCCGCGGAGGTCCGCCAGCCCCTGCTCGGTGACGATGACCTGCACGGAGTGCTCGCTGTGGTCCACATGCGAGCACATGGGGACGATCGTGGAGATCTTCCCGCCCTTGGCGGTGGACGGGCACATCAGCACGGACAGGTAGGCGTTCCGCTCGAAGTCGCCGCTGCCTCCCAGGCCGTTCATGATCTGGGTGCCGAAGAAATGGGTCGAATTGGCATGCCCGTAGATGTCCACCTCGATGGCCGTGTTGGTGGCGATCACGCCCAGCCGGCGGGCGACCCCCGGGTTGTTGGAGATCTCCTGCGGCCGCAGGATGACGCGATCCGCGAACTCGTCGAACTCGTCGTAGAGGAACTTCAGCTTCTCGTCGGTCAGGGAGAGCGAGCAGGTGCTCGCGCCGATGACCCGCCCGGAGGCGATCAGGTCCAGCATCGAATCCTGGAGGACCTCGGTGAAGACCTTGAACTGGGGGAAGTCCTCGTTCGCGGCGATGCCGCCGATCACCGCATTGCAGACATTCCCGACGCCGCTCTGCAGCGGCAGGAACCGTTGCGGGATCCGCCCGGCCGCCATCTCCTCGAGGAAGAACCGGGAGACGTGGGCGGCGATCCGGCCGCTGGTCGCATCCGGCTTCGAGAAGGACCGGCCGCCGTCCGACTGGTTGGTGTGGACGATCCCCACGACGCGGGACGGGTCGACCTCGGCGTAGCGGCGGCCGATCCGATCGAGCGGGTCGTGGAGCTGGATGGCGATCCGGTTGGGGGGCGGGGGCAGGACGATGATGTCCGCCATCTCGCGGATCCGCGGCGAGTGGTACGAGTTGAGCTCGATGATGACCTTCCCGGCCTTCTTCAGGATCGCGGGGGAGTTGCCGATCCCGGTGGTCAGGTAGACCCGGCCGTCCGGCGTGATGTCGGTCGCCTCCACGATGGCGAAGTCGACATCCCCGAGGAATCCCTCCATGATCATCTGGGAGACATGCGAGAGGTGCATGTCCACGAAGTCGAGCCGCCCGGTGTTGGCCAGCTTGCGGAGCGGGGCGGATGTCATGTAGGGGGCACGCCAGCTCACGGCCTCCGCCAAGCCGAGCTGGTCGTCGCACGACGCGCCGGTGCTGGCGCCGCTGAGGAGGCGGATCTGGAACGGCTGCCCGGCCCGGTGCAGCTCGGAGGCTCGTGCCGCCAGGGCGGTCGGGACCGCCTTCGGCGATCCGGCGGGGGTGAACCCGCTGACGCCCACCATCGCCCCGTGCGGGATCAGCTCGGCGGCCTCTTCGGAAGTAAGGGTCGGATAGGAATAACCCGTCGCCATGGCTGGAATTCACCTCGACTCGCGGGCGGCCGCTCGAGACCGAGTTCCCTCCCGGGAACGGCTCGCCAGGGCTACCGTCGCCCGGCCGGATCGATCGACGTGCCTCGTCGAGGGGCGGCCGTGACTCCGTCGCTCGATCGCCCTGTGGCTTTTCGGAGGGTCCAACCGGGCGCGAGCGGTTGTTCTGGGACCCGGCACGGCGGCCGTCGCGGGGTGCCGCAAGGGCCGATCTATTCGTCGGAGAGCCGGCCGGAACGGCCGGGGCGAAGCAAGCCGGGCCGGGGTCCGTGCGAGTCTTCCCCGCACGTCCCCCGGGACAGGCCGTATTCTACCACGGGCCGGCCCCGTGGGCCATCCGCGATTCCGGCAAACCGAGGCGTCGAGCGGGCCTCAGCTCTTGATGATGTCCCGAACCGTCCCCCCCGCGGGGATCATCGGCAGGACGTGCTCCTGGTAAGGGATCAGGACGTCCAGGACGTACGGCCCGGGGTGGGCGATCATCTCCTTGAGGGCGTCGACCACCTCGGACTTCTGCCGGACCTGGCGCGAGGCGATGCCGAACCCGCGGGCGATCTCGACGAAATCCGGATAGATGTACTCCGGCAGCTCGCCTTCCCCCTGGCCGATCGCCTCCGGGAGATGGACCGGGCCGAGGTAGGTGTGGGCCCGATTCCCCTCGTGGAATCGGTCCTCCCACTGGACGACCATCCCGAGGTGCTGGTTGTTCAGGACGATGACCTTCACCGGCAGCTTCTCGCAGTAGACCGTCGCCAGCTCCTGGATATTCATCAGGAAGCTGCCGTCGCCATCGATGTCCACCACCAGGGCGTCCGGGAACGCGGCCTGCGCCCCCATCGCGGCCGGCAGGCCGTAGCCCATCGACCCCAGCCCCCCGGAGGTGATCCAGGTCCGGGGCCTGTTGAACCGGGTCCACTGGGCGGCCCACATCTGGTGCTGGCCCACGCCCGTCGCCATCAGGAACTCGCCCCTGGTCAGGGCGGAGAACTGCTCGATCACGTACTGCGGCAGGATCACGTCGTCGCGCTGGTCGTAGGCCATCGGCTCGGTGGCCTTCCACTCGTCGATCTGCTTGTGCCAGGCCCGGAAATCGCCGGCGGTCGCCAGCGGGGTGATGGCGTCGAGGAACGCCTTGGCGTCGGTATTCAGGGCGATCTGGGCGGTCTTGTTCTTGTTGATCTCCGAGGCGTCGATGTCCACGTGGACGATCTTGCCGTGCTTGGCGAACTCCGCGAGTTTGCCCGTCACGCGGTCGTCGAACCGGACGCCGACGGCCAGCAGCAGGTCGGCCTCGTTCACCGCGTAATTCGCGTAGACGGTCCCGTGCATGCCGAGCATCCCCAGCGACAGGTAATGCTCGCTGGGCATCGCCCCCAGGCCGTGCACGGTCATGGCCACCGGGATCCCGGCCTTCTCCGCGAATTCGCGGAGCGACTCGTACGCGTTCGACGCCAGGATCCCGCCGCCGCAGTAGATCACCGGCCTCTGACTCGCCTTGATCATCGCGAGCACGTCGCGGATCTTCTCGGGCGAGGGGGCCGGCGGCAGGCGGTAGCCGGGCAGGTCCATCGGCGGGTCGTAGTCCGGCCTGGGCACCAGGGTGTTCTGAATATCCTTGGGGATGTCGATCAGCACCGGGCCGGGCCGGCCCGTGTTGGCGATGTGGAACGCCTCCTTCACGATCCGGGCGACGTCCTTCGCGCTCTGCACCAGGTAATGGTGCTTGGTGATGGCCCGGCAGACCTCGATCATCGGCGTTTCCTGGAAGGCGTCGGTGCCGATGACGTGGGTCGGGACCTGGCCGGTGATCGCGACCAGGGGGATCGAGTCGAGCTTCGCGTCGGCCAGTCCGGTCACCAGGTTGAGCGCGCCCGGCCCGGAGGTGGCCATCACGACGCCCGGCTTGCCGGTCACCCGCGCGTAACCCTCGGCGGCGAAGATGCCCCCCTGCTCGTGCCGCGGGAGGATCGTCCGGATCCGGTCCCGATATCGGGTCAGGGCCTGATGCAACGGGATGCTCGCCCCGCCGGGATAGGCGAAGATGACCTCAACGCCATGCCGTACCAGCGATTCGACCAGGACATCGGCCCCCGTCGTGGGTCTCGCTTTCACCTGAGCCGCAGCCTGGCGATCGTCGATGGCAGACACGTTCGTCCTCGTCATTCCGCCCCGAGGGGCGTGGGGTCCGGGAAAGAGCGTCGGAAGCAGAGGATTGTACCAAAAGGCTTACGCCCGGGACAACCCGCACCGAGGCCATTCAGACCGGCGACCGGGCCGCCGGGTTCGCGCAAGTTCAAGCCCGCTTCCAGCGGGATCGACCCCAGAGGAAGCCAGCGACGGCCACGAAGGCCGCCATCGTGGACGGCTCGGCAACCGACTCCGCGCTCACGAGCACGCCGCTGACGGGGGTGACTCCATTCCTGGAATTGGCGGGGGCGATCTGGACCGTGTAATCCGGGATTGTCATCCCGTGGACAAGCCCGTCGGTGATGAATCCGCCCGCCGAAAAGCGGGGAAAGTAACCCTCGCCGATGTCCATGACCCCGAAGATAGCCCTGAGATTGGAATCTCCCGAGCCATTGACGAAACCGCTCAGGAAGCCCTGTAGCACCATGTCCTTCGTCTCCGCCCCGGGGGCCTGCCCGTCCACGGAATCGACCTTGAAGGTGATGGTGAATGGCGTGCTCTTGAATTCCGTCGTACCCGTCGTGGGCAAGGTGACCACGAACTCGCCCAGCCGGACGTCCGTGCCGTGCCCATCGGGGACCGGGAACGAGAACTTCCCCCTCTCGGTCGGCGTGGGCGTCGTTAGCGTGCCGCCGTCCACCCCGCGGAAGCTGACGACCGGATTGCCCGTCCCATTGAATGGGTCGATCACACCCGATGTCTCATAAGTGATCGTGGCCGTCTTCGAGCTCGCCAGGGAAGCTGGAACGCACCAGAAGGCAACCGCGATGGCGACGGACGCCATGCACGACCAGGAACGCGTTGATGCCCCACTCATTGGCCACCTCAACATCCATGATGATTCCAGAGCACAAGACAATTCCATGCAACCAAAACCTACCAAACGGAGCGGAAGCGTCAAGACGAAGGCCCGGTCAGCTCAGCCGGCCGACCAGCAAGTTCAGATCCCAGGTGACTTCTCGCATCGCGTCGGCGATGCCCCAGGCGGCTTTCAGCTCGTCGCCGATCTCGTCGCGGGGGTCGCGGCCGTTGGCACGACGATAGGCCTGAGAAGCCGACCAGGTGTCCACGCAGGCCAGATACCGCTCCAGTTCCCATTGGCGGACGATCTGGAACCGAGGCGCGTCAATCCCCTCGAAAGGGAATGGCAGCGTCTGATAGCCGGAATCGACGTGGCGGATCTGGGGAGCCCAGTACGGCCCCAGCACCTCGGCATAGAATCGCCTCAGGACCGCATCCACGGCCGGGCTCACCCGCTGCAAGCTGTACGTCCAGCAGGCCAGCACACCGCCGAGTCGGACGACCCGGCGCACTTCCTCGTAGAACCGGTCGACGTCGAACCAGTGGAGCGCCAGGGCCACCGTCACCAGGTCGACCGAGGCGTCTCGCAGGGGAGTTACCTCGGCCCGAGCCTTCAGGTAATCGACCCTCGGATGGGCAGGGGCCGCCGAAAGCTGGCGGTCGCTCGCGTCGGTGGCGATGACCCGGTCGAAATAACCCGCCAGGTCAATCGCCGCCTGCCCGTTCCCCGTGGCGCAATCCCAGGCCAGATCATGAGAAGAGACGATCTCCGCCAGAAACCCGAAGAGCTCCGGTGGGTACGTCGGGCGATGCGCCTCGTAGAGGCTGGCATGACCCGAGAACAGGTCGGGGAAGGTCGGATTCATGAGGCCCTTGATTTCATCCCGCGGATGGAGAACGATGCATGCTTCGGTCCCGCCGGAGATCCTTCCCGCCGACTCCAAGACCCGCCTCGAGGTTCGCGCCATGACTCGTCCGCGGCTCGCCCGCCTGCCACTCCTGGCCCTGGCCATCCTGGCCGCTCCCATCGCGGCCGTCGCCGACGACACGGCGGCCCTGAAGACATTTTCCTCCATCGGCAAGGGCTCGCCGGCCCTGGACGGCTACAAGGAGGCGGAGTTGCTCCGGCACGAGGGCAAGGGCTGCCTGACCCACATGTGGTTCGGCGGCGACTGGCCCGGCTACGAGAAGACTCGGATTCGCGTCTACGTCGATGGCGAACAGGCTGCCTCGATCGACATGGAGCTCGGGCTGGGCCACGGCTATGCGTTCGGCGAGCCCGCAGCACCCTGGGGAGGCCGGAAGCTGGGCAAGACGGGCCATCCCAGCGGGGTCTACAACACGTACCGAATCCCCTTCGGCAAGTCGGTCCGGGTGACGGCCCAGCGCGACAGGGGCTCGCCCACGTCGTCCGCCTTCTGGTGGATCGTCCGCGGCACCGAGAACCTCCCGGCGACGATCGCCGGCGTCCGCCTCCCGGACGATGCCCGGTTGAAGCTCCACAAGCTCGAGAGGTACGTGGCGAAGCCCATCGAGGAGTTCAGCCTCTGCAAGATCGAGGGGGCCGGGGCTCTGTATCAGGTCACGATCGCCGCGCGGGGACTTCGCGAGACCGGGGACTGGAAGAACCTGAGCTTCATGGAAGCCTGCATGCGGGCCTACGTCGATCACGCCGAGGAGCCGATGCTCCTCTCCTCGGGCCTGGAGGACTATTTCCTGGGCACCTATTACTTCAATCGCGGCCGGTACGCCAACGACCTGGCCGGGATGACTCACCTGGACCCGAAGGCCCGGACACTCTCGGCTTACCGATTCCACGACGACGACCCCGTCTTCTTCCACTCCGGGCTGCGGCTGACCTGCCGCTGCGGCGAATCCGAGGATGGATCGAAGAATGGCAAGATCGTCGGCGAGCCGCCGGAGACCGAGTACACCACATATACCTGGGTCTACCAGTGGCAGGAGCCGGGACCGTCGCGAGTCCGCTGAGGCCGGCTGACCTCAGCGATTGCCGCCGCCGCCACTCCCCATCGGCTCCTTGACGGACCGGACGAAGTGCGCCCCCTTGCCGCGGGCCTTGAGCTCCGCGGCCTTCGCCTCGGCATCGGCCTTGTCGACGTAATCGAAGGTGGCGACGGTCCGCCCCCCCATGTCGCAGACGGCCCAGACCACGCGCATCTTCGGGCCGGCGATCGGCTTGGAGCGAAGCTGGGGGGGCTCGTCGGCCGACCGACCGGGGCGCCTGCGGCCTTTGTCGTCTCCCGAGTTCAGACCGAGTGCCTCGGCCGCCTCGGCCTCCGCGCGAAGTTCCAGCCGATTGCGGGGACGTCCCATGAGACTCACCTCGTGCTGTCAGCCGCGGGCCTCCGGACCGGACCGGTCCGAGCCACATCGGATGGATACCAGAACGGCCGGTCCTCGCAAGGTCAGGCTGTCCTGCTGGTATTCTAGCCCGTCAGGGAAGGGCCGACCGCTCCAGCAACCGAGCCGGCAGCCGGTAGACGACGGACTGGTCCACGGGGATGAATCCGAGCGACTGGTAGAGCTCCAGGGCCGATTCGTTGGTGGACGGCGTCTGGACCTCCACGGCCTGGACGCCGATCTCCTGCGCCCAGCGGAGGATCTCGGAAACGAGGTGCCGGCCGAATCCCTTGCGGCGATGCGGCTCCGGGACGAAAACGTCAAGGAGTCCAAGTCGACCGCGGCCGTCCCCGCGGCCGAACAGGCTCATGTCCCAGGTGGAAGCACGGGCCAGGATCGCCCCGTCGGCTCGCGACCGCAGCGAGACCCTTGCGAGGTGGAACTCGCCGATCGCCAGCTCCGACCACCATTCGGCGGCCGGGACGTCCTCGATGATCTCGAGCTCGGCCTGACGCCGAATCAAGACACCCCGCGGGTCACGGCGGGCCGCCGCGCCCACGTCGTATTCCAGGCAGGCGGTCACTCCGATCGGCTCGTACCCCATCCCGGCCAGGACCTGCGGGACCATCGGATGAGAGGCCAGAAATCCGGAGCCTTCCGAGCCGCCGTAGATCCCCCAGTAGAACGGATTGAGCGGGAACTGCCCCCCCGCGTAGAGGACCATCGCCCCCCGCGATCGGAGATAACGCTCCCCCTCGAGCACCAGCGCCCGGGCCACGTCAAGCTCCGCCGGGAGGCCCGGCTCCACGGCCAGCATGGCGATCATCCCCATCTCCCGATCGAGCCCCAGCGGACGCGCCGAGTCGATGGGCAACCCCGGGCCGAATCCCGCATGGACGAATCCGACGACCCGGTCGTCCTCCTCCGCCACAATGAGGCCCGACCGTTCGAAGACCGGGGGGTTGAAGGCGCGATCGTCGAGCTCGTGCACCTTGAGCGGACGCACGGCCCCCCGTTCCGGAACCGTCGCGTTCCAGAGCCGGACCAGGGCCGGCGGATCACCGTTGCGGAAGGTTCGGTAGCGGATCACGTCTCTCGCTCGCGACGACCTCCATCGGGCGGGTCAATCCGGGGAGCCGAGGGCGCCGGCTCACGGAACGTCGACGTAGACATCCTCCCCATCCACCTTCACCCCGAAGACCGGGATCTTGATCTTGGGGCCCAGGGGGCTCTGCCCCGTGCAGACGTCGAACTGCCAGCCATGCCAGGGACAACCGACCTTCGTACCCTGCAAGGGACCATCGGCGAGCGGCCCCCCCTGGTGAGGGCAGATCCCGTCGATCGCCTTGATCTCACCGTCCACGTTGAAGAGGGCATAGATGCGACCCTCGAACTCGACCTCCTTCGCTCCTCCGACCGGCAGCTCTTCCAGGGTCGCCATCTTCACGAACTTCGCCATCCTGTCTTCTCCAAGATCGCTCGCCGGCAGAGTGGACGTCGCGTTTCGATCGGATTGAGTCTATCAGATACCGAGCGTGACGAGAATCCGACGGGACCGCCGCGACCTGCCGGCCGGCGCCTACAACAACCAGGAGAAGGGAGCGCACGCGTTGAAGAAGCGGGAGGCGGCCGCGTGATCTACGACCTGCTGGTCATCGGCGGCGGGGTCGGCGGGCTGGCGACGGCCGCCCTGGCCCAGAGGATGGGGCTGACGACCGCGCTGCTCGAGGCCCATACGAAGCTCGGTGGCTGCGCGGGGTATTTTGGCCGCGGGCCGTTCACCTTCGACGCCGGGGCCACGGCGCTCATGGGGCTGGGGCCGGGCGAGCCGCTGGGCGACCTGCTGGCGAGGGTCGGCCTCGATTTCGAGACGGTCCCCGCGTCGGGCTATCGCGTCCATCTCCCCGACCGGTCGATCGAGATCGTCCCGGACGCCGCCGAGTTCCTCGCCCGCGACGCCGCGGCCTTCGGGCCGACCCGGGCAGACAGGCGGAGGATCTTCTGGGATCTCCAGGCGTTCGTCGGCGGCCGGCTCTTCCGGGCCGCGGGCCGGGTGCCGAGGCTGCCTGCGCGATCGGCGGGGGATCTCTGGCACGACCTGAAGATCCTGGGCCTCTCGGGCGTCACCGCGGCCTCGACCGCCGCGATCACGGTCCGGCAGATGCTGCGGATTCTCGGCCTGGAAGCGGATCTCCCGTTCCGATCGTTCCTGGCGATGCTCCTCCAGGACACCGCCCAGGCCGGCCCGGAGACCGTGCCGTTCGCCAATGCCGCGGCCTGCCTGCACGCCTATCGCCTGGGCATGCGACGGCCGCGCGGCGGCATGCGGGCGCTGGCCGAGGGCCTGGGCCGACGATTCGCGGAGCAGGGGGGAGTGTTGCACACGGGCACGCTCGTGGATCGGGTCGAGTCCCGTGACGGCTCTCGGGAGTTCGTCGTCGTGACCCGTCGGCGCCATCGCCTGACCGCGAGGGAGGTCGTGTTCAACTTGCCGCTCGACCTGGCAGCCCGACTGCTCGGCCGTGATCTGGAGGGGCCGCTGGCCCGCGCCGAGCGGAAATCGCGGGCGGTCTGGGGTGCCTTCACGGGGTATCTGGCCATCGACCGCGCGGCGATCCCCGACGATTCGCCCCTCTTCCACCAGGTCCTCCGCGACTACGACGCGCCGATCCACGACGGCAACAACATCCTGGTCTCGCTCTCGCCGGCGGGCGACGAGGGCTACGGCCCGCCCAGGGCGCGCATCGTCACGATGTCCACGCACACCGAGCTGGCGGGATGGAAGGACCTGGATGGTGCCGCCTACGCCGCCAGGAAGTCGCAGTTCCGTGACCGGCTCCTGGCCGCCCTGGCGCGGGCCCTCCCGGATGCACCGGGTGCCCTGATCCACGAGGAGTTCGCCTCGCCCCGGAGCTTCCGGCGCTACACGCGGCGGACCGGCGGGGCCGTCGGCGGGGCGCCGGTCTCTCGATGGAACAGCAACGCGCTGGCGGTCGGATCCGACGTCCTGGGGCCGGGCCTGTGGGTCGTGGGCGATTCGGTCTTCCCGGGCCAGGGGACGATGGCCGTGGCGATCTCCGCGATCCGGGTCGTCGAGCGGATCACGGGCCGGCCGTGGTGGCCCCTGGCGGACGCTCAGCGCCTGGCCCCGCCCACGGGGCGGGCGAACTTGCAGCCGCAGCCGTAGATCGAGCAGGAGCCGACATATTCCCAGCAATCGCGATGATGGGGGGTCTCGCACTTGGTGCAGGCCACGGCCCCGGCGTCCTCCTCGATGGGCTCGCCGCAGACCTTGCACAGCGGCGGGCCGTCCGCCTGCTCGTCCGTCCCGGCGTTCACGATCGAGATCCCCTCGGACATCCTCCGGCGGACCCCCTGCTGGAGCCCGTCGTGGATCACGAGTGCCTCGCGGACCGCCCGGATCAGGGCCTCTCCCGTCTGGCCGAGGTTCCGATCCACCTGGACGAGCAGCCGCTCGGGGTTGATCGAGACGAGCATCCCCCCCTGGTGGACCAGCCTGGAAATCGTGCCGATGGCCTCGCGCACATCCTCGTTCAGGAAGTCCCGGGCCATCTCGGCGTCGTTCGCCTGGACGAGGAAATCATGGTCGAAGAGCGAGCTCCCCGACCGGACCAGCCGCGTCCCCTTGGGAGCCTGGGCCGGCGCGGGGCGGCTGACCGGCGCGAGCTCGAGCCGGAACGGGATCCCCCGGGGGAACCGGGCCACGACCCGCGTCCGGGGGATGCTCGACTGCCCGGGGATCGTCGGCGCCAGCCCCACGCGCACCAGGGTCCCATGATGCGTGAAGCTGACCGTGGGCGGATCGCTGAGCCCCCGGCTCTCATACCGCCCCTGATACCTCGCGGCGAGCTGCCGATAGGCCCGGAACCTCGCCCCCTGCCAGATCGATCCGAACGAGACCATCAGCCGGATCAGGGCGTAGATGAACAGGACAATGAGGGCGAGGAAGAGGATCTCCATGGCATCCAAGTCTAAAGGAACCAACCGCGGAGGCACAGAGTGCCTAGCCCGTCATTCCCGCTCCCACGGCCAGGGCCGCGATGTAGCCGGGCCGGGGCCTCGCTTCCCAGAGGTCCCAGCCGTGCACCCGGGGCCGGGGGCTGGCCGGGCGGAAGGCGGGGGTCAGGGGGGCGTCGCCGAACATGGTCTCGTAGCCGGTCGCCAGGCCCGCGAGCCCGACGCCGATGGCCTTGAGGATGGCCTCCTTGCGGGTCCAGCCGCGGAGGAAGGCGAGTTCCAGGGCCGGATCGTCGAGCGCCGCGAATTCTGCCAGCTCGGCGGGCGTGAAGTACGACTCGACGATCCGCCTCGCCTCGCGGATCGGTCGCTCCTGCTCGATGTCCACGCCGAGGTCCCTCCCCCGGCAGGCCGCGATCAGGGCAAGCTCGCCCGAGTGCGAGACGTTGAAATGCAGCGGCCTTCCCGGGATCGGGTCCAGCCCCGCCGCCAGCACCGGCTTCCCCCCCGTCCCCGCGGCGAAGGCGACATCTTCGGGCGGCAATTCGAGCCATTCCCCGAGGGTCCTCCGGAGGGCCCCGCGGCAGGCCGCGAATCGGCGACGGTCTCGATGCCGCACGAATCGCAGGGCTCGTGCCCGCTCGATGTCATCGAGGATCGCCCAGTCCGGGAACCGCTCCGGCTCGAAGTTCTCGTCGTCGGTCGCATCGCATGCCAGCCTCGCGACGAGGACCCGCAATTCCCCTTGAGCGAGCGGCCCGACCGGATGACCTGGCCGCCATTCGTCGAACCGGGGCGGGTCGAATCCATCTCGCGTATCCATGCTTGCTCATCCACGAGAATCTTGAGAGACGCCGGCGCGGGGGCGGGGACATCCGGCACGCCGGCCCGGGGCGAGTATAGCAAGTCCGATCGCTCCCGGGCCCTCCCGAATCCGCGCCGCGGCATCGTGTCGCCCTATCCGCCCCGGGGGGCTTCCCCTCGAGTCCGCTTTGTGCCCACGCCCGCAGGTCATCGCGGGCATCGCTCGCCGCGGCTTCATCGAGTGCCCCGGTCACCCACCCTCCGGGGCCGCCCGAAGGACGCGGAAGACCTCGGCGGCGATGATCCTCGCCCCGTCATCGTTCGGGTGCAACTCGTCGCCGAAGTGCTCGTCCTGGAGTGCCGACGTGAGGTCCACGAGCGGGATTCCCCGCTCGTGGCAGTACGCCGCCAGACGCGCGTTGTGGTAAGCACGGTCGACGCGCAACCGCTCGGCGACCGCCCGCGGGAACATCGACCCGTTCGCGGGAGGCACGTTCAGGAGCAACGGCCGCTTGCCGGCCTCGCGGACCGAGTCGACCATGCGGCCGAGATTCTCGATGATCCCGGGGCTGGTCGACTCCACGTCGGGCCACATCCCCAGGTCGTTCGTACCATACCCGATCACGAACGACCGGGCATTCGGGAAGAGCCGCAGGTAATCTCTCACCTGGCCGATGCCGTTCGGGCTGACCTCGCCGGCGATGCCGCCGTTGCCGACGGTAAGCCCGAACGGCTCGGAGAGCCGCCCGAGGAACTCCGGGTAAGTGCGATAAGGCCAGACCCCGGCCGTCCCGAAGTTGTTCCAGCCGGTGATGCTGTCGCCGGCGCAGGCCACGTCCACGAGCTGGCGATCCGCGTCGAACGACGGCATTCGGCGGTCGGCGAGATAGATGACGGGCGGCATCCTGGGTCCCTCCGTTGGAGCGAGATCCGGAGGAACGGAGAGGGCCGACGGCCGATCCACGGGCGCGGCCTCATCCGGATTCTTCCTTGTGGAACGTCGCGAGGATGGGCTAACATAACATGGAACGATGGGTGCCCGCGTCGGCCTTCGCGGCCGACGGCGGGAGAATAGGGAAGCCGGTGAGAAGCCGGCGCGGGGCCGCCGCTGTATTCGGCCAGGCAACGGACAGGAATACCACTGCCGCCAGGCGGGAAGGTCGTCCGGGTGCCGCGATGAGCCGAGAGCCAGAAGACCTGCCCATTGTGCGCCACGTCGAGACGCCTCGGCCGCGAGCGTCCGCGCGAGCTCCGAGGTCAGGTCACGCCTGAATCGAGCGCGCCGGAGGGCGGCCGAGACGCCGACCCACCCGGTCCGAGCCGACTCGATCCAGGAGCTTCCCTTGGCACAGCCCTTCGCCCCTCGTCGTGCCCATCGCCGCGCGTTCACGCTGATCGAGCTGCTGGTGGTGATCGCGATCATCGCGGTGCTCATCGCCCTCCTGCTCCCGGCCGTCCAGGCCGCACGCGAGGCCGCCCGACGCATCCAGTGCGTCAACAACCTGAAGCAGATGGGCCTGGCGGTGCACAACTACATCGCCGTCCACAATGTGTTCCCCAAGGGGGGGACCGGAGGTTCGGTCACCACGACCACGGTGAACACGCCGGCCGCCAACAAGACGCGGATCCAGAGCTGGGGCACGGCGATCCTGGCCTACATGGAGGAGTCGCCCGTCTACAACGCCGTCAACCAGTCGAAGTGGTACATCGAGCCCGAGAATTCGACCGCCGCCCAGACGCGGATCAGGGCCTTCCTCTGCCCGAGCGACCCGAATTCGGACAACGACCGGCCCGACGGTGACATGCCCGGTTCCACCGTCCTCTTCGCCCGGAACGACTACGGCGGCAATTACGGCGACCGCGTGATCCGTTGCTATCCCCAGACGAACTGCCAGAACAACTACTACAGCGGAGGCGAGGGGAGGGGGGTCATCATGATGCTCACCGACCCGAACATTCCGCTCACCCAGGTCACCGACGGGCTTTCCTACACCGTCGTCCTGGGCGAGGCCCCCAATGCCCTCCATGGGCTCTGGATGGGGCACAAGAACCTGTTCGACCAGAGCGCCCCGCTGAACGCGCACTACAGCTCGTCCGCGGTCGGGACCTTCGGCTCCTGCCAGGTCGTGAAGGGCGACGCGCGCGACGGCCTGCTCGGCTGCGACTTCGGCCAGGAGTTCCACTCCTATCACCCCAACGGCGCGAACTTCGGCATGGCCGACGGCTCGGTGCGGTTCCTCAAGCAGACCATGGACCTTCACACGTTCGCCGCTTACCTCTCGCGACGCGGCGGGGAGATCATCAGCGCCGACGCGGAGTAAGGACACCGGATCTCGCCGGTCAGTGTCGGAACGCCTGAATCGCCTTCCGGGTCGCCGCCGGGTCGTGTCGCATCCGGATCCGCCAGGCGAGCTCCTCCGGCGCGATGACGCGGATCGACTCCGGAAGCCGCTCGGCGCACCAGGTGGCGGGGACATACCCGCGGACGCCGCGGGAGGGCCCCTCATCCTGGGGCATCTCCTCGGCGGACTCATCCGATCCGGGGGCGTGGCGGAAGTAGGACCAGGCGTGGACGATGACCCAGTCGAGGCGAGGGGCCTCCTTCGCCGCGGCCGCGGCGGCGTCGGACTCTCGGATCAGCCGGGCCACCTTCGCGGGCGTGCCGCCGGATCGGCCGGCCGGGTAGTGCTCCCAGATCGAATAGCGGGTGGAGATGACGGGGATCTCGACCCCGTCGGCATCCCTCACCCACCAGACCCGGCCCGCGCCCCCTTCGTACGGGTTGTATTCGAACGCCAGGATCGCGGCCAGGCCGCGCGAGGCACCGGCGATGGCCTGGTACGACCGGATGGCATCGGGCGAATCGATGTCGCTGACGTTGAACCCGATGAGGCGAGTCCCGGTCCGTTGCATGAGCTGCGTGGTCCGTCTGGCGTGCTCGGCGAGCAGGCCCCAGCGGTCGGGCCGATCCCGGGCGAAGAGGTCGGGATAGTAGTAGCCTCCCCCCCATTCGAGGAAGGAGTCGTTCGGCCCGCGTTGCTCGCGGGCGCGGTCGATCAACACCGGGCCGAGCTGCGCGAGGTGGGCGAACGGGCAGGACCAGCCGAAGGCGATCTTGCCGCGGGCGGGGCTCGACCAGTAAGAGGGGCCGCCGAAAAAGCCCCCTTCGTACCATTGCACGTTATCCCCGTCGGTCATGACGAAGCTGACCGCGCCCCGGTCGTCCTTCCAGTCGATCGACGACGGGTCGAAGGGTTCCACGCCGGGCGAAGGCGACGCCGACGAGCCGGCCATCAGGACCGGGAGGTTCATGCACCAGTCGGTCGCGGTCTGGAACTGGCCGTGGACGGTGGAAAGCCGCGTCGTCTCGAATTCGTCGCCGCCGTTCCAGCCGATGACCCCGGAAAGGGGCTCCATCCACTTCATCGCGGCCTCGACGGACGAATCCGGGCCGTAGGCCGTGAAGCACTTCTGCGCGATGGCGAGGTCCCGGACATTCGGCTTGCGGGGATCCTGGCAGACGAGGAGCCGACGGTTGAACCGGTCGCGATACGTCTCGAAGCACCAGGACAGCGTCCTGTCGCGGGCGTCGGCCAGCCGTTCCAGGCCACGACGTCGGGCCTCCGGCTCCAGGGCTTCCTCCACGAGGACGCCGCCGAGGACGCCCGCCAGGCTCGTGGCCACGTTCACCGAATTGTCCAGGCCGGGTCGATGCTCGTTGATCTCCCCCTTCGAAGCGTCCGCGCGGTAGAGCACGTAGCCGTGGACGATGCCCGCCTTGCGAAAGCGGTCGACGAGTGTCCATGGATCGAGAGCCTCGGCGCGGGCCGCGGGCGCCCCGGGCCTCCGGAGGATCCGGGCGTACCAGTCCTCCAGGTCGCGATTCGTCGTCGAGACCCAGACGAGCTCATCCCCCCGATGCTCGTTCACGGCCTGGGCCGCGAGCCCGGCAACCGACTGGACGAGCATCGCGTACGCCCGGTTCGGTTCCGGATACTCCCCCTCCAGGACCGTGCGCACCACCCCCGCGGCCGGTGCCTGCACGGGGAACCAATGGGGCTCACCTGCAACCGCCGTTGCGGCGACGAGCATCGTCGTGGCCATCCACCCTGCGATCCTTGGGTATGACATCATGGTCTTGCTCCCGCGAGATTCTCCCTCGTTCGTCGCCTCCGTCCGGGGAGGCTCCGATGCCGTCGCTTTCTCCCAACCTGAACGCCGGAGCCGACCCGAATCAAGTCTGTGGCGGAGAAAATGGGACAGGGACCGGCCCCGGCGGGACGGTCCCGTCCCGTCCGCTCGGGTCGCGCAGAGCCCCTATCCGCGCGTTATCCTGGAACGTCATCGCCCGGGATTTCAGGCTCCCACGAGCAAGAATAGGAAACCGTCATGGCCCAGGAACGAAAGCTGTCCGAAATCCTGGTCGAGATGGCCAAGGTGCTGATGAAGGCCCCGGAGCGAGATCCCTCGATTGGCGCCTTGGAGGTGGCGACCCTGCTCGCCAACGTCGCATGGAACCGAGCGATCGGTCTGGAGGCAGGCGACGACACCTATCGCGATCTCCTGGCGACATTCGAGAGGGAGAGTCCCAACCTCTGGGACGAGTTCAGGTCCCGGGATGTTCCCGCGATGGTGGACGCACTCGTGCGGTACAAGCGGGCCCATTTCCCCGATGACGGCCGGCGCATCCTCACCTGCGGTATCCCCGAAGGGAAGGTCCGCGTCGAATGGCTCCAGGCGGCGCAACCAGGTTTGGAATCCGAACTGGAGATGCAGCTCTACGCGCTGATCCGCCTCGGCGAAATCGAGGGTGCCATCCGCCACGTCCAGAAGACTCGCAAGCTCCCCCGGAACATGGCCGCGCAGGTCGTCGCCGACGTCGTCATGGCCCTTGCGGTCTCACCGGCTCTTTCGCCGAAGCGGACCGCGCCGCCGGCGAAGAAGAAGCCGGCCCGGAAGCAGCCGGCCCAACCCGTGACCAAAACCAGATTCCTCCTCGATCTCCTGGCCCAGGAGGCGAAGCTCGATCTCGAGGAGATCAATCGCCGGTGGGTGAAGGCAGGGCATCCCGGCGTGATCAGCGCCTCGTTGCTCTCCCGAATTCGCCAAGCGCTGGGGATCTCAATCCAGCGCGGCCGATCCAGGATCCCGGCCGCGATCCAGGCCCGAGCGGCGGCGGGACCGACGAAGGGAGAGCCCGCCGGTGCCGCGGAGGTCTACCAGCTCAAGATCACGCTCAAGGGGACGAAGCCGCCGATCTGGCGGCGGATCCAGACCAAGAACACCAATCTTGTGGACCTCCATTACCAGATCCAGGCCGCGATGGGCTGGGATAATTCGCATCTGTACGAGTTTCGTGTTGGGGACCGTCACTATGGCGAACCGGACGTCCTCGAGGAGGCGGACGATGCCTCGAAGGCGAAGCTCAGCGACATCCTGACGCAGAAGGGCCAGCGATTCTCGTATCTCTACGACTTCGGCGACTCGTGGGGCCACGAGATCGTCTTCGAGGGCCGCGTCGCGGCCGAGCCGGGCGCCGCCTATCCGCGATGCGTCGCCGGTGCCCTCGCCGGCCCGCCGGAGGACTGCGGCGGGGTCTGGGGATACTATGAGATCGTCGAAGCAACGGGCTCACGCCGCGCCGAGATTCGCGAATGGCTGGGTGACGACTTCGACCCGACGGAGTTCAGCGCGACGGACGTGACCCGACGGATGCAGGCGGGCCGCCGTTAGTCGGATCGGCCCGGCCCCGCCTCCATCCCGGCGAGTACCGGCAGAGGATGCCCAGCAGGAGGAAGAGGCCGCCGACCATCGTGGCCGGCGCCGGGATCTCGCCGAGGACCAGCGCGACCCAGATCGGCGTGAGGATCGGCTCGATCAGTGCGATGAGGGCGGCCTCCGCCGCGCCGATGTCCCGGAGGCCGCTGGCGAAGAGGACGTAGGGGACGGCCATCTGAACGACGCCGAAGACGGCGAGGAAGCCGGCCTGTCCCAACGTGGGCACGGGGATCCCCCGCCCGGAGAGGATCATCCAGACGCCCAGGGTGGTGGCCCCGAGGATGTTATACACGATGCTCAGCCACCTCGGGTCGTGCTCTCGAAGCCCTCGCATGCCGGTGGCGATGATGGCGAAGCTCACGCCGCTGGCCAGTCCCAGGGCCACTCCTTTCCATTCGTCGGGCCGGCCGTCATAGCCCCTCGCCACGATGATGGCGATCCCCACCATGGCCAGGCCCACGCCCGCGACCGCTCGCCGGGATGGCCTCTCGCCGAGAAAGAGCATCCCCAGGGGGATGACCCAGAACGTGGCCGTGTACTGGAGGTAGATCGCATTGGCCGCCGTCGTCAGCTTGATCGCCGCGAGGTAGAACCCGGTCATGGTCCCGAAGGCGATCCCCAGCGGGATCATCGCCGGCCGGAAGGTCCAACGTCGCGGCGAGACCAGCGGCAGCAGCGCGAGTCCCGCGAAGAGGCTGCGATACAGGGCGATGCCGACCGCGTCCAGGTCCAGCGACTTGGCCATGAGCCCGCCCAGGCTCCAGAGGATCCCCGCGGCCAGCACAAGGCTCCGCCCCCGAATCGTCGATGTCACCTCAGCCCCCCCTGCCAGATCCGCCCGCGTCCGCCGCGGGCGAGGGCCATCCAGGGTAGTCCGTCACCTCCCCGTTGTCAG
>NZ_JAALJH010000036.1 GCF_011064615.1 Aquisphaera insulae | reverse complement strand
CCACGCGGGTGGTCACCCGTCCGAAAAGCTCGCGCAAGGCTGTCAGGCTGAGGCTTCTGTATTTGGGACGATGCCCGCTTCCGGCTCGGAAAGACCCGAACTCCCGGCCGTGACGAAGCACTGGGCTTCGGATGCGGTCGATGCGGACGAACGGTTGCGGGTTATGTGCCGAGCTGGCAGCCTCGTTGTGATGCCGTCTTGCGGAATTTCTCGGGACTCGTCACAAACTCGCCCCCCTCGTTCGTCCTTGGTGTCGAAGGCCGGGGATGCTCGGCTCGTTCACGCGAAATTCGGAGGGAACGTCATGGCCCGAAGAGCATTTGCGCTGACTGTCGTCATCGCCATGGGGGCGGCAGGCTCGGGTGCGGCCTGGCACGGCGAGGAGTCCGAGTCGGTCAAGCTCCTGGCCGAGCGGGACATCGCCGAGACGCTGGACGGCAAGGCGGCGAGGGCAACAGCGGTCGAGGTGACGATCGAGCCGGGCAAGGCGGGCACCTCCCACCGCCACCCGGGCCCCGGGTTCGGCTACATCCTCGAGGGCGAGTACGAGTGGGGCATCGACGACCAGCCCACCAGGCTGCTCAGGGCGGGGGACACGTTCTATGAGCCGGCTGGGTGCCTGCACCGGGTGTCGAGGAACCCGGGCAAGGTGAAGGCGAGGCTACTGGCGTGGGTGATCCACCCTCGCGAGGCGAAGGATATCGTGATTCCCGAGCCGAACCACTGACCCAGCCGCGCGAGGCGTCCATGACCGACAGCGTGATCGCCCTTCGGCCCAAGATGATGTCCGTCGCCTACCGGATGCTCGGCTCCGTGGCCGACGCCGAGGACGCCGTGCAAGACGCGTTCGTCCGCTACCAGACGGCCGGGGGCGTCTCCTCGCCGGAGGGGTTCCTGATCCGCACCACCACCCGCATCTGCATCGACCGGCTGCGGGAGCGGAAGCGGCGGGAGTACGTCGGTCCGTGGGTGCCCGAGCCGGTGGAGACCCGGGGGGCGTCGCGGGGCGACGCACTCGCCGAATCGCTGACACAGGCCTTCTTGCTCCTGCTGGAGCGGCTCACGCCGGACGAGCGGGCGGCATTCCTGCTCCGCACCGTCTTCGACTACGAATACGCCGAGATCGGTGCGGCGGTCGGCAAGACCGAGGCCGCCGCCCGGCAATTGGTGAGCCGGTCGCGGGGGCGCCTGGGCCTGGACGGCCATCGTCGGTTCCCGGCGGCTCCGGAACGGGCGGGCGGCCTGGCCGAGCGGTTCCTGGCCGCGTGCCGATCGGGAGACGTGAAGGCGGTCGAGGCCATGCTTGCCGAGGACGCCGAGGTTCATCCCGACGGCGGCGGCAAGGCGTCGGCAGCCAGGGTGGTGATCCGCGGCCGGAACAAGGTGGCCCGTTTCCTCACCGGAGTGCTCCGGAAGCGGTGGTACCAGGAGGTTGAGGTGGCAACGGTGAATGGCGAGCCGGGGCTGGTGTTCCGTTCCGGCGACGCGATCGCGGCCGTGATGTCGGTGCGGGTCGAGGGGGTCGTGCGAGCCGTCTATATCGCGGTCAACCCGGAAAAGCTCGGCCGCTGGTCGGCGGCCGAGATCGAATGAGGCGAAACAGATGGGAGATCAACATGAAGGTCGTGGTCATCGGCGGCAGCGGGCTCATCGGCAAGAAACTCGTGGCGAACCTGGCCGAGCGAGGCCATGAGGTTGTGTCGGCGTCACCTTCGACGGGCGTGAACACCCTGACCGGCGAAGGGCTGGCCGAGGCGTTCGCGGCCGCGCAGGTTGTCGTGGACGTCTCGAACTCGCCGTCCTGGTCGGACGAGGCGGTGATGGACTTCTTCACGACCTCGACCGGCAACGTCCTCGCCGCAGAAGAGGCCGCCGGCGTCTGGCACCACGTCGCCCTGTCGGTGGTTGGGGCGGACCGGATGGAGGACAGCGGCTACATGCGGGCCAAGGTCGCGCAGGAAGGCCTGATCCAATCCGGCGGGATTCCGTACACGATCCTCCGCGCCACGCAGTTCTTCGAGTTCCTCGGCGGGATCGCCGGCCGGGCCGACGGCGAGGTCCGGCTCTCGACGGCCCCCATGCAGCCGCTGGCCGCCGACGACGTGGCCTCCACCCTCGCCGATGTCGCCCTCAAGCCGCCAGCGAACGGCACGCTCGAGGTGGCGGGGCCCGAATCGCTCTCCATCGCCGATTTCGTGGGACGCTTCCTCGCCGCGAGCGGCGACGATCGGAAGGTGGTCGCGGACCCCGAGGCAGGCTATTTCGGCGCGGCGATGGATGAGCGCGGGCTGAACCCGGGTGACGGGGCCATCATCACGCCGACGCGGTTCGAGGATTGGTTCGCCAGGTACGGCACGTCCAGCATCGCCCCGGTCCGTTGAGGCACAGGACGAGCTGGCGAAGCGTGCGAGGGGTCTAGTAACGGAGAGCGATACCCAGGAACGCCGAGAGCCGGGCAGGACTCGCCTACCCGGCTCTCCGTTTTGACACGATGACCGCTTTGGGTGCCCGGCCTTCGATGCCTCACCTCCGATGGAAGCATACGCCGCCGCGTCGAATTGAGAATGCCCCAGCTCCTTCAGACAACCGGGAGCAATCGCTATGTCCCCATCGGGGTGTGTCCCCATCGGGGTGCTGTCCTCCCCATCGGGGTGCTGTCCCAATCCCGACCGGATTGCCCTACTTTCCTCTCTTTATTGCCCAGACCACCCGCTTTGGGTGCCTCACTTTGGGTGCCTGGCCTTCGATGTCCTCGGGCCTTCGATGTCCTCGATGTCCTTCGGAAGCTGGCCAAGGACGACGAGTTGGAGAGCAGGATCATCCGGGAGCGGATCGCCAAGATGCTCCAGAAGCTGGGGGCATCGTGATCCGCAACGGAGTGATCGACGCCCAGAAGGAATTCGTCGAACGCCGCTACCACGACGAGGTCGGACGCCGGTGCTAGAGGCATGAGGATAAAAAAGACCTCCGAGGGGCCGCACTCGTCAATCCGGCTATCCTTGTCGTAACCAAACTGCGGGGATGCTATAGTCGGTATTCAGCCAGCCTCTGAGTTGAACAGCTTCTCTCCTACCGCTGAAGGCTTCACGACTTAACAGGAAAAACCTCGATGAGCTCTCCCCGGACGTGGAGCCAAAGGTTTGCGACGAAAGGCATCAAGCTTACTCCGCTCGAACTTGCCGCAGTTGAGGCGGCCTACGAAAACCTGAGGCAGAAGGAGATCGACCGTCGCGGGAAGATCGATAAGTTCGTTGGTAGCGCCTTCGACAATCTCGAGAAGAATTCGGTCGGCGACTCGAAAGATGGGGCCAAGTTCGCGCTCGACCCTGACGCTTTCCAGATCATTCGATATCACGACACTGCGAAGCAGGGTATGCAGTGGGAACGATTCGGAATTCAGAGAAAGGGCAATCGACTTCAGATATTTGTTCGACAAAACATGTACGGTGATCGCCCTGTTAATTTGGGAAAAGACACGCCCGAAGTCGCCGCATATTTAAATGAATTATGGGACAAGGAAATTCCCGTTATTGCACTTCTTGGCGCTGCGAGACTGAACATCAAGCAAGGCATGCAGATGCTCGAAACTGTCAATCAACTTGTCGAGACCCTCGGCAGTGTCGCTTACATGACAGGCGGATACCGAGGCGAGTCAGGCAACTGTTACGGCGTTACCCGGGCGGGTTTCGATGTGCCCAAACGCATGCGAAAGCCCACTCTGCTAATCATGTGTCGAGCGGGCATCGGCGATGCCCATCAATCTGCCGATGCAATGAGCTATTATGGGGAGCAATGGGGCGACGATACCCCTGCGCTTGCGGCGGCGAGCGACGCTGCCATTTTCATTCGCAACATTCCCAATGGCAAAGTTTACGGCTCCTGGACAGACGTAGAGATTGCCAATTTTCTCGAACTCAAAAAGAAGTTGGTAATTCTCGATCCCACTATGCCCACGGGCACTGAGGATTATTTCGGCAAAGAGATCGAGGTTTTCAGTACCGCAGTAGAGGTCGCGGTCTTTCTGAAGCGCTGTCTGCCTACGGCTAAAGAGCTGTCCGAGAGGACTCGCCTAAATGTCACAAAATCCAAGATGGTCTGCGGTAAGGTCCCGAAAACGACGCCCGTTGACGATTACATGGCTGTTCGCTTGGCTTTTGGACCGATGAAGGCAATGTGGGTGCTACAGACCGACAAAGGGCGCGAGCCTTTTATTAATGCCGGATTGAAATTCTCCACACAAAAATGGAGTGGAGGACGTGATCTTGTGCTCGACGGATATTGGAAAGACATCCTGCTACTCCAGCATCTCGGCAAACTGCCCGAGGACGGTTTAACCGCAGATCTGGCGAAGGCCTACAAGTCCTATCGAGACGCTCTCGAGCGACAGTTCGGAGACCCAAACTCCGACAATATGAATGGAGACTGGGAATGGGAACGGATGCATCACTCGGATATCCCTGGGTTTTGGTTTATGTTCACCGGCGAGCACCGTTCACCAGTCATCCAGGCCCTCTTAGACTTGCCAGGAGATGCGTATTCTCGTGCTCTGGATGCAATTCAAGCTCGCGAAGGGGACATGAAGCTCCCGAAGGAGACATAGCGATTGTCCCTGGAGATCCAGGAAGCACAGGCAACTCTTGAATCAATGCCATCAGCGTGGAGGCGGTCTTCATCGGCAAAAGTGCAGGCGATCACGACGGCAGACCGTCAAGGTCTCCAGGCCTGTCCCGACGCTCGGGATTGGCTCCTGAACGCCGCGTCGAATCGAGAATCGCCCAGCCCCATCAGACATGCGAGAGCAATCGCTGTGTCCCCTTCGAGGCATCGCGAGAGCAATCGCTGTGTCCTCTTCGAGGCATGACGATGACGGCGTTGGGGCCCATGACGCGACCGGGGCGGCGGGGATTTCGAAGGATCTGGAGGCGGGCGATGTGGGCCTGAGAGATCGTGGCTTTTGCTCTTATGCTCATCTCGGGATATTGCTCGATCGCGGCGTTTTCGGCGTCTTCCGCATGCGCCAGAACCAGAATGTCGACTTCACGTTGGGCCGGCAGGGGGCGTGGACGAAGGGCCCATACCCGAGGGAGCAGGGCCTGCCGAGTTCGCGTTTCGGATACCTGGCTTTGGCTTCTTGCTTTTGCTTTTTGGCTTTTCGTGGATGCGTAGCTTTGGCTTTCTGGCTTTCGTGTTGGACTTCGCCGTCTTCGAGGCTCACGCAATGTCCAGATGTTCGCTCTCACTGGAGTTCCAAGTCCATAGCAGTGCATATATGTTGAATTTTATCGTATATTCTTGCACTTCTCATCACTTCTCCGCTTGCAAACGTCGTGGCTAATGTTTGGTGCTCAGCATCCCTCCAGTACACCCAAACCTTGATATCTAACCCCTCACTGGGCATGCCATACCATTTTTGAGAGGTTGCTACCGGGGCCGAGAGGCCGGGGTGAATGGGCACCATTGAAGTAAAACTGCTCCTATTACCGGTTACAGTTACAGGTCTCCATCCGGTCAAAGCCGTTAAGCCGTTCGACGCTCGCAGATCATAAAGGTCATCTTCAATGACGATGTAAACATCATGTGCCGTAGTATTGCCTATATTTCTCATGGTGACATCGTAATGATATCGTCTGACCGATTGGTCGGCCTCCGGCGGTTTTTCAAAGTACAAATCTACGAGCACCTCGATTCTTGCAAGTGACTGGGGGAAAAACAGCCGCCGGAGGATAACCGGACTTGGAACAACTGAATCATCACCAACGCGTATGTAATACTGATTGATGTCGAACTCCGCCCGGTAAGGCACAAAGCGGCCTTGTGGGATGTAACAGACGACGAAGCCTTTTTCACCTTCATCCGTTACCGCATGCACCTCAACTCCAGACAGAGGCGGATTCGTCGCCAAGTGGTGAAGTTGCATCAATCTCGACCGAAGCTCTTCCGGCCTCGGTACCATCTCGACACCGCATGCTGCATCGATCTTATCCACTTCCTTTGCTTTTATACCCCAAATCAGAACACCGCCTTCCGTGTTCGCAAACGCCGCAAGGTTGGTTGCCCACAGAGTCTTTAACTTCTGCTCAGCCTTCTGCGGATTGGCAGTATCAACTGGGCATACTTTGAATTCCAGCCATTCTTTCTCGAAGGTGAGCGGCGTCGAGTTCACCAAGCCCCTTACGAATCCCGGCTTGTCGCTGGTTCCCAGGAACTGCTCGTAAAATCCCCGCGCAAGCGAAGGTCCGCCAGATGTCGGCATCAGTCCTCTCCAATCATTGTCGGTATCTTGCATACCTGCTCACTGGGCAAGCGCAGCAGCACGGTGATCAGGCATCAAGATGTTTAGGCTGTGGGAAACCGATGGCTAGCATGCATCGCGGGGCCAACAAGCCTATCGGCTGCAAATAGCTCGCTTGCCTCAGTCTTCCCATTTTTACGTGCATTGCCGCACACCTTTGAAACTTGCCTTCCTTGGGTGCTTTGCCTTTCTTGGACGCCTGGCATTAATCCTCTCGGCCGAGATGATGCACTCCAGTGGGCGACGCGTGGGCACGAAATCCGTCGCGGCCCGCGAGGGGCCCAGCCAGTTCAAGGCGTGTGGGCGGTTCGCCGCGAGCCGTGCCCCCGCCGGCGCGGCCTCTGACACGCTTCAAGGTTCGGGCCGACGACGAGGCTACGGGAAGGTCACCACGCCGCTACTTGATCACGGCGGGCAGCTCCTTGCCCTTGGGATAGAACTTCATCGAGACGGAGTTCACGCAGTGCCGCGTGTTCTTGGCCGTGAAGCCCTCTCCCACGAAGACATGCCCGAGATGGCCGCCGCAATTCTGGCAGAGGATCTCGGTGCGATACCCGTCGCTGTCGGCGACCTTCTTGACCGCCCCCTTGATCTCGTCGTCGAAGCTGGGCCAGCCGCATTCGCTGGCGAACTTGTCCTCGGAGCGATAGAGCGGCGCATTGCAGCGGCGGCAGACGTAGGTCCCGGCCTCCTTGAGGTCGGTGTACTCGCCGACGAAGGGCCTCTCCGTCCCCTTGCCGAGGATCACGCGCGCCTCCGCGTCCGAGAGGGGGTTGAATTTCGAGCCCGTCGCCGCCAGGTCGTCTTTCGTGGACATCTCGTCTCCTCCGGTTGGGCGAGGGCTGGGCGATCCTCCGGCCGTCGGGGCGGCCGAGGCAGCCGGGCCGGTCGAGGCGGCTGGGACGGGGGCGGTGTCGGCACATCCGGCAAGAGCCGGGGTCAGGGCCAGGCCGATCCACGCAGCCGCCCATCGCCGTCGAGCTGTTCGGGGCATGCAAGCCACTCCTGGTAAGCCAATCGTGCGATCGGAAGCATCTTATCCGGTCCGCCAAATGAGCGGGAAGGAAGAACGCGGACGACCGTCAAAGCTCGCGAAGGGGACAGAGCTCCCGAAGGGGAGTCAGTGGCCACTCACCCAAGATCGGCATTTGGGGGCGGAGGGGTAGCTTCCGGCATATCGGCGTGTCGATCTCGCAATGCCTCTCGTTGTCGATCTTCCCGAGATGACTCCCCTTGAGTGCCTGGCAACCGATCGCGTCGGCCACCGATCGCGTCGAGGCCGACCGGTTGCATTTTCCGCGGCCCCCAGGTACGGCGGCCAACGCATCCCGGTTGCCTTCCGCGGGCTGGCTGCGACAATCAGGGAAGGGAAGTTTGGAGGTTCCTGACCCGGGTGGGATTCACCACCAGGCCGCCGGCCGGTCCGCGATCGCGGAGGACGACGGCATGCAGGAGGACTTCGAATGACTCGGCACCACGATCCGGAGGGCACCGCGATCCCGTGGGGCCCGGCCGCCGTCGGGGCGGTGGATGAGGTGGAGGTCCGCGGGCACATCGTGGACTCGCTCCTGCTCCCCAAGATCCTGGACCGGATCCTCCAGATGGGGGGGAGCTTCGAGATCCGCGAGTGCAGGATCGGCGTCCGCCGTTCCGACCCGAGCTATGCTCGCATCGCCATCCGGGCCGCGAGTCCCGAGGCCATCCAGGAGATCCTCGCGGACCTGCTGGAGCATGGCGCCAGTCCCGTCCACCCCGAGGATGCGCGCATCGTCCCGGCCGACATCGCCGGGGCCTTCCCGGACGGCTTCTACAGCACCACCAATCAGCAGACCCAGATCCGCCTTCAGGGCCGCTGGATTGACGTGCAGGATCAGGAGATGGACTGCGGGATCGCGATCGACGCCTCGTCCGGCGCCGCTCGGTGCGTGCCCATGGTCCGCGTGATCGTCGGGACGCCGATCGTCGTCGGTCACGCCGGCGTCCGGGTCATTCCCCAGGAGCGGCCCCGGGAGTCCACGCTCTTCGGATTCATGAGCTCCAACGTCTCCAGCGAGAAGCCCAAGTCGGTCAGCCTGAAGAGCGTCGCCGAGACCATCCGCTCCACGCGCGCCGCCGGCAAGAAGGTCCTCCTGGTGGGCGGGCCGGCGATCGTCCACACCGGCTCGTCCCCCCACGTCGCGGCCATGATCCGCGAGGGCTGGATCCAGGCCCTCTTCGCCGGCAACGCGCTGGCCACGCACGACATCGAGCAGGCGCTTTACGGCACCAGCCTGGGCGTCTCGATCGAGCGCGGAGAGCCCATCGAGCACGGCCACGAACACCATCTCCGGGCCATCAACACGATCCGGCGCGCGGGAGGCATCCGCCGCGCCGTGGAGTCCGGCCTGCTGACCTCCGGCATCGTCTACGAGTGCATCGTCAACGACGTCGACCTGGTGCTCGCCGGCTCAATCCGCGACGACGGCCCATTGCCCGAGGTCATCACCGACACCCTGGCGGCGCAGGATCGGATGCGCGAGGCGATTCGCGACGTCGGATTCGCCCTCCTCATCGCCACCGCCCTGCATTCGATCGCCACTGGCAATCTCCTGCCGGCCTGGGTCAAGGTCGTCTGCGTGGACATCAACCCGGCGACCGTGACGAAGCTCAGCGACCGGGGGACCTTCCAGACCATCGGCCTGGTCACCGACGTCGAGCCGTTCGTCCGCTCCCTCGCCGCCGAGCTGGCAACACCGACAACGGCCTGACTCACACGCGAGCGACCCTCATGTCGAACACGCACCTACCCGTCCAGCCGGGCCGGCCTCGACTCCTGATGTGCCCGCCCGACCATTTCGGGATCGAATACGAGATCAATCCCTGGATGAACATCCGCCAGGGGTGCGACCCGGCGCTCGCCCGCCGGCAGTGGCAGGCCCTCCACGATGCGGTCATCTCGCTGGGGGCGGAGGTCCAGCTCCTCGAACCCGCCCCGGGGTTGCCCGACCTGGTCTTCACCGCCAATGCCGGCCTCGTTTTCGAAGGCCGGTTTTTCCCTTCCCGATTCCGCTTCGGCGTTCGACAGGGAGAAACCCCGATCTTCGAAACCTGGGCGAGCCACGCCGGATTCGAGGTTGTCCCCCTGCCGAAGGGGATGTACTTCGAGGGCGCGGGCGACGCCCTCTTCTGCGGCGAATCTCTGTTCGCCGGCTATCGTATTCGCAGCGACGTCCTCGGTCATCAGTGGGTCGGCGAGCGGATCGGAGCCCCGGTCCTGCCCGTCGAACTCGTCGATCCCCGCTTCTATCACCTCGATACGTGCTTCTGTCCGATCGCCCCCGACGCCGCGATCTACTATCCCGGCGCCTTCGATGACTACGGCCGGATGGTGATCCGGGACCAGGTTCCCCGCCTCATCGAGGTCTCCGCGGAAGAGGCCGCCTCTTTCAGTTGCAACACGGTGGTCGTCGGTCGGACCGTTGTCCTGAATGCCGGGGCGCCCAAACTGGCGACCGCACTCGGAGCGATGGGCTTCGCCACTCGCCCGCTCGATTTCTCCGAATTCATCAAGTCCGGCGGCAGCGCCAAGTGCCTGACCCTGAGGTTGGACGGCGAGGAGGCCGCCGGCTGGAAACAGGCCGCGAATGACGATCCGCGCGGGCATCTCTCACCGACCTGAACGCGTGCCAGACACGTCGCGAAGGCAAGCAGAAGCTCATCGCTGGTACTTGAGATGCGAGAGCAGGCCGCCAAGCCCCGCCGCGGCGAGGGCGAGAATACAGTGGCCGGTCAGCATCAACGGATCCTCGTAGGCGGGATCCGGTAGTTCGACCTGCGAATAATAGGTCACCTCGCTCACAACCTCGATGAGCCCTCCCTTGATCCTGTAGTTGAGGCCGAGCTGCTCCAGCAGGAAATGCAGGCCCGATCGCAGTGGGACGCCCTCCACGGCCAGGGTCACCTTGCTCTCCAGGGTCCGGTCGGCCTCCACCATATCGATCGGGTTGACGTAGATCGGCAGCGGGTGTCCGTCCTCGGTATAAACCTTCGTTGAAATGTCGTTGAGGACCTCTCCCAGGGGGACGTCGTTCGGAAAGTGGAACGTGAACGGCTGGTCGAGTGCCTTCAAGATCCGGGCGTTGGCTCCCGCGATTCCTTCCGTTTCGGCCCGTCGCTCGGTCGGGATGATGTGCAGGTAGGGACGGAGGACCGCAATGAGACGGTCGCCCGGGATCTCGGCCCAGCTCGGATCGACGCTGTACCACGAGATCAGGGCCAGGTAGCCGACGCCGAAGAGGAACGCCCCCAGCCACCGTGCCCGCGGCCGTCCCCGACTGAAGATCGCGGTGAGCGTCATCCAACCGAAGCACGCACAGGTCAGCAGGAACGTCACGCCGGCCCAGAGGACCGGAGCCGTCCTCATCCCCATAAGGGCGACGACGAGGTAGATCATCGCCAGGCCGCCACCGCCAACCCAGGTCCACCGGCCCGGCGCAGGGGTCGCGGTCCCTGGCTCTTGCACCGACCCGACAACTCGATCCGGCTCGCTCCCGGGAGCGGGGAAGAGCCACACGGCGAGCAATCCGGCCGCCATCCCAATGAGCAGGGCCAGGAGGCAATGGCCGATCCGGACGAAGGGCCAGAAGTGCGCCAGGGAATGGTCATCGATTGCGACAGGCCCCCGAAACCTCGCGCCAAACACCTTTCCAAGCCACGTGATCAGTTGCTCCGTCGCGATGGGAGGCATCTCGAGCTCTTCCCAGCGGAACTGGAACGCCAGCAGCAGGTATCCCGCGCCGAACGCCGTGAATCCGACCCACCATCGCCGGGCGACCGGCGCATCGCAGACGATCCCCACGACGCCGAGGGCCAGCGTCCCGCAGGTCAGCAGGAAGATCGTTGCGGACCACGTTTCCGAGCCCGACTTCAGCGCAGCCAGGCCGATCGCCATCAGGACGATGGTCCACATCAGCCCGGCGATCGAGATTTGCGTTCGGCCCATGTGCCGTTCACCTCATTTCGACGAGCACCCCTGCCCGTGAAGCCTCCCGAAGGCCAGTAAACACCCGGCGAGTCCGGCCGTCGAGGGGGCCGAGCCGACGGCACTCGCTTTCCCCCCGACGGCCAGGGACATAGGATCGAACGATCGGGGTTCCATGACGGCGAGCCGGGGCGGCGCGACGGCCATCCGGAGTACCCGCTGATGTCTTGCTCTTGCTGGAAGGAGACGACCCGATGAAGGGCCTCGTCTGGATCTTCGCGGCCTGCCTGGCCATCTCCGCGTCCCGGGCCCAGGCCGCGGACCAGCCCTACCTGAGCCGCGACCGGGCGCCTTACACGCTGGCCTCGATGAACTCGCTGACGGGGAACTATCTCCAGTCGCTCATCGACCGACGGACAGGGCTCCTGTTCTTCGCCCACGACTTCAGCCCGGACGATCGGGGCGTCGGGCAGACGCAGTTCGTGGACGACACCGGCCGGGCCGTCTGGGCGTTCGCCGAGGAGGAACGGTACACCCCGATCGTCCGGCTGGAAGCCATTCGAATCCTCAGCGAAGGGCTGATGCGAGCCCGGATTCCCGGCACCCGCGACCGGCATTTCTTCACCCGCGAGGGGCGTCAGGGGCTGAACGTCCACCTGGGGGGCACGTCGGGCATCGTCTTCCGGTGGTTGCAGGACGAGCAGCTTCCCTACGCCGAGCTTCGCTTCCGGGGCCGCTCCACCGAGGGACACTGGGTGACCGACGAGGAATGCTCCCGGCACGACGAGATCCTCGTCGAGTCTCGCGAGGAGACCAGGGTCCGCCGGACGTATCGGCACGCCGGACGGGACCTGTTCGCGATCGAGGGCCGATGCGGGTCGAGCGTCCTGGACCGGGCGCCCGTCGTCGCGATCGAATCCCGGCGGTTGACCGACCTGATCGTCGGCGTCGACCTCCCCTCGGACGACCCCACCCACTGGAAGGGGACGACGAGATCCTGGATCCTGGATCGCGACGGCCGAGCCATTTCCGCCCGGCCCGGCCAGCGGCTGGCCTGGCAACGGCCGGGCTTCTCCGACGCGATCTTCCTGGCCCAGACGCTGGGCGAGGACGACGGCAACTGGCAATCGCGGCGATACTGGGACACTCACGCGGTCGCCCGGCTCCTCGTCTGGAAGCGGACGCCGGAAGAGGTCGCCTGGATCGCCGACGAGAAGAGTCCGCGATTCCGGCGCGTGGAGTTCACCTTCAAGGCCCGCGACGGACGCCTCGACGCGGACCTGGGGATCACCGCGTTCCTGGGCGTCGACCCCGGCGATGTCGGCTATCTGCGGGCCATGGGGGAGCATGTTGCCCTCGACGGCTGCTACGGGGTGAACGGCTATTTCCCCAGCCGCACGGCCAGCGAGTACGGCGGGGTCATGGTCGGCCTGGCCGCCGGGGGGTACGTCCTCCAGAAGTACGGGGATCCCCTGGCCCCGAAGGTCCTGGCGGCGGCGAAGGCCGCCTTCGAGAGTTTCGTGGAGGCGGACGAGCGTGGGGTGCAGGCCGAGTACCTCAACAATCTGGTCAACGCGGCGCTCTACCTGAAGCGAGCCGGCGTCTCCGGCCCCGATTATTCCCGATGGGCGCGGACCTGGGCTCGTCGCGAGATGAAGCGCCGGCCGGCCGGCGGCGCCGTGATCCCCTGGCCGGACACCACGATCCGGATGATGCTCGCCGCGGAGGCCGCCCACGAGCTGACCGGCGATCGGGAGTTCGCCGACGCCTGGAAGGCGGCCCGGGGTGCATTCGGACTCGGCCGCGAGCCGGCGACATTTCGCTTCGGCGCGCAGCCGCTCTCCTATTCCCAGACCTCACCGGCCGCCTTCGTGTTCGCGATCCTGGGGCATGAAGACGCCGGCGCCGCGGATGCCTTCATTCGCCACGGCCCGGACTACTTCTGCGATCTCGGCTGGGCCGTCGATCGGGCCTGGGCCTGCGACGATGTCGCCGCCTGGTACGTGGGCTATTCCGCACGCGGCCTCCACATCGGCGGCAGGCCCGACGATCGCAAGCGGGTCCTCGGCCTGGGTGATTTCCCCGATTACGACGAGCGGGGTCGTGTCCTCGTATCCCACGAGCTCAGCGTACCCAATCCGTACTACCCCCTGCGGTTGGAGGCTCGCCCGGGGGCACGGGCTCGGGCGAGTCGCTAGCGCGAGGGGCGACCCGGCTCGCTCGGTCGCCGGACGGGGCCGGCTCCGACCCGAGGAGGGCACTCCCGTCCGGTTCGTCCCCTCAACCGACGCAGAGGGGGTCGCTGGCGTGCCGGTCCTTGATGGCGAGCCTCCAGTAGGGGGTCGTGCACATGAGCAGTCGGCCGGTCCCCTGGTAGATGCGGGCGGTGGTCTGGCCGGCCATCCAGGTGGACCATCGCGATCGCGCCGGACGACCGATGGTGAAATTCACGCCGGCCGTGCGGGCGATGACGTACGTGCCATCCACCACGAGCTTCTCGCCATCGAGTTTCACCTCCTCCACCGGGCCTCGTGCGGCGAGGATGACCTTGCCGCCGCCGTGGAGCTTCGTCTGGTACCAGAAGAAGCCCTCGCCCGCCCAGAAGGCCGTCATGGCGCGTTCGCGGATCAGCGAGAGCTTGACGCTTCCCTCGGACGCCCAGTAGGCCCCGTTCTCGACGATCCAGTCCTCGTCCGGGTGCATCTCGAGCAGGTGGAAGCCGCCCATGGACGACTCGAGATAGAGCTCGCCGGTCCCCCGATACCTCGGGCGGAATGGGGAGTCCGTGGAGACCAGGGAGACCAGCAGGTCATGGGCCTTCGGCAGGGGCGTGTCCATGACGATATGCCCCTTCATGTGGCTGAGGGATGCCTTCTCCGCGCGGATCTCCTCGTCCTCGAGGGTGACCTTCACCCAGCGAGTCCCCTCGGCACCCTCGATCTCGAAATTCGCCATGGAAGTCGGCCTCGCTCTCGGCTCTCGGCGGGGTTGATCTCGTCGGGTCGGATCGATGTTCAGGGCTTGCCATCCGGCTTCTTGAGCGCGGCGTCGGGATTGGCGACTTCCGCCTCCCTCCTGGCCGCATCGTCGGCCTTCTTCAGATCCTCGGCCACCTTCTTCCGCTCGGCGTCGGTGCCGACCCCGGTCGACGCCTTCGGATCCACCTCCGCGGACTTCGCCTTGGGGACGACCACCGGCTTGAGGGGCTTGTCGGGCGCCACCGGCTTCTTGTCGTCGTCCTTCTTGAGGGCGGCGTCGGGGTTGGCGATCTCCACCTCCTTCTTGGCGGCGGCGTCGGCCTTCTTCAGGTCCTCGGCCACCTTCTTCAGCTCCTCCTCGGTGCTCTGCGAGGGGGCCTTGGCAGCGCCCCCGGAAGCCGCCGGGGTCTTTTCCGGGACTTCCTCGGTCTTGGAGGCGGCCCCGGTGGGTACGACGGTGGAGTCGCTGAGCGGCTTGGTCATCATCTGCTCATAGATGACCTGGAAGGGCTCCGGAGAGACGCTCACCTCGCCGCGGAACGGCTTGTCCATCGCCCCCAGCAGGGCGATGAGGGTGGCGAGGTAGGCCGAGGTGATGCCCCCCAGGAAGAACTGGGGCACCAGCTTCATGTCCAGCATCCAGACCCAGAGCACGTTGACCAGCGCGCCGATGTAGACCACGAACCAGAGGATGTCCGGGATCTGCGACGTGACCGCCAGCACCCGCTTCCGGCGTGCCTCGAGGAGCTCGTTGAACTGCTTGAAGAGCTCCGCGTGGAGGATCTCCTGGGCCCTGGACTTGGGCTCGAACTTGATCATCGCGGCCTGGAACCGGTCGAGATACGTCTGCCCCTTGAGCGGGATCTTGCCCACCCGCTGGAGCGGCCACGCCTCGTTGACGATGTACTCGACATACTCCCGGAGGATCTTCGTGAGCTGCTCGCGGAACGGGTCGGGATACGCCGACGAGTCGCGGTAGACGGCCGCCAGCTTGGCCGACTCGTCGGCGACGAGCCCTTCCGTGGCGGCGAAATTGCCGTAGGCCGACACCGACAGGAGCCCCAGGAGGATCCCGAAGTAGACGCCGTGGGCGCCCAGCAGATAGGCCACGATGTCGTTGGCGCCCGCCTGATTGCGGAGGAAGCTCCGGGCGATCGGACGGACGACGATCGCGCCGAGCCAGGTGAGCAGCACGAAGCTGCCCACGACGAGGAGGACCATCGTCGAGGTCGAGTAGTCGTAGAGAAAATCGGGCATGATCGTCGCTCTTCGGTCCCGGATCCCAGGGAGGTCGCTGCGTGGCCCGCGCGGACTCCGAGCCGGTGGCCGTGCCGTCCATCGAGGGGCCGGTTCAGCCACATCCACCGCTCGATTCCAGACCGTCTCTCACCGCCCCGGGTCCTCGTCATCGAGCGCGGGGGCACGCAGGCCACCGCGGGCAGGCTCCCGACGGGGCGGATTCGGTCGATCGGACCCAAATCGGATTTAGACTAATCAATGAGCAACAATTATCAAGTGAGTTGTCGCCACGAAAACCGGAACCTGTCCCGCGGTGCTCGATCTCTGCGTGAATGCGGGGCCGTTGACGCCCCGGCAAGGATCCCTGTCGGCCGGATTCGCTGGTCCCGGCCGGGCTCCCGTGCGGGGGGCGGGCCATCCCCTCTGCCCGGTCGCCCCGGTCCTTAGCGTCTGTCCCGAAAAGGCGAGCGGGGGGCGTCAGCCCCCTGTCCGGAACCGAGAAGTCAGGGGGCTGACGCCCCCCGCTCGCCTCGGAACCCGACTCCGGGACAGACTCTTCGCGTTGACCGGTTGCTATCGCGGGGACGGGCCGCTCGGGCGTCCCGGCCCGGGCTGGTGCCCGGCGTGCAGGACCTTGTCGACCGCCTCCAGGAAGAAGAACTCACCCCACATCACGGACTCGTCGACGCCGAGCCGCTTGTGGAAGTGGTAGACGCCGTGCTTGAGGATGCCCTCCCACTCGGGGTCGTTCCAGGCGAGATAGCGATCGGTGCAGAGGGAATCGAGGATCGCCAGCGAGGCCGCGCGGTAGGAATCGGCCGCCTCGGGGTCTTCCCGCCGGGTGGCGGCGGCGAGGTCCCAGAGGCCCGAGGCGGCAATCGCGGCGGCGGAGGTGTCGTCGATCCGGTCGGGGCCGTCGGGGACGTCGAAGTCCCAGGGGGGGACCAGGCTCCGGGGGGCTCGCGCCAGGTAGTACTCGGCGTTGCGGCGGGCGACGGCGAGGTCGGCGGGGTCGCCGGTGAAGCCGTGGACCTTCGTGAAGCCGTAGAGCGACCACGCGAGGCCGCGGGTCCAGGCGGAGTCGGGCCGCAATCCCTGGTGGGTGGACTCGCGGAGGAACTCGCCGGTCTCGACGTCGAAGATCCCCTCGTGGGCCGTCGAGCCGTCCGGCCGGACGAGCGTCCGCTCGGTGGTCCGGCAGTGGGCGACGGCCAGGTCGTAGAGGGCCCGGTCGCCGGCCTCGGCGGCGGCCAGGAAGATGATCGGGACGTTCATCATGATGTCGATGAACAGGCTCTCCGGCGCGACGAACGAGCGGAGATACCGGCCGTGCGGGTTGAATCGCAGGGCCAGGGTGCGGCCGGCCGTGATCAGGACCTGGCGGAGGGCCTCGTCCTTCGTGAGTCGATACCAGGGGAGATAGGTGCTGAGGAAGATGAAGCCGAGGTCGTGCACGGCGCGGTCGTGCTGGCGATGCTCCAGGAGCTTCGAGTAATGCTCGGCCTGCTGCCGCCACCAGGGATCCCCCGTGTGACGGGCCAGGAGCCACATCATCCCGGCGTGGAAGCCGCCGCACCAGTCGGTCCAGAGCTCTCCGCCGTGATGCCACTTCCCGTGCTCGGTGTAGATCGGGAAGAAGTCGGGGTGCTGCGCGATCGTCCGGCGGACCTGCCGATCGGCGAGGTCGTAGGCCCGCTCCAGCTTCGGCCTGAGGGCTTCGGTGTCCGGCGAGGAGGATTCCGTCATGGGAGTTTCGCGGGGTCGTTTCCAGGGTGTGTGGCTCGGGGGGGACGATGAACCCGATCTTACCGATGGCGGCCGGGCCTTTCCCAGAGTAACAATGTCTCACGCCGCGATGTAGCGATCGTCACCGGATGCGGAGCCCGCGATCATGCCCTCGAGAGAGACGTTTCGGTCGGTCCATTCGCTCACGACGGGGGTGCTCGACGACTTCCGCCGGGCGCTCTTCCCGCTGGTCACGTTCGAGATCCTCTTCAAGTGCGTCGTGGCGGTCTTCACCCTGGGAGCGGGGGCGATCGTGCTGGCGATCCTGGTCCGGACGACCGGCAGCTCGGCCGTGACCAACGACGACCTGGTCCACTTCGGGCTCTCGCCCCAGGGCGTGCTCGTGGGGGCGATCCTGCTGGTCTCCACGCTCCTCGTGCTGGTCCTGGAGCATCTCGGTGTCATGGCGATCGTCGCCCGCCACCAGCGCGGGCAGGGCCTCCGGATCCGGGACGTCGCGGAGGCCCTGGGCACGATCCTGGTGCGGAGCTGGCACCTGAAGGGGACGGGCCTGGCGTTCCTGGGGCTGACCGCCGCGCCGGTGGCCCTGCTCGCGGGGCTGACCTACGTGACGCTCCTGACCCGGCACGACATCAACTATTACCTCCACGATCGGCCGCCCAGCTTCATCGTCGCGGTGGCGATCGGCGGCGTGCTCGGCGCCGTGTTCCTCGCGATCGTCGCCTACGCCTACGTGCGGACGATCTTCCTCTTCCCGGTGATCCTCTACGAGGACCGGACTCCGCGGGAGGCGCTCCACGAGAGCCTGGCGCGGACGCACGGCGCGATCCTGCGGTTCGGATCGATCCTGCTCGCCTGGCAGGCCGTCGGCTTCATCCTCAGCGCCCTGCTCGTGCGAGGCTTCGCGGCGATCGCGGCGCTGCTGCTGCATGCGGTCGCGGCCCGGCTCTGGGCCCTGATCCCGACGGTCGCGCTGCTCATGGGCGTGCAGGCGGTCCTGCTGGCGATCCTTTCGTTCTTCCTGGTGACGACGCACTGCCTGATCATCATCGCCCTCTACCGCGAGCGGAATCAGGAGCTGGGCGTGGGGGGCCCGTGCCCGCTGGTGCCGCTCCCGGAGCGGGACGCGCGGAGCCTGCGGTCGCTGCTCCGGTACTGGAAGGCCGGCCTGGTGGTCTCGCTGGCGTCCTATTCGCTGCTCTGCTTCGGAGTCCTCCGGGGGCTCGCGCCGCCGGAGCGGGTGATCGTCACGGCCCACAAGGGGTATTCCGCGATCGCGCCGGAGAACACGCTGAGCTCGTTCCGCAAGGCCATCGAGGTCGGCGCCGACTATGCGGAGCTCGACGTGCAGACGACGTCGGACGGCGTGATCGTCGTGAACCACGACCGCGACCTGATGCGGGTCGGGAACGAGCCGCGGCGGATCCGGCAGATGACGCTGGCGGAGGTGAAGGCCGTGGACATCGGCAAGGTCTACGGGCCGCCCTTCGTGGGGGAGCGGGTGCCGACGCTGGAGGAGGTGATCGACCTGGCGAAGGGCAAGATCCGGCTCCAGATCGAGCTGAAGTACTATGACCGGGACGACGCCCTGGCGGGGGAGGTGGCGAGGCTCGTCGAGGCGAAGGGCTTCGAGGACCAGTGCGTGATCATCTCGCTCAACTACGAGGGGCTGTTGCAGGTCCGGAGGGCCAACCCGCGGCTCCGGACGGCGGCCATCGTGACGGTCTCCGTCGGCGACATCGACCGGCTGGACGTGGACGCGCTGAGCGTCAACTCCCGCCACCTGAGCAACTCGCTGATCCGGGCGGTGAAGTCGCGGCACAAGGACCTCTATGCGTGGACCGTGGACGACCCGCGGCGGATGCTCAACCTGATCGAGCGCGGGGTGCCGAACATCGTCACCAATCGGCCCGACCTGCTGATCCGGATCCGGGATGAGCTGGCCGGCATGAGCGACGTCGAGCGGCGGCTGCTCGCCGCCCGGCACCTGCTCGGGCTCGAATCGGAGCTCGAGCTGAGGGCGAGCTCGGGGGAGGGGGGAGGCGGGGAGGAAGAGTCCCCCTGATCCTCCTTGTGGACGGGCGCGGGATCGGGCATGCTCTTGCGCCAGCACCGGGCGTCGAAGCAGCCAGTCCGTCACACAGTCCCGTGGAGGCCCAGCATGAACTTCGAGGAGCTGATCAAGTTCGCCGTGGATCAGGGGGCCTCGGACGTCCACCTCCAGGCCGGCTCGCCGCCGCAGGTGCGGATCGGGGGCCTGATCCGGAACGTGGAGGGCCCGGAGATCGACGGCGAGGCCCTCCGCCAGTTCGCCGCGTCGCTGAGCCCTCCCGAGGTCGGCAAGGACCTGAACGCGGCCATGGTCCGGGGGGCCCGGTTTTCGAAGAGCCTCGACGGCCTGGGCCGCTTCCGCTGCAGCCTGTACAGCCACGGGGGCCAGCCGGGGCTGATCCTCCACCAGGTCCCCTCGCGGATCCCGACGATCGGCGAGCTGAACCTGCCGCCGGTCCTCCAGGAGATCACCCAGGCGCGGCGGGGGATCACGATCGTGACCGGGCCGTCGAGCTCCGGCAAGTCGTCCACTCTGGCCGCGCTCGTGGACCAGATCGGCGAGACCTTCCACGGCAAGATCGTGACCATCGAGGATCCGATCGAGGTCCGCTACCCGCGCAAGAAGGCCCTGGTGGCCCAGCGAGAGCTCGGCAGCGACGTGGCCTCCATTTCGGCCGGCGTCGAGCAGGCGATCGCGCAGGATGCCGACGTCATCGTGATCGGCGAGATCCGCGACGCGGAGACGGTCCGCGCCGTACTCCACGCCGCCGAGACCGGCCACCAGGTCCTCGGCACGATGTCGAATCCGACGTCCGTCCAGGCGATCGAGCGGCTGATCAGCCTGGTGACGATCGAGGAGAAGCGGCTGGTCACCGCGCAGCTCGCGGAGGCCGTGGTCGCGATCATCGCGCAGAAGCTGGCCGCGACGAAGGACGGCAAGCGGCGGGCGGCCGTCGAGGTCCTCCGGGGCGGCCAGTACTCGGCGCGCTGCATCCTGGAGAGCCGCTGGACGGACCTCTCCAGCTACCTGGGGAGCCGCCAGAGCGGGATGCAGCAGCTCGAGCAACACCTCCTGGAGCTCTACCAGGCCGGCGTGATCAGCGGGACGGAGGCCATGAAGCAGGCCACCAGCCCGGAGGTCGTGGCCGAGGGCCTGCGCGTCATGAAGCGGTCGGCGGGGTGAGGCGATCAGCCGCCCCGCCGGGACCGCCCCGGTCGCTCATTTGGCCTGCAGGCTGCCCAGCTTCGCGAGGTAGGCGAAGGCGGGATAGTCGACCGCGAAACGGAGCCGGATCGTCTGGTCGTCCCCCTTGAGGGAGAATCGGATCGAGTCGCGGCCGGCGTCCTCTCCCTTGAAGGTCTCGGTCGCGGCCTCGCGGACCTGCCCCGCGTTCTCCTCGGCAAGCCGGCTCGCCGGGAGCAGATGGAGCTCCACCGAGCCTGGCGACCCCGGCCCGGCGGGCGCGCGTTTGAACGCGGCGACGGCCTCCTTGATGGCATCCAGCCCGTTCTCGGCGAAGGTCACGATCATGGCGTTGCCGGGGAACGCCAGGTGGACCGGCGCCTTGCCGAACATCCGGATCGTGTCCTTGTCGAGCGCCTCGTCCGCCAGCGTGATGCGGTGGATGGCCGTCCCGTCGTCGGCCTTGGCGACGTCATAGTCGAGCTTGGTCCCCTTCTCGGGGGGGGCGTCGGCCATGAGCTCGCGGAATGCCTTGTCGGCATCCGCGGGCTTCACCTTCAACCCGAGGACGATCGAGGGCTTGCCGGAAGGGTCTCCCGGGGCCCGGAAGGCCACGCCCAGGTCCGCGGCGTCCATGTCGACGAGCTTCTCGAACCGCTCGAAGGCACGCGCGTCCTTCGTCTTCTCTTCGCCCTTGAGCGTCTCCTGACGCTTGTTGTGTTCTGACCGGATCGACTCCGTCAGGGCGGCCTTGAGCTCGGCCGGGATCGGGATGCTCAACCAGCCCACGCCCGCCGGCGCGCCGGCCGCCAGGAAGTCGAAGCGGCTTCGACGGGCGCCGAAGCCGCGGAGGGCGGTGGCCATGGACGTCCCCGCCTTCGCCGCGGAGGTCAGCTCGAGGCTCGCCTCGCGTTTCTGCCGGTCCAGATTGAGGCCCAGCGAGACCGAATCTCCGTCGCGGATCAGGGAGATCACCGCCTCCTTCGCCAGGCGAGTGCTCGCCATCCGCCCCCGGTACTCGGCGTCCGACTCGCCCGGCTTCTGGGGATCCTGCTGGGCGACCTGGGCCTCGAAGGCGGTCAGGAACTGATCCTTGATGCCCGCCGGGATCTTGGCGATCTGGACGGCCAGCGCCAGGTCGCTGTCCGCGACGGTCGTCGGCCGCCACGAGGCGGGGTCCAGGGCCTTCAGCTTCTCCGCGCCGGTGGGGACCATCGAGACGATCGCATACTTGTTGGCCTCGAGGGCGTAGAAGGTCTGAGTGCCGTCCGGCGAGACGATCTTGTGCGCGAATCCCGGCACGCCCGCGTCGTCGACCGTCAGGCCGAAGCCCTTGAGCGAGTCCATGAACTGGGCGAAGTCCGTGACCGGCACCGCGGCCAGCAGGGAAGGGGGGTCGCCCGGGTTCTCGGGCAGGCTGCCGGCGACGCCGACGAGGCGGCCGGTGTCCAGCCCCTTGACCAGCTCTCCCTTCTTGAGCTGGTCGATCATGCCACTGACCATGCCCACCCGCTCGTCGGCCGGCGCGACCGCCCGGGCGAGCTCGTTCAGGTCGTCGGCAAGCTCGCCGACGGAACGCGCCGTGAGCACCACTGTCTGAGCCCGCGCGGTCGGCACCCAGGCCGATTCGCCGGAGACGAGAAAGACCGCGATCACTGCCCCAAGCCATTCACGTCGCATTCGAGTTTCCTTGTAGCGGGGTCCAGGAGCCATCCGTAAGTCGCCAATTTACGCTCGGAGCCGGAGGAATGCGAGCCGATGGCCGGAGCGGACTTGCTTCCGGGTTCGGCGGAGCGCAATCTGTACACCATCAATGCAGCGGGGAGGACGTCTCTCGGGCGATTCATTTCATGAACAACATCACGATCGAGGTCTGGGACGCCACCGGGAACAAGAAGCAGCTCGTGGAATTGCCATCGGATGCGCCGATCAACCGGGTCATCGCGGTCCTGGTGGACCGGATGAACCTGCCCCGATGGCCAGTTGGAATCCCAAGAGCACCAAGATACGGGTAATTTCAATCTTAGTTGGCGGAAGCGCTTCCAGATTCTCGGTTAGATCGAGGAATTACCAGTCCTGGTTATAACGCATTGGAGAAGCTCCATGGCAATTCAACTAATCTGTCAGTGTGGAAAACACCTCTCCGTTCCAGAACAATTTGCCGGTCGGAAGGCCTCCTGCAAGGCCTGTGGCGCCGCACTTGTTATCCCATCGCCTTCGTCGGCTCCAACTCGACCAGTCGAGTCAGGTTCAGCAGATGACATCCTTTACGACGCCAGCCCCGCGATGTTCCGTAACCATCCGATCTTGTTCGTCATGGGCAGTGTCTTGTTCGTTCTCGCCCTATTAATGGGCTTGACCGCTTTTCGACAAGCGGACGCCCCAGCCTGGGCAGCCTTTCTCATGCCCGGCCTGATTGCTTGCTCCTTCATTAACTGGTATCTGAAGTGTCGGAACACGAGGCTGACAATTACGCGCCGAAAAGTTACGCTTCGACGAGGAATATTAAGCAAATCTCTAAATGAGGTGCGAATCACGGATGTGCGTAACATTCTTGTGATTCAGGGTTTCCTACAGCGAATGCTGGGAGTCGGAAGCCTGGGGATCTCAACCTCTGGGCAGTCGGGTATCGAGATCGATGTCAAAGGGATCCCAGATCCAGGTCGGGTGAGGGAAATCATCGACAAGTTTCGCGGATAAGTGAACCTTCGGCTGGGAGATTACAGGATATCCGGCCTCGTCGCGAGGGTCCCCGGCGCCGGGCCGCCTTGAAGTTGGCGAACCGGGGCCCATAAAATCGTTGCCCGGGCGAGTGCCCGGCGGCGGTGCCTGGTCGTGCGGCCTCGCCTCGAGGATCCTTCCCTGGCCGAGAGGATGAGCGATGCCGGCGACCGCCAAGCAGCCAGAAGCCGATTCCAACCCCCTGCGCCAGTCGCTCCCCAGGGCCCAGGCCCCGGAGCCCTGCGCGGTGGTCCTCTTCGGCGCGACCGGGGACCTGGCCCATCGCAAGCTCGTCCCCGCGCTCTACAACCTGGCGAGGGGCGGGAACCTGCCCAACGAATGCGCGATCGTCGGCTTCGCCCGCCGCGACTGGACCGACGACGACCTCCGCGCCGAGTACCAGAAGGTGCTCGAGGAGGAAGGCGGCCCCGATTTCCAGGAGATCTGGCCGCAGTTCGCCACCCGGATCGTCTTCTCGCCGGGGACATTCGACGACGCCGAGGCCTACCGCAAGCTCAAGGAGAAGCTCGAGGAGCTCGACCGGACGCACGGGACGCGAGGCAACCGGATCTTCTACCTGGCGGTGTCGCCGGAGTTCTTCGAGACGATCGTCAACCACCTGGGCGAGGCGGGCCTGATCTACGAACGCCACCAGGCGTCTCCCTGGAGCCGGGTCGTCATCGAGAAGCCCTTCGGGCACGACCTGGAGAGTGCCCGCGAGCTGAGCCGGGATATCTCGCGGGTGCTCGACGAGCGGCAGCTCTATCGCATCGACCACTACCTGGGCAAGGAGACGGTCCAGAACATCCTGGCCTTCCGCTTCGGCAACAGCATCTTCGAGCCGATCTGGAATCGTCGCCACGTCGGCGCCGTGCAGATCTCGGTGGCGGAAGAAGTGGGGATGTCCGGCACCCGGGGCGCCTACTACGACACCGCGGGCGCGATCCGGGACATGGTCCAGAATCACATGATGCAGTTGCTCTGCCTGGTGGCCATGGAGCCCCCGGTGGACCTCTCGGCGGATGCGGTCCGCAATGAGAAGGTGAAGGTGCTCCAGTCCTTGCCCCGCTGGAAGCCGGAGGACGTCTTCCGCAACGTCATCCGCGCCCAGTACACGGCGGGCTCGATCGAGGGGAAGGAGGTCCCCGGGTATCTCGAGGAGAAGGGGGTCAAGCCCGACTCGAAGACCTCGCCCTATGTGGCGATGCGGCTGGAGCTGAACACCTGGAGGTGGGCGGGGGTCCCGTTCTTCCTCCGGACCGGCAAGCGGCTCCCCAAGCGGGCCACGGAGATCGCCATCCAGTTCCGCCGGCCCCCCACGGAGCTGTTCGACCCCGAGCGGGACGGGCACACCGGGGCCAATCAGCTCGTCCTCCGCATCCAGCCCAACGAGGGGGCCAGCCTCGCCTTCGAGGCCAAGATCCCGGGCTCGCGACGGCGACTCCAGGAAGTGCGGATGGATTTCCGCTACGGCACCGCCTTCGCCGTCCCGCCGCCGGAGGCTTATGAGCGCCTCCTGCTCGACGTCATGCTCGGCGACCCCACCCTGTTCACCCGTACCGACGAGGTCGACAGCGCATGGCGGTTCATCACCACCATCCTCGACGCGTGGGAATCGCCGGACGCATCGCCCCCGGCGACCTACGTCGCCGGCAGTTGGGGGCCGCCGGAAGCGGATAAGCTCATCGAGGCCGATGGCTTCACCTGGAGGCGGCTCTGAGGATCCGCCCCCCTTCTCCGCGACCGGCGCCCGCGAGTCCCGGCGGTCCGCTTGTGACGATTGTGCGCCCTGAGAGGGCAGGGGCCGGACTTGCCGGGAATCGCGGTCAGGCTCGATCCTCCCGCAAGTCGATGATAAGAGCCGTCGCGGGATGTCTCGCTCATCTCGTCGGATGCCGCCGGCCACCAGGACGGACGCCGGCCTCCCCCGCCCGGACCTCGATCTCCGGGCGTCCGAGAAATCCAGGAAGGGTGAATCGATGCGATCGAGCTCCTGGCCGTCTCGAGCGGCCGTTATGGTCATGCTTCTGCATGCGTGCGGCCCGGTGTCGGGCCAGGGGCCGACCCTCCCCGAGCCGTCGCTGAGCCACCCCTCGGAAGGCCAGTCCCTGCTGGGCCCCGCGCTCGGGGGGATGGGGCCCGTGACCGATTCGGGGCCCGGCGGAGCGGCCGACGAGCCGCTCAGCGGGCGAGTGGGGACGGCGGTCCCTCGGGTGCCGGCCGCGATCACGGCTCCGGGGGGTCGCCAGGTCGGCGTCCCGGAGCGAGAAGGGATCACCTCGCCGTCGGCCCTGCCGCTCTCCGAGGTCCCCCTCATCGGCCCGCTCTCGGTCCCCCGCGTCGGGGAGGAGATCGGCCCCGAGGATGGGCTGACCCTGGACCAGGCCATCGAGCGCCTCGTCCACGAGAACCTGGCGCTCAAGGCCCGCGGGCTGGAGCTCCCCCAGGCCGACGCGGACATCCTCACGGCGAGCCTGCGGGCCAATCCCGTCCTCTTCGCCGACTCTCAGCTCATCCCTTACGGCGCCTATACCGAGGCCCGCCCGGGCGGACAGACTCAATATGACCTGAACATCACGTACCCCCTCGACGTCACCCACAAGCGGAAGGCGAGGACGCACGCCGCCACCACGGCCAAGAACGTCCTCCAGGCCCAGTACCAGGATGCGGTCCGGATCCAGATCGACAACCTCTACACCGTGTACAGCGAATACCTCGGCGCCCGCGAGACGATCCGGTTCGCCCAGGCCGCGCGCCAGGGGCTGGAGGAGCTGCTGGGCCGAACCCGAGGCCTCCAGGAGAAGGGGGCGCGGACCATCGCCGACGTGAGCCGGATCGAGGCCCTCGTCGAGGCCGCCGAGATCCAGGTCATGGACGGCAACGAGGCCCTGATGTCGGCCAGGCGGAACCTGGGCGTCCTCCTGAACATGCCGGGCAATCAGGCCGAGGCCCTGGAGCTCCGCGGCACGCTCCGCGACTCCTCCCCGCCGCCGCCCCCCGTCGATGAGCTCATCGGAATGGCCCTCAAATGCCGGCCCGACGTGGTCGCGTACCGGATGGGAATCCACCGGGCCCAGGCCGAGGTAAAGCTCGCCACCGCCAATCGCATGTCGGACGTGTACCTCCTCTATCAGCCCTACACCTTCCAGGACAACCGGGCGACCGACAAGCTCGGCGCGACCTCCTGGGCGCTCGGGGTCACCGTCCCGCTCCCAATCTACAATCGCAACCAGGGCAACATCCAGCGGTCGCGGGTGAACCTGACCCAGTCCCACGTCGAGCTGGCCGAACGCGAGCAGCAGGTCGTCAACGAGGTCCGCCAGGCGGAGCGTCAGTACGTGCTCACGCGATCGGCCGTGCAACGGATCGAGACCCGGCTCATCCCCCCGGCGACCCGGGTCCGCGACGATGCCTACCGGCTCTACATCCGCGGCGAGGAGGACGCCATCATCTTCCTCAACGCCCAGCGCGAGTTCAACGAGGCCTCGCGACAGTACCGCGACATGCTCGTCCGGCACCGCCAGGCGATGCTCCGCCTGAACACGGCGGTCGGGCAGCGGCTGCTGCCCTGACCGTCGCGCCCTTGATCCCCGATTCAGCGCCCGGGGCCCGCGTCCCACTCGTAGCGGGCCGAGCCGTCGAGAGGGAGCCTCCAGGATCCTTCTTCGACCTTCGGCACGACGACCCGCTTGCCCCCGTCGCCGGAGATCGAGGCGGGCCGACCGAATCGGCCCGGATCGAGGAACAGGGTGAAGGCCCGGTCGCGCGGGAAGACCCAGGCCGTCCAGCGGCTCCCCTGGCGGCGGAGCAGCACGCCGCCGTCCGTGCGGACCGAGCCGAAGTCGACGATCCGGTTCTCGGCGTTGACGTGCTCCAGGTAGATCGCGCCCCCACTCTCGTCCTCGGCGGTCTCCCGGTCGAGCCTGAGCGTGCGGCCGCCGTTCGCGACCTTCAGCGTGCCCAGGCGAATCCGCGCATCGCCGTCCTGGACCCCGTCCAGCGCGGCCCGGCCGTCCCGTTCGGTAAAGAGGCCGATCGTCCACGTGTACTCGCCGTCGGCGATGTTCTCCGGGATCGCGAACTCGTGCGGCCCGTCCTTGATCGTCCGGCCGGCCGCCCATCGAGAGCTCGGGATCGCCAGGGCGTGGTCCTGCTGGAAGAGGATGTGCGAGCCGGTGTCGCCCTTCTTGAAGAAGTGGACGAAGCAGTGATAGTCGCGCGGGACCGGGTCCTTGACCTTCCACACGTAGGTCGCTCGGATCGTCCTGGTCCCGGCCGCCTCGAAGCGGTCGATCGCGGGCCGGACGCGCACCCCGCCGCGGAGGTTCCACTCCCGCGCGGGGCGGGCGTTCGCGAAGACCGCCTCGTCGGTCTCGGCGTGGTCGGAGACCACGCCGCCCCGGTCGGTCGTGCCCGCGGAGACCCCGGCGCCCTCGGCGAGCCAGCCGTATTGAGGCAGCAGGTGGGAACCGACGCGGAGCGGCTCCTTCGCCTGATTCGCCGTGATCGTCAGCCCGTTGTCGTAGCGGACGCGGACGCGCTGGAACGCCTCGGACGCGTCCTCGCTCGCCGCGGCGGTCGACGAATCGACCCAGGCCCCGCCCAGCTCGTAGCGGATCTCCGCCGGGCTCGCGGTCGCATACCGGGCGGTGACGGGCGCCAGGAGATGATGCTCGAGCCAGGCCGCCGGGATCTCGGACCAGGTCGGAGCGCCGAGGAAGCCCTCATGGCCGAAGGCGACCTCCTGCATCCGGTACTGGTCGAGAACGACGAGGGGCACGGGGCCGTTCCAGGTCGGCTTGCCCCACCATCGCTCGTAGTACCCCATGCCGTGATTGAGCTGGAGCGGATGGATCTTGAGCAGGTCGAAATCCACCATCAGCGGCACCTCGCGGCCGCGCTCACCCTGCCAGCCCTGGCCGAACTGGGCCTCGACGCCGTCCAGGCAGCCGCTCCAGTACCAGTGGTTGTTCCCCTCGCCGAAGACGGGGCCCGCGTGGGTCGTCCGTTCGTAGGTCCAGAGCTCGCGGTGGACGTCCCAGACGCGGCCGAACCGACCGGTGCCGGACTCGCCGGCCCTCTGATCGACGTGGAACCACGGCGGCACGGCCGAGTGGACGTCCAGGTAATTCGCGTTGGTCGCGTAGCGGCGATGGATCTCCGGCGACTGGGTCGCGGCGAGGGGCAGGATCGCGTTCGGCTTGACGGCGAACGACTGGATCTTCGTCCCCTCGTTGTACCAGGCCTTCTGGAGCTTGCCCGCGGAGTCGAGCGCGATGTCGGACTCGCGATAGCCCTCGTAGTTGGGGTAGTAGTCGACGTAGTTCTCATGCAGGGCCATGTGATATCCGAGCTTCTTGCCGGTCGCGACCAGGGCCTTCATCCCCTCGTCACCCCCCTTGTCCGCGGCGGCCGGATAGTGGGCGGGCAGGGCGTTGTCGTAGCCGCTGCGCTGCCAGTCGTGGATGATCGCCACGCCCCTGTCGATGCCGTAGCTGGCGAGCCTGTTCATCCTCTCGGCGATGTCCGTGTAGCGGCCCCCCCAGATGTCCAGCACGGTCCGCGTCCCCAGGTCCTTGAGATACGGCGAGGGCGGGTTCGGGATGTTGGGCAGGACCTCGTCCAGGTTCCACGCCGCCGAGTAGATCAGGCGTTCGCGGAGCGGGTTGCGGCGGCCATCGGTCAGCGGCAGGTAGCTCGCGGCACCGCCGTCGTGGTGCGAGGCATTCGAGGCCGTCCAGTCCAGGTTGGCGGCGACGAACAGCCCCTGGGCGGGGAGGTAATGGACCTCGTCGGTGAGGAACGGCACGGGCACGTTCTTCCGCCGGATGACCGGCCCCCAGCCCCCCGGCGCGAGCCTCTCCACGTCGGGCCGGTCGGCCTCGACGTCGAAGACCAGGCTCTTGCCCTGGAGCGAGCCCCGGATCCGGACGGTCGTGCGCGAGCCCCCGACCTCGAACGTGCGGAGGAGGGTCGGCGGAGTCCCAGCCGCGTCCGCCCATCGGCTCTCCACCTCGGTCGCCGCGCCGGTCCAGCGGAGCTCCGCCGATGCCCCGACCGGCACGCGAACGGGCGAGGCCCCCTTGCGCGCGGCCGACAGCACGACGGTCCCGAGGATGCCGCCGCCCGATCCCGGCGCCGGCCGCTCCCAGCGGTATTCCAGCACCCCGTCGTCCCCCTCCGCGCGAAGGATCACGGCCTCGCCGTCGCGCGTGGTGCTCACGCGGGTCGACCCGGCCGGCGGCGCGGCGCCGCCGGATTGACGGGGTCGGAGCGATGCCAGCGAGACCGGGGGTGCCGGCGGATGGGGGTGGAGATTCGCGTTGATCCCCTCGAAGGCCAGGCGACGGTCGCCCCAGATCGCGAAGTCGAAGGACGAATCGCCCCTCGGCCCCGGGTCAACCTCGAACCGGAGTGGGACGACCGTCCCGGCCGAGCCGGTGAGGTCAATCGCGAACTCTTTCCAGGCCGCGTCGGTCCGGTGCTCTTCCAGGTAGGTCCGCCCCGCCCCCTTGATTCGGAAGGTCACCCCATCGGACTTGCCCACGGCGTCGGCCCGCATGGCCGTCGCCCCGAGGAGCCTGGTCCGACCGGCCTTCGGGATCTGCACGCGGAATTCCTGGAACGCCGTCCCCGTGCCGCCCCGCCAGGGGCAGTGCAGCAGCATCGCTTCCTTGCCGCCCACGGCCCCCACCGACTGGCAGGCCACGCCGGTCTTGTCGTCGAAGGGCCCCGACCAGCCGACCGGGAACTCCCTCTCCGGCTGCCCGCGGAAGGCGTATCCGACCCGGTAAAGCCCGACCTCGTCGAGCCTGATCAGGGAGGTGTCCGGCACCAGGTCGAGTCGGTCTTGGCCCGGATCCTCGACGGCGAGGAGGGCCAGGAGGAGAGGCAAGCCGGCGGAGAGCATGATCCGGAGTCCTCAGAGCAAGGATGATGGAGTCTCGGCCCTCGAGTCATCGACGACGGGGAGGGCGCGACCGTGAGTCGGCGGGAGCGGGGCCGCCGTCGGGTCTTCCCTGACTTATACGCCATGCCGGACCTCGACGAAACGGCCAGGTGTCCCCGGCCTCGCCAGGTCTGCCGCCCGGACCGACGGATCACGGGCGGAAAGGTCGACTCGATCCCCGGCCGATCCGCTTCACGATGACACGGGGACCCCGGTTTCCCACCCCGGGCCGCTCATCCGATTCGCTCGATCGCGGCTTCGAGGCAACTGGATTCCTGCTCGCGGCCTGGAAACGTGGTACAGTTGATGTTCTGACCCGGTTGCGAGCCGGTCGCCACGATCCCACCTTGCTTCGAGCCGAAAGGACTTGAGCCATGCGTCCTGACTGGGACTCGGATGATGAAGGTGAGGGTGAAAAGCCCCCCGCGTTCCCCAGATCGACTTCTGGCCACCTACCCATCCTCAGCCCCGACGACCTGGACGAGGAGGATGATGAGGAGGTCGACGAGGAGCTGGATCTCGAAGTCGAGAGCGAGCCGCGGGTGGTGCTGATCACGGGGGCGTGCGGGAACATCGGCCGCAAGCTCCGGGCGGCCTGGGAGGACGTCTACGACCTGGTCCTGATCGACGCCAACCCCGGCCCCGACGATCAGGACGTCATCAAGGCGGACCTCAGCATCCTGGACGACGAGTGGGGGACGCACTTCCACGGCGTGGACACCGTGGTCCACCTCGCGGCCAACGCCGACTCCGCGTCGACCGCCGCGGACCTGGTGGAACCCAACGTGGATGCGATGGCGAACGTCTTCAACGTCTCCGCCATGCTGGGCGTGGACCGGGTCATCTACGCCAGCTCCGTCCACGTCATGTGGGGCTATCGGGACCGGGGCGACGAGCCGATCAGGGTGGACCTGCCCCCGAAGCCGGTGAGCCCCTACGGCCTCTTCAAGCTCGTCGGCGAGCGACTCGGCCAGAGCCTGGCGGACGCCTTCGACCTGACGTTCATCGCGCTCCGGATCGGCTTCGTCCAGGAGGGGCGGAACCACGCCGAGACCCTGCCCGACGACTGGCACCGCAAGCTCTGGCTCTCCAACCACGACCTCGTCCAGCTCTTCGACTCGGCCGTGGAGGCGGAGATCGAGGACGATCCCTTCGTCGTCGTGAATGGCGTCTCGCGGAATCACGGCACCCGCTGGGACCTCACCGACGCCGCCGAGATCCTGGGCTACCTCCCGGAAGACGACGCATTCGCCCCGCCCCCCCGGGTGGAGGCGGTTGACGAGGTGTCGTGACCGAGGCGGCTTGCCGTGCCGAGCGTGCCGACAAGCTTGGGCGGGGACCGGCAATCGTGCCGGTCCCCCGTCCCGCGTTCGACCGGTCACGCCGTTTCCCTGAGACCCAACCCCAGACCGGTCGCTTTGGCTTCGATTGTCGCATCAGACATTTATAATGCGTAACACAAGTCCTTTGATGGACACCCCTTAACCGTGCACGAAAGCTTGGCTTTGCCCCCCGATTTCCGGGCAAGGTCGGTCCGTCGTGGCATCACGAACCTACCGGTCGCACGTCCGCATCAGGCCCCTCCTCTCAGGGCCAGCTATGCCGATCTCCGGCGCGTACCACCAGCGCGACACAGAGACTCTATCTAGAGAGTGCGCCATGTTTTGCGTTTTTCGTTCCTGGCCCACGAGTATTCCCAGAGGTTGTTTCCGCTGAAATCGGCGAAATCCGGATAACCGGGCCAATCGATCGGGAAATGGATGGGGAGGACGAGTCGATCGGCGAGCGGATCACCAGTGGGCCGAGTTTACCACCACATTTGATCCAGGCGATCCTGGCACTCGCGCGGACAGCCCAAATCAAACTCTCCTCGGCGTGTCGTGACAATGTCGGGCAATCATGGTATGCTTGACAGGGAAGGAAGAGAGGGAGTGCCATGCCGGGACGTTCAACGCGTACTGCCAAGCTGGATCTTCGGCTCACGCCGGAGGCCAAGCATAGGTTACAAACCGCAGCGGAATCGGCGGGGCGGACGGTCAGCGAATTCGTCCTGGAAAGCGCCCTGGTTCGGGCTGACGAAACCCTGGCGGACCGAACTCGCTTCGGCCTGGATGCAGAGCGTTGGACGAGGTTCCTGGAAGCGCTGGACGCCCCTCCCCGTGAACTCCCTCGACTCGGCCGGCTTCTGCAGGAACCCAGCGTCTTCGACCGTAGCGGGTGATGATGGCCGCTCCGCTTCGAATCGAGAAGCTCAAGCCCGATCACCTGGTCGCCGGATTTGACTGCGGCCAGGAGGAGTTGAACCGCTTTCTAGCGCGTTTTGCCCTGATCAACCAGCTTGCGGGCGCCGCTCAGACCTACCTGGCTCTCTCTGGCGAAACGGTGGTCGGCTACCATTCGCTTGCCGTGGGCGAGGTCGCGTATGACGATGCTCAGGGCCGATTGGGCAAGGGGCTGGCCCGTCATCCTGTCCCGATCATGCTCCTCGCCCGGCTTGCCGTAAGTACCGAGGCCCAAGGTCGGGGGATTGGCGCCGGCTTGCTCAAGGACGCGATGCTCCGAACCGTTCAGGCGGCGGATATCGCGGGAATACGTGCCCTGGTCGTTCACGCCAAGGACGAGAACGCCCGCCGCTTCTACGAGCATTTCGGTTTCAGTCCGTCACCGACCGATGCGCTACACCTGTATCTCCTGGTTAAGGATATCAAATTGCAAACACGAACAGAATCGCCCAAAGACCCGACGAACGGCGATCGAGGCTGATCGCGCTTCGGGAGCAATATCGGATCGCTGGCAGGTCGAAGCCAGGGATCAAACGGCCACGCATACAAAACAAAGAAACAAGGATACCAGGGGGAGCACCACCTGAACGGCTCGTCGATATCGCGAGCCGGCTGCTGACAGCCCCAGGGCTCCAACAGTCATGACTGGATCGACCCGAACTCCTCTCTGTATTACCCAGGATACCCGCTTTGAGTGCCTGGCCTTCGATACCTTCGATACCTTGCGAGCCAGCCAGCGCGCTGATGCTGGCCGGGGGCCTCGCCGCCGTGGCAGCGTGGGGTTCTCGCTGGCGTTGCTGACCGCCTCCATCCGGGGTTGGGGCTGAAAACTGAGCCTCAACCCCGGCGAGGAGCGTTCTCGCGAGAGGGAGGCATCGAAGGCCAGGCACCCAGGTGGTGGGAGCAGCATGCATGAAAGAAGATGCGACAAACAACGTCTTTTCGACCCTATCAGAGTTGGTCACGAACAGATCCAATGAGTTTTGCGAGCATGTACGGCAAGAGCCTGGTGTTGCCGAGCTACGGAACGAGTCTGGTGATACACTGTTGTGCATCGCTGCTTGGCAGAAGAATCTAGAGGCGGTAGTTTGTCTGATTGCCGCCGGTGCCGCAGTCAACGCTTCTGGCGACTGCGGCAAGACTCCACTTCATTATGCGGTTTATGAGGGTGATCCAGGAAGCATAGGGATCGTTTCAGCTTTACTAGCAGCAGGCGCGGATCCAGATATCATGGATGATTTCGGCTATCGTCCGGCAGATCTAGCAAAGGTAGAGATGACCGAATGCCTGCCAGAAGTACTTGTTCTGCTTGACCGCGACAATCTACGCGATCGATCGACAGTCGATAAAGGGCCTGATGCATTGTATTATGCGGTTCGCTGCGGCGACCTCACGACCATATACCACATCCTTGATAAGGATCCGGATGCGATCAATCTCCGAAATCGAGATGGCAATAGTCCTCTCCACATGGCATGCGAGGCTAAACAGCCTCACGCTGTGACTCTGCTTGTCGACGCCGGAGCAAACGTAAATGCACGCAATATCAGGGGCTGTACGCCACTCCTGATCGCAGTCGAGGGTTGTAACGTACTATCCTGGCCAATTGTACGAGTGCTATTGGCTGGCGGAGCTGACCCGAGGATTAGCGATGGCGCAGGGCGAAATCCTGTCGGAGTTTTGCTCGCTCAAGCTGAAGGTGTGAATGCCGAGGTGTTCAGCAAGACGATGAGGGTACTCGAGGAATCGACACAACGCTTTTGTGAACAAGAATAGGGAAATCGAAAGCCAGGCACCCGAGGTGGGCTGTTTGGGCAACACAGAGAGAAAGGCGGGGCTATCGAGTCCAGATTGTCGGCGGCGCGGGGCGTGCGGCGGCCGGGACGAGGTTCAACGAAGGGGCATCGAAGGACAGGCCCCCAGGGCATCGAAGATCAGGTACCCAGAGGGAGTAGACCGGGCAAAGCGGATAGCATCTTGGCTGAATCGAAAAGGATCGAAGGCCAGGCACTCAAGGGGAATACTAGGTCGCCGACAGCCCAGACTGGATCGACCCGATCTCCCACTCTGTATTACCCAGGATACGCGCTCTGAGTGGCTGGCCTTCGCGGCCGCTAGGAATGCCTGGTCTTCGATGCCGCTCTGAGATCACGCCGACAAGGCTTCAGCCGAAAACCCTACATGACTCCAACCGCCCCGTGGACTTCTCCCGGCCACAGGGTGAGTGCACCGATGGACAAGGGGCCCTGAAGGGGGGAGCCGAAGCGTAACGCCGGTCTACCTTGATGACGATCCGGCAATCCTGATTCCCTTGCACCCCATGGGGGAAAGGTACCCGGAATCAATGCGACATCTGTCCGATAGTCGAACCGCCACGAATCTGGGATCGGGCGGACGGTTAGAAGGGTGAAGGCCCAGGGGAAGGGCCCATGGGCCGCCAGCCCGAGGGCGGCTCGCCTCGCGGGCCGCAATTCACGAGAATGCGATTGACGACCCACCGGCTCATGATATAACCCGCCGGCATCACTTCGACCCCGACATCGTGCGCAGGTCGCGGGGGGCTTCGGTCTCCGGCCGGCGACGCCGACCGCTCACATCGCCTTGAAGAGGAAACCCGGCCGGGATGGCCGGGGCGGAACATCTCACGGACGAGGAGTCTGCCATCGTGGCGACGAAGAAGAAGCGCTGGCCGCTGCTGAAGAAGATCTGGGCCGTGCTGGCCATGCTGCTCACCGGCGGGGCCGGGGCCGGAGGCTGGGCGTTCAAGGACCGGCCGATCCTCCGGGCGGTCTACACCAAGATCACGGGCCAGGAGCCGCAGGCCGATACCCCGGTGGCGGAGATCAAGGACCGCCTCACGGGCGTGGTCACCGGCGCGATCGCGCGTGACGATCCCAAGCAGCCGGGCGTCTTCCGGGTCAAGATCGACGAGATCCAGCTCGACCCCAAGCTCTTCAAGCCCGGGCGCACCGTGGACATGCAGGCCCGCGTCGTCCGGATCGACCCCGCCGGCAAGCAGGCGATCGTCTGGGAGAGCAAGACGTTCGGCGAGAACCTCGTCGTCGCGGGCAAGGATGACCTGGTGGCGTCGTTCAGCGTCCGCCCGTTCGAGGTCGAGTGGAACCCCGAGGACGAGATCGTCGTCCAGGTCTGGGACCGCAAGGGGGGCCTCTTCGATCGCCGCGAGCTGAAGATGGCCCTCCCCGAGCCCGGCAAGTTCCCCCTCTCCAGCGGCGACCACGCGCTCGAGGTCGTCGGCCAGCGGTCGGACTCGCTCAACTCGCCCCGGAACCGGATCGCCTTCAAGTCGGAACGGCTCCGCTCGGTCGCCGACGCGTCGGCCGCCCGGGTCGCCCGCGGGTCCGCCGATCGGTCCATCCTCATCAAGTAATCCTGTGGAGATTTCACGGTGCAAACGACCGTCTCCCTCGACCGCTTCGAGGGGAAGGATAAGTCCGTCGCCGTGCTGGTGACCGACGGGGGCGAGTCGATCGACGTCCCCCGCTCGCTGCTCCCCGCCGGCGCCAAGGCCGGCGACGTGCTGCGGCTCTCGCTGGAGCGGGACGAGGGGGCGACGCGGAAGCTGGCGGACGACACGCGGAAGGTCCAGGCGGAGCTCCGCGCGACCGATCCGGGAGGTGATATCAAGCTGTGAAATTCCTCAAGCCGTTGCGATATCTGGTCGTCCTCGGCCTCGCTCTCGCGGCGGCTGGCGGGCTCCCTGCCCGGGGCCAGGATGAGGGCCCCGCCCCGCCCGCGTCCAGGCCGCTGATCGTCGACTTCCTGGACGTCGGCCAGGGGGATTCGATCCTCATCCGCTCGCCGGAGGGCAAGGTCGCCCTGATCGACGCCGGGCCCACCCGGGACGCCACCGCGGCCCATCTCAAGTCGCGGGGGATCGATTCGGTGGACATCGCGATCCTCACGCACCACCACCTCGACCACTTCGGGGGGATGGAGCGGGTCGTCCGGGAGTTCAAGCCGAAGTACTTCGTCGTCACCGGCTCGTCCCACACCACCAAGTCCTTCCTGAAGGTCCTGGAGGCGGTCCGGGACCAGGGGATCACCTCGATCGAGCCGACGGCGAAACCCCGCCGGATCGAGCTCGGGTCCGTGCTCCTGACGATCCTGCCGCAGCCCCCGTACAGCACCGACGAGGAGAACGACAACTCCATCGGCGTCCGGCTCGATTACGGCGGATTCTCGGTCCTGATGACCGGGGACAGCGAGGAAACCGAGCGCGCGACGTGGGTCTCGAAGAACCCGGATCTGCTCCGCGAGTGTACGGTCCTCAAGCTGGCGCATCACGGCAGTCGGAATGGGACCGACGAGGGCCTGCTGGACCTGGTCCGCCCCGAGATCGCCGTGGCCAGCCTGGCCACGGGGAACTCGTACGGCCACCCTCATTCGGAGACCGTCTCGTTGCTGCGTCGCGAGGGGATCCCGCTCCTGAGGACCGACCAGCGCGGGACCGTCACGATCGTCAGCAACGGCGAGTCGTGGAACCTGGTGAAGCCGGGGCTGGCGAAACGGAAGTCGTCCCGTGGCTCGGGGGATGACCGGGTCGCCACGGCCTCGGGCCGCGAAGGGCGGACCGCCGCCAAGCCGTCCCGATCGTCCCGGACCAAGAGCGGTTGGCGGTGACGCCGCGTCCTCGATCCGCGATCCGACTTTCCCCCCCGAAGGAATCCGCTATGATCCGGCCGGACGAGGGGGACTCTGGCGTCTCGAGTTCTCGACCGAGGAGGGGCCTGCGATGTCGCTGCCGATCCAGCCCGCCGCAGCCCGCCCCGCCCCTCGTGCCGGAGGGCGCGGCTTCTTGCAAGATCCCGGGCATTTCATCGACGTCTTCCTCGGATCGTTCCGACGTGACCTCCTCTCGTTCTATCCCGGGAGCACGCTGGAACGGGACCAGGACCTGGGCTTGGCCGGCGAGCTTTCGCCCCCGCGTCGGATCGCGGAAGGGGCCGAGATCTCGCTCGATTTCCGGATCGAGGAGGACGATGCGTGGCCGCCCAATACCTTGCGGGTGTCCCTCTTCGGTTGCCGGTATCGGATCAGCGTCCCGTCCCACGCGGCCCTCGGGCCCCGCGATCGGGACCTGATCCGGGCGATCGGCCTCGTGATGAGCCTCTATTTCCGGATCCTCTTCCGCTCCTCGGAGGTCTCCCTGCTCCAGTTGCGCCGGGGGATGCCGGAGGATCACTACGTCGCCGCCTCGGTGGAGCCGGGGCCCTACGCTTCCCCGAGCACCTTCTCGAGCCGAATCGCGGAGGCCATCCTGACCCTCCGGACGATGGCGCTCTCCACCTATGAGAACCGGCGGGTCGCGACCGGCGCGCTGATCCTCGGGCCTCCCGCGGCATCCTCGCCCCACGACGCTCGACCGGCCGCGACGGAGGCCATGCCCTTCGGCGTGGAATTGACGGCGCTCCGGACGCTCCACCGCCTCTGCGACGGCCGGCGGACCCTCTACCTCGTCGATGAGCAGGGGCGCCTGGAGGAGGTCATCGACATCCAGCGCTGGGCACGAACGCGCCGCGGCCGCGGCCTGCGGATCGCGGACCCGAACGCGGGACCATCGGCCGGAGCGGCCGAGCGAGGTCGCGGATCCGCGCTCCCGGTCCCGTGTCCTCGCGTTTACGAGTCTCATGCCCTGGCCACGCAGGGCTCGGGGCACATCTGCCTGGTGCTCAGCCCCAACCAGGAGATCAAGGTCTTCGCGCAGGGTGTCCAGGCGTTCGTCTTCGCCCAGGGCCGCTGGCGGGTCCAGGATCCGGAGACCCGGTTCGCCGAATGGTCCCGCGCGGTGAGGAACCCGGGACTCGCCCGCCGGCTCTTCCAGACCGCGCTCGACCTGGCCGAGGAGCGTCAGGGGGGCCTCCTGGTCGTCGTGGAAGAGGCGGACCGGGCCGTCGGCAACCTGATCTCGGTGCAGGACCTCGTGGAGGGATCGCCGGCCGTATCGCCGTGCGACGACGAGGCCGAATCCCCGTCGCATCTCTTCACGCTCCATGGGCTGACCGTGGATGAGAACTCGGGCACCCGAATCGGCGATCCGACGCGCAGGCCCTCGGCCGCCGCGGCCGATTCCCCGCTCTCGAAACGCTCGATCCACTACCTGGCCCGCGGGGCCCGCGTCATGGAGCTGGCTCCGGCCGTCCTGGAGGCGCTGGCGAGCATCGACGGGGCCCTCGTCACCGACTCGGCCGGGCGGCTGATCGCGTTCGGCGCGATCCTCCGCCACGATGCCCGCGGGCTCGACGCCGAGGGCACCGGTCCCGGTACGGATCCGCCCGTCGCCGAGGGCGCCCGGACGACGGCCGCCCTCGTCGCGAGCCGTTTCGGCCCGGTCCTCAAGGTCAGCGAGGACGGGATCATCTCCTGCTTCATGGACGGTCGCAGGATCTGGGATCTGTGAGGATCAGGGCCCCGACCGGGCCCGGCCGGCGGATCCGGGCGGCCTCACTTCACCTTCGCCCCGGGGACGCACTCCGGATCGTCGGGCGTGAGGACGATCACCTTGTCGCCGGACGTGGCCGCCAGGAGCATGCCCTGGCTGGTCTCGCCGCGGAGCATCGCGGGCGCCAGGTTGTTGACGATGACGATCCGCTTGCCGATGAGCTGCTCCGGCGTGTAGTGCTGCCGGATCCCGGCGACGATCTGCTTCTGCTCGTCGCCGATGTCCACCTGCAGGAGCAGCAGTTTGTCCGCATTGGGATGCGGCCGGGCCTCCACGACCCGGGCCACACGCAGCTCCAGCTTGGCGAAATCCTCGTAGTTGATCGTGTCGGCCATCTTGGTTTCCTTAGCGAGTCGGGTTGCCGGTCAGGATATTGCGAGCGCCCCGGGCCATCTGGCGGATCACCACCCAGGCCATCACGAACGGCGTGCTCGGATGGCGGAAGACCGTGGGCAGATTCCGCTCGAAGACGAAATGCCCGGTCCACATGATCCCGTACGACAGGAAGAAGAGCCCCAGCGACCACCAGGGGCGGAACGGGATCAGGATCACGGCGAGCGCCATGATCGGCCAGCCGACACCGACGTGGAGGGCGTGGTTCACCGGGTTGCGATGGTCTTCCCGATACTTGGCCGTCAGCCGCTCCCAGCGGGTGGATTCGGGGACGGAGGCGAGGACCGGCGATGCGGAGGGTTCACTCATCGGCGAGGCTTCCTGCTCGAGGCTCTGGCGTTTCGACCACGCGATTCACTTCCCGGCCGCGGCGGCGGCGGCGGCCCCCGGCTTGGGTGCGCCCCGGGGGGTCACCGGCTGGTGGACCTTCGGGTCCTTGTACTCGTCCAGGCCCTTGTGGACGATCTGGCCGTAGAAGGTCGCGAACGTGAACTTGGGGGAATTGTCCTCGTCGTGGCAGCGGATGCACATCCGGCCCTTGTCCGCCTGCTCGGCGGTGATCTTCATGGGGGTCCTGGCCGCGAGGTCGTCCGGGTTGGCGATGTGCCGCGAGCCGGGCCCGTGGCAGTTCTCGCACTGGTTCCCCTTCAGGTGCGGGGTCGCGGCCTCGGACTTCCAGCCCGAGGTGTATTCGAAGCCCGTCGTATGGCAGCTTATGCACTCGGCATCGAAGATCGTATTCGGCTTGGGGTCCTTCTCCAGCGACACGAAGGCCTGGGCGTGCTTGGTGGTGGACCAGCGGGCGAAGGTGTTCGGATGGCACTGCTTGCACGTCTCCGCACCGACGAACGTCGCGCCCGCGGAGCCCCCCGTGTAATCGTGGCGCGGGAAGGTCTCGACGGTCCCCGCCGCCTTGAGCATGCTGCGGTATTCGTCCTCGATGACCTTCTTGACGGCCGTGCCGGGGCCGTCGAGCCGGGTGCCCAGGGAGTACAGGTAATAGCGGATCTTCTGTTCGCCGTCGGCGAAGAACCCGACCGCGCCCACCGATTTCCCCCGCCGGCCGACCTGGACGACCATCGTCTTGCCGCCGTTGAGCATCAGGGGATCGCGGTCCACGGGATCGGCGAACTGGGAGCCGGAGACCACGACGTCGAAGCCCGGGTACGAGGTCGCCAGCCGCTTCGCCAACTCGGGCGGCCCCTGGACCATCAGGACCTGATAGTCGCTCTTCGGCTCCATGTCGGCGAGGACGGTGCCCAGGACCTCATCCGGCCGCTTGATCGCGGCGAGCAGCTCCTTCTTGTCCGGATCCGTCAGCTTCTCCAGGAGCTCCGGATCGATGACCGCGGTCACGCCGAGCTTCACCGATCCGGCGGGGAGGATCCGGCTGGCCTCGATCTTGGACTCGAAACCCGCGCCGGGCGTCACGTTGGCGACCACGATCCTCGCCGGGTCGTTGAGGTTGTTCAGGAGCTGGCCGAAGGCTTCCATGACCCCGATCTTGAGGTCCTCCGCGCTGAGGGCGATCGCGTCGTACTTGAGCGTGGAGAGGGCCTTGAGGGCGATCCCATACTTGATCTTGGCCTGCTCGAAGCCGCCGCGGGCGGCGGCCGGATCCTTGATCAGGCTCCCCAGGTCGATGAGGGCGACCTGGCCGTACTGGGCGCGAAGACGGTCGAGGAAATCGAGCCGGCGGATCAGGCCGCCGACCTGGCCCTGGGTGCACCCGCACGGCTCGAGGTAGCCGTCCATCTCGCCCGAGATCACCAGCAGCCCCGCCGGCTTGGGCCAGTCCGCCAGGAGCTTGCCCGATTTCGACATCCCATCCCCGCTGCTCCCCGCGGGCGGACTGTTCTTGGCGGTCTCCTTCGTGGGCGCCGCGGGAGGGGTGCCGGGTGCCTCGGACTTCGAGCACGCCGGGAGGGTCAACCCGCAAGCCAGGAAGAGGACAACCAGGCACATCCGAGATGGGGCGGCAGGCGACATCGTGATCCCTTCGTGAAGCGATTACGGCACCGGGCGAGCCGACGAGCCCGGTCCAGGGGCGGAGATCCTTCCGCCGTCGCCACTCTAGCGACAGGGGACCACGCGGGTAAGTCCAATCGACCCTCCCGCGTGAGCATGGTCAACATGGAGAATTCGGGCCGACCGGCGGGCGCACGACGCGACCTCGCACGGATCCGCGATGTCGCCGGCCGGGGGAGGCAGCAAGGCGTCGGCGAAGGGCCCGTCGTCCGAGGGTGAGGGTATCAGCCCGCACCCACGACGATGCTCACGGGGACCTTGATCTCGGGGACCCCCGGCAGGTCGGTCTTGAGGATGATCGTGTCCTCGACGACGCCCGGCGGGAGACCCGGGGGGACCGAGACGGTCATCCGGTATCGCCCCATGGCACCCGGGGCGTCGTTGGGGACGATATCGACGTCAAGCTTGTCGGGCTTGTGGGCCACCGTGAACTTGGCGGTCTGGCCTCCGCGGACCAGGAGGTTGACCTGAGAGCTGGCGTTCCCTCGGCCGTCGAGCGCCATCAGGCGGAGGCGGGCCGGGACGACGCTGACGGGGCCGGTCGCCGTTCCAGAGAGCGTCAGGGTGATCTTGGGCTCATCGGGATGATCGGTCTCGACGATCAGCTCCTCGCGGAACTCGCCCTGGCCGAACCCCGGCTTGACGTTCAGATTGACGCGGTGCCCCCCCTTGGTCTTGAGCTGAGCCTGATCCTCGGCCGTCAGGGGCACGATGTTCGGGGTGATCAGATCGGGCTTGGAGCTGGTGATCTTGCTGATCTTGAAATCGGGTCGGTTGGGCGAGAAGACCGCGATCGAGATCTGGGACGGCTTGTCCGTGGAGATCGAGCCGACCGCCACCACGCCGTCCAGCGGCTGGGGCAGGATCATCACCGGGGCGCTCACCTGGCCGTGGACGCCGAGCTTGAACTCGGGCCGGGTCGGGTCGTTCGTGGTGATTGTCACGTTCTTGCCGTACTCGCCCACCTGGTCCTTGGTCTTCCACTCGACCTCGACCTCGGTGGATTCGCCCGGCTTGATGGTCTCCTTGGAGCCTTCCTTCTTGAGCTTGCCCACCGTGCACATGCAGCTCGAGGCGCCGAGGTAGATGTCCAGGTCCCCCTCGCCCTCATTCTTGACGACCCACTTGCGGGTGCCCGTCTTCTGGGTGGCCATGTCGCCGAACTCGTACGTGAGCTGGCCCTCGACGACCACCTTGGGCTGCGGCCCCTTCGTTTTCGGGACGGCCGGCAGGTCCCACTCGGCGCTCGACCCACCGACAAGCTGCGTCACGACCGTCGCCACACCGGCCAGGAGGACGACGGCCACGCTCAGAATGACCCACCGCATCATGATAGTCGATAACTCCGGATGAGCGGACCAGCGAAGAAATATGCAATGATGGCCGAGCCGGGTGCGGACCGGGTCGTGAGATGACACCCGGTGCCGAAGGTCCCTCGACTCGTACCCCTTGATCTTAGGTTCGCCTCATCTTCAGGGTCAAGCGCTGGAAACCTCCGAGGGCCTCCGGCCCGCGAGGTTGATCCCATGTCCCTGGCCTTCGTGGAAGAACGTTTGGAGGGCGGAGAGGTCCTCGATCTCGACCAGGCCGGCGGCGCGGAACCATCCCCGGACCTCGTCCGCGGTGTGCCGCGAGAGGAACCCGGGCGCGTACCAGTCCAGGGTGTCGCAGACGCGGACCTCCGGATCCGGGTGCATGGACACCCCGATCGTGGCCAGGTGGAGCGCCACGCCGGCCCGCTGCACGATCCAGGCCCGGCTGCCCATCAGTCGCCGCTTCAGGCCCCCGATCGGCGCGGCGGCCTTCGAGAGCCCGAGCAGGAGCCCCAGGGGGAGGCGGCGGGAGATCGCCCGGTGGACGTCCATGATCCGCTCCACCGCGGGCCGCTCCTTCCGGTAGATCCAGATCGCGATCCGCCCGCCCGGTTTCAGCAGCCTCGCCAGGCCGAGGAACGCGGCCCGGGGATCGGGCGTGTGATCGAGCACCCCGATCGAATAGATGTGATCGAACGAGCCGGGAGCGAACGGCAGCCGGAGCAGGTCGCCGCGGACGACCGCGACCGTGTGCAGGTCCGAGGTCAACTGGGTCGCCGCGCGGGTCGCCTCGCTCAGGTCCATCCCCACGACGATCCTCGGCCCGAGCTCCGCGGCCATCCGGAGATACCTCCCCATGCCGCACCCGGCGTCGAGGACGACCCGACCCGCGAGCTCGTCCGCGGTCAGGGCCGTCCGATTCCGGAACGTGGCCCGGTCCTCCTCGGGTCGGAGGATCCGGAATCGGTTCCACTGGAGGCCATAGGTCGACTTCGTCCGGGCCTGGTCGGCGACGGTCATGACGGCGAGCATCCGAAAGATCCGGGCCCCGGGGAGGAACGACGGCCGGACTCCCCTGGAGGCTGAGAGTCCCGACCCGATAGTGTATCAGGGAGTCCCGGCCCGCGTGCGGTCCACATCGACGCGAATTCCCGCCATCGGGACCGATCACCTGATTGAACCTTCGCGGGATCTCGATCCCTTCTTCGAGGAGACCGACCGTGAGCATCCCCAGGTCCGCGACGCCCGACCACCCGATCCAGGAGCTGCTCGCGACGCGGTGGAGCCCCTACTCGTTCTCGGATCGCCCCGTCTCGGAGGAGGACCTGCGATCGCTCTTCGAGGCGGCGCGGTGGTCGGCCTCGTCGTACAACGAACAACCGTGGCGGTACATCGTCGCGACCAAGGGGGACCCCGACGGCTTCGAGAAGATCCTCTCCTGCCTGGTCGAGGGGAACCAGGCATGGGCGAAGTTCGTGCCGGTGCTCGCGATCGGATGCCACAGCAAGACCTTCGCCCGCAACAACAAGCCGAATGCCGCGGCGGAGCACGACCTGGGAGCCGCCAGCGCCAGCCTGACCTTGGAGGCCACGGCACGCGGGCTCTTCGTCCACCAGATGATCGGCATCCTGCCGGAAAAGGTCAGGGAGACCTACGGGGTCCCCGACGACTACGCCCCCCTCACGGGCATCGCGATCGGCTATCTGGGCGACCCGCCCGACCTGGATCAGCGATACCGGGACCGCGATCAGGCCCCGCGTCAGCGAAAGCCGCTGACCGAGATCGTCTTCAGCGGCACCTGGGGCAGGCCGTCCCCGATTCTCGGCGAGGAGTCCTGAGGCTCACGGGCGCGGGCCGGGCACCGGATTGGCCATCGAGGCCAGCTCGCTCGCGACGCTCCGGAAGACCGAATCCCAGTCCCCCCATCGCGGCTGGCGGAAGAGGCGCATGCTCGGATACCACGGGGTGTCTTGGCGATCCATGAGCCATCGCCACTCCGCCGCGAAGGGGAGGACGACCCAGGCCGGCTTGCCGAGGGCCGAGGCCAGGTGCGCCACGGCCGTGTCCGGCGCGATCACTAGGTCGAGATTCGCGATCGCGGCGGCCGTGTCCATGAAGCTGGCGCAGTCCCGCCCGAGGTCGCGGATCGGGAAGCGGCCCTTCATCTCCTCCAACTGGTCGGCGCCGACGTTCTTCTGGAGGCTGTACAGCCGGACGCCCGGGATCCCTGCCAGCGGCTCGAACCGAGAGAGCCGGAACGACCGAAGGTAGTCCTTCTTGTGATCCGGGTTGCCCTGCCAGACGACGCCGACCTTGAGGCCGATCTCCGGACGCAGCTTTTCGGACCAATCGGCGACGAGGCTCGGATCGGGGTGGAGATAGGGGACCGTCGCCGGGATCGTCTCGAGGGTGATCCCGAGCAGATAGGGGAGGCTCATGATGGCGGCCTGGCAGACGATCTCGGGGTCGACCGGCGGCTTGTCGTCGGTGTAGACCCTGGAAACCCCGGGGCAGGTCGCGGCCAGCGCGAGGAGGGTCCGGGGGCAGCAGACGGCGACGCGGCCGTCGCGTTCCCGGATCATCGGGGCGAACCGAAGGAACTGGATGACGTCGCCGAGGCCCTGCTCGGCGCGGAGGAGGACCGTCTTGCCGCCGAGCGGCCGGCCGTCCCAGAGGGGCAGGGGGAGCTCGGCCTGGATGTGCTCTGGGCATCCCCAGCGGGCCTCATAGGCCTCCCAGCCGCGGACGAAGTCCCCCTTCTGGAGCAGCGTGTAGGCGCGGTTCATGGCGATGTCCGCGTTCGTCGGCGCCAGCGTCAGGGCTTCCTCATAGGCCGCGATCGCCTCGTCGAGCCTCCCCTGACTCTGGAGGACCAGCCCCAGGTGCTCGCGAGCCCCGACGTACCGCGGGTTGAGCTCGATGGCCCGTCGATAGCAAGCCTCGGCCTCGGCGAGCCGACCCGTCGCCTGGAGGGCATTGCCCAGGTTGTTGTGCGCCTGCTCGTAGCGGGGATCGAGCCTCAGGGCCTGGATAATGCACGGCTCGGCCTCTTCCGGCCGGCGGAGGGACAGGAGCGAGGCCCCCAGGTTGTTCCACGCCTCGGCGTTGTAGGGGACGAGCCCGAGCACCTTGCGGTAGTGCTCGACCGACTCGGCGAGCTTGCCCAGGAGCTGGCTGGCGACGGCCAGGATGAACCAGCCGTCCGGAATCCACGGATTTCGGTCGACGGCCAGCCGTGAGGCACGCTCCGCGCCAAGGTAGTCTCCGGCGTGGAGGCAGGCCCCCGCCATCGCGAGCGGATCTTGTGCGATCATCGGAACGCTCCCCGAGGCCCAGATCGAGGGCATTGCATCAGCCCGCCCGGCTCATCCCACGTTCCCGACCGAGCGCGTCCGCGACTCGCTGGAAGACGTCGCCCCAATCGCCGAGCGTCCGCTGGCGGAACAGCCGCATCGTGGGATACCAGGGCGAGTCGTCGCGGACGCTCATCCAGCGCCAGTCGCAGACGGCCGGCAGCACCGTCCAGACCGGGACGCCGAGCGCCCCGGCGAGGTGGGCGGGCGAGCTGTCGGCCGAGATGACCAGGTCCAGGTTCCGCATCAGGGCCTCGGTGTCGAGGAAGTCGTGAAGTCGATCGCCCAGGGGCGTGATCGCGAACCGCCCGGACACCTCGCCGAGCTGGTCGAGGCCGAAGTTCTTCTGGAGCGAGAAGAGCCGGACTCCCGGCAGCCGCGACACGGGCTCGAGGCAGGCGAGCGGGAACGATCGCTCCGCGTCCCGCGTATGGGTCGGGTTCCCCTGCCAGACCACGCCGACCTTCAGGCCGGCGACCGGCTCCATCTCCGCCTTCCAGGCGTCCAGCCGCTGCCGGTCGGTGGCGAGATACGGGACGACCGCGGGGATCGTCTCGAAGGTCGTGCCGAGGATCCGGGCCAGGCTCATCACGGGAGCGATCCGGTCGGCCGGCGGGAACGGGCCGTGCATGGGGACGACCTCGTCCACGCCGGGCGCCGTGGCCAGGAGCTTGGCCAGGATCGTCGGGCACGCCACCACCACTCGGGCACCGCGAGCCTTCGCCAGGGCGGCGTAGCGGATGAACTGGATCGTGTCGCCGAGTCCCTGCTCGGCGGAGACCAGCAGCGTCCGGCCCTCGAGCGGTCGGCCGTCCCACTCCGGCAGCCCCAGGCCGTGGATGGGCAGGCCCTCGCCGCGGAATCGCCATTCGCACTCGGCGAACCCCACCGGCAGGTCCCCCTTCTGGATCGAGACCAGCCCCTTCGCGGTGTGCAGCAGGATGTGGCCGGGATCGAGCCGCAGCCCCGCCTCGTAGCAGTCGAGGGCCTCGTCCAGCCGGTTGAGCGCCCGCAGGGCATTGCCCAGATGCTTCAGGGCCTCGACGTCGTTCGGTCGCACCTCCAGGCAGCGCCGGTAGGCCATCACGGCCTCGTGAAACCGACCCTGATCCTGCAGGACGTTGCCCAGGTTGTTGATCGCCTCGGGATAGCTCGCGTCGATCTCGATCGCCGTGCGGAAATGGTCCTCCGCGGCCGGGAAGTCACGGCGAGCCTGGAGGATCAGCCCGAGGTTGTTGTGGGCCTCCGCGAGGTTCGGGTCGATCTCGATGGCCCGCTCGTAATGCCCCGCCGCGGTCGATGCCTCGTTCCGCTGCTGGCTGACGACCCCGAGCAGGAACCAGGCATCCGCGCAGTCCGGTTCCACGGCGAGCAATCGCCGGAGGAGCGAGCGTGCCCGCTCGCGATCGCCGGCCTGGAGGCACGCCGATGCGGCCCGGAGCGCATGCTCGCGAGCGATCTCCGGCGGGGCGGCAACGCCCACGCCCGTGCTCCGGTCTTCCATGACCTCACCTCGGAATTGGCTGTCCCGACAGAAATGCCCGGCCCAGGCCGGGTCGAAGGGCGCCGAGATCCTGCCGCGGGCGGGGGATTTCGTCAAGGCGGAGCCGGAACCGCTGGCGATTCTCGCCGAGGTCCGCTCTTGGTAAAATCGGAGAAATAGGGTAAATACGACACCAAGAGAAGCGTCGCTTCGCAGTCTCTCATGTCGGACTGGGCCGCTTCGCGAAGTCAACCAGGGCATGACACCATGGCTCATCTCAGGTCGCTCGCCGCGCGGATCCGTTCCCTGGTCGGGACGAGGAAAGCACGCGTCCGGGATTGCCGGCCGGTGGTGGATGGCCTGGAAGCCCGCTGGTTGCTGACGACGCTCCCCAGGGGGTTCGTGCAGTCGGTCGTGGCCGGTGGGCTGGTCCAGCCGAGCGGGATGACGACGCTGCCCGACGGCCGGATCCTGGTCCTCCAGCAAACAGGCCAGGTGCGGGTGATTCAGGGAGGCAAACTCCTGCCGACTCCAATGCTGACCGTGAATACCGAGGCGGTCGCGGAGCGGGGGCTGGTCGGGATCGCGGCCAATCCGAACTTCGCGACCAATCCTTATCTCTTCCTCTATTACACCGTGCCGGGGGCGCCGGCCCACAATCGGATCAGCCGCTTCACCGTCACCGGGAACGTGGCCGATCCGGCGAGCGAGATCGCCCTCATGGACCTCCCGGCGCTGGGGAGCACCCATCACAACGGCGGCTCGCTCCAGTTCGGCTCGGACCTGAAGCTCTATGTCGGCGTCGGCGACAATGAGGTCTCCTCGAATGCCCAGTCGCTGGCCACGCCCTTCGGCAAGGTCCTGCGGATCAACGCCGACGGCACGATCCCGACGGACAACCCGTTCTACAACCAGACGACCGGCGTGAACCGCGCGATCTGGGCCATGGGCCTGCGCAATCCCTTCTCCATGGCGGTGCAGCCGGAGACCGGGGCACTCTACATCAACGACGTGGGCGATTCCACCTGGGAGAAGATCGACCGGGGCGTGGCGGGCGCGAATTACGGCTGGCCGATCACAGAGAACGCCACCGGGGATGCCCGCTTCACCCCGCCGCTCTACGCGTACAACCATGGCAAGAACGACAGCAATGGTGCCGCGATCACCGGGGGCGCGTTCTACAGTCTTGCGCGAGGCAATTTCCCCCGATCCTTCTCCGGCCTCTATTTCTTCGCCGATATCGTGGGCTGGGTGAAAGCGTACAACCCGGCCAACGGGCGCGTCCGGTCGTTTGCGACCAAACTCCCGCCGGTCGTGGACGGGCTGGCCGTCGACAACTCGGGCAGCCTCTACGTTCTGAGCGTGGGACACGACCGCACGTCCGGCACCTTGCTCCGGATCCGCTACGGCCGTCGCTGAGGGAAGGACCTCCCGACAACTCGGAGCCAGACCGATGGAGGATCGGCGGATCCGGGTTCCGATGGAGGAATCGTCCGGATCGTCTCGATGGGTCACGGATCGGGAGAAACCCACGCGGGGAAGGGGTTGGAGACGTCTCGCGCGTCGCCCAGGGCGATGGCGCAGCCGAAGTCGCCCGAGATCGGTGCGGGAATGGTGCCCGGTGAGGAACGGGTACTGACCGCCCTCGGCGAGCCCGCCGCCAACATCGTCCGCCCGCCCCGCACGAGCCGGCCCTGTCAACAGGTAACTGGAGGCCGTGACTTGCGCCCATTGAACGGTATTGTGCCTAGCTCCCCGACGTGGCGTTTGATCAGAGCGGAGGTACTGTCATCAGGCCGAAGTTCCCATCTGGGCTCGTCACGTCCCGAGACGAGGATTTCGTCAAGGCCCAGCGGGTGCTACGGTAGCTCTTGCCGGCCGAGGATCTACGTCGATCGCGGCGGCGGGAGCAGAGGATCATGATCGGTTCGTGGATGATGGCGGTGTCGTTGCTGGGCCTCGCGGGGGAGGACGGGGCAAGGAACACGGGCGGTAACTCGCCGGTGTTCGTGCGCACCTTCGAAGAGCGAAAGCCGTTCGAGGGAACGTCTCCAACCGGGCCCGGAATTCGGGTGCTTGCCGGCGAAGGCCGGGCGGGAACCGCCGGACTCGTGATCGAGCGAGAGCCCGCGTCGGGGTCCGGATCGGCCATGGTGAGCTGGTCACTCCCGATCGAGAAACTACGCGGCGCCCGCGTTCGGGTCGAGGCGTTCGCGCGGGCTGAGGGGGTGTCGCCTCCGCCGAAGTCGTGGAACGGAATCAAGGTCATGCTCCACGTCCGCGGCGCGGGCGACGAGTGGCCGCAGGCTCCGATCGACGCCGGCTCCTTCGGCTGGTCGCGGGTCGGATTCACCGCGACGATTCCCGACGACTCGAAGTCGGCGGACCTGGCCCTCGGGCTCGAACAGGTCACCGGCCGCGTGGTCCTGGACGACGTCCGCATCTCCATCCTCTCGCCCCGCCGTACCGCCGCGACCCCGGCCGCGAACGCGACCGCGGCCGAGGCCCGACCTGGCCACGGCCGACTGCGTGGGGTGATGATCGGGACGAAGGTCGACGCCGACGACCTGACGACCCTGGCCCGAAGCTACGGAGCGAACCATGTACGATGGCAGCTCCTCTGGGACGGTTTCCCGAACGGCCCGGCGGATACGGCCACGGCCGAGGAGTACGACCGCTGGCTCGGCCGCGAGCTCGACCGCCTGGCCCGCCTGCTGACGGTCTGCCGCCGCGAGGGGATCTCGGTCCTGATCGACGTGCACACGCCCCCCGGCGGTCGCGAGCAGGGGACGAGCGTGATGAAGATGTTCCGCAAGCCCGAGCACCAGGCCCATTTCCTCCGGGTCTGGGACAGGATCGCCGGGCGGTTCCACGACGATCCGGCGGTCTGGGGCTATGACCTCGTGAACGAGCCCGTCGTGGGGATGATCCCCGACGGCGTCAAGACCTGGCCGGAGCTGGCGCTCGAGGCCGCGAAGCGGATCCGCGCGATCGATCGCGGGAAGGCCATCATCGTCGAGCCGACGCCCTGGGGTAGCCCGGAGGGCCTGGACGACTTCGAGCCCCTGCCCGGAATCGACGGGGTCGTCTACAGCGTGCACATGTACCAACCTCATCACTTCACCCACCAGGGGGTTTACGACAACCCGGGCCGCGTTTCCTACCCGGGCGTGATCGACGGCAAGCCCTGGGACAAGGCGGCGATCCGACGGGCGCTGGAGCCGGCCCGGCGGTTCGAGCGGGATTTCCACGTGCCGATCTACATCGGCGAGTTCAGCGTCATCCGCTGGGCGCCGGGAGCCAGCGGCCGGGACTGGCTCCGCGACGTGATCGAGGTCATGGAGGAATACCGCTGGGACTGGGCCTATCACGCCTATCGCGAGTGGGACGGCTGGAGCTTCGAGCACGGGCCGGACCGGAATGACCACACGCGCAGCCCGTCGCTCACCGACCGCGGGGCGCTCTTGAAGTCCTATTTCGAACGGAACCCGAGGCAACCGCGGCCGTGAGGAAGAACCCGGTCACGCGTTGGCACCTGGTCCCGGTGACCCTGGACCACGGCCGACTCGGGGGATGGCCTGAGATCCCAGGGCGACCGGCCGGTCAGGCCGGCCCAGGGTCCGCGGGCGGCTCAATGCCGATCCGCGCGGGCAGGATCTCACGGAGGGGGCAGCGGAAGCCCGGCAGGACCACGTCGCCGGTCAGGTCATCGTCCTCGTCCACGACGACCGTCGAGCCATCGCCGCCGAAGACGCGGGCTCGGCGGCGCTCCGGGTAGATCACCCAGACAAGGGGCACACCGGCCTTCGCGTAGTCTTCCAGCTTCCCCTCCAGCTCCTCGGCCGAGTCGTTGGGGGAAACGACCTCGACGACCAGGTCGGGCACAATCCGGACCCAACCCCGGGGGGCAATGTCGCCGGACAGCCGCCCGGCCTTCACAAACGAGATATCCGGCTTGCGAACCATCCCAGGGGCGTGGGGGAAGCACTGATAGCCGTTGTCGGCCCCCCAGACGATCCCCAGGCCGTTGTCTTCGCTGAATCGATCGAGGCGTGAACAAAGCCGCGTCCCCACTCGACTCGACTCCGCCCCCATGGGCCTCTCGAGCAAGCGGCCATCGACGAGTTCGTAGTCCTTGCCGTCGGGCAGGGCGAGCAAATCCTCGGGAGTGAGGCGGCGGGCCGCGATCGCGACGGCGGTGCTCATCCTCGGGCTCCGTCGGGGTTTAACTGCCCAGAATCCACCTCAACGATCCTACCACCGGCCCGGCCCGGCCGCCGCTCCGGCGTCGAGGCGGATCGGAGCGCCGGTCCCGGGACCGATACCAACGGAGGGTTCTGACGGCGCTCAGGCCACGACTTCCTTGACGACGTTGCCGTGGATGTCCGTCAGTCGGTAATCGCGGCCGGCGTAGCGGAAGGTGAACTGCTCGTGGTCGAAGCCCAGGAGGTGGAGGATCGTCGCGTGCAGGTCGTGCACGTGGACCTTCTTCTCGACGGCCTGGAAGCCCATCTCGTCGGTGGCGCCGTGGACGTAACCCCCCTTCACGCCGCCGCCGGCCATCCAGACGCTGAAGCCGTAGTGGTTGTGGTCCCGGCCGTTCATCTTGCCGGCGTTGGCGCCGGGGGTGGGTAGCTCGACGGTCGGCGTGCGGCCGAACTCGCCGCCGCAGACGACCAGGGTGTCGTCGAGCATCCCCCGCTGCTTCAGGTCGGTGAGGAACGCGGCGATCGCCTGGTCGCACTCGACGCCGAGCTTGCGATGGCCATCGGCGATGTCGTCGTGATGGTCCCAGGGCTGGCCGGCTCCGTGCCAGAGTTGGATGAAACGCACGCCGCGCTCGAGGAGGCGGCGAGTGGCCAGCAACTGGCGGGCATGGACGCCGGGCCCGTACATGGCCCGGATGTGTGAGGGTTCGAGGCTGATGTCGAACGCCTCGGCGGCCTCGGACTGCATCCGGTAGGCCAGCTCGAACGACTGGATCCGCGCCTCGAGCTCGGCCTCGTGGCGATGGCGGTCCAGGTGCCGGCGGTTCAGCTCGGCGAGCAGGTCGAGCTGGGCCCGCTGAGCCTGCCGGCCGACGCCGTGATTGCGGATGTGGGCGATCAGCTTCTCGATGTCGGTCTGGCGAGGATCGACGTGCGTCCCCTGGTAGATTCCCGGCAGGAACGCGGACTGCCAGTTCTGGGACTCGGCGATCGGGAACCCGTCGGGGCACATGACCAGGAATCCGGGGAGATTCTGGTTCTCCGCTCCGAGGCCGTAGAGCACCCACGAGCCCAGGCTGGGGCGGGCCTGACGGGCCTCGCCGCAGTTCATGAGCATGAGCGAGGGCTCGTGATTGGGCACGTCGGCGTGCATCGACCGGATGACGCAGATGTCGTCCGCGTGCTCGGCCGTCCGGGCGAAGATCTCGCTGACCTCGATCCCGCTCTCGCCGTACTTGCGGAAGCGATAGGGTGAGCCGAACGCGGCTCCGGTCTTGCGCTCGGTCGGGAGATTGGAGGGGACCGGCTTGCCGTGATGCTTCGCGAGCAGCGGCTTGGGGTCCCAGGTGTCCACGTGCGACGGCCCGCCGTTCATGAACAGGTGGACGACTCGCCGCGCCTTCGCGGGGAAGGGGGGCGCCTTGGGGGCCATCGGCGTGATCGAGGGCGCCGAGGCGCCGGCCGCGGACGTCCCGCCGGTGGCGTCGCCGGCCCTGGCGACCCGGCCCAGGCCGCCGGCGTCGGCCAGGAGGCTCCCCAGCGCGAGTGCGCCGAAACCGGTCCCCGAGCGACAGAGGAGCTGGCGTCGGGTCACGACGGCCTCGGTCAGTCGATCCGGTGCATGCGGCATGGCGGAGGACTCCTGCGGCGACTCGACCCGCGCGGGGGCGTCAGTCGACGAACGTGAACTCGTTGGTGAGCAGCAACACCTGGGCGAGCTGTGCCAGGGGGGGCAGGGCCTCGCGACTTTCTTTGGCCCGGTTCGAGTCCAGGAACGAGGCCCCGAGCTCGAGCTCGCCGGCTTCCGGCTCGCGCCCCAGGACGCGGCGGTAGAGGAGGCGGATCCGGTCCTGCGCGGGGCCGGCATCCGCGGCGGAGGCCGGTCGCGCGTCCTGTTCGACGGAGGCGGCCAGGCGCGTCGCCTGCTGCTGGATGAACGGGCTGTTCATGAGGAAGAGGGCCTGCTGGGGCACCGTGGTCACGAATCGCCGGGGGCTGGTCGCGTCCGGGATGGCGAAATCGAACGTGCGGAAGAGGCTATCGAGGTTCTGCCGATCGATGAAGCCGTAGATGGTCCGCCGGGTCGGGAACGGTGGCTCGCCGAGCATGGTCGAGGGTCCGCCCATCGTGCGGTCGAGCGTCCCGGAGGCGGCCAGGATCGAGTCGCGCATCGCCTCGAAGTCCAGCCGCTGGCGATTGAACCGCCAGACCAGCCGGTTCTGAGGGTCGCGGTCGTGGACCTCGGGCCTCAGGTCGCTCCGCTGCTGATACGTGCTCGAGAGCATGATCCGGCGGTGCAGGGCCTTGACCGACCACCCTCCGTCGCGGAGCGACGCGGCCAGGTCGTCCAGGAGCTCGGGATGCGACGGCGGGTCGCAGCGGAGGCCGAAGTCGCTGGGGGTGGTCACCAGCCCCTGGCCGAAGTGCCAGGCCCAGACTCGATTCGCCAGCACCCGGGCCGTGAGCGGGTTCGAGGGGGCGATGATGGCATCGGCCAGCTCGCGCCGGCCGCTCCCCTTCTGGAACGGCTTCCGTTCCGGACCCGCCAGGACCTGGAGGAACTGGCGAGGGACCGGCTTGCCCGGGCGGCCCGGGTTGCCCCGGAGGAAGACGCGGGGCTCGACGGGATGCGGCGAGTCGTGCATCACCATCGCCCGCCCGGCGCGGCCGGTCCACTTCGCCTCGACGGCCTTGAGCGCGTTGCCGAGATCGGCGTACCGCTCGATGTCGGGCTGGGTGTAGATCGCGACCTTCGGATCCACGTGCGCCAGCGAGGTTAACCCGTCGGGGCCGTACACGAGGAGCCTCAACGAATCCCGTCCGCGGTCCGCGAAGGGGCTCGCCAGGGCGGGGGCCTCGATCGAGGCGAGCAGGTCGGCATAGCGGCCGACCACCTCGTCCATGCTCCGGGGCGGCTTCCCATCCGTGAACAGCGCGGCAACCAGCGGATGGGGGCCGTCGGGTTTGCCGAGGGTCGCCGTGACGTTACGGCAGACCTCGGCCGAACCCTCCACGAACCGGTCCTTGGGCAGCTTGGCGAATGCGGCCAACGGACCGACGACCGCATCCTTCGACGACTCCTCTCGCTCGATCCGTCGCTTCAGGACGGCGAGCGCCGCCCGCAATCGATGCGGCTCCAGCTTGCGCTCGGCCGCGATGGCATCGAGGCGGCCCCCTTTCCGGTTCATGCCGGCTGCGTAGGCGGCCCGGAAATACTGGGAGAAGCGGTCGCGGAACTCCTTCTCGATCTCCCCACGGCGCGAGGCGACGAAGTCATCTCGCTCCCGGCGGGCCTTCATCACCTCGGGGCCGAGGGATTCCGCGTCGGGATCCATCACCACGCCCGGGCGGTGGATTCGGGGGAGCTCGCCGGGCTCCACGGAGCTGGCGAAGACGCCGTAGAGCGAGTAATAGTCCTCGCTCGGGATCGGGTCGAACTTGTGGTCGTGGCAGCGGGCGCAGCTCAGGCTCAGCCCGAGCAGCCCCCGGCCGACCAGGTCGATCCGATCGTCGATGATCTCGTTCTGATCGTTCAGGAACCTCCGGCCCACGGTCAGGAAGCCCATGGCGGCCAGCGGCCGGGGATCGCCGCCGAGCTCGAGCTGGTCGGCGGCGAGCTGCTCGACGATGAAGCGATCGAAGGGCCGGTCCTCGTTGAATGCGTCCACGACGTAATCGCGATAGGTAAACGCATACGGGTAGCGCCTGTCCTCGGTGAAGACGTAGCCCTTGGTGTCGGCGTATCGGGCCACGTCCAGCCAGTGACGCCCCCAGCGCTCGCCGTAGAGGGGCGAGGCGAGTAGGCGGTCGACGACCTTCTCGAAGGCCCGGGGCGACCGGTCGGCCTCGAAGGCCTCGATCTCCTCGACCGTCGGGGGGACGCCCAGCAGGTCGATCGTCGCCCGACGGATGAGGGTCCGCCGGTCGGCGGGTTGCGAGGGGCTGATCCCTTCGCGCTCCAATCGAGCCAAGATGAACGCGTCCACCGGCGTGCGGACCCAGGCCCGATCCCGGACGGCCGGCTCCGCGACGGCATGGAGGGGACGGAACGCCCAGTGCTCCTTCGGATCGGGGGCCGTCGCGGCCGTCGCCGGGTGTTCCTCGGCCCAGGGTGCGCCCATCTCGATCCAGCGCCGGAAGGCCTCGATGGCCGGGGCCGGGAGCTTGCCCTTCGGGGGCATCTTCAGTTCTTCATGCGTGTGCTCGACGACCTGAAGCAGCAGGCTCTCCGCAGGCTTACCCGGGACCATGGCCGGCCCCAGGTCCCCCCCCTTGAGGATCGCCTCGCGACTGTCCAGCCTCAGGCCGGACGACTGCTTCTTAGGGCCGTGACAGCTCGTGCACGACTCGCTGAGCACGGGGCGGACGTATGTCTCGAAGAAATCGCCGCCGGCCCGCTGCGTCACATCCCCCCCCGCCAGGGCCGGGGCGCCAAGGAGGGCGAAGACGGCCAGCGAGATCGATAACTTCGGCGCTTGGCTCATGGCGTGATCACCGAGGAGGGCTGGACGTCATCATCGCTGCGGCACGAAGGCGGGATGCGGGGCGACCGAATCCGTCGACCTCGCTGCCCATATGATTCCCCTCTCGGGCCCATTCGGCAACCACGATTTTCCTCGTTGACTCCCGGAAACTCCGATTTAGAATATGGACTGACTGGTCAGTCCGTTTCAAGGAATTGCGAATGGAACACCTGGGTGAGAAGAAGCGGAAGCGGTGCAGCACCGACGAGGAGATGCTCGAGCGGCGCGAGCAGATCCTGCTCGAAGCGACGGAACTCTTTGCAGAACATGGGTTTTCCGATGCACTCACCCAGGCCCTCGCCGATCGGATGGGGATCGGCAAGGGGACCATTTACCGCCACTTCCCGAGCAAGCGCGACCTGTTCCTGGCCGCCGCGGATCGGGTGATGCGGAAGTTGCAGGAGAAGATCCTGGCGAACATCGCGGGTGTCGAGGATGGGCTGGAGCAGGTCTCTCGCGGTATACGGACGTTCCTGCGGTTTTTCTCGGAGCACCCCGAGTATGTCGAGATGTTGATCCAGGAAAGGGCCCAGTTCAAGGACCGCACGCGTCCGACCTATTTCGAGCACCGCGAGGTCAACGTGCAGCGCTGGCGGCAATTGTACACGAGGTTGATCGCGGACGGCCGGGTCCGGCCGCTGGCCGTGGAGACGATCACCGATGTCATCGGCAACCTGATCTACGGCACGATCTTCACCAATTACTTCGCGGGCCAGGCCAAGCCGGTCGACCAGCAGGCGGACGATATCCTCCGGATTGTCTTCTGCGGCATACTCACCCTCCCCGAAAGTGATCGGTGGCTTTCCGCAAGATCGACGGACAGGGCCGCCTCCTGAGACGCTTACAGGAAGAGCATTGAAGAACCTACTCTCGAAGTCCGGAGTCGCACCGATGGATCCCCGCGTGAGTGCTGCGCTCGTGTTGCTGGCCGCGGCCTCCGTGGCCGGATGCGGACAGGCGAACTCGTCTCCCGCCGGGATGCCGACACAGGCCGAGCCCATGGTCGTCTACGATCGACCGGTCCGGCAGGTCGTGACCGACTTCGAGGACTTCCCCGGGCGGACCGAGGCGATCACCACGGTCTCGGTGCGGGCCAGGGTCTCCGGCTACCTCAAGCGGGTCTACTTCCAGGACGGCCAGCGGGTGAGGAAGGGGGACGTCCTCTTCCAGATCGACGATCGCCCGTTCCAGGCCGCACTCGACCGGGCCAGGGCGACGCTCATGCAGGCCGACTCCCACGCCAAGCGGCTGGGGAACGAATTCCGCCGCGCCAAGGTCCTCTACGACCAGGGGCGATCGATCAGCCGGGAGGAGTTCGACCGCTACACCTTCGACCTGGCCGAGTCCGAGGCCAGCCTGGCGACGGCGAAGGCCAACCTGGACCTGGCGGCCCTCGATCTCGAGTGGACCAACGTGACGGCGGACCTGCCCGAGGGGGCCGTCGGACGGCTCAGCCGGCGCCTCGTCGACCCCGGCAACCTGATCAAGGCCGATGAGACGATGATGACCACGATCATCACCGAGGATCCCATCTACGTCTACTTCGACGTCCACGAGCAGGCCATGCTCCGGATCCGCCGCCTGATCGCCGAGGGCAAGGTCAAGGCCCGGTCGGAGAAGGAGGTCACCATCCAGATCAGCCTCTCCGACGAGAAGGACGCGCAGGGCAACCCGAGGTTCCCGCACGAGGGGACCGTGGACTTCACCGACAATCACGTCGACCTGAGCACCGGCACCCTCCAGTTCCGGGCCCGGATGGCGAATCCCGGCCAGTTCATCACGCCCGGGCTCTTCGTCAAGGTGCGGCTGCCGATCGGCGAGCCCCACCCCGCGCTGCTCGTCCGCGAGCAGTCGCTCCAGTCCGATCAGGGCCTGAAGAAGGTCTTCGTCCTCCAGGCGAAGGACCAGGACGGGAATCCCTATGCGATCACCGACCCGCTCACGGGTAAGCCGGCGATCGACAAGGCGGGCAAGCCGGTCCTGGGTTACCGCCCGGTCGCCGTGGACGTCGGCGAGCTGGGCGTGCTCCGCGGGCGACTCCGGGAGGTCAACGCGGGCGTCAAGGAGGGTGACCTGGTCGTCGCCCAGGGGATGCAGAAGATCCGCCTGGGGACCAATCCGGTCACCGGCAAGCCGTTCCTGGTGAAGGCACGCCCCTGGACACCGGAGGACGATCTCGACTCCCCCGCCTCGACCCGAGGCTCCGCCACGGCCACGCCCACCGCCACGGCGACCCCGGCCGCCGCGACCGCGACGGCCAGCCCGACCTCCGCCCCGACATCCGCGGGCCGTCCCGGGCCCACCGCCGAGGCGCCCGCGGCGCACCCGGGCGGCGTGAAGGGACCTGGGGGCTCCGGCACACACGGGAAGCACTGAGTCGCAGCCAGCAGGACCGACCGGACACCTCCCCTCGGGAGCCTGACTTGTTCACGCGCTTCTTCATCGACCGGCCGATCTTCGCGTCGGTGCTCTCCATCGTGATCACCCTGGCGGGGGGGCTGGCCCTGGCCTCGCTGCCGATCGCGATGTTCCCGCAGATCGCGCCGCCGACCGTCTCCGTCTCCTGCCAGTACCCGGGCGCCAGCGCGCAGGTGGTGGCCGAGACGGTCGCCGCGCCGATCGAGCAGCAGGTCAACGGCGTCGAGAACATGATGTACATGTCCTCGGCCAGCACCAACGACGGCAACTACTCGCTGACCGTCACGTTCAAGCACGGGGTGGACCTGAACCTCGCCCAGGTGCTGGTGCAGAACCGGGTCTCCCTGGCCGTGCCGCTCCTGCCGGACGTGATCAAGGCCACGGGCGTGACCACGAAGAAGCGGTCGCCCGACATCCTGCTGTCGATCGGCCTCTATTCGCCGAACGGGCGCTACGACCAGCTCTACCTGAGCAACTACGCCTACATGCGGATCCGCGACGAGCTGGCCCGACTCCCCGGGGTCAGCGACGTCAGCATGTTCGGCCAGCGCGACTACAGCATGCGGATCTGGCTCGACCCGGACCGGCTGGCCCAGCGCGGGCTGACGGCCGGCGACGTCGTCCGCGCGCTCCGCGAGCAGAACCTGCCGGTGGCCTCCGGCTACGTGGGGCAGTCGCCGGCCATCCCCGGGCAGCAGACCCAGGTCACGCTCACCACGCTCGGCCGGCTGGCGAGCGTCGAGGAGTTCGAGAAGGTCATCGTCCGGAGCACGCCCGACGGGCGCCTGGTGCGGGTCCGCGACGTCGCCCGCGTCGAGCTCGGGGCCAAGAACCAGGACATGAGCGCGGAGATCGGCGCGCGGAAGCATCACGACGACGAGAGGATGGACCTGTACCCCGTGGCCAACCTGGCCATCTTCCAGTTGCCGGACGCCAACGCGCTGGATACCGCGGACGTCGTGAAGGCCAAGATCGAGGAGCTGAAGAAGGACTTCCCCGACGGCATCGACTACATGATCCGGTACGACACCACCCCCTTCATCCGGGAGTCGATCCAGGAGGTCTTCAAGGCCCTGATGGATTCCGTCCTCCTGGTGGCCCTGGTGGTGCTGCTGTTCCTCCAGAACTGGCGGAGCGCCCTGATCCCGCTGATCGCGGTCCCGGTGGGGATCATCGGCACGTTCGCCGTGATGGCGGCGTTCGGGTTCTCGCTCAACAACCTGACGCTCTTCGGGCTGGTGCTGGCGATCGGGATCGTGGTGGACGACGCCATCGTCGTCGTGGAATCGGTGGAGCACCACATCGAGCACGGCCTCTCGCCCCGCGAGGCGACGATCCGGGCGATGAGCGAGGTCTCGGCCCCGGTGATCGCGGTCGGCCTGGTCCTCTCCGCGGTCTTCATCCCGTGTGCGTTCATCTCCGGTATCACCGGCCAGTTCTTCCGCCAGTTCGCCCTCACGATCGCGTCGGCCACCGTGCTCTCGACCATCAACTCGCTGACGCTCAGCCCCGCCCTGTCGGCCATGCTGCTGAAGCCCCGAGAGAAGGGGGCCTACCAGGCCCTGCCGCGGCTGGCCTTCGTCGCGATCGGGATGTGGCAGGGATACGAGCGACTGGGGCCGCTGCTCATGCCGCTCTTGCCGCACTTCGGCCCCGGATCGGCGGCCCACGTCTCGACCGCGAGCACGCTGCCGGGGCTGGGGGGCGTCGAGGGGCTCACGCGGGAGACCGCGAGCGGATTGGCCGGGGCGGTGCTCGGGGGGATCCTGGGCTGGCTCCTGGCCGGTCCGATCAACGTCCTGCTGGGCCGGTTCTTCGACGCCTTCAATCGGGGATTCACGGCGACGGCGCACGGCTATTCTCGGGTCGTCGCCGGGATGTTGCGGGTCTGCGGCCTCGTCTTCCTGGTCTACCTGGGCCTGCTCTACCTGACCTTCGGCAAGTTCGCGAGCACGCCGCGGGGATTCATCCCGAGCCAGGACATGGGCTACCTGCTGGTCAACATCCAGCTCCCGGACTCGGCCGCGGTGGAGCGGACCAAGGCCTCGGTCCGCAAGATCAGCGACGTCGCCTCGGCGACGCCCGGCGTCGCGGCCACGGTCGGGATCACCGGCCAGTCGCTCCTGCTGAATGCCTTCGGCTCGAACTTCGGCACGATGTTCGTGACGCTGGATGAGTTCGCCAAGCGGCCCTCGCCGAGCCCGATGAGCCATGCGGCCGCCAACTGGTTGCGGAGGAAGCTCGGCTGGAAGGAGCTCCCCCCGGAGCCCGACCTCTATTTCGAGACGATCATGAACCGGCTCCGGGGGCAGCTCGCGATGGCCGTGCCGGAGGCGACGGTGTCCGTGTTCGGCCCGCCGCCGGTCCGGGGCGTCGGCCGCGCCGGCGGCTGGATGCTGATGATCGAGGACCGGGGCGACATCGGCGCCGCCGGGCTCCAGAGGGAGGTGGAGGGACTGGTCCGGAAGGGGAACGACGGCATCGACCTGACGGGCACGCCCATCGCCGCGGCGGGCCCGGGCGCCACCCCGGCCAGGGCCGGCGCGGCCGGGGTGGCCTCCGGGGCCGCGGCCGGCGCCAGGCAGGCCGTGCAGGGGCTGACCTCCGTCTTCCGGGCCAACGTCCCCCAGGTCTACCTGGACGTCGACCGCACCGCCTGCATGATCAAGGGCGTGGCGCTCCGGGACGTCTTCACCACGCTCCAGGCCTACCTCGGATCGCTCTACGTCAACGACTTCAACCGCTTCGGCCGGACCTGGCAGGTGGTCGTCCAGGCGATGCCGACGTATCGCGACCAGCGGGACGACATCCGCCGCCTCAAGGTCCGGAACCGGGCCGGGACGATGGTACCCCTGGGGGCCCTGGCGGCCCTCCGCGAGATCAACGGCCCGCTGGTCCTGACCCGCTACAACATGTACCCGGCCGCGTCGATCAACGGCAACGCGGCGCGGGGCGTCAGCTCCGGCAGCGCCATCCACGCCATGGAAGAGCTGGCCACCCGCGAGCTGCCCCAGTCGATGAGCTACGAGTGGACCGAGATGGCCTTCCTCGAGCTCCAGGCCGGCAGCACGGCGGTGATCGTCTTCGGCTTCTCGATCGTGATGGTCTTCCTCGTCCTCGCGGCCCAGTTCGAGAGCTGGGCCATGCCCCTGGCGGTGATCCTGTCGGTCCCGCTCTGCATGCTCAGCGCCCTCCACGGGGTGACGAACGCCCCGCTCCTGGGGGCGAACAACACGGGGCTGGACATCAACATCTTCACGCAGATCGGCCTGGTGGTCCTGGTGGGCCTGGCGAGCAAGAACTCGATCCTGATCGTCCAGTTCGCCAAGCTGATCCACGGCCGCGGCGATTCGCTGCGCGAGGCGACGGTCGAGGCCTGCCGGCTCCGGCTGCGACCGATCATCATGACCTCGATGGCGTTCATCCTGGGGGTGGTCCCGCTCCTCTTCGCCCACGGCGCGGGCGCCGAGATGCGGCAGTCCCTGGGGGTGGCGGTCTTCAGCGGGATGCTCGGCGTGACGGTCTTCGGCGTGCTCCTGACGCCGGTCTTCTTCTACATGATCGAGGGCATGGCGGAATCCCGCTTCTTCTCCAACCCGGTGGTCCGACGCGTCGGGAAGGTCCTGCTCCTGACCCTGTTCCCGGTGCTGATCCTCCGAGACCTCGCGAGGGTGTCCGCCCGCCGGATCCGGGCCCGGGCGGGAAGCCCCGAGGCGTCCTCCCCGGCGGACGCGGAGCTCGACCAAGAGGCCGAAATCGTCCAATCCAAGTGAGGGGTCCCCGTGTTCTCGCGCTTCTTCATCGATCGGCCGATCTTCGCCTCCGTGCTCTCGATCGTCGTCACGCTGGCCGGGGCGATCTCGCTCATGAAGCTGCCGGTGGCGCAGTATCCGGAGATCACCCCACCGACCGTGGAGGTGTCCGCCTACTACCCGGGGGCCAACGCCGAGGTCGTGGCCGACACCGTGGCCGCGCCCATCGAGCAGCAGGTCAACGGCGTGGAGGGCATGATGTACATGTCCTCGCAGTGCACCAACGACGGCACCTACATCCTGACGGTCACGTTCAAGCCGGAGACGGACCTGAACATGGCCCAGGTGCTGGTGCAGAATCGCGAGTCGCTCGCCGAGCCGATCCTGCCGGACCTGGTCAAGCGCCGCGGGGTCTCGGTGAAGAAGAAATCGCCGAGCATCCTGATGATCATCAACGTCTTCTCCCCGGAGGGGACCCGGGACAACCTCTATCTCAGCAACTACGCGACGATCCAGCTCCGCGACGAGCTGGCGCGGCTCGAGGGGGTGGGCGACATCACCTACATCGGGCAGCGGAACTACAGCATGCGGATCTGGCTCGACCCGCAGAAGATGACCTTCCGGGGCCTCACGTCCTCCGACATCGTCTCGACGATCGAGCAGCAGAACATCCAGGTCGCCGCCGGCCAGCTCGGCCAGCCGCCGGTCGACACCGGGCAGGCGTTCCAGTTCACCATCACGACCAAGGGGAGGCTCTCGGAGGCCGACGACTTCTCCGACATGATCCTCAAGACCGACGCCAACGGCGGCGTGGTCCGGCTCCGCGACGTCGGCCGGATCGAGCTGGGGGCCCAGGGATACGACCAGGCCTGCACGCTCGACGGCAAGCCCACGGTCGCCCTCTCCGTCTACCAGCGACCGGGCTCCAACGCGCTCGACACGGCCCGGCTCGTCCGCGAGAAGATGGAGGAGCTGAAGCAACGCTTCCCCGAGGGCGTGGACTACGCCATCGTCTACGACACCACGCCGTTCATCACCGAGTCGGTCAACGAGGTCTTCAAGACCCTCCGCGACGCCGTCATCCTGGTCGCCATCGTCGTCCTCCTCTTCCTCCAGAACTGGCGGAGCGCGCTCATCCCGCTGATCGCGGTCCCGGTGGCGATCGTGGGCACCTTCGCCGTGATGGCGGCGTTCGGGTTCTCGCTCAACAACCTGACGCTCTTCGGGCTGGTGCTGGCGATCGGGATCGTGGTGGACGACGCCATCGTCGTCGTGGAGGCCGTCGAGCATCACATCGAGCACGGACTGGCGCCGCGCGAGGCGACGATCCGGGCGATGGAGCAGGTCTCCGCGCCCGTGATCGCGGTCGGCCTCGTGCTCACGGCCGTCTTCCTGCCCTGCGCCTTCATCACGGGGATCACGGGGCAATTCTACCGCCAGTTCGCCCTCACGATCGCGACCTCGACGGTGATCTCCGCCTTCAACTCGCTGACCCTCAGCCCCGCCCTCTCCGCCCTGCTGCTCCGGCCGCGTCGGAAGGGAGTCTACGAGGCGCTGCCGGTGCTCGCGTTCGTGGCGGCGGGTGGTTGGGCGGGGGCGGCGTTGCTGGGGCCGGAGGTGACGCGATGGCTCGGCGTCAGGCTGAACGCGCCGCTCCCCGCCTTCCTGACGCTCGATCGCCTCGGCCTGCTGGCCGGGCTGGCGTTGGGCGCCCTCGCCGGCTGGCTGGCGAGCTGGCCGCTCAATCGAATCATGGGCTGGGTCTTCTTCCAGTTCAACCGCATCTTCGACGCCGCGACGGGCCTGTACACGACGATCGTCGCGGGGCTGCTCCGGATCAGCGTGCTCGTCATCCTGATCTACGGCGGATTGCTCGGGCTGACCTACTGGGGCTTCACCCGGACGCCGACGGGATTCATCCCGGCGCAGGACAAGGGATACCTCCTGGTGAACGTCCAGCTCCCGGATTCGTCGTCCCTGGAGCGCACCCAGGGGGTGATGAAGCAGGTGGAGCGGATCACCGGGGCGCAGCCCGGCGTCACCCACACGCTCGCGATCGCCGGCCAGTCGATCCTGATGAACGCCAACGCGCCGAACTTCGGGGCCATGTACGTCATGCTGGACGACTTCCACCATCGGGCCCGGTCGGGACACACGGGCCCCGCCGTGGCGGCCCATCTCCAGGCGTCGCTCGCGGAGGAGATCAAGGAGGGGCTGGTCAACGTCTTCGAGGCCCCTCCGGTGGACGGCCTGGGCACGGCGGGCGGCTTCAAGATCGTGGTCGAGGACCGGGGCGACCTCGGCTCGGCCGAGCTGGAATCGGTCGCCAATCGGGTCGTCGCCTCCGGCTCCGCGCACCCGATGCTCCAGGGCCTCTTCACCAGCTTCCGGGCGGACACGCCCTGGCTCTACCTGGACGTCGACCGCGAGAAGGCCAAGCTGCTGGGCGTCTCCATCGGCGAGCTGTTCAACACGCTCCAGGTCTACCTCGGCTCGCTCTACGTCAACGACTTCAATCGCTTCGGCCGCACCTGGCAGGTCAACATCCAGGGCGACGCCAACTTCCGCAAGCAGATCGAGGACCTCTCCGGCCTCCGCGTCCGGAGCGAGCGCGGTGGCATGGTCCCCCTGGGGTCGCTGGCCCATATCCGCGACGTCAGCGGGCCCGTCATGATCATCCGCTACAACCTCTATCCGTCGGCGACCGTGAACTTCAACGCCTCGCCCGGCACCAGCTCCGGGCAGGCGCTCCAGGGCATGCAGGAGGTCGTCGATCAGGAGATGCCCCAGTCGATGCGGTCCGTCTGGACCGAGCTGGCGCTCCTCCAGCTCCAGACCGGGAACACGGCGATGTACGCCTTCACCCTCGCCGTGGTGCTGGTCTTCCTGGTGCTGGCCGCCCAGTATGAGAGCTGGTCGCTCCCCCTGGCGGTGATCCTGGTGGTCCCCATGTGCCTGCTCTGCTCCACCGTCGGCGTGAACGCGTGGCGGATGGACATCAACATCTTCACCCAGGTCGGCTTCATCGTCCTGGTGGGCCTCGCCTGCAAGAACGCGATCCTCATCGTCGAGTTCGCCAAGTCCCGCCGCGAGGCCGGCGCGACCCGGCAGCATGCGACGCTCGACGCCTGCGAGCTGCGACTCCGGCCGATCATGATGACCTCGTTCGCGTTCATCCTGGGCGTCGTGCCGCTGATCACCTCCGCCGGCGCCGGCTCCGAGATGCGGCAGACGCTCGGCGTGGCGGTCTTCAGCGGGATGCTCGGCGTCACCCTCTTCGGCATCTTCCTCACGCCGGTCTTCTTCTTCGTCATCCAGTGGGCCGAGGACCGACGATCCGCCGCGCGGGCGGCGGAGGAGAAGGGGGACAAGGGTCAGGACAAGCCGGCCCCCCCGATCGACGCCGACAACGACGGCGTGCTGGCCCTCCATTAGCGCGGCCGTTCGATCGCCCACCGGGACGGCGGATTCCTCGGCCATCTTTACATCCCCTTATTCCTTGAGCGGGACCAATCGCGGTTGTACCCTGGGAGGAAAGAGACGCGCCCGCATCGCAATGTTTCCTACAACGAAGAATCGAGCACGTCATGGAGACCAGGGCCCGAAGCAGGGTCGCGATCGCGTGCCAGGGGGGCGGCAGTCATACGGCGTTCTCCTCGGGAGTCCTCCAGGGACTGCTCGCCGAGCTCCCGGAGGAGGTGGACGTCGTCGGGATCAGCGGGACGTCGGGGGGCGCCATCTGCGCGGCACTCGCCTGGGATGGCCTCGTCCGGGGCGAGCCTGACGTCTCGATCCGCAAGCTCCGGCAATTCTGGTCCGACGTCGGGGCCCGCGAGCCCTGGGACAAGCTGGTCAACGAGGCGCTGCTCGCGTCGATTCGCCTCCGCGAGCACATGGCGTTCCCCGAGGTCAGCCCGTACCTCCTGCCGACCTGGGGCGAGGAACGCTTCCTCCAGATGCTCCGCGAGCACATGGACTTCGCCGAGCTCCGCGAGCTGGCGAAGCGCCCCGGCGCCCCGGCCCTGCACATCGGAGCGGTGGAGGTCCTCACGGGGCACTTCGAGGTCTTCCAGGGCCACGAGCTGACCGCGGAGTGCCTGCTGGCGTCGGCGGCGATCCCGCAGCTCTTCCGGGCCGTGCACGTGGAAGGGAAGGGGATGTACTGGGACGGGCTGTTCTCCCAGAACCCTCCGATCCACGACCTCCCCCAGCTCAACATCAACGAGCTCTGGGTGATCCAGATCAACGCGAACACCTGCGCGCGGGTCCCGATGATGACCCACGAGATCATCGACCGCCAGAACGACCTCTCGGGCAACCTCTCGATGGAGCAGGAGCTCCGGCAGATCGACCTGATCAATCGGCTGATCGCCCAGCGCAAGATCACCGACCCGAGGTTCCATCCGATCCACGTCCAGCGGCTCGTCTTCGACCGCGCGCTCGATTACTCGACCAAGCTGGACCGCTGGCCGGATTTCCTCGACGAGCTGAGCGAGTATGGCCGCAGCAAGGCCCGCCGGTTCCTCAAGGAGCGGGCGAGCCAATCGTTCGCCGTCAGGGCCGGCGGCCGGCCCGCCGTCGGTCAAGCGACCGCCTGAGGGTCGCGCCGGATGGTCAGAAATCGGTGAACCACTGGACCTGCCCCAGGGTGCCGGACTCTCCGGCCCGATAGCCGGTGAGGATGTTCTGGGCCGGCGAATGGTTGATGCTGAGGATTTCCGCCGTCATCCGCCATTCGCGCGTCCCCAGGACGTACCAGTTGATCCCCCCTCCGACCTCGTAGCCTCCGCCGAACGCGCCGCTCACGAACGAGGTCCGCAAGTAGCCCTCGAGCCGGCGCGGGATCACGAAATAGCCGGCCTGGAGGAGGCCCCCGTGGTCGAAGATCGACCGTATCGGCGAGCTGATGCCCGCAGAGCGGAAGCCGTCCAGCCAGCGGAAGAAGTACTCGCCGTTGATCGCGAAGCCCCGATATTTGAGCGCCGCGTCGATCGTCCAGAGCTGGACCGCCGTCGAGATGAGTTCGACCCCCTGGCCGAGCGCCCCCACCCGGAACAGGGGCGTGCCGTCGGAGAGCCGGATGATCGTGTCTTCCGGGTTGCCGAGCTGGAGCGCGCTGAAGCCCTGGTTCTGCTCCCGGGCCAGGGCGACGCTCGTGCCCAGCCTGGGGGTGATTCGCTCGTGGTGCTCGGCATCCGAGGGCCCCGGGCCGAACGCGCCCAATGGCTCCCACCGGAGCGTGCCGCCGAAGTTGGCGGAGGACCCGACCCGCTCGATCCCCTGCGTGAATCGATTGAGCGAGTTGGCCAGCATCGCCACGTAGTGGAGACCCTCGATGGGCTCGCCCTGGATCCAGATGCCGGGGCTGATGTTGGGGCGGAAGAAGGTCGTGGCCATGAGTCGCTCCGCCCCCATCGTGTAGCGGAAGGACTCGTACCACTCGCGGGTCCCGGGGACCTGCCAGTTCCCCACCCGCACGTCCAGCGCCCGGTTGAAGCGATAGTTGATCCACCCCAGGTAGACCGTGTCGTTGAAGGCCGTCGATGAGAAGATCCAGGCCGTGTACTGGAGCCGGGGATCGAGCGCGAAGCCCTGGAATCCGATGAAGTTGCGCGTGATCTCCAGGGACTGGAAGCTGCGGACGGGCAGGACCACGCCCTGATGATCGGTCCACGTCCTCTGGGAGCGACCGAAATCGAAGTAGCGAGCCTGCGTGAACACGTCGACCCGGAGCTCGAACGGCACGCTCTTCTCGTCGCGAGGCCGGACCAGGACGAACTGGCCTCGGTCGTCGTCGTACTCGCCGAACAGGAAACGTGCCGAGCCCATCGGCCCACCGCCCGCGGACGCTGCGGAGGGGACGAACGATTCCGGATCCCAGCCCTCGGCCTTCGGACCGGCCGCGGCCGCGTCGCGAGGCCAGCCCGGCAGCATCGACGCCGGCGGGGCAGGAGGGGGCATCAACGAGCGACCCTCGAGGATGCCGGCCGGCGACGCCGCGACGGGCGCCGGGAAGATGGGGGTGGGTTGTTCGAGTCGATGATTGAGGGCGTCGTATTGCCGGGAAATCTCCCGGACGTGCTCGCCGAGGGCCTTGTTCTCGCCGGTCAGCCTCGCGTTCTGTTCTGCGAGCCGTGCGTTCTGCTCCTCGACCCGTTGCAGGCGGCGAGCGAGCTGCTCGACGGTGATCTTCTCCCCATCCGTCCTCGGCCCGGCCGGTGCGGCTCCTCCGGTCCTGGCGTCCTCCGCCGAGCACCGGACGGACGGGGCGTGCAGGAGCAACAGGACGACGGCCGTGGCAAGCCCGCGGGTCCCGCGCCCATCACGGGGCGTCTGCGATCGCAGCTCCCTTCCTGCTCGGGAGGTCATTCCAAACGTCCTGCGGTCCCAGGAATGGTCCGGGTGCCGCGCGCACTCAATGCGCAGGGAACCAGTTTCCGCTATCGTCACGATCGACACATCCGCTCCAGCCAGACTTTCGAACCGTCGCGTTTCGCCTTTCGGGCAGCGTGTTGGCGCGGGACGGTCCGCCTCATACGATGACGGTATGTTTGGACGGTCGGCCGGCGGATCGGGCCTGTCTGGAAGTCGAGGCGCGACGCCACTTGGCGCCGGCACCGGTCTCAATCCCGCGGATTCCCCGGAAGGAAAGTCCCCGTGCGACAACCACGAGTCCGTCTGATTCTCGCAGGCGCCTCCACCATGGCGCCCCCACCCCGCCGGGCCGTGGCCTCGAGGCCCCGATGGCTCATCGCCGCGATCGCGGCCGTCTTGCTCTGCGGGACGCTCCGCGCCCCCGGGGCATGCGCCCAGGATCCGCCGGCCGCGGCGCCCGCCGCGAAGGTGGACGCGCCCGCGCCGTCGGCCTCGACGTCGCTGGCGCGCTACGTCCCCAAGGACAACCTCCTCTTCCACCTGAACTTCGACGGCCTGGACGCCCACGCCGAGGCCTGGCAGAAGACCGCCGCTTACAAGATGCTCACCACGACGCCGCTCGGCGCCATGCTCGAGGAGGTCGCGGCTCAGCTCCTCGATCGGGCGATGGAAAACGCCTCGAGCAAGCGTCTGACCGGCGCGGAAGTCGTGACCCTGCTGGAGACCATCGCACACAAGGGCTTCTCGTTCTCCCTCAACGTGCCGCAGGTCAAGGGTAGCCCCGGTGCCGCGATGGTTGTCTTTCGGGGACTGGCGGCCAAGGAGAATCGCCTGCTCACGAGCAAGGCGCTCGGATCGCTCATGGGGGCCGAGAGGCCGCGCACCGAGCGGAGGAAGGGCAGGTTCGTCGTCCTGTTGAACGAGTCGGGTAGCGCCTGGTGGGCCGAGAAGGAAGACATCGTCATCGGCCCTTCGAAGGCCAGTATCGATTACATCATCGACGTCGTGGAAGGCAAGATCCCATCGGCGGTCGACCATGCGGTGGATAAGCAACTCTCGCAACCCGAGGAGTCGTTCCGTCCGGTCCTGACGTTCTTCGTCTCCGAGCTGGGCGTGACGGACCGGCCCCTGAGCCAGTTGGAGATCTTCCTGGTCAACCTCAAGGAAAAGCTCGGCATCACCCGCCTCGATTATCGCTGGGGCTTCGACAACGACGCGCTCATGAGCGTCCTGAGGTTGACTGCTCCCGCCCCGCGGAAGCCCGCCCTCGCGATGTTCGATCAGCCCAAGCTCGACCTCAAGCAGATCATGCCCGTGCCGGAGGGCGTGGACTCGTTCGCGACGGTCTCGGCCTCTCCGGAGAAGATCCTCCAGGCCATCGCCGAGATCGGCCCGCCGGGAGAGATGAGGGCCAGGCTGGACGAGGTGATGGAGAAGCTGAAGGGCCAGACCAAGCTGAACATCGAGAAGGATCTCCTGGGGAACCTCGGCCCCCGGATGATGTTCTACATGGCACCCGGGCGGTCGGCGGCCGCGACGGACGAGTCGCCGAAGCCGAGCGCGGACCCGATGGCCATGCTGTCGTCGCTCCAGAGCGTCTTCCCCAAGCCTACCCTCGTCGCCGAGCTCCGTGATCCGGTCGCCTTCACGAGGGCGCTCGAGTCGGTGGTGATCGCCGTCAACAAGGAGCTCAAGGCCATGGCCGTCGAGAAGGCGGCCGCCATGAGCGCGGAGGACGCGAACGCGAACAACACACCCAACGGACCCGAGGGCGGCCGCGGCCGAGGCGGCGCGGCCGAGGGAGCCGGCCGGCGGAAGAGCAACAAGGAAACGCCCGCCCCCGAGCTCCGGCTTTCGCCGGGACCCGTCAAGACCTACATGCTGATCGTCCCCCCGGATTCGCCGATCAAGCTCAACCTCCCGGGCGTGCGCCCGACGATCCGACTCGAAGGGAAGTACATCGCAATCTCGACGACCTCCGAGGCGGCCCGCGTCGCCCTGGAGGCGGTCAAGAAGAAGGAATGGAAGCCCACCCCGGACGTCGCCCAGGCCCTCGACCATGCGCCGGCCAACTCGATCCTGGTGGCCGTCGATGATTCGCGGTCGACGACTCCGGCCATCCTGGCCAGCTTGCCGGGCACCCTCCAGACTCAGATCAACACGATCATCGCGATGGGGGCGGCCCAACCGGGACAACCCGGGCAGCCTCAGGGAGGATCTCCGGGAGCTCCGGCGAACGCCGGCGCCCCCCCCGCGGTCCCCGGCGGGTCCAACTTCGGGAACCGCAAGCTCGGGCGGCTGGGCCAGGGCGGGCCCAATGCGGAAGGATTCGACCCCGGCGGCCAGCCTCCTCCGGCCGGCTACCCCGGCGCCGGCGGCTCCCAGGGCGCGCCGATGTCCCAGTCCTATCCCGGGATGGGCAGACAGCCGCAGCCCGGCGGCGGAAACAACGGCAACGCGACGGCCCCCGCGATGATCGAGATCAAGGTGGATCCCGCGAAGCTGCCCCGGGCGGAAGACCTGAAGGCGCTGATGTTCCCGGGGACCATGTCGGTCTCGGTCGATGACCAGGCCATCAAGCTGGTGAGCCGCGAGTCCTTCCCGAACCTGGTCGCCGGCCTTGCCGCCGGAAGCGCCGGCACGGCGATGCTGATGCCGGCGGTGCAGGCCGCTCGCAGGGCGGCCCAGGAGGCCGCCGCACGGAAGGCGGCCGCGGCCGGCGAGGGCGGGCAAACCCCGCCCAACGGCCAGGCCCCGGGGGCCGGATTCCCCGGCGCCCGCCCGAACTCCCCGCAGGGGCCGGGCGGCCGCCCGGGCGCCCCGGCGAGCCCGGGCGGACGGGGCGGCGGCGGGCGGAGAGGAGAAGGCCCCGTCGACTGAGCCGGCCGCTGGCGGGATGATCGTCGCGGGGGGAGGGGAGCGTCCCGTTCTCCTCCCCCCCGCGTCCACGGCAAGCCACGCCCCGGCCGGCGATCGCTCGCCCCGAGGCGCCCGCGCCGGGCCGGCCACGCGGACGCCCATCGAACCCGTCACCTTGCCACGGAGAGCACGCATGGAGATCATCCACGAAGTGACCGCCCACCTGGAAAACAAGCCCGGGCGACTCGCCAAGATCTGCTCCGCGCTGGCGCAGGAGAAGGTCGACATCCGCGCCATCACGGTGATGGAGGCCGACGGCCCGAGCGTGCTCCGCCTGATCGCGTCCGACCTCGAGGGCGCCCGCAAGACGCTGACCTCCCTGGGCGTCGAGCACTCGGTCGGCGAGGTGCTCGCCGTCCAGCTCGAGAACCGCACCGGCTCGCTCGCCAGGGTGCTCGAAAGGCTGGCGGAGGATCACATCAATATCGACTATGCCTATGCCTCCACGGCGTCCGTCGGGAACAAGGCCCTGGGCATCTTCCACACCAACAACACCAAGCGTGCGCTCCAGGTCCTCGCCGAGGCGACGCCCCCGGGCGCGGACAAGTCCGCGGGCCGGCGGCCGCTGCACTCGCGATAACGCGACGGTCGCCGACTCCCGTGTATCCCGTGGGCGAGGCCCACTCCACTCCGAGCGAGCCCCCCGCCGTGGCCAAGAAGAAGAAGGTCCGCGTCGCCCTCAAGAAGAACCGCCAGAAGCGGACCCGCGCCAACGACCTGACGCGAGCCTATGAGGGGGACGCGGAGCACGCCGGCCCCGCGCCGGCCGCGGGGCCCGTGGACGCGGCCTCCGGCGAGCGGGTGCGAGCCAAGGGGGACCTCTCCCGGTACAGGACGATCCTGACCGACGACGAGGACGCCGGCGGCGAGGCCGGCGGCGACGCCTCGGCCGGCGCGGCCTCGCGCCGCGCGGTCGACGTCTCCACGAACGTCCGCGGGCGGGTCGTGCGAGTCCACGGCCTGGTCTCGATCGTCGAGGCCGACGACGGCGGCACGTTCCCCTGCCACGTCCGCCGGCTGCTCAAGAACCTGGCGATCGACGGGCGCAACGTGGTCGCCGTCGGCGACGTCGTCTGGTTCCGGCCCGGCGGCCGGCCCGGGGAAGACGGCCTGATCGAGAAGGTGGAGCCCAGGGGCGGCGTGATCAACCGGGGTTACCGGAACCGGCGGCACGTCATCGCGGCCAACGTCGACACGGTCCTCGTCGTCGCCTCGATGGCCGAGCCGCCCCTCAAGCTCGGGCTCGTCGACCGCTACCTCGTCGCCTCCGAGATCGGCGGCGTGCGGCCCGTCATCGTCCTCAACAAGGCGGACCTGGTGGACGTCGCCCCGTTCCAGTGGGTCGCCGGCCTGTACACGCAGCTCGGCTACGAGACGGTCATCAGCTCCGCCGCCGACGGCCGCGGCATCGACCGGCTTCGAGAGCTCATGGCCAGGGGCGTCACGGCCGTCTCCGGACAGAGCGGGGTCGGCAAGAGCTCGCTCCTGAACGCGATCCAGCCGGGCCTCAACCTCAAGGTCCGCGAGGTCTCCGACTGGACCTCCAAGGGGAAGCACACGACGACCGCCGCGGAGCTCATCCGGATCGAGGCGGGGGGCTATGTCATGGACACCCCGGGCCTCAGGCAGTTCGAGCTCTGGGGAGCCCCGCCGGGGGAGATCGAGGGGCATTTCGTCGAATTCCGACCCTACATCCCGCTCTGCCGCTTCCCCGACTGCTCCCACACCCATGAGAGCCGCTGCGCCGTCAAGGACGCCGTCCACTGGGGGCAGATCCACCTCGGACGCTACGAGAGCTACCGCAGGCTCTTCGAACAGCGCCCGCTGGACATCGACTGATCCCGGGACGTCCACGGCCAATAATCAGCCCCCGCGGCCGAAGAGGATCATGTGCGGCCCACGCCTCGCGCGGGAGCCGATCCGCACCGCGTCGAGCCGGAGGCTCGCTCACGGGCGCGTTCCGAGATCTTCCAATTTCGCGGCGCGATCCCGCCCCGTTCCGCGTCTAAGACCCTGAAGGACGGACGATGACGTATCGACACGCGGCCAGGCTCCTGAGTAGAGGCTTGCATTTCCTAAAGAATTCGTTATGACTGACGGAAGTGCGATCCTCGCATTCTCACGCGGGGCCCGGCCGACCCTTCCAGGGGCTGCCGGATTGGGTTGAGTCAGGTGGCCAGGTGACCTCCGGCGTTCGCCGTCGCGAGCGCCCGCAGGCCGTATCGTCCGTCGATGAAGCAATCGCCCGCACGCCCGGGCCGTGGGTCGGCGTGCGCGCTGTCGTGGCCCGGAAACAGGCGGTCTCAAGCGATCCTCGCGTCGGCTGCACCGACGCGGTTCGATTTCAGGACGAATCTCCATGAGCGTGTTGCGACGGACGGTCGATGATTCGGTCCCGGATGTCGTCGGCTCCGCCGGCTCCCCGCGAAACCGTGGCGGGCGTGTGCGGTTCTCGATCCTGAGCCGTGAGCTCCTCCTCCTGCTGATCCTGGCGGGCATGATCGTGATCGGGGCCGGCCTCTTCGGCAGGGGCCGCGGCGACGATCAGGACAGGTCCCGGGGCTTCCAGGCGCACGAGACGCTCGTCGAGTCCACGCGATTCTCGGCCGACGGCCAGACGCTCTTCACCTGCGGCTGGGACAAGCGGATCAAGGTCTGGGATGTCCGGAGCAAGGAACCGCCCTTGCGTCGCGAGCTCCTCGCCATCGAGCACGAATGGCACGTCTTCGACGTGGCGATCACCCCGAACGACTCGATCCTCGCCAGCGGTGGCGCCGGCGGACTGCTCGTCTGGGAGCCGGACGGCCGAGGGGGCTGGACGCTCGTGGCCGAGGAGCGGGGCGTCTCCCGTCGTTGCGTCGCGGCCTCGCCGGACGGCCGGCTCGTGGCCTCCGGAGGCGGGGATGGCTCGGTGCGCCTCTGGGATGTCGCCAGCCGCAAGGAGACGCCCGTGCTCGGCGGGGTCTCCGACGAGCCCCGCGCGATCGCCTTCTCTCGCGACGGGGGCCTCCTGGCCGTGGTCACCTTCGGCGGGCAGTTCCGGATCTGGGACCTGAAGGCCCGCGGCGGCCCCAGCATCCTCCCCACGTCTCTGGATTCGGTCCAGTGTTTCGCCTTCACGGGGGACGACGAGACGATCGCCGTGGCCCGCGGGGGTGATGAAGGGAGGGGGCTTGTCCTCTGGAACTACCGGAAAGGAACCCCCGTCCTCCGCCTCTCCGACCATGCCGCCGAGACCACGGCCCTGGCCATCTCCGAGGATGGGAGCACCCTGGCCGCCGCCGGCAAGGACCGGACCGTCCGCCTCTGGGACCTGCAGACCGGCCTGCTCAGGCAGTCGTTCCCCCATGATGCGGGCTGGATCCAGACCGTGTCATTCAGCCGGGATGGTCGGCAGCTCGCGTTCGGCGGCAAGAGCGGGTTCCTCTACTTCCGCACGCTCGACGAGCGGGGGCGTTTCGTCGAGACCCCGGCCGCCGCCTCGGCCGCCGGCGGCGACGGCCTGAGCTGAGCTGGGCCGAGCACCGCAACCCGGCCGCGCGGCCCCGACGCCTCGATCAGCCGTGGCCGTAGCCGCGATCGAACGCGTCCAGGTCACGCATGTAGGCGGAGAACGTCGTCCGGAAGGTGTCCGCATCGACCTCCCATTTCGGCCTGTCCTCGGTATGCCTGTGGCAGTGTTCCTCGATCAGCCGGTGGAGGAACTTGAACAGGTGCCGGGGCGTCCGGAGGTTCCCCAGGGCATCCTTCAACGAGTCGTCGCTGACGGTCTCCTCGACCATGTCGCGGAGCCGGGGGCCGGAGGCGACGGCGTCCCCCGTCGCCTCGCCCGCGACCTCCGCACCGCCGGCTTCGCCGTTGGCGGAGGGGGTTGCCTGGCAGGCGCGGAGGCGATCGCTGGCCAGGTCATAGAGGGAGGGGCCGGTCCAGCGGAGCGGCTTGATCATGTTCAACTTGTCGGGCCTGGCCCGATCGTAGAATTCCTTGTCCTCCTTCTCGAGGTAATAGGCCAGCTCGATCGGCAGCAGGAGCTTGACGCCGATCCCCGGATGGCGGAGGAACTTGTTGTCGAGCAGGGGCCAGATCAGGGCCCGCATCTTGCGCGGGTCCCCCTCGATCTGCTGCGGCTCGTCGACCCGGTCGATCAGCACGATGATGCCCGCATAGCCGAGCGTGCTGAGGACCCCCTGGAACTTGCGGAGGAGCTCATAGCGTTCCTCGGCGCGGCGGGCCGGCGTCGGTAGGGGTTGGCCCCCGAGCTCGCTCGGCTTGAACCAGAGCAGCTCCCAGCGGAGCGCCGAGGGATCTCGGCTGAGGACCTTCAGGCCCTTGCGGATGTCCCGGGCGTACCGCTCGGCCCGGAGCAGTCGCCAGCCCCAGTAGAGCCAGCCGGCGAGCATCGGCACGAGCAGCCAGGGGAGCAGCCTCCATTCCCGGAGCGTGGGGAAGAGGTAGATCAGCAGCAGGACGATCAGCGTCGTCCCGAAGCCGATCTGGAGGTCGCGACGGCTCCAGAGCGGCCGGAAGCCGGAGCGGCGGCGGAGCCGGCTCCAGCGCTTCTCGATCGGCTCCCCCGTCGAGGCATCATACAGGGCCGCGAGCAGGAGGAGGTCCCGGCGCTGGTCCAGGCTGAGCGTCGTCAGGTCGACCTTCTCCGCGGACAGCAGGTCGACGAGCTGCGTCACGCCCAGCGAGAGGATGGCGTCCATGTGGTCCTGGAGCTGCCAGCGCTTGAGGACCTCGTTGGTATCGCCGGCGCGGATCGCCTGGCGGTAATGGTCGAGATACGGGTTGAAGTCATCGTATGAGATGACGAAGACGCGTTCGGCCGGATTGGCCCTGTTGTAGGCCTCGATCTCGGACGTGGCCTGGAGCCGCAGGGCGGTCTTGCCGCTCCCCTTCTCGCCGAAGACGAGGGCCGTGGAAGGGTCCGCCGGGCTGCCGAAGAACTTGTTCCACGCGGGGTGATGGATCGTGTCGAGGCAACGCCGCTTGAAGATCGTGTCGGTCTGCGCGTCTTCCTCGCTGAACGGATTGCCCTTGATGCCGTGATGCCTGAGAAACTGTTCCGTCTTCATCCCCGGGGAGACCTTTCCCGTAGGATCGCGAAGGCCGATTCACGACCCGATCCGCCGTGCCGGCGAGGGCTCGCCCGTTCCGCGATCGTGCCAAGATACCATGGGATCGTTCTAATCGATTCGGCGGCCCGCCGCAATCTCTGGCGATTGACGGCCGGGCGGGCCGCCCCTTACCATGCATCCGCCCAGGTCCGTCGGCGCCGATCGCGACTCCCGGAGACCCTGCCGCAATGAGCCCACCGCGAGCCGGCTTCCCCGTCCGATTTCCGCTCATCGCGCTCCTGCTCCTGGCCGGTTGCGCGGGGGGCCGCGACGGCTCGAACGACCGCGCCGACCGGGCCGCGAAGGAGGCCACCCCGCTCCGGATCGCCGCGGCCTCGGACCTCCAGCAGTCCCTGCCGAAGCTCGTCGAGCGCTTCCAGGCGGATTCCGGCACGACCGCGACGATCACCCTCGATGCCTCCGGCCGCCTCGCCGAGCAGATCCGCGCCGGCGCACCTTACGACGTCTTCCTCTCCGCCAACGAGCGGTTCGTGCGGGACCTCGAGAAGGGGGGCCTGATCGTCCCCGAATCGATCCGGCCGTATGCCCGAGGCTCGCTCGTCCTCTGCGTCCATCCGTCGGTCGCGCCGGTCGTGAAGGGGGTGAAGGACCTGGAGAAGCCTCAAATCCGCAAGGTCGCGATCGCCAACCCGGAGTTCGCGCCGTACGGCGTCGCGGCCCGCCAGGCGCTCGAGAAGCTCGGCCTGTGGACGACCCTGGGGCCAAGGATCGTGCGGGCCGAGAGCGTGCGCCAGGCCCTCGTCTATGCCCAGCACGGGGATGCCGAGGCGGCCCTCGTCAGCCGCTCGCTGATCGGGCCCGATTCGGGCGTCGTCACGATCGATGTCGATCCGGGCATCTATTCCCCCATGGTCCAGTTCCTCGGGATCGTCTCGGACTCGAGCCACCCGGACCGCGCCCGGGCCTTCGCCGAGCTCGTCCTCGGCCGCGAGGGGCAGGCCATCCTCAAGGAAAGCGGCTTCGCCGGTCCCGCCGCCGACACGGCCACTCCCGCGCCCGCGGCGAAGGCCGAGAAACGTCCATGATCGACCCGGGGCCATTGCGTCTCTCGCTCCTGGTCGCGACCGCCGCCACGGCCCTGATCGTCGCGATCGGCCTCCCGATCGCCCTCTTGCTGGCCCGCGTCCGCTTCCCCCTCAAGGAGCTCCTGGCCGGCGTCCTCGTCCTGCCGCTGGTCCTCCCGCCAACGGTCCTCGGCTATGTCCTGCTCCTGACGCTCAGCCGCCGCGGGACGCTCGGCGGCTGGCTCGAACAGGCGTTCGGCGTCGTCTTCGTCTTCCACCGGTCCGGGGCCGTGCTCGCCTCGGCCCTGGCCGCTTTCCCGCTCTTTCTCCTGCCGGCTCGAAGCGCCCTCGAGGCGGTGGACCCGGCGCTCGAGGACGTGGCCAGGCTCCTGGGCCGGGGCGAGCTCTCGGTCTTCCGGTCGGTCACCCTGCCGCTCGCCTGGCGCGGGCTCGCCTCCGGGATGATCCTGGCCTTCGCCCGGGCGCTCGGGGACTTCGGCGCCACGATGATGGTCGCGGGGAACATCCCGGGCGAGACCCAGACGGCGTCGCTCGCCCTCTACGACGCGGTGCAGGCCGGCGATGCCCGCCGGGCGGCGGTGCTCGCGGGCTGCATCTCGTTGATCTCGATCCTGGCCATGCTGGCCGTCCAGTGGACGGCACCCCGCCGAGGGATGTCGCCGTGAGCATGCCAACCCCCGCGCCGGTCCTCGACGCCCGGCTGGTCCGGAGGCTTCGCGACGGACTTCGCGTCGACGTCGGCTTCCAGCTCGTCCCGGGCATCACCGTCCTCTTCGGCCCGTCCGCCGCCGGCAAGACCTCGATCCTTCGCCTGATCACGGGCCTCCTCCGACCCGAGGGGGGATTCGTCCGCCTTGACGGCAAGGCCCTGTTCGACGCCGAGCGGGGGATCGACCTGCCGCTCCGCCGCCGGGGGATCGGCATGATCTTCCAGGACGACCTGCTCTTCCCGCACCTCCGCGTCCGCGAGAACATCGGCTTCGGCCTCTCGGCGATGGGCCCCGGGGACAGGGAGTCGAGGATCGAGCGGGTTGCGTCGCTTTCCGGCGTGGAGCACCTCCTCGACCGCCGACCCGCCACGCTTTCCGGCGGGGAGCGTCAGCGGGTCGGCCTGGCACGGGCCCTCGCGCCCCGGCCCCGGCTCTTGCTCTGCGACGAGCCCGTCTCGGCCCTCGACGTCGCGGGCCGCCAGGTCCTCCTCGATCGGCTCCGGGCCGTGCAGAGGAGCGAGGCGATCTCGATCCTGTACGTCACCCACAGCCCGGCCGAGGCCGTCGCGCTCGGGAGTCGCCTGATTCTCGTCCGCCGCGGCGAGATCGCCGCCGACGGGCCGCCGCTCGAGGTCCTCACCGGGCCGGCCGCGGCCTCGCTCGGGCTGACGCACCTCGACGGGGTCCGGAACACCCACCCGGCGACGGTCGAGGGCCACGAGTCGACGCGGGGCGGGACGCAGCTCCGCCTGATCGACGGCCCCTCGTTGATCGTCCCCCCCGCGCCCGCCGCGCCCGGCTCCGCCGTCACCGTGACCGTGCGCTCGGAAGACATCCTCCTCTCGCGGGGCTTCGTCCCCGGCCTGAGCGCCCAGAACCAGCTCCCCGGCACCGTCGAGCGGATCGCCGCACACGGGGGAGAGGCCGAGGTCGTCGTCCGGACCGTCGGCGTCCGCTGGATCGTCAGCGTCGTCCTCCCCGTCGTCGAGGACCTGGGCCTCGCCCCCGGCGCGGACGTCCACCTGATCATCAAGGCCAGGAGCTGCCAGATCGGCGTCTGCCCGCCCGATCCGCTCGGCTGAACCCCGCCCGCGGAATTCCCCCCGAACCTCCTTGACAACCCCAGCGACGGGTCTACGATAAAACCAAATCTAAAAAACCAAATCTCACCAGGTGAAGGGGAGGGCAGGCATGGCGCGACCGCGGGCGAAGGAGCTGACCGAGCGGGAGCTCGAGGTGATGCACGTCTTCTGGAACCGGGGCGAATCCGGCGTCGCGGACATCCGCGACGCGCTGGCGGCCGAGGGGCTGGACCGGGCCTACACGACGATCGCCACGCTGGTCCGGATCCTCGCGGAGAAGGGCTTCCTCGTGCAGACGAATGAGGAGCGGCCCTTCTCGTACAGGCCGGCCCAGACGTATGAGGAGGTGTCTCGCAAGCTCCTGAGGGACGTCGTCGATCGCGTCTTTCGGGGCTCTCGGGAATTGCTGCTCGTCCGCTTGATGGAGCAGAAGACGCTCTCGCCCCGGGAGCGGGCGCTGCTCGAGGAGGTACTCGGGAAGAAGGGGGGGAAGTCATGATCACGCTCGGCTCGGCCCTCTGGCTCGGGATCCTGCATTCGACGCTCTTCGCGATCCTGGGAATCGCGGCCTATCTGTGGCTTCGGCGGCGAAGTCCGGCCGCCGGTGCCCTCGCGGCGTCGAGCGTACTGGTCGTCATGACGTTCGTCTCGGCGCTCGCCTTCAGCCCCTGGCCGCGGTGGGATCTGCCCTCGTTCCGGGTCGTTCAACGAACCGCCATCGAGCCGCCTGCCCGCGATCCCGCGCCCGCCGAGGGTCGCGACCCGATCCCGCGCGTCGATCTCGCGGCTCGAACCGGCTGGCTGGAGACCGTGGCCAGCCTCTTCCCGTCGATGGCGTCCGTCGAGGCGCATCGGCCCACCGCCCCGGAGCCGGCTCTCGCCTTCGGATCTCCGGCTCGCGACTGGCGGAGCTGGCTGGCGATCGCATTCGTCGCCGGGTTGATCATCGGCCTGACCCGGCTGACGATCGGCCTGGTCTCGATGAGGGCGCTGCGACGAGAGAGCCTGCCCCTGGTCGATCCCTCGCTCCTCGAGCTCGTCGAGGTCCTCCGCGCGGAGATGGGCTGTACCCGGACGGTCGATCTCCGGGTCGCCCCGAGCCTGAGCACGCCGGCCACGATCGGCGGTCGACGCCCGCTGATCCTCGTCCCGTCCGAATGGGCGAGCTGGGACGACGACGAGCGGCGAGCCGTGATCGCGCATGAGCTCGCGCACGTCTGCCGGGGCGATTACCTCGCCGGCCTGGTCGCCCAGATGGGGCTGGCCGTCCAGTTCCATCACCCGCTGGCGCACTGGCTCGTCGCCCGGCTTCGGCTGGAGCAGGAGCTCGCCGCGGACGCCTGGTCGGCCAGGCTCAACGGCGGTGCCGGCCCGTATCTCTCGACCCTGGCCCGGATGGCCATCCGCCGCGACGACCGCCGCCTCCGGTGGCCGGCGCGGGCGTTCCTCCCGTCTCAGGAAACCTTCGTCACGAGGATCAACATGCTTCGAACCGATCATGCCGACCGACACGCCCGGCCCTCGTCCCTGATGCGAGCGACGACCCTCGCCGCCACCGTGGCGACGGGCCTCGCCGTCGCCGGTTTCCGCCCGCCGCTGGCCGCCCAGGAGACGCCGGCCCGAGCGGCCACGCCGAAGAGCCCGGTGGTGCAGGGTGGGGTCGCTCCTGCACCCGTGCCGGACGACTTCGATCCGAAGTCCGTACCTCCCGAGACGCGGATGTTCTTCGAAGTCCGTTTCGCCCCCCTGATCTCCCGAGCCGATTGGGGGCCGCTCGTTGAGCTTCTGGCCGCGGGCATCCGCACGGGCGACGGACTCCCCGTACCGCTCACCGTCACTCAACAATGGATACACATCTGGGAGGATGTCAGGCTCGGTTCCGGTCAACCGACCTTCCTGGCCCCGCCGTCGGCCGTGATCACTCGGGCGATTCGGCCCCAGGACTGGACCGCGGTCACGGCCCCGATGCGCGGGCCCTCGCGCGAGGTCAAGCACAGAGATCGGAGCTACATCCTGATCGATCAGGGAAGCCTCCCGAAAGCGGCGTTCCTCACCGTCGACGATCGCACGGCCATCATGGGTCGTGAAGATCTGATTCGACTGATGATTGAGGACCGCAGTGAGCCCAGCTCCCCTCACGCCTGGGATAACGCCTGGGATCGGCTGACGCGCGGTCAGGTCAACCTCGCGGTGGAAACTCGATGGCTGCGCAGGCAGTTGGCGAACACCTCCGCCCGGATCAATCTCGACGTCATCGCCCCGCTGCTGGAGCGGACCAGGGCGTGCGCGGCCGGGATCTCGGTCGACCGGGAGGTCGTCGTCGACATCGTCGCCGAGGCCCACTCGACGGACGACGTGAGGACCATCGTCGAGACGGCCAGGGCCGTCCTGACGCTGGCCCGCAACGCCATGCCGTCGCTCCGCGAGAAGGCCGAAAAGCCGGAGCTTGTCTTCCTGGCCGGCTCGCTCGCGGCACTCGTTGACGCGGCGACCGTGGAAGCCGACGGCCGGTTCGTACACCTCCGCTCGCGTGCGCCGCTCGACGCGGCGAAGCTCGCCGAGGTCGCCGCCGCACTCAACCGGCAGAGGGCGACCTTTCTCGACCAGACGGCGGCCGCCAACCACCTCAAGCAGATCAGCATCGCCCTCCACAATTACCATTCTCGATTCGACCACTTCCCCAGCCCGGTCGTCCTCGGCGGCAAGAGCGGCAAGGTGCCCCATAGCTGGCGGGTGGAGATCCTGCCGTTCCTCAATCAGTCGGACCTGTACAACGCGTACAACTTCGATGAGCCTTGGGACGGCCCGAACAACATCAAGCTGCTGGATCGCATCCCCGAGGTCTTCCGATCTCAGGTGACGAAGGGGAAGCCCTCCACGAACTCCGGCATCTTCACGTTCAGCGGCCCCGCGACCATGTTCGGGATCAAGGACAGGCCCACCGTTAGCAATGTCCGTGACGGCTGTGCAAACACGCTCATGCTGGTGGCGACGACGCGAGACATCCCCTGGACCAGGCCCGACGATATCCCGTTCGACCTGAACAGGCCGCTCCCGGATCTCTTCGGCCCGGGCGTCGAGGGAACGCCCGTCGCGTTCGGGGACGGCTCGGTCCGATTTCTCAAGAGGTCGATCGAGCCCGATATCCTCAAGGCCCTGATCACACCCGCCGGACGAGAGGTCATCCCGAGCGATTCGTATTGAAGCGGACAGAGCCGGAGATCGCCCATCACGGGCGATCCCCGACCACCGGCCATAGCACGCGCCGGAGGAGCCGCGACAAGGCCTCCCGTAGGGTGTGTCAAGCGCAGCGCAGACGCACCGGATCAGCTCGGCCACAGGTGATGACGCCGGATCGCCACTCGGGAAAGGTCTATCGATCTCGAATCACTCGCTCCTCCCAGGTGCTCCAGCGGTCCGGTGCGTCTGCGCTGCGCTTGACACACCCTACAAAAAACTCTGCATGTCTCCACTAATACCCTCAGCCTTCACGACCGGCGCAAGCTCCTGCCGGATGAGCCAAGAAGCACCCTGCTGAACCGCAACGGGCGAGGTGATATAGTTGATGGTCGCGTTCCCTCATGATTTCGCGCCCGCCCGGCTTGACCCGTCGTGAACCCCATGCCACATCCCGAGGATCAGTCGGAGGCGTCGAAGTCCGCCCGGCGGCCCGATGTCGACGCCGCGGGACTGCCCGACAGCTTCGCCCTCGCCCGGCGCGTGGTCGCGGCCAGCCGGCACGAACGCGACTGCGAGTCGCGCGACCTGCTCCGCGATCGGCTCTTCGCCGCGACCCTGGTGATGGCGGTCAGCCTCGGCGTCTTCCTCATCCGCGACCTCTACTTCACGAGGTTCTTCCGCCAGTCGGCGGTCCACGCCGCGACCTTCACCTGGCTCGTCCTGGTCCTGCTCACGCTCGCGAGCCGGCTCGAGATCAGCGTCAGGCGGCTCCGGATCATGGAGCTGCTCGCATTCGGATCCGTGATCGCCTGCCTGGTGGCCAGCCAATCGGCGGGCTACCAGGCGCGGCTGGACCGCGATCTCCTCACCGGCAATGAGATCCGGGTGCTCTTCAAGGCGAGCATCATCGGCGTCCTGATCCTGATCTTCACCTACGCCATCTTCATCCCCAACACCTGCCGTCGGGCCGCGATGGTCATCCTGCCGATGGCCCTGTCGCCCCTGGTCGCTCCCCTCCTCCTGGGCCTGACCTCGGAGGGCTTCCGGCAGCACGCCGAGGAGGCCCGGACGCTCGACAGGCTGACCGAGAACTCGCTCTATCTGATCCTGGGCGCGGGGGCGGCCATCTACGGGACCTGCGTCATCCACCGCTGCCGGACCGAAGCCGACGAGGCGAAGCAGCTCAGCGAGTACCAACTGAAACAGCGGCTCGGGGCGGGCGGGATGGGGGAGGTCCACTACGCCGTCCACCGCCTCCTCAAGCGGCCGTGCGCCATCAAGCTGATCCGCCGAGATCTCCTCGAGAGGCCGAACGCGCTGGCACGGTTCGAGCTGGAGGTCCGCGCGACCGCCCGGCTCTCTCACTGGAATACGGTGGAGGTCTACGACTACGGCCGCTCGGAGGACGGCACCTATTTCTACGTGATGGAGTACCTCCCGGGCCTGAGCCTCCAGGAGCTGGTCGAGCAGCACGGCCCGCTGCCGCCGGCCCGCGTCATCTACATCCTGAGCCAGGCCTGCGAGGCCCTCCGCGAGGCCCACCTCTGCGGGCTGATCCATCGCGACATCAAGCCCCCCAACATCTTCGCGGCCTACCGGGGCGCCCGCTACGACGTGGCCAAGCTGCTCGATTTCGGGCTCGTCAAGCCGACCAAGGGCGAGGACTCCACGCTCCTGACCCGGGAAGGCATGGTGACCGGCTCTCCCCTCTACATGGCGCCGGAACAGATCACGAAGTCCCGCATCCCGGACGCTCGGACCGACCTCTACGCGGTCGGCGCCGTCGCCTATTTCTGCCTCACGGGTCAGCCCCCCTTCGTCGACTCGGATTCGATGGCCGTGATGATCTCCCAGGTGAAGGATCCGGTGGTGCCGCCATCGAGGTTCCGGGAGGGTATCCCCACCGATCTCGAGCGCGTGGTGCTCCGCTGCCTGGAGAAGGAGCCCGCCGATCGTTACCAGGACGCCGAGAGCCTGAGTGCGGCCCTCCTCGCCTGCCGCGATGCCCCGGGCTGGTCCGCCATGCAGGCGGAGGCATGGTGGCTGGCCAACCATCCGCTCGACGATCCCGAGCGGGTCCCGGCCCCGGCCCCGACCTCGACCGGCCCGGCATTCGCGGGCGACCCGGAGGAGCTGACCCGCATCGAGACCTCCGACCCGACGCTCGAGGCCGGCGCGATCGAGGACCTGTCCTCCCCGGAGCGGCACGGATGACGAAAACCGGTGAACCGGCGTCGCCGATCGGTCACGAGGCGGGATGGTTGCACGAGCCCCAGTCCGTGGTGGTCCACCTGGCCTACGCCCTGGATATCGGCGACGAGATCGACCTGGAGGCCGCACGACGGCTGCTCCAGGGCGAGCCCGGCCTCTTGCCCCGACGCAAGCGAACGCCCGGATCCATCGGCTACCGCCCGGCGCCGATCCGCGTCGCCGTGGATGCCACCGGCATCCAGCTCCCCGGCGCCCCCCGACTTGCCGCGGACGCGCGGGCGGACCTCTCGCTCTTCGACTTCGGGGCGGTCTCCCTCGCCGTCCAGTTCCCGCTCGTGATCACGCCAGGGGCCCTCCTCGAACTCGCGGGTTCGCTCGCCGATCCGGCGGACCTGGACGAGGCCGCACACCGGTCCATCGCCCCCTGGATCGAGCGGCTGAGGCCCGCCGTCTACGACTTTTCCCCGAGCGACCTCTCGGAAGAATACCTGGTCTTCCAGCTCTCCGAGTCGCGCGCGGGTTGGCTGAAGGAACATGCCCCGTGGATCGCCGGATTGGTCCGGCTCGAGGCCGAACCGCTCAGCGCCAGCGAGGTGGCCGAGGCGACCAGGCTTGCCATTTCCTACACCCCTCATGACCTCGTCGTGCTCGACTGGGCCGCCGGCTTCATCGCCGACGCCGACTGCGAGGACACCCTCCGCGTGATCGAGTTTGCCAACGTCCAGCTCCTGGAGTTCCGCCACATCGACGATCGCCTCGACGACCGCCTCGAGGCCGCCTACAAGCTGATCCGCCCGGAGCGACGCAAACGCCGCTGGCTATCCTACTGGAGGAGCCACGAGCACGCCGTCCGCCAGGTTCGCGAGCTCGAGATCGAGGCCGCCAGCCTCTTCGAGCGAGTGGACAACGCCCTCAAGCTCGTCGGCGACCACTATCTCTCCCGCGTCTTCGACCTGGCCTCGACCCGCTTCCACCTCCGCGGCTGGCAGCAGTCGATCCGCCGCAAGCTCGAGACCGTCGGCGACGTCTACGACCTCCTCATCCAGCAGGCCGGCGGCCACCGCATGGAGGCCCTCGAGATCACCGTCGTGATCCTCATCGCGCTGGAGATCCTCCTGGCCCTCTGGCGGCACTGAGGAAATTGGCTTTGATCGTCACGCGAGCGGCCGCCGTCGATCACCACAAAACATTAATATTAAAAGACTTAGAGCCATTTCTTCGATTGGCTTTGATGGCGCGTTTCGGCGCGAATCTGACAACGATCCGAAAACCGCTGGTGCTTTGTCAGGGCCGCGTTTTCGGATTGGAATCGGGACAGGCAGGAATGCCTGTCCTCCGAAATTCCCAACTCACCCGGCTTTGAACCCGGGGGCCAGGCATTCCTGTCTGTCGGCAACCCGAAAGCTCGGCGTTGTCGGAGCGCAGCGGCTCCTGATGGCTGCCAGGGTCGAGCCCAGATGCCCTGAGGTCGCACTTCACCGCGGAAGCTCCCCCGTCGCCGCCTCTCGGCTCGATCCGAGCCATCGGCGCGCATCATCGCTGGATGGCAATCTCCCTATCTTGAGAATGCGCCATGTTTTGCCATTTTCGTCACGGGCCGACGAGATTTCTCGCGGATTGTCCTCGCTGAAATTCGCGAAAGAAAGGACGTGACCCGATTCACGAGCTCGCGGTTCGAGGGAATCAACGAGTTCCGCACGGAATTTCGCGAGGGCGCGTGACCTTTTCCCGGTCCGTCGTCAAAAGCCTGTCGTGGACTGTTGCGTTGCATTCGGCGGAGAAGAGGAGCGTCACTTCGAAGTCTCCGCCCGTCGATGTCCGGCCCTCCGCTCGAGACCGAGGTGCAGGATGCCCCGTTCCACATCACGTTGAACGACCCGGAAAAGGAGTCCCGCTCGATGAACGCGTTCCGTTTGGCCTCGTGCGTCGTCTCGCTCGCCTTCATGCTTGGGCTCTTGGCAACCGCCCCGGCGCGGGCCGGAGAGGTCTATCTCTCGCTCGGCGACTCGGTCGCCTTCGGATATGACCCGTCCGATCCCAACTACCTGACCCCCTCCCATGGCGATCAGGGCTACGTGAAGCCCTTTGCCGACACCCTGGGTGCCATGAACGGCGGCGTTCGCCCCACCGTGCTGAACCTGGCCATCCCCGGCGAGCAATCGACCAGCTTCTTCGATCCCAAGAATCTCTCTCCCACCGGGCCGCCCCGGGCCTGGGAGCTGAACCTGAACTATGCCGGCACCAACGGCATGGTCTCGCAGAATGACCTGATGCTGTCGGAGATCATGAACCTGCCCGCGAGCGACCACATCACCGCCGTCTCGCTGATCTTCGGCGCCAACGACATCTTCGCCGTCCTGGGGTCGGATGCCTACAAGAACGGCGACGCGGCGACGAAGCTGGCGCTGATATCGGGCGCGATCTCCACCGCGCTGCACAACTACGGCGTGGTCCTCACCGAGCTTCAGCAGGTCGCCCCCGGGGCGCACGTCTACCTTCCCGGCTACTACAACCCGTTCCCGGAAGCCTACGATCCAACCGACCACGCGCTCTATGACCTGGTGCTCAGCTATTTCAACCCCAACCTGACCGCACTCGCCCACCAATTCGGCGCAACGTATGTCGATACTTACTCGCTCTTCGTCGGCCACGAGCTCGAGTTCACCAACATCGCGACGGGCGATTTCCATCCGAACGCGCTGGGCTACGCCGCCATCGGCGCCGCCCTGTCCTCCGCCGCGGTCCCCGAGCCGTCGAGCGTGATCTCCCTGGCCCTGGGCATCGCGGGCGCCGCCGTCGTGGCGAGGCGCCGGACATTGGCCGCGTGAGGCCACGGGGCCGCTTCGGGCCGGCGGTCGGTCGGAGTGTTTTGCGATCTCCGACCGACCGGGTTGCTTCACATCGTTCAACAAAAACTGCCAGTGCCCGGGATCCCAGAAAGGGACAGGGAGACCATTCCGATGGAACCCTCGCGTCACTCGACGAAGGCCAGGCCTCGGAATCGTCTTTCTCAACAGCTTCAGATCGATCTGTAGGCCGTCGTGGCCGGCCCTCGCCGCTCCGGTTTGATACGTTTTCTCTGGGTTGCATCTGGGGCGCCAGGGAATGACCGTCCGCACGAACCCCGATTTCCATCCGGATTGATTCTTCGGAAACATCAGGGTTTTCACTCTTTCCAGTTGTTCCTGCTCTTCGTGCGCGGTCAAATGCTCCTTGTTTGTTGCACCCGCAGTTCACGCCGCCTCCAGACCGCCCCCTTCTGACGGCCCGAAGACGACGCCAGGACTGGAACGTCTCTCAATCAATCCGTCGCCACACCCGGACATTCCCCTGGGAGGTAACATGGCCCGGTCTCGTTTTGCGCGCAAGGATCGATGGCGCCCCCCCCGCTGCGTTGAAGTACCTGCAAGTCCTTGAGCTCGAACAGAGATCGCTGGACGCGCAAGCGATCAATCTTTTCCTGGTCAGTCTGGGAGTCCTCATGGCCTAA